>NZ_BAABLM010000001.1:0-1061893 GCF_039544345.1 Frondihabitans cladoniiphilus
GCACCACCGCCGTCAAGAGCCAGCTCCTCGTCGGCACCGCCACCATCACCGCCCAGATCCAGGAATAGCCAGCAGGGACACCGGAGCACCCGCCGGCTCACCGCCCCCACACGTCTCCCACGGCTCAGCCGCGAGAGACGGAGCCCGGGGATTGGAAGCCCCGAGCGCCCGATGGGGCCCGTCACGCCGAAAGGCGCGGCGGGCTTCTCTGCGTTCGGGGCTTCGCGCGGAGTGGGCGCCGGCGTGGTTTCGCCTTGGGGGAGTGGTTTCGCGCCGCGGCGCGAAAGCGAGCACCCAGGGCGAAACGACGCCATCCGAGAGCGGGGGATGCCCGGGCCGGGCGGGCTCGGGACGATCCGGGTACGAATGGGGGTCGCTGCAGATGCAGCGACCGAAAGGAGCACCATGCCCGAGATCACTGCCCATCACGGTCTGTTCAAGAACACGAACCTGCACGTCGACGACACCGGCGGGTCCGGTCGTCCGATCGTCCTCATCCACGGTTGGCCCCTCTCCGGCGAATCCTGGAAGAAGCAGGTGCCCGCGTTGGTCGACGCCGGCTACCGCGTCGTCACGTACGACCGCCGCGGCTTCGGTCGGAGCGACAAGCCCAAGACCGGGTACGACTACGACCACCTCACCGAAGACCTGCACACGATCGTCACCGAGCTCGACCTCGACGACGTCACCCTCGTCGGATTCTCGATGGGCGGCGGTGAGGTCGCGCGCTGGTTCTCGAAGTACGGCACGGAGCGACTGCACAGCGTCGTCTTCGCCTCGGCCGTCCCGCCGTACCTCCTCGAAGGCTCCGACAATCCTGACGGCCCGCTGCCCAAGAAGCAGGCCGCCGAGATGACCGCGCAGCTCACGAAGGACGAGGACGCCTTCTACGCCGACTTCATCACGCAGTTCTTGTCCGTCGACGGCGAGCTGAAGGTCAGCGAGGCGGATCGCGAAGAGGCGCTCGGGCTCGCGAAGCAAGCCTCGAAGCTCGCCGCCCTCGAGGCGATGGCGTCGTTCGCCAACACGGACTTCCGTGACGACCTCACGAAGGTCACCGTGCCGACCCTGGTGATCCACGGCGACGGGGATGCGACGGTTCCGTTCGAGGGGTCGGGTGCGCGGACGCATGCGGCGATCCCCGGTTCCGAGCTGTACGTCGTCGAGGGCGCGCCGCACGGTGTCACCGTCAGCCACCCGGAGGAGTGGAACCGCGTCGTGCTGGAGTTCCTCGCGAAGTAGAAGCGGGCCGCGGTGCGGCGGGCCTGATGCCCGGTGGGCCGCGGTGCGTTCAGGCGTACCGCGGCCACCACGGCGGCATCTGGTCGCGGACGGCGTCGGCCCACGCCACCGAGTCGGTGTCGCACGACAGCGCCCACGCCTCGACGGAGGTGCAGAGGCCTCCGGCCGAGAAGGCGATCGCGACCGTGACGTCGGTCGGCACCTCGACTCCCAACCGCCGCCAGACGCCGATGGCGATCTCGAGGCGGTCGGCGAACATCCGGAGCAGGGCTCGTCGGAGCGGAGCGCCGACCGACGACTCGAGGCCCGCGCGGAACAGGGGCCGGTCGCGCGTCACGAGACCGAACGCCTCGACCAGTGTCTTCTGGAACTCGGCGGAGATCTCCGACACCGACTGGTCGAGGCCGACGGGGACGTCCAGCAGCTCGTCGATCTCGGCGGTCAGCATCTCGGTCAGAAGGCCGGAGACGCTGGGGTAGTGCGTGTAGAACGTCGTGCGACGGACGCCCGCGATCCGACACAGCTCGCTGACGTTGATCTCGTCGAGCGACCGATCGCTCAGGGCCGTGCGAAGCGCCGCCCGCAGCGTGGCGACGGTGCGGAGACTTCGCGGGTCCTGTGAGCGATCGGTCATTCGGGCGACGCGCTACGGCATGACGAGGACGGCCTTGACGGCGGCCCCCGAGGCGGTGTCGGCGATGGCCTTCTCGATCTGGTCGAACGGGTAGGTCGTGATCAGCTGGTCGAACGGGAACGTGCCGGCCTGGTACATCGAGAGCAGGCGCGGGATGAAGTTCTGCGGCACCGAGTCGCCCTCGACGGCGCCGATGAGGGTCTTGCCGGCGCCGGAGACGAGCCCGAGGGGAAGCGTGGCCGTCGCCTTCGGCACACCCACGAGGGCGATCTGCGCCCCGAATCGAGTGGCGTTGATGAGGTTGGTGACGACGGCGGGCACGCCGGTCGTGTCGACGCCGTAGGCGGCTCCGAGGCCATCGGTGATCTTCTGGATCTGCTCGACGACGTCGTCGGACTTGCCGTCGATCGCGTGCGTCGCACCGAGCTTGAGCGCGAAGTCGAGGCGTTCCTGGATCACGTCGACGGCGATGATCGTGGTCGCGCCGGCGGCCTTGGCGGCCATGATCGCCGAGAGACCGACGGCTCCGGTGCCGGAGACGACGATGCTCGTGCCGGTGGAGATGTTCAGCGAGTTGAGCACGGTGCCGGCGCCGGTCTGGATGCCGCAGCCGAGGGGGCCGACGAGCTCGAGCGAGATGTCGTCGGCGATCTTGACGGCGTTGCGCTCGCTGACGATGGCGTGGGTGGCGAACGACGACTGGCCGAAGAACGACCCGGTCATCGGGCCGCCGTCGGCCGCCGTCATGGTGCCGGTGCCGTCTTCGCGAGTGCCCGCGATGTTGAGCTGCAGGAACTTGAGGCAGTAGGCCTCGCGACCGGCGAGGCAGTTGGCGCAGTGGCCGCAGGCGGCGAACGAGACGGCGATGTGGTCTCCGACGGCGAAGTCGGTGACGCTGGAGCCGACCTGCTCGACGATGCCGGCGCCCTCGTGCCCGAGCACCTGGGGGAAGACGCCGGGCAGGTCGCCGTGCTGGACGGCGAGGTCGGTGTGGCAGAGGCCGGTCGCGACGATCTTGACCAGCATCTCGGAGGGCCGGATGTCGCCCAGGGTGATGTCTTCGAAGACGAAGTCGGAGTTGACGCCGTGCAGGACCGCTGCGTGTGCGGAAGTGGACATGGAAGTGCCTTTCTCGGAAATGGGACCGCCGACGGGAGTCGTCGAAGGCGCCATCGGAGCTGGCGTCGCAGCGGTGGGACCGAGATGAACCTACTCTTTTCGACAGGTGTCGACAAGTCCGATCCAGCTCCCCTTCTCGAATTCGAGAGGGACGGGGAGCAGGGGCCGACGTGCCATAGTTCTCGCAAGCAGCGGCCACGAGCCGCAGGAGAGGGGCGCCGTGCCGCACGAGACCGAGACCGACGACGCCACCCGCGAGGCGGCCACCGCGCGCGTCGTCCAACGGCTCTTCACCAACCCGGGCGACCGCAACGTGTTCCGTGTCGTCTCCGACGAGTTCGGGGTGGGCGAGAGGCTCCTGCGGGGCTGGGTCGAGGCGGCGACGCCGGCGGGGGATGCGCGGTCCCGCCGGGCACCACGCCCCCGGTTCTCGCCCGTGGTCCGGACCAGGGTCGAGCCCGCCGTCGCCTCCGAGGGGGCGGCCGAGCCTGCGCCCGAGCCCGCACCAGCGTCGACCCCGGAACCCGCGCCGACTCCCGAGCCCGAGCACACCGCCGCCGCCCTCGACGACCGCCGTGCATCCCTCGAATCCGAGATCGCTCGACTCCGGCAGGGCAACGAGTCCCTCAAGGCGGCGATGCGGGCGCTGCTCTCCGAGTGAGCGGCGACCGATCGAGGGCGGTTCGAGCTAGCGAGGGCAGTTCAAGAAGGTGCGGCTCGACCCCGAGCCGCGCTCGATGGCGTGCGCCGCGAGCGGCTTCGCGCAGACCGGGCAGACCGGGTCGACCGGCGCACGGTAAGGCTCTTCGGGGTGCCCGGCGCCGAGGGAGGCCGGCCCGGCGATCGGGTAGAGGAACCGATTGAGCCGCCCGACGAGGCCGGGAGTGTCGTCGAAGGGGGTCGCTGCTTTTACTTTGCGCACGAACAGTTAGTGTACCCGCTAGATTGGGTGCATGGAAGATCCCCTCGCCCTCGACCGCCAGGTCTGCTTCGCCCTCGCTGCCACGAGCCGCAGCGTCATCTCTCTCTACCGGCCCGTTCTCGAGCCCCTCGGTCTCACGCATCCGCAGTACCTGGTCATGCTGGCGCTCTGGCAGGCGAGCCCGCTCCGGGTCCGCGACCTCGGCGACCAGCTCTTCCTCGACCCGGCCACGCTCAGCCCGCTCCTCAAGCGCCTCGAGTCGCTCGGTCTCCTGACGCGCTCGCGCAACGCCGTCGACGAACGCTCCCTCGACATCCGCCTCACCGACGAGGGGGCGGCGCTCCGCCAGAAGGCGCTCGCGGTGCCCGGGCGCATCGTCGAACGGCTCGGCGTCTCGGTCGACCAGCTCGAGCGGGTCCGCGACGAGTTGACGGCGCTGCTGGAGGCGAGCCGGACCGCGTCCGACCGGGTGTCGTCGGACACCTGAAAGCCGGGGGATGCACGCCCCGAGAGCCCTCGGATCCACCTGCCTCGGATTGGATCTTTCCCGGCAGTCCAATTTGCTCTCCAATGGTCTCGAGAGGCTCGCGGACTGCGAGCGAGGACGGGAGCGGACCCATGACGAGCCGGAAGCACCAGTGGCGGACCGAGGGATGGCGGGGTCTGGGCGACATCGCTCAGACGGCCCGCGTCGTGGGATTCGCCTGCGCCTCCGAAGCCGTCGCCGACCGGCTCGACCGTCGTCTCGGCTGGCTGGGGCAGCTGACCCGGAACGTCGATCGCCGCGGGTCGGTCGTCGAGGACCTGGTCTTCCGGGACGTCCGTCGAGAGCTGGGCCGGTTCGAGGCCTTCCAGCGCACGGGTCACGGCCTCGCGGACGTGCTCTCCTGGCCGGGCCTGCCGTGGACGAGGCTGACGCTGGCCGAGGGGATGACGCTCGCCGAGTGGGACGAGCTGCGGGGGAGCGACCCGCGGCGACTGGCGGCTCTGCGGCGCGACCTCCGGCTGTGCGAGCTGCTCGTCGGGCCGAGTTCGACGTCGCTCACCGTCGCGGATCGGCTCGCGGGCGGCGTGCGTCTCGAGCCATCGCCGACGGTCGAGATCCCGATCGTCTGACGGGGTCTCGGGCGGACTCCGGGCCGGTCAGGCCGTCCGACCGCGGTTCCGGCGACGGACCTCGCGGGGCGCCCGCCCGGCGAGGAACGACCCCGCAGGATCGACAAGGAAGCCCTGCCGGAGGGCTTCCCGGCCGACCAGCATCCGGAAGCCCATCTGCGTGCGGTTGCTGAGGGTCGTCTCGGCCTGGATCGTCCGCTTGGCGAGCCGGATCTCGGTCAGGATGACGATCCGCTCCTCGGTGTGTCCGGACGAACTGCGGACGACGCGCCGGTCGTGGATGGCGTGCTCGACGGTGACGGCGTCGGCCTCGGACTCCTGCCACGGATGCACGGAGAAGCGCACCCGGTCGCCGGGGAGCTCTTCGAGGTCGAACGCGTGCAGCGCCGAGCTGCGGGCGCCGGTGTCGAGCTTGACCTTGATGTACGGCACTCCGAGCCCGGGCAGCCCGGCCCATTCGCGCCAGCCGGCCACGAAGGGCTCGGCGGTCTTCGTTTCGTCGGCCATGCCCTTATCTTGGCAGTGTGAAACTCGCCATCCTGTCGCGCGCGCCGCAGGCGTACTCGACGCAGAGACTGCAGGCAGCCGCTCTCGACCGCGGGCACACCGTCAAGGTGCTCAATACTCTGCGGTTCGCGATCGACCTCTCGGGCGACGAGCCCGATCTGCAGTACCGCGGGCGTCTGCTCTCCGACTACGACGCGATCCTGCCGCGCATCGGCAACTCGATCACCTACTTCGGCACCGCCGTCGTCCGGCAGTTCGAGCAGATGGACGTCTACACGCCGAATACCGCCAACGGCATCACCAACTCGCGCGACAAGCTGCGCGCGAACCAGATCCTCTCGCGGCACCACATCGGCATGCCGGCCACGGCCTTCGTCAACGGTCGCGCCGACGTGCGGATGGCGATCGAGCGCGTCGGCGGGGCGCCCGTCGTCATCAAGCTGCTCGAGGGCACGCAGGGCATCGGCGTCATCCTCGCGCCCGAAGCGAAGATCGCCGAGTCGATCGTCGAGACGCTGCAGTCGACCAAGCAGAACGTGCTCATCCAGAGCTTCGTCTCGGAGAGCCGAGGCCGCGACATCCGCGCGCTCGTCGTCGGCGACCGCGTCGTCGCGGCCATGCGCCGGACGGCCACCGGCGACGAGTTCCGCTCGAACGTCCACCGCGGCGGCACCGTCGAGAAGGTGTCCCTCGACGCCGCCTACGAGGAGGCGGCCGTGCGCTCGGCGCAGATCATGGGCCTCCGGGTCGCCGGCGTCGACATGCTGGAGGGCAACGACGGCCCGCTCGTCATGGAGGTCAACTCGTCACCCGGCCTCGAGGGCATCGAGCGGGCGACCGGCCTCGACGTCGCGGGCGAGATCATCGACTACATCGACAGCCAGGTCGCGTTCCCCGAGATCGACGTGCGGCAGCGCCTCAGCGTCTCGACCGGATACGGGGTCGCCGAGCTCCTCGTGCACTCCAACGCCGACCTGGTCGGCAAGACGATCAAGGAGTCCGGGCTCTGGGATCGCGACATCACAGTGCTGACGTTGCATCGCGGCGCCACCGTCATCCCGAACCCCCGGAGCGGCGTGCTGTTGGAGGCGGGAGACCGGCTGCTCTGCTTCGGCAAGCTGGAGGAGATGCGCTCGATGATGCCGGAGCGGCGCCGTCGACGAGCGAAGCTGCGGAAGCTTCCGCAGGAGGCCGTCGTCGAGGCCTGAGCCACCGGCGTCACTGCCGCGTCACTCGGTAGTGCTACCGTCCGCGCGTGACCCGCCGCAAGTTCCTCCTCGTCGGCATCGACGGCCTCCGCGTCGCCGACGCCCTCCGACCGGGTGCCGCCCCCGCGCTCGCCGCTCTGATCGAGGCCGGCAGCCTCCACCCGATGACGATGGAGGTGCCGACCTGGTCGGGCCCCGGCTGGTCGTCGATCCTGACCGGCACGACGCACGCCCAGCACGGCGTCTTCGACAACACCTTCCACGGCAACACCCTCTCGGCGAACGCCGACCTCCTCAGCCGCGCCTTCTTCGCCGATCCGACGAGGGGCACCTTCGCCGCCGTGAGTTGGCCACCTCTGGCCGACCCCGCGGGCCCGGGCCCGGTCATCGCCACCCGATCGGATCAACAGCGTTCCGGGATGCACCGCCTCGTGATCCGGGACGGCGAAACGTATGGCTACCGCGCGGGCGACGGCGAGATCGCGGCGTTCTCGAGGCTCGCCCTTCGCGACGCCGGTCCCGACGCGAGCTTCGTGTACCTCGGGGAGGTCGACGAGGCCGGGCATCTGTACGGCGGCACCTCGCCCGAGTACGCGGCAGCGCTCCGCCGGGTCGACGCGCATCTCGCCGGCATCGTGGCCGCCGTGGCGGCTCGAGCCGAGACCCACGACGAGGACTGGCTGATCGGCGTCACGAGCGACCACGGCCACGTGGACGCGGGCGGGCACGGCGGCGCCGACGAGGTCGTCACGGCTTCGTTCCTGGCACTGGGGCGTTTCGTGCGGGGTGGGTCCGTGCATCCCACGGCCCTGGTCTCGCGCCAGCGGATCCGCCCGGACGAGGTCGCCGGGGTCCTGCTCGCCCACCTGGAATGATTCACCCCCCGTTCACGGGCCACGCGTACGGTCGCGGCATCCGCTCCGACACCGACGCCGGAGCCTCCACGAAGCTTGGAGTCATCCGGAATGAGCGTTCTCATCGTCGTGCTGATGGTCATCGCCATCGCACTGATCTTCGATTTCACCAACGGGTT
Source organism: Frondihabitans cladoniiphilus (assembly GCF_039544345.1). Classification (NCBI taxonomy): domain Bacteria; kingdom Bacillati; phylum Actinomycetota; class Actinomycetes; order Micrococcales; family Microbacteriaceae; genus Frondihabitans; species Frondihabitans cladoniiphilus. Next base: position 7,782 of record NZ_BAABLM010000001.1, read on the forward strand.
CCACGACACGGCGAACGCCATGGCGACCTCGGTCGCCACAGGAGCGCTCAAGCCCCGGGTGGCCGTGCTGATCTCGGCGGTCCTCAACCTCGTCGGGGCCTTCCTCTCGACGCAGGTCGCCAAGACCGTGTCGTCGGGGATCCTCACCGAGGACGGCAAGGGGCTCCCGCACATCACCCCCGTGCTGATCTTCGCGGGCCTGGTCGGCGCGGTTCTCTGGAACCTCGGCACCTGGTGGCTGGGGCTTCCGTCCAGCTCCACCCACGCCCTCTTCGGCGGCCTCATCGGAGCGGCGATCATCGGGTCCGGACTCAGCGCGGTCGACTTCTCCGGCGTCCTGTCGAAGATCGTCCTGCCTGCCGTCCTGTCGCCGTTCATCGCCGGCGCGGTCGCACTCATCGCCACCTACGTCGCCTACAAGGTGACGAAGCTGGCCGAGGTGCACGGCGCGAAGCGCGGCTTCCGGCACGCGCAGACGGTGTCCGCCTCCCTCGTCTCGCTCGCGCACGGCACGAACGACGCACAGAAGACCATGGGCGTCGTCACCCTGACCCTGATCGTGAGCGGCTACCAGGCGACGAACACCGGTCCGCAGCTCTGGGTGATCCTGATCTGCGGCCTGGCCATCGCGGCGGGCACGTACACGGGCGGCTGGCGGATCATGCGGACCGTCGGCAAGAACATCACCGACGTCGAGTCGCCCCAGGGCTTCGCGGCCGAGACCAGCTCGGCGGCCACGCTGCTCATCTCGTCGAACCTCGGCTTCCCCCTCTCCACGACCCAGATCACCTCGGGCGCCGTCGTCGGAGCCGGTCTCGGCAAACGGCTCGCCTCGGTGCACTGGAACACGGTCAGCAAGATCGCGGTCGGGTGGATCGTGACCCTGCCCGCGGCGGCGCTGGCCGGGGGAGTCGCGGCCTGGCTCGCCGGAACGGGGCCGATCGGCCTCGTAATCGTCGTGGTCCTCGCGATCGGCGGCGGCGGCACCTTCGTGATGCTCGCCCGGCGCCACCCGGTCAGCCAGCACACGGTCAACGACGACTCGGCCACGGCCACGGGACGGCCCGTGGTCGCCGCCTCGGCTTCCGCCGCCTCGTGACCCGATCAGCTCGGTGAAAGGACTCTCCTCATGAGCACATCGCTTCTCGCCGCGGCCGCGGCCGCCTCCACCCCCGCCACCGGATTCCTCGGGGTTAACTGGTCCTCGATCGCCGAGGTCTGCATCGTCACCCTCGTCGCGACGGTCGTGATCGTGACCGTCTTCTCGGTCGGGCTCCGCCTCCTCTCGATCGGCTCGCCCGACGACGGCGGCGAGACTGCGACGGCGGGGACGCTCTCGTCGCGGCCGGTCGGGGCCACGCTCCTCGGCTACCTGTGCGTCGGCGTCGGCGGGGCTGCGGTCCTCTACGGGATCTACCTGGTCGTGCCGCTGTTCCATCAGCACTGAGGCTCGATCGCGTCACCTCGAGTTCACCGCCGCCGGGCATCCTGCCTTCATGCCCCTGATCGACAACGGCGTCTACGTCGCCGGCCACCGCATCGACGACCCGACGAGCCTCGACGAGACCTACCGGCTCATGGACGAGCACCACGGAATGGCGTGGATCGGCCTCTACCGGCCGAGCCCGGAGGAGATCCGCTCCGTCGCCGCGGAGTTCGACCTGCATCCCCTCGCGGTCGAGGACACGATGCTCGGCCACCAGCGGTCGAAACTCGAGCGCTACGGGTCGACGCTGTTCGCGGTGCTGCGACCGGCGCGATACGTGGATCGTGAGGAGACCGTCGAGTTCGGCGAGCTCCACCTGTTCGTGGGGCCGGACTTCGTCGTGACCGTGCGGCACGCGGAGTCTCCCGACCTGATGAAGGTCCGCAAGCGCATGGAGGCGGCCCCCGACCTGCTCACCCAGGGCCCCGAGTCCGTCCTTTACGCGATCCTCGACCAGGTCGTGGACGAGTACGAGCCCGTCATCGCGGGTCTCGAGAACGACATCGACGAGATCGAGGACACCCTCTTCGACATGGACGCCGGCCCGGGGCTGTCGGAGCGCATCTACAACCTGTCGCGCGAGGTCATCAACTTCCAGCGGGCGGTGGGGCCGCTGGTCAAGATGCTGGAGGGGCTCCAGCGCGGCTCGGAGAAGTACGGGGTCGACCTCGAACTGCAGCGCAGCCTCCGCGACGTGCTCGACCACACGCTTCTGATCGTCGAGCGGGTCGGTTCGTTCCGCGCGATCCTCGACAACGCGCTGACCGTGCACGCGACCATCGTGACGAGGCGTCAGACCGATCAGGGGATCCAGCAGAACGAGGAGGTGAAGAAGATCTCCTCGTGGGCGGCGATCCTGTTCACGCCGACGCTCATCGCCTCGATCTACGGGATGAACTTCACGAACATGCCCGAACTCCAGTGGAAGTTCGGCTATCCGTTCGCGCTCGCCCTGATGCTCGTGTTCGGCGGAGGCCTCTACCTCGTGTTCAAGCGACGCCGCTGGCTGTGAGGTGCGGTTGACAGGACATTTGCTCGGAAGACGTGACGGACCGGGCATCCGCTGCCTACTGTGAAGTCTCGGGAGGGCTCGGTTTCGGCCCGCCCGACGATTCGCTTCGGCTCGGCCGAAGACCTCAGGAGGAGACATGCCCGACATCCAGCCCGCCACCGCACTCGAGAGCCGCACTCTGAACGACGGGCGGAGCATCCCCGCCATCGGCTTCGGCAGCTTCCCGCACCACGGCGAGGACTCCGACGAGATGGTGACGAACGCCCTCGACCTCGGCTACCGGCTGATCGACACGGCGTTCCGGTACGAGAACGAGAAGGAGGTCGGGAGCGCGGTCCGGGCATCCCGCGTGCCTCGTGACGAGATCGTCGTGACCTCGAAGCTCGCCGGGCGGCACCACGGACGCCAGGAGGCGCGCGAAGGGGTGCGTCTGTCGCTGGCCAACCTGGGCCTGGAGAAGATCGACCTCTTCCTGATCCACTGGCCGCTGCCGAAGCAAGGCAAGTACGTCGACACCTGGAAGACGCTGGTCGAGTTGCGCGACGAGGGCGTCCTCGGGTCGATCGGGGTCTCGAACTTCACCCCCGAGCACCTCGAGAAGATCGTCGACGCGACCGGGGTCACGCCGGCCGTGAACCAGGTGGAACTGCACCCGATGTTCACGCAGGAGGAGCTGCGCAAGGTCCACGCCGAGCTCGGCATCGTGACCGAGGCCTGGAGCCCGCTCGGTCGCGGCACCGGCCTGCTCGACGAGAAGCCCATCACGGAGGCGGCGGAGAAGTACGGCGTGACCACCGGCCAGATCGTGCTGCGCTGGCACGTGCAGCAGGGGATCGTGCCGATCCCGATGTCGTCGAGCCCCGAGCGTCGCCGCGCGAACCTCGAGCTGAGCGGCTTCGAGCTCTCGTCCGACGAGGTCGCCGCCATCTCCGCTCTCGACCGCGGCCGCATCTGGGGGCAGGACCCCGACGAGCACGAGGAGTTCTAGCCTCCCCGCGAGTGCGGTGACTGTCCCCGATCTGCTGATGGTGAGGCGCTGCGATCAGCAGATCGGGGACAGTCACGGGCGGGCGAAGAGGGGGCGCAACTCCGACAGCACGCGCTGCACGGTGCGACGGTGCAACGCCTCGGGGCGAGCGAGCACGTCGATGTGCCGGGCGATCGAGAAGCCCTCGGTCGGACGCAGCACGACGCCGGGCGACAGGGCGTCCGCCCCGAGGTGCCGCGGGATCAGCGCCACGCAGTCGGTGGCCGCCACGACCGCCGCCGCCACGACGAAGTCGTTCACCCGGTGGCGCACGCGGGCGTCGATCCCCGCCACCGTCGAGAGGGTCTCGATCGCCCCCTCCAGCGGAAAACCGTCGTGCACGGCCACCCACTCGGCCTCGCGCAGCCGGTCGGCCGACAGAGACGAGAACTGAGCGAGGGGATGCCCGGGCCGCATCGCCACGTCGAGGGGCTCCTCGAGCAGCGGAACCACGGCCACCGTCTCGGGCCACGGCGCACTGTTCCGCAGCCGGTGCGCGATCACGAGGTCGTGGTCGAGGACGAGGCCGGGGAACGCGTCCTGCCGCACGTCGTGGTCGCTCACCGAGACTCCCACAGCAGTGCCGGCGGTCGCCTCGAGCAGCGGCCCGAACACCGCCAGGGCCGCACTCGTGAAGGCGGCCACCGTCACCTCGCCGGTGGCCTCCTCGTGAAAGCGCTCGACCGCCTCGTTCGCCTTCTCCAGCGCGACCTCGACCTCGGCCACCGCATCGGCCAATGCCCGTCCGGCGGCCGTCAATGTCGTCCGACGGCCGACCTTCTCGGTCAGGGGGATGCGCGTGGTGCGCTGCAGAGCCGCGATCTGCTGCGAGACGGACGACGGGGTGACCCGCAGCGAGGCGGCCACGGCGGCGATACTGCCGCGGTCGCCGAGAGCCCGCAAGGCGCGGAGGTGAGCGAGTTCCATTAGTTGAAACTAATGCAATACGCGAGAAACCCGGGTCTTGTCCATCGTGTGCCGAGCATCCACCATCGGAGCATGCTCGTTCGCCTGCTCGCCTTCCGTGTCGACGGTCTCCTCCTGCTCGTGGCAATCTCGTGGGGGACGACATACCTCGTCGCGAAGGACCTCGTCGGGCCCGGCTCGGTGCTCGCGCTGCTGGCCGTGCGGATGCTCGTCGCGGCGCCGCTGATGGTCGGGGTCGTGGCGCTGTCGCGCCGTGGCCGTCGAGCCCACGGTGGCGGGGGCGCTCGCGCCGACGCCAGGCGAGCAGGCCGCCGCGGGCCGACGCGACCCGAGTGGGCCGTCGGGCTCCTGCTCGGCGGACTGCTGTCGGCCGTGTTCCTGCTCGAGACCTTCGGCATCGCCCACACCTCGGCGACCAACGCGGGCGTGATCATCAGCCTCACCATCGTCTTCACACCGCTGCTCGAAGCCGCGGTGACGAGGAGGGCGCTGCCGGTCCGCTTCTATGCGGCCGCGGCGGGCGCGCTGCTCGGGGCGGTGCTGCTGACCAGCGGCGGCGCCGTCTCGACGCCCAGCCTCGGCGACGGGCTCGTGCTCGGCGCGGCCGTGGTCCGGGCGGTGCACGTCACGGTGATGCACCGGCTGACGTCGAAAAGGAGTCGAGGAGAGGGGGATGCCCCCGCCCGACCCCTCGACACGTCGACCCTCACCGCCGTGCAGCTCGCGACCTGCGCCGTCGTCTTCACCGTCGGGTCGGCCTTCGTGGGGGAGTCGATCCCCGACTACCTGCGGCAGCTGACTCCGAGAGACGTCGCGCTCCTCCTCTATCTCGCGGTCGTCTGCACGGTCTTCGCGTTCTTCGTGCAGATGTGGGCCGTCCGCCGGACCTCGCCCACGCGAGTGAGTCTGCTGCTGGGCACCGAGCCGGTCTGGGCGGCGGTGGTCGGTGCATCCCTCGCTCACGACGTCCTCGACCCGGGCGGCTGGGCGGGCGTCGCGCTGATCCTCGTTGCGACGGCGTGGGGGCGGAGCATCGAGTCGCGCCGCCCCCGACCGGTCAGAGCCCTCGGGCCAGACGGTGGTACGCCGCGTTCCACTGCACCTCGCGCCGGAAGTCGCGAAGACGCGTGTTTTCGTCGATGACGAGCAGCTCGGTGCCGGCCATGAGCGCGAAGTCCTCGAACGCCTCCAGGCCGACGGCGGTCGACATCACCGTGTGGTGCGCGGCGCCCGCCGTGAGCCAGGCCTCGGCGGAGACGGCGAACGACGGCCGCGGCTCCCAGACGGCGCGGCCGACGGGAAGGTTCGGCAGGTCGGCGTCCGGGACGACCACGTCGACCACGTTGGCCGTGAGCCGGAACCGGTCGCGCTGGTCGCTCAGGGCGACGACGATCGCGGGCCCGGGGTCGGCCGTGAAGACCAGGCGCACCGGGTCGTCCTTGCCGCCGATGCCGAGGGCGTGGATCTCGAGCGAGGGCTTGGCGGAGGTGAGCGTCGGCGAGACCTCCAGCATGTGCGCGCCGAGGATCTTCTCGGCCCCGGGCACGAGGTTGTAGGTGTAGTCCTCCATGAGGGATGCACCGCCGGGCAGGCCGGACCCCATCACGTTCGCCGCCCGCACCAGCACGGCCGTCTTCCAGTCGCCCTCGGCGCCGAAGCCGTAGCCCTCGGCCATCAGGCGCTGGACGGCGAGGCCGGGCAGCTGCTTCAACGAGCCGAGGTCCTCGAAGTTCGTGGTGAACGCACCGAATCCGCCCTCCTCGAGGAAGGATCGGAGGCCCAGCTCGATCGCCGCGCCGTCGCGGAGGGACTGGTGGCGCTCGCCGCCCTTCCGAAGGGCCGGGACGACGTCGTACTGCTCTTCGTAGACGGCGACCAGGGCATCCACCGCGCTCTCGTCGACCGCGTCGACCGCGGCCGTCAGATCGTTCACGCCCCAGGTGTTGACGCTCACGCCGAAGACGAGCTCGGCCTCGGTCTTGTCGCCCTCGGTGACGGCGACGTTGCGCATGTTGTCGCCGAAGCGGGCCAACTTGAGCGAGCGCACCGCGGCGAACCCGGCGGCGGCGCGCATCCACGTGCCCACCTGGCCGACGACGCGGGGGTCGGACACGTGCCCGACGACCGTCTTGCGCGCGACGCCGAGGCGCGACTGGATGTAGCCGAACTCGCGGTCGCCGTGGGCGGCCTGGTTGAGGTTCATGAAGTCGAAGTCGATCTCGCTCCAGGGCAGGCGAACGTTGGCCTGCGTGTGCAGGTGCAGCAGCGGCTTCTGCAGCGCGTCGAGGCCGGCGATCCACATCTTGGCGGGGCTGAACGTGTGCATCCAGGCCGTTACGCCGATGACCCGGTCGTCGGCGTTGGCCTCGAGGATCAGACGGCGGATGGCGTCGGAGTCGGTCAGCACCGGCTTCCAGACGACGCGGACGGGGATGCCCGGGGCGACGTCGAGCTGCCTCGCGATCTCCGTCGACTGCTCCGCCACCTGCCGGAGCGTGTCTTCGCCGTAGAGGCCCTGGCTGCCGGTGAGGAACCAGACCTCGTAGGAGTCGAAGGTGGTGTCGAGGGTGCTCATCGGGGGATTTCCTGTTCTGGTGCTTGACCGTAGACGTTTTGATAGCGATCGAAGAGGGCGTCGATGCTCTCTTCCGGGATGGGGAGGGGGTCGCCGAGCTGGCGGGCGATGTGGACGGTGCGGGCGACGTCTTCGGCCATGACCGCGGCCTTCACGGCGTCGCGGGCGTCGCGGCCGATCGTGAAGACGCCGTGGTTCTGCATCAGCACCGCGCGCGAGCGATGGCCGGTGAGCGTGGCGACGATCCCCTCGCCGATCGACTCGTCGCCGATGATGGCGAAGGGGCCGACGGGGATCGGCCCGCCGAACTCGTCGGCCATCGCCGTGATGACGCAGGGGATGCTCTCGCCCCGGGCCGCCCAGGCGGTGGCGTAGGTCGAGTGCGTGTGGACGACGCCGCCGACCTCGGGCATGTGCCGGTACACGTAGGCGTGCGCGGCCGTGTCGGACGAGGGCGACTTGTCGCTGCCCGGGCTGCCGGCGACGACGTTGCCGTCGAGGTCGCAGAGGATCTGGTTCTCGGGCGTGAGGTCGTCATAGCCCACGCCGCTCGGCTTGATCACGAACAGGTCGGCCCCGGGGACGCGGCCCGAGACGTTGCCGCCCGTCCAGATCACGAGGCCGTAGCGCGTGAGCTCGGCGTGCAGCGCTGCGACGTCGGCCCGGGTGCGGGCGATCGCCGAGTCGATGTCGGGCGAGAGGGATGCGCGGGGTGACGTCATGCGGAGACCTCCTGGAGAGACGTGGCCGGCGTGGCCGCTGCCGCCGCCCGCTGAAGGGGGAGGCCCGCGCGGAACCGCTCGAGGTACGCGGCGAAGCCGGTGACGTCGGCCGCGGAAGGCTCGACGACGACGGCGGCTCCGCCGGTGAAGACCTCGTCGCGGAGGAAGTCCGTCAGTGAGACGGCCGACGCCCGACCCAGGTACGCCGCGAGGACGGCGATGCCCCACGCTCCGCCCTCGCTCGCGGTCTGCTCGACGGCGATCGGCACGTCGAGGGCCGCGGCCAGCAACTGCTGGGCCGCCCCCGGCGTGCGGAAGGGGCCGCCGTGCGCGAGGAGCTGTTCGACGCGGACGTCCTCGGCCGCGAGCGTCTCCATGCCGATGCTGAGGGTGGCGAAGGCGGCGTACACCTCCGAGCGGATCAGGTTGCCGAGGGTGAAGCGGCTCTCCGCCGAGCGGATCAGGAGGGGGCGGCCGTCCTCGACGCCCGTCACCGGTTCGCCGGAGAGGTAGTTGTACGAGAGGAGACCGCCTGCATCCGCCTCACCCGCGAGGGCTTCGGCGAACAGGGCGGCGTAAACGTCGTCCGCGGCGAGGGGGGTGCCCGTCGCCTCGGCGAACCGGCCGAACACGCGGGCCCAGGCGGCGAGTTCGCTCGCACCGTTGTTGCAGTGGACCATGGCGACGGCGTCGCCGGCCGGGGTCGTGACGACGTCGAGCTCGGGATGCACGCGGCCGAGGGGGCCGTCCAGCACGACCATGGCGAACACGCTGGTGCCCACGCTCACATTGCCGGTCCGGGGCGCGACCGAGGCGGTCGCCACCATGCCCGTGCCGGCGTCTCCTTCGGGAGGGCAGAAGGGGATGCCCGGGGCGAGGTGGCCCGTCGGATCGAGAAGTGCCGCGCCTGCCGGGGTGAGGGCACCGGCGTCGTCGCCGGCGACGAGGACGGTCGGCAGGAGTGCGCCGAGGTCGAGGCCGGGGGAGTGCTCGTCGAGGAGGGACTGGGTGCGGGCGAGCATCCCGCCGTCGTAGGTCTTCGCCTGTGTGCCGGTCGGGCCTGCGCTGGTCGGGCCCGTGCCGATCGGGCCTGTGCCTATGGGGAACATGCCCGAGGCGTCGCCGACCCCGAGGACGTTCTCGCCCGTGAGCGCCCGGTGGACGTAGCCGGCCAGGGTGGTGAGCGAGGCGATCCGGGCGACGTGCGGTTCGTCGTCGAGCACGGCCTGGTAGAGGTGCGCGATCGACCAGCGGAGCGGGATGGCGAAGCCGAGGGCGTCGGTGAGGATGCTCGCGGCCGGCCCCGTGGACGTGTTGCGCCAGGTGCGGAACGGCACGAGGAGCTCGCCGGCCGCGTCGCAGGCGAGGTAGCCGTGCATCATGGCCGAGACGCCGATGGCGCGGAAGGTCGTCGGGACGAGCTCGAAGTCGGCGCTCACCTCGGTGACGAGGTCGGCATAGGCGGCCTGGAGCCCCGTGCGGATCGCGTCGACCGAGTAGGTCCAGCGGCCGTCGACGAACTCGTTCTCCCACTCGTGCGAGCCGGACGCGAGCGTGGTGAAGTCGTCGTCGATCAGGCAGAGCTTGATGCGGGTGGAGCCGAGCTCGATGCCGAGCGTGGTGCGGCCTTCGGCGATCGCGGCGGTGGCTGCGGCGGGGTCGGCCGGGCGGGGCGGGTCGGGATTCTCTGTCATCGGACGTCCTCGTCTAGATCAGGTGAGCGCTCACATCATGGCATGTGAGCGCTCACATTCGCTACTCCGCGTCGTTCAAGCATGCTGCGGCGTCGGCGGTCGGGGCCGGGTCGACTAGCTGCGGGTGCGCCGGACCGGCGACTCCGCGGCGAGCAGGGCCATCACGTCGTCGATGACGGAGACCATCGGCCCCGCCCCGTCGCCCAATGCCCACTCGTCGAGGGCGACCTGGAAGACGAGGATGCCGAGCTCGGCGACGACGGTGGCCTGGAGGGGCGATTCGCCGCGCTCGAGGAAGGCGGCCCGCGCGGCCCGGACCAGGTCGTCGCGCTTGCGAGCGTCGCGGTCGCGGAGGGGGTCGTTGGCGTGGATGAGGCGGCGCACGGCCGAGGTCTGCTCGCGGTGCCCTTCGAACTGGTCGGTGGCGACGCGGTGCAGGACGAGCCGCACGACCTCCATCGGCGCGAGCTCGGCCGGGGCGTCGGCGATGAGTCGGGTGGCCCGCTCCGGGATCTCGTCGCCGCCGAACACGACTTCGCGCTTGTCGACGAAGTACCGGAAGAACGTGCGCGTGGTCAGCCCCGCGCGCGCTGCGATCTGCGGCACGGTGGTCGCGCCGAAGCCCTGTTCCGAGAACAGCTCCAACGCCGCGCCCACGAGCCGACCACGTGCATCCGGAGCCCATCGCATCGTCTCAGTGTAGGTGATGACACGAGATGACATGCGGCTGTACGATGACACGACATGTCATCGACGAGAAGGACTCCCGAATGAACGAAGCTCTCTGGCTCCTGGACTCCCGCGGGCGGTTCGAGGTCCGATCGACCTCGCGCCCGACGCCCCGGGAGGGTGAGGTCGTCGTCCGCGTCCGCGCGGTGGCCGTGAATCCGGTGGATGCCCTGACCGGCCCGGTCCGGCGGTTCGTCACGCCCTGGGTGCGGTACCCGACCGTCCTCGGCAGCGACGTCGCCGGAGAGATCGTGGCCACGGGCGCCGGCGTCACCCGCTTCAGCCCGGGCGACCGGGTCGTCGGCCACGCGGCCGGGCAGGAGAGGGTGCGCAACACTCCGGCGGAGGGGGCGTTCCGGAACCACGTCACCCTCCTCGAGCGCGTCTGTTCCGAGCTGCCCGGCGACCTGACGTTCGAGCGCGCCGCGGTTCTGCCGCTCGGCCTCTCGACCGCCGCGGCCGGGCTGTACGAGGCGGATCAGCTCGCCCTGCCGTTCCCGACCGCCCCGGGGACGTCGCGCGACGGTGAACCTCGCGACGGGGGATCGCGCGACGGCGTCGTCCTCGTCTGGGGCGCCTCGACGAGCGTCGGCAGCAACGCCGTGCAGCTCGCCCGAGCCAGCGGATACACGGTGATCGCGACCGCGGGCCGGAAGAACCACGACTTCGCCCGCTCGCTCGGAGCCGAGACGGTGGTCGACTATCGCGACGCCGACGTCGACGAGCAGATCGTCCGGGCGGTGGGAAGCCGACAGCTGGTCGGCACTCTCGCGATCGGTCGTGGATCCCTCGCTCACGCCGTTCGCATCGTGCGTCGCTCGGCAGGCACGAAGGGGATCGCCTCCGCCTACCCCGATCCGATCACCCGCCTGCGGTCGCTCGTCGAGAGGCCTCGCGGAATCCGCATCTCGAGCATCTGGGGCGGCACACCGGTGGTGTCGCCGGTCGGGCCTGCGGTCTACCGCGATTTCCTGCCCCAGGCGTTGGCCGATGGGCGGTTCCGACCCGCTCCCGAGCCGCGGGTGGTCGGAACGGGGCTCGCGGCGATCCCCGGGGCTCTGGCGACCCTCCGCGAGGGGGTCTCGGCCACCAAGATCGTGGTCGCGATCGACCCCGCCCCCGCTCCCTACGCCGTCCCTGCCGACGCCGTCTCCGCCGATGCCGCGGAGCAGGAGCGCGACCAGTGAGCACCTATCTCGTCTTCGGCGCGACGGGCCAGACCGGCAAGCACTTCACCAGGCTGGCCCTCGCGGACGGCCACCGTGTCCGGGTCCTGGCCCGGAACCCTGCCAAGCTCGACGTCACGAGCCCGGACCTCGAGATCCATCGGGGCTCCATCACCGACTCCCCGGATCTCGACGGTCTCGTCGACGGCGTCGACTTCGTCGTGTCGCTTCTGGGGGATGCCCGGCTGCAGCGCGATCGGAAGATCAACACCGCATTCGTCCGCGACCTCGTCCCCGCGATGCGCCGGCACGGCGTGACGCGCTTCCTGTACCAGGCGGGCGGCCTCAGTGCTCCGCCCGACCGTCGACTCTCGCCGGCGCTCTGGGCGATCCGCAACACGCTGGCGCGTGGCTACATCGGCCAGCACGAGGACAACGAGGCCGTGATGCGGTACCTGGCCGACGACGCCGGCGACATCGAGTGGATGGTGCACCGCGCGGGGATCGGCTCGGACGGACCGTCGAAGGGAGTGCTCGAGCGGTCGAAGCGCCGAGTCAGCATCGCCACCTTCGGTGACTGTGCCGCCTACGGGTACCGGCTCCTTTCGGATCCCACCGCGATTCACACGGCCGATCTCAGCGCCTACCGGAGGTGAGCGGGAGGCGTGCTCGGGTCGGTGTCGGCGAGGGAGTCGACGCACGCGCGGAGCATGGCCGCGAGGCTCGACCGGCTGGAGTCGCTCAGGTTCGACTTCATGCGGTCCTCGACGGCCTTCACCGCAGCGCTCGCCTCGGCGAGTTGACGCCGGCCCTTCGGCGTCAGGGCGGTGGGGAGCACGCGTCCCGACTCGGGCCGTTCGGCTCGTGTCACGATGCCGTCCTTGACGAGCGACTGGAGGAGCACGTTCATCGATTGCCGCGAGACGAAGGCCCCGCGAGCGAGCTCGGAATTGGACAGGCCCGGGCGCTGAGACAGCAGCTCGAGGCAGGAGTAGTGCGTGATGGTCATCCCGAGGGGTCGCAGCACCGAGTCCATCGACGCATGGAGCGTGCTGGACGCCTCCTTCAGCAGGTACCCCAGCGACGTGCTCAAATCGATCTGCGACTCCACTTGACTCATGTCAATAGTCTGACATACGCTTCTGCATGTCAACTAACTGACACCGACGCATCGCGTCACGACGAGGAGACACACCATGGCACACGCATCCGGCCCCGGATTCATCTCACTTCAGGTCCGCGACGAGAAGGCCTCTGCGGCCTTCTATGAGAAGTACCTCGGGTTCGATCGTCAGGACGGACCGCCGCACGCGATCGTGTTCGACACCACGCCGGCGTCGTTCGCCGTCCGCTCTCCGCTGCCCGGCGTCGACCTCGATTCCGTCGACCAGCTCGGATTCGGCGTGGGCATCTGGCTGCATGCACCCGACGCCCAGGGCATCCACGACACCCTCCTCGCCGACGGCGTGACCATCACCCAGTCGCCGATCGACGGGCCGTTCGGTCGCACCTTCACCTTCGCCGATCCCGACGGCTACCTCATCACCCTGCACAGCCGCGCCTGAGCCTCTCATGACGACCGAAACCACCCCGCCGACTCTCGAGTCCGTGCACTGGGTCGAGGGGCCGTGGTCACTCGCGACGAGCCGCCGCTTCTGGGAGGGGTTCTCCCCGTCCGCCCTCGCGGTGAGCGAGGTCTCCGACGAGATCAGGGCCGTGTTCCTGTCCGACACCGACTGGCATCGAGTCGAGGCGACGATCGTCCAGGAGGGCGACTCGGCGCGCATCCGCGTGACCGGAGCGGGTGATCTGACGGCCGCGACGTCGCAGGTGCGCCGCTTCCTGTCGATCGACATCGACGGGCGCGGGTGGCGCGACGTCGCCGACCGCGATCCCGTCATCGCCGATGCGCAACGGCGGCTCCCCGGCTTCCGACCCTGCGGCTTCTACTCGCCCTACGAGGCCGCAGCCTGGTCGGTGCTGTCGCAGCGCATCCAGATGAGGCAGGCCGCCGCGATCAAGCAGCGGCTCACCGACGAGCACGGCGAAGGCGGCGCCTTCCCGGCCCCCGCCGTGATCCGCGGCCTCGAGCTCGACCTGCCCGGACGCAAGAACGAGTACCTGCACGCCGTCGCCGAAGCAGCCCTCGACGGGGTCCTGTCGGGTGAGCGGCTCCGCGGCCTCGCGCCCGAGACGGCTCTCGACGAGGTGCAGGGCGTCCTGGGCCTCGGCCCGTTCGCCGCCGAGCTCGTGGTGATCCGCGGCGCGAACTCTCCCGACGTACTGCCCCGCAACGAGAAGAGGCTCACGGCCGAGATCGAGGAGCAGTACGGGGTCGCGCGTTCCGTCGCCGAGATCACCGATCAGTGGCGGCCCTATCGCAGCTGGGCCGCCGTCCACCTCCGCGCACTCCGTGAGGAGCGCACGGGCGAGATCGAGCGCAGCCGGCCCGTCAGGAGTCGCTGACGCGAGGGCACAAAAACGGGCGGTGGCGAAACGTCACCCTCTGGGCGGACTGCGCGCCGCCCTCGGTGATCAGGACGACGGCAGTCTCTCGAGCGGGGTCCGGATCACCGGGGTTCGATCAGGCGGCCGTCACGCCGCCGTCGACCGTGAAGATGCCGCCGACGACGAACGACGAGGCATCGGAGAGCAGCCAGGCGGCCATCTCGGCGATTTCCTCGGGCTGCCCCAGGCGACCGATGGGCTGGGCCGACTCCGCCTTGGCCTTCAACTCGGGGTCGGCGAACGACTCCTCGGCGAGCGGCGTCATGGTCGACCCGGGCAGGATCGCGTTCACGCGGATACCCAGCGGCGCGTAGTCCACGGCCACCTGCTTGGTGAGGCCGACGACTCCGTGCTTGCTCGCCACGTAGGCGGGGAGGTTGGGGTAGGCGATGAGGCCGGCGGTGGAGGCCGTGTTGACGATCGAGCCGTACCCCTGCTTCTCCATGTAGCGGAGCTCGGCCCGCAGGCTGACGAACGCTCCGGTGAGGTTGATGGTGAGGGTCTTGTTCCAGTCGGCGAGCGAGTAGTCGCTGATCTTGCCGCCTGCTCCGATGATGCCGGCGTTGTTGAAGGCTCCGTCGAGTCCGCCGTAGGCCGTGACGGCCGCCTCGACCATCGCGGCCGCGTCGTCTTCGTTCGTGATGTCGGCCTTGACGAACTGGGCTGTGCCCCCGGCCTCGGTGATCCGGGCGACCGTCTTCCGGCCGTTCTCCTCGGCGAGATCGACGACCGTCACCTTGGCGCCGCGAGAGGCGAGCAGCAGCGAGGCCTCGAGGCCCATGCCGCTTCCGCCTCCCGTCACGATCAGGCTCTTGCCGGTGAGGTCGACTTTTTCGTATCCAACGGGGGCGGCCATGACGGCTCCTCTTCTTCGAGTCCACGGCCGGGCTTCTGCATCGGCCGGGTCTCACCTTACGCTTTCTGGCACAAAGTGCCACTTGTCGGCCGATGAATCGGATACCGTTCAGGAATGGGGCAGATTCTCGACGCGCGACAGCAGGCCGCCGGTGAGGCCTGTGTCGCAGCGATCCTCGCCGCGGGATCGACGCGGCTCTCGGTCGACGATCTGCGGGCGGCGGCCGGAATCTCGAAGCGAACCTTCCACCGGTACTTCCCCTACAAGGCGCAGGCGATCCGTCCGCACTACGCGGCCATGACGGCGAACTTCGCCGAGAGCCTGGCGGCCGAGCGGCTCGACTCGGTCGAGTCCTGGACTCATGCCTGGGCGGCGGTGGTCCTGGGCCCCGACCCCTCGCGGAGCCTGCGCCTGTTCGAACTCGTCCGCGCCGACGCCGAATTCTGGTCGGTGTTCCTCGAGGTGGTCGAAGACGGCGAGCGGGAGTTCGCCGAGTCGCTTCGACACCGGACACCGAGCGACCCCGCTGCGGCGGATGCTCAGGCGGCGGCAGACCTCTCCCTGGCCGCCGACGTCACCGCAGTCGCCCTCGTGGCGTCGTCGCGGCTCGCCCTCCTTGCAGCGACTCAGGAGGGTCGCGATCCCGTCGAGGCCTTCCGGTCGTATCTCCACGCCTTCGATCCGCCGCTGGTGCGGTAGCGATAGCGGGGGATGCCCGGGCCGCTCAGTCGGCCAGCGACCGCGTGGACGACCGCACGATCAGGTCGGGCACCCGCTGCCCCGGGTCGCCGACCGTCGGGTCGTCCCCCCGGATCACGGCCTCGACCGCGCGCATCAGGTCGCGGCCGAGGCCTTCGAAGTCCTGCCGCATGGTGGTCAGCGGCGGGTGGAAGTGCGCCGCCTCGGGGATGTCGTCGAACCCGATGACGCTGATCCGCCCGGGCACGTCGACCCCCTTCTCGACGAAGGCGTGCAGCACTCCGAGCGCCATCTGGTCATTGCCGCAGAAGACCGCGGTGAAGTCGTCGCGGTCGGCGAGCTCGAGCCCGACCCGGTAGCCGCTGTCGGGCGTCCAATCGCCTCGGAGGACGTGGGGAACGGGGGATCCGAGGCGCGAGACGACCGATCGCCAGCCCTCCTCGCGGGCGCGTGCATCCGTCCACGACGCCGGGCCGGCCAGATGGACGATCGACCGGTGGCCGAGGGAGACGAGGTGCTCGGTGGCGGCGACCGCGCCGCCGAACTGGTCCAGCGAGACGCCGAGGAAGCCCTCGTAGTCGCCGCTGTCCGCGACCACCAGGGGCACCTGGACGTCGACCGCCTGGATCGCCTCGATCGCCGCCGCATCGGGGGCGATCAAGACGATGGCCTCGACGTTCTGGCCGAGCAGGGCATCCACCGCGATTCGCATCGCCCCGGGCTCGGACTGGCCGAGGGTCGCCGTCGACACCTGGTAGCCGGCGAGTCGCGCCGCCACGTCGAAGCCCTGCATGATGCTCGACGGGCCGAACAGCGGGCCCCCCGTCGAGATGAGGCCCAGCGACCGAGCCCGACGGCCGGCGAGGGCTCGGGCGGCGGCGCTCGGCCGGTAGTTGAGCTTGGCGATCGCGTCTTCGACACGGGCCTTGGTCGTCGGGCGGACGTTCTTGTCGCCGTTCAGCACCCGCGAGACCGTCTGGTGCGAGACGCCGGCCTCGGCGGCCACGTCGAAGATGTTCGTCACAGCCTGATCCTAGGTCTCGGAACGAGGAAGGGAGGCGGACATGACGTCCGCCTCCCTCCACCGCAGTCACGGTGTGAAGCGGGCTATTTGAGCGAGGATGCGGCGCGACGCTTGTTGAACACGTCGAACGCCACCGCTGCCAGCAGCACGAGGCCCTTGATCAGCGACTGGTACTCCGTGCCCACGCCGAGGATCGACATGCCGTTGTTGAGGATGCCGATGATCAGACCACCGATGATGGCGCCCGGCACCGTGCCGATGCCGCCGGTGACGGCCGCGCCGCCGATGAAGACTGCGGCGATGGCGTCCAGCTCGAAGCCGGAGCCGGCGCTCGGGCTGGCGAGGTTGAGCTGGCCGGTGAACACCAGGCCGGCGAGGGCAGAGATCACGCCCATGTTCACGAACAGGAGGAAGGTCACGCGCTTGGTCTTGACGCCGGAGAGCGAGGCCGCCTGCAGGTTGCCGCCGATGGCGTAGACGTGGCGTCCGAACACCGAGTTGCGCATCACCGAGGCGTAGATGACGACGAGGGCGCCGAGCACGACCAGGACGATCGGCGTGCCGCTGTAGCTGGCGAGCAGGAAGGCCACGTAGACCACGAGGGCCACGGTGAAGGCCATCTTGACGATGAACCAGGCGAACGGCTCGTCCTCCAGCTCGTACTTGCGGCGAACCGCACGGCCCCGGAACCCGGAGAGGACGATGGCGACGGCGGCGACGGCACCGATCACGAGCGTCAGCGGCTCGTAGCCGGAGGTGCCGAACGACGGCAGGAACCCCGAGCCCAGTGCGCGGAACGCGTCGGGGAACGGCGAGATCTGCTGGTTCTGGAGGGCGATCTGGGCCGCACCGCGGAACGCGAGCATGCCGGCCAGCGTGACGATGAATGCGGGGATGCCGAAGTACGCGACCCAGAAACCCTGCCAGGCGCCGACGAGACCGCCGAGGATCAGGCAGAGGATGATCGCCAGCCACCAGGGCAGGCCCCACTGCGTGATCATCACGCCGCTCATCGCGCCGATGAAGGCCACGACCGAGCCGACCGACAGGTCGATGTGGCCGGCGATGATGATCATCACCATGCCGATGGCGAGGATCAGGATGTAGCTGTTCTGGATCACCAGGTTCGACACGTTGATCGGTGCCAGCGTGATGCCGTGCGTCGTGATCTGGAAGAACAGCACGATGACGATCAGGGCGATGAAGAGCCCGATCTGCCGCAGCTGCCCGGTCAGGTAGTTGAGGGCTGTGCCGATGGGCCCGCCGGCACCCGGGTTCGTCGGGTCGGGGAGGGACTGGGTGGGCTTGAGGTCACTCGGAGCGCTCATTGACGGGAGCCTCTCGTTCTAGGGTCATGAATTTGAGCAGGGACTCGGGGGTCGCTTGGTCACGAGGCACGTCGGCCGTGATGCGTCCCTCCGAGAGGGTGTAGATGCGGTCGCAGATGCCGAGGAGCTCCGGAAGTTCGGAGGAGATGACGATGACGCCCTTCCCCTGGTCGGCGAGCGCGTTGATGATCGTGTAGATCTCGTACTTTGCGCCGACGTCGATGCCGCGGGTCGGTTCGTCGAGGATCAGGACGTCGGGATCCGAGTACATCCACTTCGACAGCACGACCTTCTGCTGGTTGCCGCCGGAGAGCTTGCCCGTCAGCACCGACACGTTCGGCGCCTTGATGTTCATGCTCTTGCGGTAGCCGTCGGCGACGGTGGTCTCCTTCGAGCCGTCGACGAAGCCGAGGTGCTCGAGCTTGCCGAGGGCGGCGCCCGAGATGTTCCGCTTGATGTCGTCGATGAGGTTCAGGCCGTAGCGCTTGCGGTCTTCGGTGGCGTACGCGAGACCGTTCTCGATCGCGCGCGAGACGGTGTTCGTCTTGATCGGCACGCCCCGCTTGTAGACGGTGCCCGAGATGTTCGTGCCGTAGCTGTGCCCGAAGACGCTCATCGCGAGTTCGGTCCGCCCGGCACCCATGAGGCCCGCGATCCCGACGATCTCGCCGGCGCGGACGTTGAGGTTCGCCTGGTGGACGATCTCGCGCGTCGCGTCGAGGGGGTGGTGGACGGTCCAGTCCTCGATGCGCAGGAGTTCCTCGCCGATCGACGGCATGTGCTCCGGGTAGCGGCTCTCGAGGTCGCGTCCGACCATCGCCTTGATGATCCGATCTTCCGACACCTCGTCGGCGTGCATGTCG
The DNA here is from genome assembly GCF_039544345.1 of Frondihabitans cladoniiphilus. NCBI lineage: Bacteria > Bacillati > Actinomycetota > Actinomycetes > Micrococcales > Microbacteriaceae > Frondihabitans > Frondihabitans cladoniiphilus. The sequence goes on from NZ_BAABLM010000001.1 coordinate 26,398, forward strand.
AGGGTCTCGATGGTCTTGCCGTCGCGGATGATGGTGACCTTGTCGGCGATCGCCTTGATCTCGTTCAGCTTGTGGCTGATGATGATCGACGTGATGCCCTGCCCCTGGAGGCTCTTGATCAGGTCGAGCAGGTGGGCGGAGTCGTCGTCGTTGAGGGCCGCCGTCGGCTCGTCGAGGATCAGCAGCTTCACTCGCTTCGAGAGCGCCTTGGCGATCTCGACGAGCTGCTGCTTGCCGACGCCGATGTCGGTGATCTTCGTGACCGGGTTGTCGCGCAGGCCCACCCGGGCCAGCAGCTTCGCGGCCTCGAGGTTGGTGGCGTTCCAGTCGATGAAGCCGCGCTTGGAGCGCTCGTTGCCCAGGAAGATGTTCTCGGCGATCGAGAGGAACGGGCTGAGGGCCAGCTCCTGGTGGATGATGACGACCCCCGCATCCTCGGAGTCGTTGATGTTCTTGAAATCGACGGGCTGCCCGTCGAGCAGGATCTGGCCGTCGAAGCTGCCGGCGGGGTAGACGCCCGACAGCACCTTCATGAGGGTCGACTTCCCGGCGCCGTTCTCTCCGCAGATGGCGTGTACCTGGCCGCGTTCGACCTCGAGGGACACGTTCTGGAGAGCCTTGACGCCCGGGAAGGTCTTGGTGATGTCACGCATCTCGAGGATGGTGTTCGCCACGGAAGTGTCCTTACCTTCGTTGGTCATGACAGGGGAGGGGGAGGCGGGCGGCGCTCGGCCGCCCGCTCCCGGTGACGCTGAGCTACTTGAGGTCGGCCTCGGTGTAGTAGCCGCTGTCGATCAGGACGCTCTTGTAGTTGTCCTTCGTGACGACGGTCGGCTGGAACAGGAAGGTCGGGACGACCTTGACCTTGTTGTTGTAGCTCTTGGTGTCGTTGACGGTCGGCGTCTTGCCGTTCAGCAGGTCGTCGGCCATCGTGACGGACTCGGTCGCGAGCTTGCGGGTGTCCTTGTAGATGGTCGAGTACTGCTGGCCGGCGATGATCGACTTGACCGAGGCGGCCTCGGCGTCCTGGCCGGTGATGGTCGGCAGCGGCTTGGAGGCCGTGCCGTAGCCGGCGCCCTGGAGAGCCGAGATGATGCCGATCGACATGCCGTCGTAGGGCGAGAGCACGCCGCTGAGCTCGGCGCCGCCGGAGTACGACTTGGCGATCAGGTTCTGCATGCGGGCCTTGGCGGTCGCCGGGTCCCACTGCAGGGTGGCGGCCTGGGTGAAGCCGGTCTGACCGGAGGCGACGATGAGCGTGCCGTCGTCGATGTAGGGCTTGAGCGTCGCCATCGCGCCGTTGAAGAAGAACGTGGCGTTGTTGTCGTCGGGGCTGCCGGCGAAGAGCTCGATGTTCAGGCCCTTCTTGGCACCGGTCGCCTTACCGGAGGAGTCGATGACGCCCATGCCGGTGAGGAGGCTGTTGGCCTGGTCGACGCCGACCTTGTAGTTGTCGAACGACACGTAGTAGTCGACGTTCTTGTCGCCGGTGAGGAGGCGGTCGTAGGAGATGACCTTGATGCCGGCCTTGGCGGCGGCGTCGAGCTGGTCGCTCAGCGAGCCGCCGTCGATCGAGGCGATGATGAGCACCTTGGCGCCCTTGGTGATCATGTTGCTGACCTGCTGCGCCTGGGTGGGGATCTTGTTGTCGGCGTACTCGAGGTCGACCTTGTAGCCCTTTTTCACGAGGTCGCTCTTGACGGCGTTGCCGTCCTTGATCCAGCGCTCGGAGACCTTGGTCGGCATGGCGACGCCGATGAGAGCGCCCTTGTTCGAGCCGGCGGCAGCGGTGCCCCCGGCAGAGGTGCCCGCGCGGCCGCCGGAGCAGGCGCTGAGCGAGAGGGTCAGTGCGAGGCCGAGGACGGCGACGCCGGTGAAGTACTTCTTCGTCTTCATGGGAATCCTTCGTTGGATGTGATCGTGCTGGGTGTCTCGTGGTACTTCCGTCGGCGCCCGCGGTGGTTATGTGAGCGCTAACAACTTGGGCAACAGTAGAGCACCGATCGACCGAAAAGAAACCCCTCGGATCACTTTTCGGTAACTGTCGCGACCTACTCCCGGTCGGTTTCAGACCGAGAACGGGGGATGCTCAGACCGGCCCCGGTCCGCCTGCGAACTTCGGGACCGCGGCGACGACGGCCGCCTCCAGTCGCGTCACGAAGGCCTGCCAGTCGGCGGCGGGCGTGCGCGGGTCGCGGCGCAACGACGTTTCGGAGAGCAGGCCGGGCCGCGACCCGGTGCGGTTCGCGGCCCGACTCCCGACCAGCGCGACGTCGAAGGTCTGGCCGTTCTTCGACACGAGGAGGGCCTGGACCGTGTGCAGGTCGATCCGTTGGAGCGGCGGCCGATCGGGCTTCGGCCGGTAGAGCAGGTGGCCGCCGGCCAGCTCGGCGTAGCCGGTCGTGCCGCGGACGAGGAGCGGCCCGTCGTCCGCGGTCGGCGGGGCCGCGGCGGCGGGGGCGACGCGCTCGGTCCACTGCTCGCCGTTCCACCAGCGCACCTGCCCGGCGACCCCGTCGGGGTACCAGCCGGGCGGCGTCGCCGGCGGCGGCAGGTCGGTCATCGGGCGCATCCGTTCATGCCGCGTGAGCGTACACGCCCGAGAGCGCGAAGAACGCGCGATTTCACGGAGAACGCGCCCGTTAAAGGGCGCGCTTTCCGTGAAATCGCGCGCTCTCCGGGCCGGCGCCTCAGGCGCGGCGCATGTAGGCCCGCACCGTGAGCGGAGCGAAGACCGCGACGATCACGGCGGCTCCGATCAGGGCGAAGAGGATGTCGCTGGTCCACTGGCCGCTGTTCGTGAGGTCGCGCACGGCGGTGATCAAATGCGAGACCGGGTTCGCCTGCGCGAAGTCGCGGAGCCACGAAGGCAGCGTCTTGGTCGGCACGAAGGCGTTGGAGAGGAACGTCAGCGGGAAGAGCACCAGGAACGAGATGCCCTGCACGCTCGATGCGCTGCGGGCGATGACCCCGAAGAACGCGAAGATCCAGCTGAGCGCCCAGGCGCAGACGATCACCAGGAGCCCGGCGACGACGACGAGGCCGAAGCCGCCGTCGGGGCGCCAGCCGATGATGAAGCCGACCACGAAGGTGATCGTCGTGGCGATCGCGTAGCGGACCGTGTCGGCGAGAAGCGCTCCGGCCAGCGGCGCGATGCGGGCGATGGGCAGCGACTTGAACCGGTCGAACACGCCCTTGTCCATGTCTTCTCGCAACTGCACCCCGGTCGTGACGGAGCCCGTGATGACCGTCTGCACGAGGATGCCCGGGATGATCACCGGCAGGTAGCTCGCGACGTTCCCCGAGATGGCCCCGCCGAAGAGGTAGGTGAACATGACCGTGAAGATGATCGGCTGCAGCGTGACGTCGATCAGCTGCTCGGGGGTGCGGCGCACCTTGAGCAGACCGCGGTACGCCATGGTCAGCGAGTTGCGGATCGTCTGGCCGAGGCTGGTGTGGTTCTTCAGGTGCCGGTCGATGCCGGGGACGATCGTGGTGGTCATGCGCGGACCTTGCCCTTCGAGGCGGGGGAGTCGGAATCGGACGACGGCTCGGACGAGGACGAGTCCTCGGCCGAGTGGCCGGTGATGGTGAGGAAGACCTCGTCGAGCGTCGGCTTCTGCACGCTCATCTCGGTGACGCGGACCCCGCCTTCGCGCAGGGCGAGCAGCAGGTCGGCGACGCGATCGACGTCTTCCATCGGGACCGTGAGGCGCGAGGCCTCGGGCGAGACGGTCGCAGAGAGGTGGAGGTTCTCGGTGATGATGCGCCGTGCATCCTGCGTCTCGGTCCGCCCTTCGAAACGGAGGGTGAGCGACGAGTTGCCCACCGAGGCCTTGAGCTCGTCGGGGGTGCCCTCGGCCACGACGCGACCGCGGTCGATGACGGCGATGCGCTCGGCCAACTGGTCGGCCTCGTCGAGCATCTGCGTGGTGAGCAGGATCGTGGAGCCGCTGTCGACGAGACGGCGGATGGTCTCCCACATCTGGGCGCGGGTGCGGGGGTCGAGGCCCGTGGTCGGCTCGTCGAGGAAGATGAGCGGCGGCTGGGCGATGAGGCTGGCAGCGAGGTCGAGGCGGCGCCGCATCCCGCCCGAGAACTTCGACAGGGGGCGCTTGGCGGCCTCGGTCAGGTCGAACTCCTCGAGCAGCTCGGTCGACTTGCGGCGGGCCTCGCCACGGCCGAGACCGAGCAGGCGACCGAAGATGACGAGGTTCTCGGTGGCGCTGAGCTTCTCGTCGACGGAGGCGAACTGGGCCGTGACGCCGATCAGCTGCCGGACGATCTGGGCCTCGTGGACGACGTCGTGGCCGAACACGCGGGCCGTTCCGCCGTCGGGGCGCAGCAGCGTCGCGAGCATGCTGACCGTGGTCGTCTTGCCGGCGCCGTTCGGGCCGAGCACGCCGTAGACGGAGCCGGTGCGCACGCGCAGGTCGACGCCGTCGACGGCCCGCATCGCGCCGTAGGTCTTGACGAGACCGTCGGCCTCGATCGCCCATTCGGGCGGGGTGGTGGGGGTCATGGGTTCTGCTTTCTGCAGGTCGGGTGAGAAACGGGGGATGCGCGGGCGCGCGGTCAGAGCGTCGCGAGTTCGGCGAGCAGAGCCTCGCGATCGACGTGGGCGAGGGTGAGGAGCCGAGGCACCCGGCCGAGTTCGGCACCGAGGATGCTCTGCACGACCTCGACCTCGGTGACCCGACCCCGGCGGTCCCGGTGGGCGCGGCGCAGTCGGGCCATGGCGTCCTTCAGCGAGGCGCCCGCGTTCGGGCGGCCGCGGTGCACCTTGGGGGAGGCGCCGGGGAACGTGATCGCCGGAAGCCCCGCGGCGGCGAGGCTCTGCTGCCGCTCGGCCGCGAGGGCGGCGTCGATGCTTGCGTAGTCGAGGCCGTGGCGCTCGAGGGCCGAAGCGGCTTTGCCCTTCGAGTGCGAGGCGATGCCGAGGAGCAGGTGTTCGCTCTCGACGGTGGCCGAGCCACGCTCGCCGGCCTCTTTCAGGGCGGCCTTCCACCAGGCGGCGCGGGGCCCCGCGGGTTCGCCGACGAGGTTCGCGGCGTCGTTCGTGTCGGCTGCGTCAGCCATTTCGTCTCCTGAGTTCGATGCCGGCGTCGGCGATGCGGCGCAGGTGCTTCTTGTGGACGGCCTGGCGGGTGACGCCGAGCGCTTGCGCGACCTGCGACCACGACCAGCCTTCGCGCATGGCGCGCTCGACCTCGGCGTCTTCCATCTGGTCGGCGAGCTCGCGGAGGGCCACGACCGCGGCGAGACCGTCGGCGGGGCCGCCGACGGGTGGGGGAGTGACCGGGTTCATGGGAGCAACCCTGGTTGCTTAATAGGCTTTTGTCAACCTTTGTTGCTTAGGAGGTGTGTTGACTCGAGGGGCGGCCCATGGTTGTAACACGCGCGTCACATTCGTTCGATATCTTGGTTCAAGTTGGTCAACCGACAAACATTTGGCGGGATGCTCGGGCAGTCCCGCTGCCGAGGAAGGAACGCTCATGACAACCACAGAAGGTCACGTCGATTCGACGCACGTCGGGCGCGCGGCGCACCCGCTCGACCCGATCTCGGCAGCAGAAGTCGACGCCGTCCGCGAGGCCCTGGTCGCAGCGGGCAGGATCGGAGAGACCACTCGGTTCGCGTCCGTCCAGCTGCACGAGCCGCACAAGCGCGAGGTTCTGGAGTTCAAGGAGGGCGATGCGGTCGACCGCCGCGCTCTCGTGGTCCTGTTGGACCTCGCTGCCGGCGACGTTCACGAGGCCGTCGTCAATGCGACGGCGGCCGAAGTCGAATCGTTCCACCGAATCCCCACCGAGACGCATCCGTACGGTCAGCCCGCCGTCATCATGGAGGAGTTCGAGCGCATCGACGTCGCGGTGAAGTCGGACGCCCGGTGGCAGAAGGCCGTGGCCGAGCGAGGCTTCCTCGATCACGACAAGCTGATCATCCTGCCGCTCGCTCCCGGCTACTTCGGCTTCGAGAACGAGAAGGGCAAGCGCATCATGCGGGCCTTCACTCTCTTCCGCGAGAAGCAGACGGACAGCCCGTGGGCCAATCCCCTCGAAGGGCTCATCGCCTACGTGGACCTCACTGCGGCGAAGGTCGTGGAGCTGTTCGACTACGGCGTCGTGCCGCTGCCGAGCGAGCACGGCAACTTCCGCGAGGGCGACTGGGGCCCGAGCCGCACCGACCTCAAGCCGCTGGAGATCGTGCAGCCCGAGGGCCCCAGCTTCCGGGTCGACGGCCGCCTGGTCGAGTGGCAGAACTGGAAGTTCCGTGTCGGCTTCGATCAGCGGGAAGGCCTCGTCCTGCACCAGCTCTCCTTCCGGGACGGCGACCGGGAGCGCCCGATCATGTACCGCGGCTCGCTGTCGGAGATGGTCGTGCCCTATGCCGATCCCAACCCGATGCGGTTCTGGATCAACTACTTCGACATCGGTGAGTACGGCTTGGGCAAGCTGACGACGAGCCTGCAGAACGGCTGCGACTGCCTGGGGGAGATCCACTACTTCGACGCCGTCCTGGCGGACGACAACGGGGCGCCGTACACGGCGAAGAACGTGGTCTGCCTGCACGAGGAGGACTACGGCGTGCTGTGGAAGCACTCCGAGCTCTACGACGACATGCACGACGAGACCCGGCGCTCCCGGCGCCTGGTGATCTCCTTCTGGACCGCCATCGGCAACTACGACTACGGCTTCTTCTGGTACCTGTACCAGGATGGCACCATCGAGTACGAGGCCAAGCTCACCGGCATCGTCTTCGCCAACGCGCAGCTCGAGGGCACGGAGAACCCCTACGCCACACAGATCGCACCCGGTCTCGTCGCGCCGTTCCATCAGCACCTGTTCAACGTGCGCCTGGACATGACCGTCGACGGCGTCGCCAACACGGTCGAAGAATCGGAGGTCGTCCGTCTCCCGCGGTCGGACGAGAACCCCTTCGGCAACGCGTTCACGGTGAAGTCGACCGCCATCACGTCGGAAGCGGACGCGGGGCGCATGGCCGACCCGCTGATCTCCCGCACCTGGAAGGTCGTGAACCCCGAATCCACCAACCGCCTCGGCCAGCCGGCGTCGTACAAACTGGTGCCCCATGCGAGTCCGGTGCTGCTCGCCGCCGACGGGGCCTCCGTCCGCGACCGTGCCGCCTTCGCGACCAAGCACCTCTGGGTCACGCAGTACGACCCCGCCGAGCGGTACGCGGCGGGCGAGTATCCCAATCAGCATGCGGGCGGTTCCGGCATCCCGGCCTTCCAGGCGGCTGACCGGAACCTGGTGCAAGAAGACGTCGTGCTCTGGCACACGTTCGGCACGACGCACGTTCCGCGTACCGAGGACTGGCCGATCATGCCGGTCGAGTACGCCGGTTTCACGCTGAAGCCGGTGAACTTCTTCGAGCGGAACCCCACTCTGGACCTGCCGAAGCCGACGCTCAAGAACCACTGCGCCCACGGCGCGACCTGCACCTGCGACCACGACCACAACTGAGACGGAGACCACCATGACCATCGAAGAACTGCTCGAGATCGAAGAGATCAAGAACATCCAGCTCGACTACGCCGAGTTCAACGACATGCACGACGTCGAGGGGCTCGTGAACCTCTTCACCGAGGACGCCTACTTGGAGGTCGGCGAGGACTGGGGCGGCACCTGGCAGGGTCGTGATCAGATCCGCAAAGAGTTCACGGCGTGGTTCGAGGAGGCCGGAGAGAATTACAACTCCCTGTATCTCATGACGAACCCGCGCGTGAAGCTCGACAGCCCCACGACAGCCCACGGCCGCTGGAACTTCGTCGACTTCTCGAACCGCCAGGAGGACTCGCCCCTCCTCGTCACCCCCGGCGGCCCCACCAATCCGGTGTGCCTGCTCGGTCTGTACGAGCTGCGTTATCTCAAGACCACTGAGGGCTGGAAGATCAATCAGTACCGTCTGAGCTACTTCTGGCCGAAGCGGGAGTTCAAGGGCGAGTACCTGGACGCCTAGCCTCCGCTACGCGCCCAGCATGTGGACGGTCACGTCGGCGATCACGTTCAGGTCGCCGACGGACCTCACGGGATCGGGATCGCACAGGTACTGGATGATCAGCCCGTCGAGGGCCGCGAGCAGCACCCTCGACACCACGTCGACCGGGGTCTGCGAAGTGCGAGCCGACGCCGCGAGGACGTCGACCAACCAGGACCGCAGAAGCCCCGAATACTGCTCGTACTGCTCCCTCGCGAGCGGTCGCAGCCCCTCGGTGCGCAGGGCGTGCGTCGTGAGCTCGTACTGCATCGTCTGGAGCTGGTCGCGGCTCTGGATCACGCCGTTCCAAAAGCTTCCGAGGCCGGCGCGAATCGTCGCGGCCAGGTCTTTCGGGTCGGCGGCATTGTCGCGGAACGCGAAGGTCGCCTCGTCGATGACGTCCTGGAGGAGGGATGCGAGCAGTTCCTCCTTGCTCGGGAACGTGTAGTGCAGGATTCCGAGGCTGGCGCCGGCTTCGCTGGCGACGGACCGCAGCGTGAGCTTGGCGACTCCGTCCCGCTCGGCGACGCGCCGCGCCGCCTCCACGAACTGCTGCGATCGCACCTCGGTCTTCACATACGCCACGCGCTGCCTCTTTCGTCTAATCCGGTCTCTCGACCAACTCGATTCTACGGATCGACCGGTGTGCAAACCGTCACGCCGCGGCAACACAGCTGTTACATGCAGCCCGTACTCTCTCAACAAGTTGGTCAACCAACTCACTTTTTTCCCGGATCCTGCGATCCTGTTCCCACTGCGAAAGGCAGACGACAATGACCGATACCAAGCTCCCGGAGATGTCTCCGGTGACCGCGGGCGCCGAAGGCGACCCGTTCAAGCTCCGGGGCAAGATGGGCACGCTCGGGCTGATGTTCACGGTGCTCGCGTTCGTCGGGCCCCTTGTCGCCGCCTTCGGCTACATCTCCTTCGACCTGAGCTTCAACGTGGCGGCACCCCTCGCCTTCGTCATCGCAGCGCTCGTGATCCTCCTCTTCGCCCTCGGTTTCACCCGGATGACTCGCTTCGTCCCCAGGGCCGGCGGCTTCTACACGTACATCGCCGAGGGTCTGGGAAAGCCCTTGGGCCTCGGCGGTGCATTCGTCGCGCTGTACACCTACCTCTTCGCGCTGATCAGCTCGTATGCCTTCTCCGCGACGGCGCTGAACAACTTCCTCGGCACGATCTTCCATCTGTCGGCGCTGCCGTGGTGGATCTGCGCCTTGATCATGTGGGCCGTCGTCTCGGTCGTCTCGTACTTCAACATCGAGGTGTCGGCGAAGCTCCTCCTCGTGCTGATGGCCTGCGAGATGGTCATCATCATCGTGTTCGACGCCGTCGTGCTGGCCAAGGGCGGCCCCGAAGGGCTCTCGTCGACTCCCTGGAGCTTCGGCCAGCTCGGCCACGGCTCGACCGGACTCCTGTTCCTCTTCGCCATCGGACTCTTCGTCGGCTTCGAGGCGACCGTCGTCTACCGAGACGAGGTCAAGAATCCGGAAAAGACCGTCCCCCGTGCCACCTATGGCGCCATCATCTTCCTCGGCGTCTTCTACGCCATCACCTGCTACGCCCTGGTCACCGCTCACGGCGCCTCGAAGGCCGTCGCCGACGCGACCAGCAACCCGGCCGGCATGTTCGGGATCTCCCTCAACGCCTACCTCGGCAAGGTCACCGGCGACATCGTCTCGGTCCTGCTCGTCACGAGCATCCTGGCGCTGATCCTGTCGGGCCAGAACATCCTCGCCCGCTACACCCACTCGCTCGGCGTCGACGGGGTCTTCCCCCGTGCGGTCGGCGTCACGCACCCCAAGCACGGCTCGCCCTCGCGGGCCTCGATGGTGGTGTCGGCGATCTTCCTCGTCGTCATCGTCGGTGCCGCTCTCACGCGAGTCGACAGCGTGGCTCTCTACGGCGCCGTCTCGAGCCTCGGCTTCTACGGGCTCCTGCTCATGCTGGTGCTCGTCTCGATCGCGGTCATCGTGTACTTCCGTCGGCACCCGGAGCACCCTGTCGGCATCTGGACCACCGTCGTCGCCCCCGTGATCGCGACCCTGGCCATCGGCACCTGTCTCGTCATCGCCAGCATGAACCTCAGTCTCCTGGTGGCAGGATCGACGGCGCTCGCTGCCGTACTCATCGGGCTCTGCTTCTTCGTCCTCGCCCTGGGGATCGTGCTCGCCGCGATCTACAAGCGCACCCGGCCCGAGACCTACGCCCGCATCGGGCGCAGCATCGACTGACGGAGCGGCACGACCATGAACCCGCTCGTCATGGCGGCGATAATCGGCTTGTCCGGCACCTCCGTCTGCTGCCTGGCCGGTACGGAGCATCGTCGCCTCAAGCGCACCTGGGTCGCGCCCGCCGTGATGATGGCGGCGATGATCCTGCAGGCCGTTCCCGGCGTCGCGAGCGGACCGCTCCTGATCGCGGCTCTCCTGTTGGTCGTGACGATGCCGCTCAGCGTCTCCCGTCCGCGTGAGCAGGTGTCGTCGTCGGCCATGCAGGTGCACCGGGCCCTCTCGGCGCTTCTGATGGCGGCCTTCATCGTCGTCGGGCTGGGGCTCTCGGCCGGTGGCGCCGGTGGCGCAGGTCACGCCCTCGCGGCCGGCGGCACGATGTCCGGCATGCGGATGGTCGCCGTCGGGCCGAGCGCCACCGGGGTGGAGGTCGTCCTCTCCGCCCTCGCTGTGGCCTACCTCGGCTTCTCCGCTTGGACCGCGCGGGCGGCGTTCCGGGCTCGCACGTCGGCCGGGACCTTCGCCGGTGTCGAGGTCGCGACGATGTCCGCCGCCCTGCTCGTGATGACGGTCGCCCTCTAGAACCGACAGCGGCCCCACCCGAGTACGGTCGACGAAGCCGTCCGCGCAGCCGCGCCTTCGGGTTCGAAGGAGAACGCCATGAAGGTCCTCGTCACCGGCTCCCGAGGCAAAGTGGGGCGCGCCGCCGTCCAGGCGTTCGTCGACGCAGGGCACGACGTCCTCGGCGTCGACCTCGTGCGGCCCGTCTTCGATGCGGGCGTCGTCGTGCCCGGCCGGTACCAGCAGGCCGACCTCACCGACGCTGGCTCCGCCTACGCCGTCGTCGCGGGCGTCGATGCGGTCGTCCATGTCGCGGCGATCCCGCAGCCGACGGGCAACCCGCCGCACGTGGTCTTCCAGACCAACCTGATGTCGACCTTCAACCTGATCGAAGCGGCCGTCCGCTTCGGCGTGAAGCGGTTCGTCAACGTCTCGAGCGAGAGCATCGTGGGCAACTTCTTCCCCGAGCGGCCGTTCCTGCCCGACTACCTGCCCGTCGACGAGAAGCACCCGCTGCACCCGCAGGATCCCTACGCGCTCTCGAAATCGTTCGGCGAGCAGCTCATGGACGCAGCGGTGCGGCGCTCGGACATCCGTGCCATCTCGATCCGCCCCAGCACCGTCCACAACGAGGACAACTACGAGTCGAACCTCGGCGCGATGGTGCGCACCCCCGACCCGTCGAGCGCGAACTTCGGGAGCTACATCGACGTCTACGACCTGGCCGACGCGCTCGTGCTGGCCGCCGAGTCCGACCTCCCCGGGCACGAGGTGTTCTACATCGCCTCACCCGACAACGCCGGTGGCCACGACTTCGCGGCGCTCCTGCACGAGAACTACGGCGACGCCATCGAGCTCCGCCCCCTCTCGCGCGTCGACGCCTCGGGCATCGACACCTCGAAGGCACGGGGGATGCTCGGCTGGACCCCCAAGCGATCGTGGCGCGACTACCTCGACGCCGACGGCCGGCGCCTCCCGGCCTGAGCAACCGGGGTCTGTCGGGCCACGGCGCCACGATTCGGCGGATCAGGCGTCGACGGATCAGTCGCCGACGGGCACGAGTTCGCCGAGGAGCTGCTCGACGCGGCGTCTGATGTCGTCTCGAATCGGTCGGACGTCCTCGAGTGCCTTCCCGGCAGGATCCGCGAGATCCCAGTCCTCGTAGCGTTTTCCGGGGAAGACCGGGCAGACGTCCCCGCATCCCATCGTGACGACCACGTCCGAGTCGTGGACCTGCTCGGTCGTCATCAACTGCGGAACCCCGCTCGAGATGTCGATGCCCTCTTCCGCCATGGCGAGGACGGCGATCGGATTGATCTCGTGGCCGGGCTCCGATCCGCCCGAGCGGACGACGACGCGCCCGCCGGAGAGCGTCGTCAGATAACCGGCGGCCATCTGGGAGCGTCCGGCGTTGTGGATGCAGACGAACAGGACTCGCGGCGGCTCGGTCATGGGGGTCCTCTTCGATCGGGTTTGGCGTCGACTAGGCGGGAGCCTCGACGCTCGACGGCGTGCGGTAGGTGAGAGGCAGAACGTACCGGTTCCAGAGCCCGAGCACGAGCGGGGCCACGCCCACCGACCAGACGACTGAGGCGGTGACGTCGCTCGGGTAGTGCACCCCGTCGGAGATCAGCGAGAAGGCGACGACGAGGACGGCCACGATCCCGGCGGCGACGACCCAGCCGCGGTACGGCTTGTCGCGCGTGAGGAAGACGAAGGCCATGGCGAGGGTGGCGACGAACACCATGTGTCCGCTCGGGAAGGACGGGTCGGTCGGGTGCTCCGTGATGTGGTGGGCGAAGGCCGACCGGTCGGGCCGGGCCCGGTGGACGAGCAGCTTCACGATGTCGCTCGACAGCCAGGTCACGGCGACGGTGACCGCGAAGGTGGCGGCGAGCCGGAGATTTCTGCTGACCGCCCAGATCACTGCCACGATGACGACGGTGAGGATGATCGCCTCGGCGGGGCTGAAGACTTTGTAGACGGTCGCTCCGAGGGTGCCGAGCGCACCCGTGTGGAGGCGGTTCAGCGCCTTCACCCCCTGCAGGTCGAGGTGGACCACGCCGTGCGTCTTCGAGAGGACGAAGCCGAAGGCGACCACGACGACGATGGCCGTGATGCTGAAGGCGGTCGTGTCGGGGCGACGGCCGCTGGTGGGGCGCAGCATTCCAGGGAGTCGGTGGGTGCTGCGTGCGTCGTCGGTCGTTCGTGCCATGCCGCCACCCTGGCGTCCCCGCTCCAAGAAACCTCTCAGATGCTCGGGACGGGCGTGTCGGAGAGCCACGACCTGGCGCCGGGCGTGGCCCGGAGGGCGCCGTCCCGATCGACGGTGAGCACGTCGACGTCCCACGTGCTCGTGATGCGGTCGAGGTCCTCTTCTCGTCCGGCGATGACGGCGGTGGCGAGGACGTCCGCGGTGACGATGTCGTCGGCCACCACCGTCGCCTGCACGAAGTGCGCTCGTCCGAAGCGGGACCAGATGTGGTCGCCCCGTTCGGCGGACCCGGAGGTGGCGATGGCCCGTCGACTCCGGCCGACAGGTACCACGCCGAGAAGGTGGGAGGTGTCGTCCGGATCGACGACACCGGTCCGCCACTCCGGCGTGCTGTCGCCTGAACGGCTGAGGGCGTCGCCGCCCACGGACAGGAGCCAAGAAGGGCAGGAATCGTCGAGGATCGCCCCGGCGTCGCGGATGGCGAGGGACTTGACGATGCCGGAGAGGTCGACGGCGCCGTCCGGGCGGTGCGGAGTGAAGAGCCCACCCGTCCTCTCCCTCCAGGCGAGCGCCTCGGCGTACGTCTCGCGGACGGCCGTCGACGTCTCGGCGAGGAGCAGTTCGCCGCGGGCCACCCGTGACAGCGGCGAGGCGTCGTCGTAGAGGCTGTAGGTCCGGTCGTACTCGCGGAAGACCGCTTCGACGTCGGCAGCAGCCGAGAGGTCGTCCGCACGCAGGCTCACCACGGTGCCCATGGTCTCGAAGACGTGGACGCTCACAGTCCCGCCTTGTCGAGAGCGGACTGCAGCGACGTGACGTACCCCTCGCTGGTGTACGTCGCCCCGCTCACGGACTGGATCTTCGCCGACTGCGCACTGAGGGCTTCCGTTCGGAGGATCGGGGCCGCGTAGTTGCTGATCTCGACGGACCGGCCCCCCTCGTTCGTGAGCTGGAGCGCAACGACGTCGGTGATCTTTCCGGCCGACACGACGATCTCGACCTGGACCGGCCCGAAGCGCGTCTCGGTCGTGGCGCCGTCGAAGGTGCCGGAGACGGATGAGCCCGCTGCCGGAGTGGCGGTCGCGGACGCCGAGGGCGTCGCCGTGGACGCCGACGACCCCGAGGACGTCCCGGTCGACCCGGACGCCGATCCGGTGGATCCCGATCCGGTGGATGCCGACCCGCTCGACCCGGACGTCGAACCGGTGGCGGGCGTGCTCGTCGATGTCGTGGCGGAGACCTGAGCGGCCCCGATCTGCCAGCCGATGAGGAGGACGGAGGCGGAGGCGAAGACGCCTCCGGCGACGGCGCGTGGTCTCATGAACTGAACCTCTCCTGATGGATCTGATGTTCGGGCACTCCGGCCAGTCGGGCGTCTCGGACGACGAGGTCCGTCCAGGGCTGCGGCCCGCAGATGTAGAGGTCCGACTCGAGGAGGTGGGGGAACGTCGAGGTGAGGGTGACGCCGCGGTTCCAGTCCTCGGCCGACTGCCAGGCGTCGGCTCCGGAGGGGCGCGGACCGATCATCGCGAAGATCTCGCTCCTCGTGACGGTGGCCAGGTCGGCGACCTCGTTCCAGAGGTAGCGCTGGTCGGGGTCGGAGCCGCGAAGGAGCACTGTCGCCTCGCCCTCGCGGAGCACGGAGTCCTCCAGCAGCGAGCGGATGGGGGTGATCCCGATGCCCGAGGCGATGAGCGTCAGGTAGGGCGCCGTCCGCGCCTTGGCGGTGAAGAGACCGTAGGGTCCCTCGAGCGAGACGAAGGCGCCCGCGCGGATCCGACTGAGGCGGCGCGAGCCGGCCCCAAGGTCTCGGACCGTGATCCGGGCGTGGTTCTCGCTCGGAACGGCCGAGAACGAGACAGGGTGCGCGTGCCACCAGGTGCCGGTGGTCCAGAACCGCCAGACACCGTATTGGCCGCCTTGCACGCCGAGACGGGTCAGGTCGCGGCCGGAGAGGTGGATCGACACCACGCCCGGGGCGATCGGCTCCACGGCGACCACCCGGATCCGGTGCTGGAACGTCACCAGGATCGGCAGCAGGAATCGGTAGACGACGATGGCGCCCAGAGCGAGCACGTAAAGGGCGATCCAGTAGACCCGTTGCCAGGTGCCCGACGCGAGCACGCTCCCGACGCTGAGCTGGTGCGGCAGGGCGACTGCCACCGCGGCATAGCTGAGCAGGTGGATGACGTGCCAGGCCTCGTAGGGAAGGCGACGGCGGACTGCGACCAGGCTGGTGACGACCACGGCGACGAACAGGCCCAGCGAGAGATAGGCGAGGGGCATGTCCGGCAGAGTGGTGAAGAGCGAGATCGTCTCTGCGACCGGATTGGTCCGGTCGGACAGTCCGTAGCCGATCGTGATCAGGAGTCCGTGCACGAGGATCAGGTACAGCACGGGCTTGCCGAGGGATCGGTGGACGGCGATGGCGCGGTCCGTCCCGAAGACCCTGTCGATCAGGGGCACCCGCGCCGCGAGCACGATCATCACGAGGACGAGGTCGGTGGCGACGAGACCGGCCACGATGCCCGCCGCTGTCACGAAGGCGGCACCGCCCGAGAGGATGTGTGCCCCCGGCGACGCCAGGTACAGTGCGGCGGCGAGGGCGGCGGACACCCAGACGATAATGGCGAGGGCGTCGACGGCCGCGTTGCGGCGGCGACGGTCACGCCTGCGGAGCCGGGTGGCCACCTCGATGCGGGGGGCCGGCGCAGGGGGGAGCCGCACCGTGGTGTGCAGCTCGATCGTGCTCGTCATGATGGTCTCCTCGGCAAGCCGGCTCGCACGGGCGGTGCGATGGCGTGCCTCCAGAGTGGGATCCCCGGCTATGCGGAAGCTTCTCGAAAAGCCCTCGTGTCGTTCGAGATCTCACATCTTCGGGATGCGCACCGTGGCCACCGCACCGGTGGTGTCCCGGTTGTCGATCTCGGCGGTGCCTCCGGCCTGTTCGGCGAGCCCGCGGACCAGGGCCAGTCCGAGCCCGCTGCCACCGCGCACCCTCCGCCGCGAATCGTCGGCTCGCGAGAACCGGTCGAAGGCGTGGGCGATGAAGTCCGCCGGCAGACCGGGGCCTTCGTCGGTGACGGTGAGGAGGAGCGGATCGTCTTCCTCGGCACCCTCCTGTTCGAAGGTCGCGCGGACCGTTCCGCCCGAAGGGCTGAAGGTGACGGCGTTCACGAGGAGGTTGTCGCAGATCCGCCCGAACGATGCGGCCGATATCGGATACGCCGACTCCGGATCCGCGATGTCGTCCACGACGAAGTCGATGCCGATGCCGGAGGCGGTCGGGCTGATGCGAGTGCGGTCGACGGCGTCGAGGAGTTCGCGTGTCAACTCCCCGGCGGTCGATCGAGGCCGCTCCCCGCTCTCGCCGACGCGCTGGTCGAGGCGTGATAGTTCGAGCAGCGTCGTCGCCAGATCGGACAGTCGGGCGACCGACGCTTCGGCGGCGACGATCTCCCGCTCGAGGGCGTCGGCGTCCCCGAAGGAGCGATGAGCCAGCTCCAGGCGGGCGGTCAGAGCCGCGATGGGAGTCCGCAGCTCGTGGCTGGCGTCGGAGACGATCTGCCGCTCGTGGTCGGCGCTCGATCGGAGACGGGCGATGAAGGCGTTGAGGGTCTCGGCGAGAACGGACAACTCGTCGCCGGCGCGGGAGACGGGCAGAGCATCCCGGGAATCGTCTCGACTGATCTGAAGGGCAGAATCGGCGAGGCGCCGCACGGGCCGGAGCGAGAGGCTCGAGAGGAGCCACGACGCCCCTCCGAACGCCAGGAACGCCACGACGAGACCCACGACGAGGGAGCGGTCGAGAGCCATGATCGTGAGGTCGCCCGACGCCGTGCTGCGGGCCGCCCACAGGGTGAACTGGCCTTCGCGCGTCGTGATGTGCTCCTCGACGACGACGTAGGTGGTGCCCGCGCTCGTGACGCGGCGCGTCGGGGCCTGGGAGTCGCGATCCGGATCGCCGGCCTCGACGAAGGCGTGGTCGTGCAGGTCGCGGTCGGCCAGATGGGCCTGGAGTTCGTCGGGGAGGGTGTTGCGGAGGAACGCGCCCGACTGCTCGCGAATGGCGACGAGGATGCCCGCGGCCGGTTTGTCGGGCGTCTCGTCGGGATTGTTCTGCAGGTCGGAGATGAACGGCGCGAGGTCGCTCTCGGCCAGGGTCTGCTCACTGGCAGCCGTCGTGGAGCGGATCTGGAAGGCCAGGAGCCCGGCGACGCCGACGAGGACGAGCCCGGACACGAGGAGACTGCCGAGGGTGATCCGGAGCTGGATCGGCAGCGATCGGAGGCGCCTCATGCCGGATCCGGCACGTCGGCGCGGTACCCGACGCCCCGCACGGTGACGATCGTCACGATCGAGCCGGCCGCGGCGAGCTTCTTTCTCACGTAGCTGACGTACTGGTCCACGATGGTGGGATCGAAGTGTTCGGGAGGCCCCCACACCTCGGCGAGGATCTCGGACCGGCTGACGGTCTCGGGGATGCTCTGGAGGAGGTAGCGGAGGAGCGAGAACTCCTTGACGCTGAACGCGACCACGTGGCCGGCGATCCGGGCGCGGACGGCCGTCGTGTCGAGTCGGAGGTCGCCGGCTTCGACGAGGGGCGCCGCTGTCGTGGGAGTCGCCTGCCGACGGAGTTGCGCTCGGAGCCGAGCCTGGAGCTCGGCCAGCGAGAACGGCTTGGTGAGGTAGTCGTCGGCGCCGGAGTCGAGACCGAAGATCCGGTCGTCGACGGCGTCGCGAGCGGTCACGAGGATCACGGGGAACGTCCGGCCCGACTCACGGAGGCGTCGGCAGATCTCGAAGCCGGTCATCTCCGGCAGCATGACGTCGATGGCCGCAGCGTCGAACTCGGTCCCGCCCGCTGCGATGAGGGCCGCCACCCCGTCGGAGACCGCCGTGACCTCGTGACCGGCGTCGACGAGGCTCGAGCGGACGAGGTCGAGCATCTCGGGGTCGTCGTCCACGACGAGGATCTTCGCCAGGGGAGTGCCTCCAGATCGGCTGGTCGTCGCGGCGGGGTGTCGTGACGCGACGCCACCGGTGTGCAGGAGCATACCGATGTCGAACGTCGCCGTCAGGGCCACGGCGCTTCCGACGACGATCGCCGCGACGGGTTCGTGGGCCGGCATGCCTGACCGTGCCTGCCCCGTGAACACGAGGGAGGCCTCTCGAACATGTGAGCTTTCGAACGTGGCAGACCGCGCATCCGGCACTCGACGCGGCATAGCGTCACGACCTATGACCACCTCGAACACTGCCACCGGCAGCACTCCCGTTCCGGCGTATCCCGAGATCGACCCCTCGGCGCGACGCAGCTACGCGATCTTCACCGGGGTGACCGTCCTCTTCATCTTCCTGCAGTCGATCACCGCCGGGAACTTCATCGAGGACGGGATCCCGGACTCCGCCAAGCAGACCTGGACGGACATCCACGGGGTCCTCGCGTACCCGATCATGGTGTTCGCCCTGATCTCCGCGATCATCGCGGTCGCACGCCTGCGGGCCGCGGGACGGGTTCGGATCTTCGCAGTTGTGCTCTTCGTCGCGACGGTCGCTCAATGGCTCAGCGGGCACGCGATCTCCGGGCTCGGCATGGATTGGATCACGCCGTGGCACGTGGTGCTCGCCTTCGTCATCTACGGACTGGCGATCTACCTGTCCGTCCAGTCGGCGCAGCTCAGGCGTCGCGCTCGCGCCTGACGCGGAGTTCGCACCGGAGCCGACGGGTTCAGCCGACCCCGACCCCCTCGCGGCTGTACAGGTGCCGTTGGATCTCGGCGGCGAGGTCGCGCAGGGCGATCGCGTCGCTGCCGGAGAAGCGCCGTGAACGGTCGTCCATGACGCAGAGCGCGCCGACTCGGAAGCCGTCGGGCGACTCGATCGGGAACCCGGCGTAGAAGCGGATGCCCAGCTCGCCCGCGACGACGGAGAAGCCCGTGTAGCGGTGATCGCGCCGTGCGTCCTCGATGACGAGAGGGCCGCGCCGTCGGATCGCGACGTCGCAGATCGCATCGGATCGCGGGTACACGGCGTCGACCTCGAGGCCGCTGACCGCCCGGACGTGCTCGGTGTCGGCGTGGAGGAACGTCACGGCCGCGATCTTGGCTCCGAAGCGGTCGCGCGCTTTGTCGGTGAGCCGATCGACGATCGCGTCGTTCGCGGTGCCCAGCGACTCGAGGTGCTCGAACGCCCGCTGCCGAGCCTGCTCGTACTCGTCGGCCATGCTCGGCGCCTGCGGTCGGTGCGGGTCGAGATTCCGCACGATCCGATCGGCGATGAGCTCGGCCCAGGCCTGGTAGCGCACCGCCCCGGCCTCCTCGAAGATCTGGTCCCGACTCTCGGGCACGTAGACGACGCCCTGGTGCTCCTCCGTCATGCGTTCCGTGATGGTGTTCAGGACGCCCCCGTGGAAGTCGACGGCGTTGGCCAACGCGCGGGGGAAGTGCGGGTTCACGCCGAACTGCGGCGCCGCCAGCACGAAGATCTTCGCGTCGCGCGAGGTCTTCAGCCGGGCCGTCGTGAGCAGGGTGCGGATGGCGAGCTGCCATTCGCGCGGCGACTGGAGCGCGAGGGCCTCGTTCGCGCCGCACGAGACGAGGACGATGTCGTACCGGCGGAGGTCCTGCGAGGCCAGCGCCTCCGTGCACTCGTCGGCGGTCATGGCGTCGTCCACCAGGATGTCCACTTCGGTCGCACGGTCGGTCCGCGCACTGAGGCTGCGAGCGAGGAATCCGGGGAGACCCAGATCGTGCGTCACGACGCCGCGGCCCGACGCGGCGCCGTCTCCGACGATGAGCACGCGCTCCGGGTTGGTGCCGGGCGCGAGGACGTGGGGCGAGTCGCGGGGGAGGAGTCGTCGCTTCCACGAGTGCCGGCTGCCGGCCAGCCAGAGGGCGACGAGGGGTCGCGTGAAGGTACGGCGAAGGAAGTCGAGCACGAGGATCCCGCCTGATCGGAAGGGCCGCCGGGTGGCGGCGGACGGACGCCGGTGGTGAGTCGTCGTCGAGGCCTGGTTGGAGCCTTCTCGAAAGAATAGGGCACGACGGGTTCGCTAGACAGTCCCCCCAATCGCCGACAACGCGGCGATCCCCCGGCGATCGAAGCGGTATCTCTCGGCCCCGAGACATCGCCGGATTCACCTCTAGCGGGCGCGTCCGACCCACATGGTAAGGTTTGCCTTACCTTCATTCGTCTGGATCCGCGCCTCCGCGGTCCGTGGTTTCGGCGTGCGAAGCACCCGACCCCGGCAAGAGAATCGTCATGCTCGCAACCCTCGTCATCGGCCTCCGCGAAGGCCTCGAAGCCACGCTCATCGTGGGCATCATCGCCGCGTTCCTCAAGCGCAACCGGATCCCGATGTGGCCCATGTGGCTCGGCGTCGGCGTGGCCGTCTTCCTCAGCGTCGCCGTGGGCGTCGTGCTCGACCTCGTCGAGCAGGCACTGCCCCAGGCGGAGCAGGAGGGCATGGAGGCGATCATCGGCGCCGTCGCCGTCGTGTTCGTCACGACGATGATCGTCTGGATGCGCAAGCACGCCCGCGACCTGAAGGGCGACCTCGAGGCCGAGGCCACCGCGGCCGCCGGTCGGGGCACCGCCTGGGCGCTCGCCGGCATGGCCTTCCTCGCGGTCCTCAAAGAGGGCTTCGAGACCTCCGTCTTCCTCCTCGCGACCTTTCAGGCCTCGTCGAACACGGGTCTCGCGGCCCTCGGCGCCGTCATCGGGGTCGCGGGCGCGATCGTGATCGGCTTCGGCCTCTACACCGGCGGGGTGAAGCTCAACCTCGCGAAGTTCTTCACCGGCACGGGCATCTTCCTGGTCTTCGTCGCGGCGGGCCTCGTCATGACCGCCCTCCGTACCGCCCACGAGGCCGGCTGGATCCTCGTCGGCCAGCAGCGCACCGTCGACCTCTCGTGGCTCGCCCCGAACGGCACCGTTCTGGGCGCGCTCATCACGGGCGTGCTGGGCATCCAGCCCGACCCGCGGGTGATCGAGGTCCTCGGCTGGTTCTGCTACCTCGTGCCCGTGCTGCTGCTCTCCGTGTGGCCGCGGGCGTGGCGTCCGACCGGGGCGCGCATCCCCCGGGTCCGTCTCGTCCTCGCGGGCGGCCTCGCCGTCGCCGCGCTGGTCCTGGCCCTCGGCGTGCATGCTCCCGCCGCGACCGCACCGCAGAACGTCGCCCTCGCGAACTCGGCCGGCACCGCCCGGGCCGCGGTGACCGGCTCGCGAGCCGTCCTCACGATCTCCGGAGCGCGGGATGCCCGGGTCGAGTTCCCGGAATCGGCCCACCGCATGGTCACCCGCGACGGCGTCACAGCCGACCGCTGGCAGACGAAGACGCCGGTCTCCACCGCGTCGCAGAAGACCAGCCTCACCGTCGACGACCTGGTCTCGCTGTTCGGCCGGATCCCCGTCGGCATCTCGCCGGACACGACGCCGGGGCCCTACACCGCCCGCTGGTCGGAGAGCGCGACGACGACGCTCTGGACCGTCGGCGGGGGAGTGCTCGACACCCGTCGGACGACCGCGACGGTGCTGACGATCTCCGGCGGCGGGCTCACCACCTCGCGCACGTACACGATGGCCGAGACGCCGTGGAGCGTTCCGGCCGGCCGCGTGCAGGCCTCGGCCACGAGCATCCTGAGCGCCACGTCGGCCGCCACCGAGCTGCGCGTCTGGAACGCCTGGCTGCCGATCGCCCTCGGCATCGCGGCTCTGTGGCAGGCGGCTCTCGCCCTGCGTGACCGGCGCCGTGCATCCCACGCTCTCTCGACCCCTCCGACCCCCCTCCCCACCCCGACCCCTGACGGCCAGAACGTCGAGCAGGGTGAACCCGCTAGGAGTTCCACGTATGCAGTCCAGTGACCTGAGGCCCCGCAGGGCCCGATCGCTCGTCACCGTCGCCGCTCTCGCCGCAGCGACGGCCCTCGCCCTCGCCGGTTGCGCGACGAACACGTCCGCCTCGTCCGCCTCGACCTCGTCGAGCGGCGTGAACAAGGTCGCCATCACGTTGACCGGCGGCGGCAGCGATGCCTGCGCCGTGTCCACGACGTCCGTGCCGGCGGGCCCGGTCACGTTCACCGTGACGAACAAGTCCTCGACCGGCATCTCCGAGGTCGAGCTGCTGCAGGACCAGAAGATCCTCGGCGAGAAGGAGAACCTCGCGCCGGGCCTTGCCGCGGCGTCGTTCACCGTCACCCTCGGTGGCGGCAAATATCAGGTGTACTGCCCCAACGCGTCGAAGGAGCTGACGGACTTCACGGTCACGGGCAAGGCCGCGTCGGCCTCGAACAGCTCGGCCGCCACCCTGCTCAAGACCGGGTCGAAGCAGTACGCCACCTACGTCGACGACCAGGTGAGCACCATGGTCGACACCACCACGGCTCTGCAGACGGCCATCGACTCCGGCGACCTCACCGCGGCGCAGACCGCCTACGCCAAGGCCCGCCCCTACTACGAGCGCATCGAGAGCGACGTCGACGGCTTCATCAAGCCCGGCTTCAAGGCGACCGACAACTCGGGCAACCTCGACTACCTGATCGACATGCGCGCGTCGAACCTCGACCCCGCCGTCGGCTGGCACGGCTACCACGCCGTCGAGCGCGACCTCTTCCAGGCCGGGGCGATCACCGACTCGACGAAATCGCTCGCGGCCGAGCTGACCGCCAACGTCACCGAGCTGAAGAAGCTCGCGCCGACCCTCTCGTACAAGCCGGAGGACCTCGCCAACGGCGCTGCCTCGCTCCTCGAAGAGGTGCAGTCGGAGAAGGTCACCGGCGAGGAGGAGGCGTTCAGCCACATCGACCTCGTCGACCTCGCCGCCAACGTCGAGGGCGCCGAGGAGGCGTTCGCCTACCTGCGGCCCGGCCTGACCAAGCTCGACCCCACGCTCACCAAGTCGATCGTCGCGCAGTTCCAGGCGACGGACGCGCTGCTCGACAAGTACCGCGACGCGAACGCCCTCGGCGGCTACGTCTCGTACACCGACGCACTCAAGGCGAGCGACGCCAACACCCTGTCGCAGCAGGTCCAGGCCCTCCAGGACCCGCTGTCGCAGCTGGCCGAAAAGGTCGCCACGGCGTGACCGACCAGCACCACCACGACGGCGTCGACTCCACCGAGTCGGCGCCGTCCGGCGCGCCCCGACTGTCTCGTCGTGCCCTGTTCGGTGGCGGGATCGCCGCCGCGGCCGCAGGCGCCGGAGCCCTGGCCGGCATCGGCGGCTCCCTCGCCGCCCAGGCCGCCGCAGCTCCTCCCGCCGACGAGGCCATCGACCTCTCCGACAGTCACCCCTTCTACGCGACGGCCGCCAAGCAGCCGCAGGGCGGGATCCAGACCTCGCCGCAGCGCTACTGCGTGCTCATGACCTTCGACATGTCGACGACCCTGACCACCCAGCTCCAGGTGCTCCTGGCGCGCTGGTCGGCAGCGATCGCGCAGTTGCAGGCGGGCAAGACCGTCGGTTCGGTGGATCCGAAGGCGGGCGTCGGCGACGACACCGGCGAGGCGCTCGATCTCGGCCCGGCGTCGCTCACCGTGACGGTCGGCCTCGGCCCCGGCATCTTCGACCAGCGCTTCGGCCTCGCGTCGAAGAAGCCGGCGCACCTGGCTCAGATCCCCACCCTGCCGAGCGACAACCTCCAGGCGGCGACGACGGGCGGCGACCTGTGCCTGCAGGCCTGCGCCGACGACCCGCAGGTGGCCTACCACGCGATCCGCGACCTCGCCCGGATGGCCCGGGGCACCGCGACCGTGCGCTGGACCGTGCTCGGCTTCGGCCGGGCCTCCGCCGGCAAGGATCAGACGACCCCGCGCAACCTGATGGGCTTCAAAGACGGAACCCGCAACATCGAGACGGAAGCCGAGTTCGAGAAGTTCGTCTGGCTCGGCGACGACGCGGGCTGGATGGCGGGCGGCACCTACCAGGTCGTGCGCAAGATCGAGATCAACATCGAGATCTGGGACGCCGACTTCGTGGGCGACCAGCAGTCCGTCTTCGGACGGACGAAGGTCGAGGGCGCCCCGCTCTCGGGCGGCACCGAGCACACCACGCCCGACTTCCACGCGAAGGCCTCGAACGGCGACACGAAGATCGACGCCCGGTCGCACATCGCCCTGGCCGCGCACGAGAACAACGGCGGCGTGAAGATCCATCGCCGGCCCTACAACTACACGGACGGCCTGAACCAATACGGGCAGCTCGACGCCGGGCTCCTCTTCACCGCCTTCATGAACGACCCGGAGCATTTCACCCGGATCCAGACGAAGCTCGGTGCGTCCGATCGCCTGAACGAGTACATCTCGCACATCGGGTCGGCCGTCTTCGCGGTGCCGCCGGCGCCGAAAGAGGGGCAGTACATCGGTCAGGGGCTGTTCTCGTGAGCGCGGGGGCTGCGGCCGCCTCGGCCGCTGCAGCCGCTGCAGCCGCCGCAGCCGCGGGCGACGCTCCGGTCGTCGCGACCACCGCAGGCCGTTACTCCGGCCTCGTCCGCCCCGGCTCCACCGCCTTCCTCGGCATCCCGTTCGCCGAGGCGCCGGTGGGCGAACGACGCTTCCGTGCGCCGGTGCGGGCCGCCGCGTTCGAGGGCGTGCGCCCGGCGACGGCGTACGGCGCCACACCGCAGCGGCGACCGTTCGGTGCCCTCACGACGGTGCCCGAGCCGAGCATCCCCGGCCCCTCGACCCTCAATGTGAACGTGTTCACGCCGGCCGCGGGCCAGGGGGATGCACGGCTCCCGGTGCTCGTGTGGATCCACGGCGGCGGCTACTTCGCCGGCTCGCCCGCCAGCCCCTGGTACGACGGCCGGTCGTTCAACCGCGACGGCGTCGTGACGGTGACGGTCTCGTACCGGCTCGGCTTCGACGGGTTCGGATGGATGGCCGGGGCCCCGCTGAACCGCGGAGTGCTCGACCAGATCGCCGCCCTCGAGTGGGTGCAGGAGAACATCCGGGCGTTCGGCGGCGACCCCGATCGCGTGACCATCGCGGGGCAGTCGGCCGGCGGCGGCAGCGTGCTCACGCTGCTCGCGGCGCCGGGTGCGCGGGGGCTGTTCCACGGGGCGATCTCGGAGTCGGGAGTGGTCGGGCGCTCGACCGCCGCCGACGCCGAGGAGGTCGGCCGCCGGTTCGCGTCCGCCCTCGGCATCGAGCCCACTCTCGACGCGTGGCGCGAGATCGCCGAAGACCGGGTGCTCGATCACGAGCGCGACTTCAACACGGCCGACACCGGAGTGACGATGCAGTCGCCGCCGACGGACCTCATCGCGGCGACCCGGTCGCAAGGCGCGGGCTCGCTTGCCGTCGCGTTCGCCCCGGTCGTCGACGGCGAGACCGTTCTCGACGTCGCGTCGTCGCTGGCTGCCGGTGCGTCGTCGGGACTGCCGCTCCTGCTCGGCACGACCCGCAACGAGTTCACGTTCCCGTCGCGCCTCACGGCCGACTCGATCGAGTCCGACCTCGCTGCCGCGGGCGTCTCGCGGGATGCACGGCGCGACTACCGCGAGCGGGTCGACGTCGTCGGACGCGGCTACGCGAACAGCCAGCTCGTCGTCGAGCAGATGTTCCGCGGCCCGGCGCTCCACCTCGCCGCAGTCCGGTCCGCTGCCGGAGCGGGCGACCGCACCTGGCTCTACGACTACGCGCACGTCTCCCCGGCCACGGGCAACGCCGCGCACTGCCACGAGCTCCCGTTCGTGTTCGACCTCCTCGACGCCGAGGGAGTGGAGGCGCAGCTCGGGGCGACGCCGCCTCGTGCGCTGGCCGACGCGATGCACTCGGCGTGGGTGCGGTTCGTGACCGAGGGGCGGGCTGCGTGGCCGAGCGTCGCCGTGCATCCCACGGGCGCTCTGGTATTTGACACGGCTTCGGCGTACGACGAGGCCGACTATCGGCTGACGCTGGAGCTCGTCGGCGGCTGATCCGCCGACGAACTGGCGCGGCGCTGACGGGGCAGGGCGGCTTTGAGGTCGGCTCCTTTGCGCGACGGAGTCGAGGCCTTACCGCAACCACCGGAGCGCCCTAGGCCGATCCCGGATCAAACGCCGCATGGAACCCTTTTCGAGCAAGACCATTACGTGGTGCGAGCGGTACCTGTCGAATGTTCACAAGTCGGGGCAGGCATGCTGGCTAGGGCCACGCCATGATCGCAAGTCCGACTAACCAGGGCAGATCATGCGTCCGACGGACCAAGGGCCGCTCACCCCTTGGTGAGCGGCCCGAGGGTCTGCGAGATCGCTTAGGCGCCCTGCGTGAGGAACGCCGGCGGGTTGGTCGTGACCGAAGCGATCACGCCGCCGTCGACGAGGACGTCGATGCCGGTGATGAACGACGCCTCGGAGCTGAGGAGGAACGACACGGTGTTGGCGATGTCGGCGGGAGTGCCGATGCGCTTAGTACCGGAGCCCTCGATCATGGCCTTCATATACACGCCGGAGGGCCCTTCGAGCTCCTGCTGGCCCATCGGGGTGGAGATGATGCCGGGGCTGACGGAGTTGACGCGGCCGCCCCGCTGGCCCCAGGCGATGCTGGCGTACTTCACTCGCAGCTGGTTGGCACGTTTGGACAGGCCGTAGGCGGCGCCGGGGTCGGCGATGCCCTCTGCGACGAAGGGGAGATCGAGAAGAGCGTCCGTGTCGGTGGTGGCGAGGGCGAACTCCTGCTCGGGCGTCAGGCCCGGGTAGGTCTGACCGGCCATGCTGGCGATCACGACGCCAGCCCCGCCGTCGGCGATGACGGTGGCGAACTCCTCGAGGACGATCGCGACGCCGAGGAGGTCGACATTCAAGATGGCGCCGATCGGGGCCTGCGTCGGCGAGAGACCGGCGGTGTCGACGACCTCGACGACGGGTCCGGCCGCAGCAGCGGCTTCCGCGAGTGCCTTGACGGACTCGCGCGACGAGACGTCGACCGTGTGCGTCGTGACCTCGAAACCGTCGATCTGCAGGGCCGCGGCTTTGCTCGCCAGCATCTCTTCGTTGAAGTCCGCGAGGATCAGGTGCTTTCCGGCGCCCTGACGGCGGGCGATCTGCTCGCCCATCCCGCCCGCTCCGATGACGACGACGACTTGCTTGGACATGGTGGCTCCAATACGACGGATATGAGACGAGACGGTCCGTCTCGCATACTGCGAGCATACGCCTCGACTAGCGTTGCTCCTATGAGTGAGCCGAGTTCGACGAGACCGCGCAGCGAGCGGGCTCGAACAGCGATCCTGTCGGCGACCCGCGATCTCGTGTCGGAGGTCGGCTACGAACAGATGAGCATCGAGGGCATCGCAGCACGAGCTCATGTGGGCAAGCAGACGATCTATCGCTGGTGGCGTTCGAAGAGCGCCATTCTGGCCGAGTGCGTACTGGAGGGGCTGATCCTGCCGTCGCAGGACGTGCCTGAAGACACCGGCGACCTCCGGGAGGACCTGCTCGGCTGGTTGCGGCGGGCCCTGCAGGATCTCGGCGATCCTGCGAACGCCAGCCTGCTTCGGGGCCTCGTATCGGCCGCCGCAGATGACCCGGACCTTGCGGCGGTGCTCTACGAGCGTCTGACCGGCCCACAGGAAGCGACCATGGCTGAACGCCTTCGTCGCGCCGAGGCGGGCGGCGAGATCGACTCCACGCTCACGTCGACCGCCGTGATCGAGATGCTCTTCGGCACCATCGTGTATCGGATTCTGAGCCGCTTGGATGTGGGGCCGGAGCTGGCCGACGGCCTCATCGACACTCTGTTGAACGGTCTCCGCGGAGATCGCCGAAACTCCTGACGGCCTCCTACGCTCGCGACGCGAGTCGCTGCGCGCGAACGAGCGAGTCGGCGAACGACGAGTCGCCGAGCGACACGACCGGGACGTCCGGATGGGCAGTCCGGAACAGATCGGCCGTCGCGCGTCCCGGCGCCATCTGAACGACGGCGGTCGTGCCGAGTTCGGCGAGGAGGTCGGTGGCGTCGTGCCACCGGACCATCCGCTCGACCCCTCCCGCGAGATCGTCGACGACCGTCTCGGCCGTGGCTGCCGATCGAGCCGTCATTGCCGAGAGGTATCGAACCTGCGGGCGCCGGGCGGACGCCGATTCGAGCTGCCGCCGTACGGCTTCCGCTACTGGGCTCATGAGGGGCAGTGCGACGGGACGGCGACGTCCAGGCGCCGCAGCTCGCGGACACCGAATCGGGGCGCAGCCGAGGCGACGCGCTCGAAGGCGGCGTCGCTTCCAGCGAGGACGATCTGGTCTTCCGCGTTCTCCATCGCGACGAACAGGTCGTCGTCTGCACGCACCGCGGCGACGAGTCGGCGCACCTCGGCGAGCGGACTCCCGAGCACCGCCAGGAGTCCGAAGCCTCGGGGATAGAGCTCGCGCATGGCTCGGGCTCGGATGCGTACAGCCGCCACGGCCTCGTCGAAGGTGAGGACCCCCGCTGCGACGGCCGCCGGGAAGGCACCGATGGAGTGCCCGAGGACGGCGTCCGGCCTGACGTCGCGCTCGGCCAGGAGGCGCGTGCACGCGACGCCGACGGTGAAGAGGGCGAGCTGAGCGGCGACGGTGTCGGTCAGGGCTTCGGCCGTGTCGAGTTCCCGAGGATCCCGCCCCAGTGCCTCGCCCAGCGCGTCGAGGGTCTCGGTCACCGCCCGCTCCGACGGCAGGGCGGCGATCATGCCGGCGTGCTGCGAGCCCTGGCCGGGGTAGAGGAAGGCGATCATCGGGCGTCATCCTGCCACGGGTCGCGGGTCAGGACGGGACCTGCCGGCGTCCGGAGCAGCACGGACCCGCCGGCCGGGCCGGCCCACTCTGCCAGCGCGACGGCGCCGCGCGGGGTTTCCAGCAAGCAGTCGACCAGGCAGGGAAGCGTCCGGAGGAATCGCAGGATCGCGCCGGCGTCCTCGCGAGCCAGGCGTTGGTCGGCGCGCAGGATCAAGTCGAGGTCGCTCGTCGCTCGCACCGCAGGAAGCCGCGTGGCGAGTTCGAAACCCGCCGAACCCGTCGGGCCCCACGGCAATCCGCCGAAGGTCTCCGAACTGGCGCTCGAGAGGATCGCTAGGGACGGAGCGAGCTCGGGACTCACCGTGCTTTCGAGTGCGCGGCCCGCTAAATCTTCGGGGGCGACGACCTCGACGATGTCATGGACTCTCACCTCGAGGGGCAGGCGTTCGGATCGCTGCGGGCCTCGGAGGCCCAGCGCGGTCGTGCCGGGCGTCGTCGCGGGTGAGCGGCGGACGACACCCCAGACGGTGGTGCCCTCGCGCGTGACCCACGGGGGCAGCCCGGTGTCGTCGTCGGCCCGGAAGCGGACCAGATCGTGGACGCGGAGGATCCGCCCGTCGGTCACTGCCACTGCGCGGTCATCGCCGCCCACACGCGCCGGGTGGCGGCCCGGTTGTCGCCCGACGTCTCGACCGACCAGCGTCCGCTCAGCCCGGAGTCACCGGCGCGGGCGCGAGAAACCGCCGCCCGGAGCTGCTCCTTCACGGTCGCCACGTCGTCGGCCGTCGGGTGGTCGGCGTCGGCGACCTCCAGCAGGCCGTTGCAGAGCCCGAGCGTCGCCCAGTCGCGGACGTCGTAGGAGAGTGGTGGGATCCTGGTGGCCAGTTCGTCGAGTTCGGCGACCGTCCGACGCGTGATCCGTGCGGCTGCGGGCTTGTGCATGGCGTGGATCTCGACGTCCGGGTCGTTCAGCGCGAGGATCTGGTCGGCCTGGAGCCCGTGGGCGAGGAATCCGCCGGACAGAGCCGTCCCCACCACGAGAGCGACGACCGGGTGCCCCTGCGTGCGCGCGGTGGCGTAGGCGTCTGCGGCTGCCGCGAGGTGCAGATGGATCCCGACCATCTCTTCGAGACGGCCGTAGGCCTGGCTGGGGAGGTCGACGACGGCGATGATGGGACGCTTCCGCTCGGGCTCCAGATCGGCGTCCTCGGTCACGATCGCGGTGACCCGTTCGGCGAGGGCCAGGCCTTCCAGGAGCCCGACCTCTCCGTTGCGGGCCCGGCGGTAGGGGCTGGCGGCGTCGGGAACGACAGTCAGCAGGATCGCCGAGAGCCCGTGCATTGCCATCGTCGCCTCGATGACGGTCGACTCGACCGCATTGGGGGCTGTGTCGGCCAGGGCGGTCGTCCAGGCGGTCCCTCGGCCGGTCGATTCGACTGTGGATGCGGACTCGGCCGGTCGGGGAGCCTCTTCCGTCGTCCCCGGGGCCACGGGTGTCGCGAACAGCGCCGGAAGCTCGGCCGGCGTCGGCGGCGAGCTGGGATCGAGGGACGTCAGGTGTGCCCGGAGTCGGGCCAGGTCACGGGAGGCGGGTGCTGCGGGAGCCTCTCCGGACACTGCCCCGCGAACCGCCCCGACGATCTCGTCGGTGTCGTCCTTGACGAGCACGTCGGCCTGGCCGAGCGCGTGGCGCTGGACTCCGCCGTCGATCGACCAGACGAGGGCGTGGTCGCCGGAGTCGAACTCGGCGATCCCTCCTTCGGACTCGATGACCTCCGGGCCGTTCAGCCCCAGCCGCGCCTCACGGGTCATGACGACCGTCGAGCAGAGGCCGGCGACGATGCTCATCCCGCCGAAGCTGCCGAGACCGCCGGCGATGACGGCAATGACGGGTTGAAGTGCGCGGAGTTCGAGCACGCCGGAGCAGGCTTCGGCGACCGCCGCCAGGCCGAGGTTCGCCTCTTGGAGTCGAACGCCTCCGGTCTCCAGGAGCAGGACGGCCGAGGTCGGTGTCCCGGCACGGCTGTCTCGGGCTGCCAGCCCGAGTGCAGCTGCGATCTTCGCCCCGGACACCTCGCCGATGCCGCCGCCCTGGAAGCCCTGTTCGATGCCGATGACGACTGTCGCTTTGCCGGCCACGGTGCCTTTGACGATGACGACGCCGTCGTCTGCTTCGGGGACGACTCCCTGCTGTTCGAGCCAGGGCGACTCGAGGTGGTCGAACGGGTCCAGGAGCTCACGGCCCGATCCCTCGTCGACCAGCGCGAACGCCCGTGAGCGGGCGTCGCGCTCGATGAAGCTGTCGCGGCGGACGTAGGCACTCTCGGGTACCAGGGGCTCGACGTCGGTTTCCGTTGTCATGCTCGAACCTCTCGGGTCGGTTCGTCGGTGGACTGGTCGAGCGCCTGCAGGAGTCGGATGGAGACCACGCCCGGTGTCGCCCCGAAGTCGTTGATCTCGATGGAGCCGGTCAGGCCGTAGCGGGTGAAGAAACGCTCCAGGACGTTCCGCCAGACGTCGTCGAACCCGTCGACGCTGGTGCGGATCCGCACCGACGCCGAGTCTCCGTCGGACGGAACGACCAAGACTTCGAGGTCAGCCGAAGCCACGACGCCGACGTGGGCACGCTGGATCGCCGGTCGGTCGCCCGGGAAATCGAATTCAAGCGTCTGCATGGGCGTGCTCCTCGGCAGAGACGGTCGTGGGAAGGGAGAGGGTGTCGACGAAGATCGCGCCCGACAGCAGGTCGGCGCTTCCTCCGGGGGAGAGGCGTCGACGCTGCACGCGGGCGACGAATCGACTCAGTGCGCTGTCGAAGCGTCCGGCCCGCTGGACCGCGCGGGCTGATGCCTGCATCCAGCTGAGACCAGCCGCGCCGCCTCGGTGAAGGACGCAGGTGTCATCGAGGGTCGCCACGAGTGCCAAGAGCGCTCGGAGCTGTGCCCGTTCCACGGTCTCACCCCAGGCCAGGCTCGACCGGAGTGTGGGGAGGGCATTCAGACGGATGTGGGGGAATCCGGCGGCCGCCTCGCCGACAGCTCCGGAGACGCCGTACGTCCGGATGGCGAGCTGCCCGTGGGAGGAGGACGACGGTGCGCCGGCGGAGTCGGGGATGGCCGCGAGTGCACCTGCGATCCTGAAGATGTCGGTCTCCGCTCGTGCTGCGCCGGCTGCGGTCGCCAGCAGTCCAAGGGTCCAGAGTGCCCCGCGGTGGGTGTTCACCCCGCCGGTGGTTTGCAGCATCTGGGTCTCGCCGGCCCGTCCAAGGAGGCCCACCCGGTTCCGGAGACTCTGACCGACAGGTTCTTCGGAGCCCGCCCGGGCGAGGTCGGCGAACGTGTCGAAGAGGGAGTCGGCCGAGTCGAGGAGCATGGCCAGGGTCATGTCCGGGTGGCTGCCCCGCCCGTTGCGGTCGACGAGTCCTGGCTTGGGGGTAAGCAGTGCCTCCTCACGGAGGGCGCTGACGGCCAACGCAGCGATGGTGTCCGGTGTGAGTGTCATGGCGTCAGAAGTTCCGGAAGCGCGCGGGCGGGTCGTAGAGGCCGCCCGACCACGCCTCGAGGTCGCCGATGCTCTTCGCGGCGAGGAGAGTGCGGTCGGCGCGGCGCACGTCGACGCCCAGGTCTTCCGGGAAGGCGATGACGCCGTCTCGGCGTAGCCGCTCGGTGACCTCGGGGTCGTGGCGGAGTCCGATCGGTGTCGCTCCGGCCACCGCCGCGATGGCGGCGCGGCGTTCGTCGAGGCTGTTCGCTTTGTAGAGGTAGGCGACGCCTTCCTCGGTGACGATGTGGCTGACGTCGTCGCCGTAGATCATGACCGGCGGCAGCGCCATGCCGGCCTGGGTGCCGACGTCGACGGCGTCGAGGCGATCCACGAAGGTGGGCGTGCCACCCGCTTTGAACGTCTCGACGAGCTGGACGACGAGCTTCTTCCCGCGGCGGCTCGCCCCTTCGCCCGAGGCGAGGTCGAGCCACGCGGCGCTGCCGTGACGGCGCCCGTGCGGGTCGTGGCCCATGTTCGGTGCCCCGCCGAATCCGGCCAAACGTCCAGCGGTCACGGTCGAGGAGTTCCCTTCACCGTCGATCTGCAGTGAGGAGCCGATGAACATGTCGATGGCGTACTGCCCGGCGAGCTGCGCCAGCACGCGGTTCGAGCGGAGGCTGCCGTCGCGGCCGGTGAAGAACACGTCGGGTCTCGCGGCGACGTACCGTTCCATGCCCGGTTCGCCGCCGAAGCAGTGCACCGACTCGACCCAGCCGCTCTCGATCGCGGGGATCAGCGTCGGGTGCGGATTGAGCACCCAGTGCTTCGCGATGCGCCCCCGCAGCCCGAGCTCCTCCCCGTAGGTCGGCAGGATCAGTTCGATGGCGGCGGTGTCGAAACCTATGCCGTGGTTGAGTGAGACGACCTCGTGGCGCTCGTAGACGCCGCGGATTGCGAGCATGGCCTTCAGGATCTCGACGCGGCCGATCTTTGCAGGATCGCGGGTGAACAGCGGCTCGAGCTTGTACGGCCGTGGGCTGACGACGACCACGTCGACCCAGTCGCCCGGGATGTCGACCCGGGGGAGGGTGTCGAGGATCCGGTTGACCTGGACGATGACAATGCCGTCGTGGAACGCGGTGGCCTCGGCGATGGTCGGGGTGTCTTCCGTGTTCGGCCCCGTGTAGAGGTTCCCGTGCTCGTCCGCCGCCTCGGCGCAGAGGAGTGCGACGTTCGGCGGCAGGTCGACGAACATCCGTGCGTACAGCTCGACGTAGGTGTGGATGGCGCCGATCGTGACGACCCGATCTTCGACGAGCTGCGCGAGGCGAAGGCTCTGAGGCCCGGCGAAGGCGAGGTCGAGGCGGGAGGCGATGCCGCGCTCGAAGACGTCGAGATGCGCGGGCAGGCTCACGGAGGAGATGAGCAGGTGCAGGTCGTGGAGCAGCGCCGGGTCGGCTTCGGCCAGGGACTGCGCCAGGAAGTCGGCCTGCTTCTGGTTGTCTCCCTCGAGCGAGACGCGGTCGTGGGGCTGGATGAGGGTGGTGAGGAGGGTGTCGATGCGGTCGGCGTCGACGCTCTTGGTCGTGTCCGAGAGGCCCAGTGCGTCGAGTCGGCGCTTCTTCTCGCGCCGGCGTGTGGTCCAGCGGGTGTCCGTATCTGCCATGGGTGCCACTCTCCGCTTCGGTCGGGATTGCGTCCACCAGCCCCGAGGTGTTCCATTCAGGGATGAATGAATCGTCGGCCTCGAATCTGGCCCCGGCTTTGGCGCAGTTAGCGGCTCTCGCTCTCGACCCGAATATCACCCGGGTCGCCGAACGGACGGGAACGAGCCAGCCGACGCTGAGCCGGTCGCTTCGAGCATGGGAACTCGGCCTTGGAATCGACATCCTCGTGCGACACGGACGCACCGTCGTCTTGACGGACGAGGGCAGGATCCTCGCAGCGGCAGCAGCGGATGCTCTCGAACGGCTCGATGTCGCCCTTCAGCGCATCCGAGGCAGGCGAGCAGAAAAGATGGTCGCGGTGGGCTTCCTGCGCTCGCTCGGTCCGACCGTGGCGGGAGAACTGATCGCCTCGTTCCTTGGAACCGTCGACGGAACCCTGATCACGCACGTCGAGGGTTCCAGCGTCGAACTTCTCGACGGACTCGACGAGGGACGCGTCGACGTGGCGATCACGGCTCCCAAGGCTCCAGATCGCTTCGGGTGGCTCCCCGTCGGAACTCAGTCGTTCGTCCTCGTGGTGCCGAAGGGACACGACGCGGCGCAGGCCAAGACGGTGGATCTCGCCGATGTTCGCGATGAATCGTTCCTCGTGCTCGATCGTCGTTTCGACGCACGACAACGCGCTGACGCCCTGTGCGCGGCCGCGGGCTTCACGCCTCGCGTCGTGCTCGAGGCGGACAACCTGACCACGGTCCGCGGTTACGTGGCGGCGGGCCTTGGCATTGCGATCCTGCCCGCCGACGCGACGCTGAGCCCGCGCACGGTCAGTGTGCGCTTGGCCGACGCGAACGCGACGCGCGCCGTCGGCCTCGCATGGAGCAAGGAACACACCTCGCCCACTGCGGCAGCGCTCATTGAATTCACGAAAGAACTGACCCGAAAATACCCGGGCTGGGCAGACGTTCTCGAGTGATCCTGCTTCTTCTCAGGCCGTCAGAATGCGTTCGAGTTCGGCGGCGATCGCCGTCATGCCGGCCTCGTTCGGGTGGAACGACCCAGCCGTTGTTGCCATGTCCTGGTGGAAAGGCTGCACCCAAGGCTCGGTCGAACCGAGAGCGTGGCCCTCGCTCAGGGCCGACGCCAGGATCAGGTCCGCGCCCGTGCGGGCGGCCGCATCTCGGAACACCGTGCCGATGGCCGTCTGAATGACCAAGAACTGCTCGAGCTCGTCCTGGTCGAACGGGGTCTGGTCGAGGGAGTCCGCATCGAGGACGGTCAGGTAGTCGACGAGCAGGATGCGAGCGTCCGGCGCCTTCTCGCGGGCCTTCTCGACAACCCGGACGAGGCCGGCCGTCGCCGCCTCGACGGCCTCGTCGGTCGGCGCGGGAATGCCTTCGGAGAACATCGCCCCGAGCATGGGAACCATGGGCGATTCCGGCTCGAGGCGCCGCCACGCGACGTAAAGCATCGCGCCGGCGAACTGAAGATCGTTCCCGCCTGCCGTCACCGTGATGGCGTCGGCATTCGCCGGGACTCCGTCGACCTGCGGCGGGTAGGAGGAACCGGCCGGGCTCTGCTGAGGAGTGTCGATGACGTTCGCCGTCGTCGCGCCCGAGACGGTGAGGTCGACGAGCTCGGCCGAGAGTCGGTCGGCGAGCTGATGCGCGTAGTTCTTCGCTGACCGCATGGCGGCGGCATCGGCGACCGGCTCGATGCCGGGACCAGCCGCGAAGGAGCTTCCGAGGGCGGCGATCACGGCGACTGGGGCTTTCTCTGAGATGGACACGACGCCATCGTGCCACCGTCAACCATCGTCCGCTGAGCCGGCCATTCGTCCATGCATGATTCGGACGAGCGCCGCTGAGAATTGTCGAGGAATGACCCTACTTGCCAGAAGCCCAGGGGTAACGTCAGCAAACGAGACGAACCGTCTCGTCTTTTGAATCGAAGAGGATGGCAATGAACTTCACGGAATACGAGGGCAAGCGGGTCGTCGTCACGGGTGTCTCCTCGGGAATCGGCGAAGCGACTGCTCGCGCCCTGATCGACCTCGGTGCTGAGGTCCACGGCGTGAGTCGACGCAAGCCCGAGGGCCTCGACCTCGCCGGCTTCGACTCCGTCGATCTCGGTGACCCGGAGGCGATTCGCGCCGCCTACGGCAACCGCGACGAGCACGTCGACGCGCTCTTCAACTGCGCCGGCCTGGCGCCCATGTTCCCGCCCATGGACGTTCTGAAGGTCAACTTCCTCGGCACTCGACTGCTCACGGAGCTCGTGGCGACGAACATGACCGACGGGGGCGCCGTCGTGAGCACCTCGTCGGACGGCGGCGCTGCATGGCGCAAGCGCGTGCCCCTGCTCACGGAGTTCCTGAACGTCGAGTCGTTCGAGGACGGCGCAGCCTGGTACGAGCAGAACGAAGAGGTCGCCGGACACGCCTACGCCTTCGGCAAGGAAGCGCTCGACCTCTGGACCATGCAGCAGTCCGCCGCTTTGATCCAGCGCGGTATCCGCATCAACGCGACGACGCCAGGATCGGTCCGCACCCCGATGCTCGACGTCATCGAGAAGACCTACCCGAAAGAGCTGTCCGCGGCGACGGAGCAGCCGATCGGTCGAGCTTCGACCGCCGAAGAGCAGGTCCCGCCCCTGCTGTTCCTCAATAG
Source organism: Frondihabitans cladoniiphilus (assembly GCF_039544345.1). Lineage (NCBI taxonomy): Bacteria > Bacillati > Actinomycetota > Actinomycetes > Micrococcales > Microbacteriaceae > Frondihabitans > Frondihabitans cladoniiphilus. The sequence goes on from NZ_BAABLM010000001.1 coordinate 62,914, forward strand.
TTCCGAGGCGTCTTACATCAACGGGGCAGACCTCGTCGTCGACGGCGGCTACGGAGCGCTGCTCTCCTCCGCCGGCCACCTCTTCAACGCCTGAACATCATCACGCGCACACTCGATTAAGAAAGGCACCCCATGGACGTCATCTATACCGCCGAAGCGCTCTCGACCGGAGCCGGCCGAAACGGTCATGTCTCATCGGTCTCGGGTCACGTCGACCTCGACATGGCCATCCCCAAAGAGATGGGCGGCTCGGGCGCCGGCGCGAACCCAGAAGAACTCTTCGCCGCCGGCTACGCCGCCTGCTTCCACTCCGCACTGCAGAGCGTCGCGCGGGTGCAGAAGATCAAGGTCGCGGACACGTCCGTCGGGAGCCGCGTCCATGTCATCCCGAATGGCGAGGGCGGCTTCGTCCTAGGAGTCGACCTCGAAGTCGTCATCCCCGAGCTGGACCACGCCCAGGCCCAGGCCCTTACCGACGCGGCCCATCAGGTCTGTCCCTACTCGAACGCCACCCGGGGCAACATCGAGGTCACCATCACGGTCTCCGACGACTGACCCACCCCACCCCTCGAACCTCACCAAGAAGAAAACAAGGAGAAGAAGATGACCGACGAATCAGCCGGCTACGTTCCGAAATCCGTCAGCGCCCAGGCGCAGCAGTGGCTCCAGATCCCCAAGCAGACGCCGACGTATCCGCCCACCGACGACACGGCCGCGTGGCTCTCGATGATCGAGCAGACCGACACCGCCGTCGTTCAGCAGTTCCTAAGCGTCGAGCTCCCCGTGACGACCGATGACGTCACCGTCGACGGCGTGCCCGTCTTCGTCGTCCGCGGTCCGGGCGTCGCCGAAAACGATCGCCGCATCTACATCGACTTTCACGGCGGTGGCCTGATCACCGGCGGGGGTGCAGTTGCCCGGACGATGACCGGCATGGCCGCCCTGTCGGGTGGTCTGACGACGTGGGGCGTCGACTACCGAATGCCTCCGCTGCACCCCTACCCGGCCGGCCTCGACGACGCCATGACGGTCTATCGCCACGCCCTCGAAGACCACGATCCTGCCGACGTCTTCGTCGGTGGCGGGTCTGCCGGTGGCAACATCGCCGCGGCCCTTATGCTCCGCGCGCACGACGAGGGGCTGCCGATGCCGGCGGCGCTCGTGCTCAATACCCCCGAAATCGACCTGACGGAATCGGGCGACTCGTTCCACACCAATGCCCAGTTCGACAACATCCTCGGTTCCCTGAAAGAGGTCAACGTCTTGTATGCGGCAGGACACGCACTCGACGAGCCCTATCTGTCGCCGCTCTTCGGCGACGTGAGCCACTTCCCTCCGACGTTCCTCAAGACCGGGACGCGCGACCTGTTCCTGTCGAACACGGTCCGCATGCACCGGAAGCTCCGGAATGCAGGAGTCGAAGCCGTCCTGCATGTCGGCGAGGCGATGCCGCACGGTGGCTTCGCGGGTGCACCAGAGGATCACGAACTGGATGCCGAGCTGCAGCTCTTCCTGGAGCGGCACAGCCGCCGCTGAGGCGCGGGTGACAGAGAGGAGGAGGTCAGCGACGTAGCTGCTGACCTCCTCCTCTTCGTGCCTCTCCGCTACTGGAAGAGGCCCGACGGAACGGCGCTGTCGAGCTCGTCAAGCGTCCAGAGCGCCCGCAGGTCGTCGTTCTTCATGATGGACGCCCCGTCGACGGGTTCCTTCCAGCGGGTCACCTGCGACCCGGTGACACCGAAAACTTCGCCCGTGACGTCGGAGGCGGCGTCGGAGCAGAGCCAGGCGAGCATGGGCGCAATCAGCTCGGCCGGCGGGAGGGAGAACCCACCCATCTCGTCCTCCGGAACACCCTGTGCGCGGAGGGCTTCCTCCATGTCGTCCTTGTAGAGGTCGAAGGTGCGGGTGCCGGCGGAGGGGGCGTAGGAGTTGAACGTCACGCCCGAGCCGCGGTGGGTGTTCGCGAGATCGTGCGACAGGCCGATGCTGCCATTCATGACGACGGCCCCGAGGGGGCTGGCCTGCGTGCCGCGGGCGATCTCGGAGGTGGCGAACAGCATGCGACCCCAGCCACGCTCGAGCATGGCAGGAAGGGCCGCCCGCGTCAGCCAGAACTTCTGGCCGAGGTACAGATTCAGCATCAGCTCCCACGATGCGTCGTCGGCCTGGACGCCGGCTAGGGCTCCCTTGACCAGCGCACCCGCGTTGGCGACGACGATGTCGCAGGCTCCGAAGCTCTGCACAGCCGTGTCGACCGCTTTCTCACAACCCGCGGCGTCGGCGACGGAGTCGTAGTTGGCGACGGCCGTGCCACCGGCCGCGATGATGTCGGCCACGGTGGTGTCGGCTGCTTCCGAGCTCACGCCTTCGCCGAACGCGCTGGTGCCGAGGTCGTTGACGACGACATTGGCTCCTTCGGCCGCGAGCCGGAGTGCGACCTCCCGGCCGATTCCGTTTCCGCTGCCTGTGACGAGTGCGGTGCGACCCGCGAGACGACTTGTCATGTACCTGTCCTTTGATCAGGAGACCGACGAGTGTCGATCCCGTTCCAAAGAACGAGCCTTTCATAAAACGAGACAAATAGTCTCGATAAATGCTGTCAGTTCAGGGTGCCTGGTCGCCGGCGATTCCGCTGAAGATTAATTCCACGAGCTCGTCGACGAAGACATCATCGAGTTCTTGCCGGGTCAGGATCCGGTAGAGCAGAGCTCCGACGACCGTCTCCGCAACGGTGGACACCCCGGTGTCTTTGCGGAGCTGGCCGGCATCGACACCTGCGCGGAGCCGCGTGACGAGGGTCTCCTGTGTGATTGTGACCTGGTCCTGAAAATGCGCCGCAACAGCGTTGTCCTCGGCGGCCGCGGCCGTGATCGCTCGCGTCAGCGATGCCGCCGACGGCGTCCTGCTCTCCTTCGCGAATGATCGGATCCAGGCGGCGATGTCGCGACGAACATCACCCGTATCGGGCGTCATGATGACGGGACGCACGATGTAGCCGGCCAGGATGCAGTCCGCCACGAGTTCGCTCTTGGACGGATACCAGCGGTAGATCGTCTGCTTTCCGACGCCGGCTGCTGTCGCGATCCGGTCGATGGAGAGCCGGTCGTACCCTTCAGCAGTGAGCTCGTCTCGGGTGGCCTCGAGGATCGCCGCCCGAGACGCCTCACTCCGCTTCCGCCCCGGACGGTCTCCTGCCATGGGTCAAATCCTCACGGTCGAGAAGGTCTTGCGCAAATCGCACCACAAAGAAGGACCGATCCCTCAGGGGAACGGTCCTTCTTCGTGTCAATAGTGCTGCTTACTTGACGACGACGATGGAGTCGGTGTCTTCGACGCCGAGCTTCTTCGCGGCAGCCATGCGGTTCTTGAGCGACGGGGCGGCGAGGGCGATCACGATCGCAAGGGCTGCGACGCCGGCGCAGGCCCAGAAGCCGATCATGAAGGTGTCATCGGAAGGCAGCGCGATCTTCCCGGTGGGCAGGGTGAACAGCTTCGTGTGCGACGAGATCAGGGCGGCGATGACAGCCGTTCCGACGCTCGAGCCGATGGTGCGGGCGATGGTGTTGGCGCTGATGGCTTCACCGGTTTGCGTCATCGGGACACTTTCGATGATGGCGTTCGAGGCGGCGGCGAGACCGAATCCGATTCCGGCGCCGGTCAGGATGCCCGAGACGAGGATCTGCCAGGTGTGAGCGTGAGACAGCGCCGGCAGGACGAACGCAGCCGTGAGGAGGATCGCGCCGATGACGAGAGCAGGCTTGGGGCCGTACTTGCGCACGATACTGCCGGACACCGGGGAGACGACGACCATCATCAGCACGGTCGGCAGCAGGAACAGCCCCGAGACGGTGGCAGTCTTGCCGAAGCCGTAGCCGGTGAAGGCCGGCAGCTGGAGCAGGGTCGGCACGAGCACGAAGGTGCCGTACATGGCGAAACCGAAGACGAGGGCGACGACGTGGGCCGTCCAGACGCCGCGGATCTTGAACAGGCGGACGTCGATCAGCGGGCTCTTGACGCGCAGTTCGACGAAGACGAACACGACCATCGCGACGGCCCCGAGGGCGAGCAGGCCGATGGTCTTGAAGTCGCTCCAGCCCCAGGTCTCGCCCTCGCTGATGGCGAGCAGCAGCGAGACGAGTGAGATGGTGAGGATGCCGGTGCCGGCGAGGTCGAGCTTGCCGGGGGTCCGGATCGGCGACTCTTTCATGCCGAAGATGATGCCGGCCAGGGCGATGACCACGAGCACAAGGGGGAACCAGAAGAGCCAGTGGTAGTTGAGGTGTTGCACGATGGGCCCAGCGGCAACGATCCCGACGCCCGCCCCGATACCGAAGATGCCGGAGAGGATTCCGATGGTGACGCTGACGCGCTCCTTGGGCAGTTCGTCGCGGACGATGCCGATCGAGAGCGGGAGGACCGCACCTGCGGCGCCCTGGAAGATGCGGGCGATAATCAGCACGCCGAGATTCGGGGCGAGCCCGGCGACGACCGTTCCGACGAGCAGGAGGCTCATGACGACGATGAGGATCCTGCGCTTGCCCATCATGTCGCCCAGCTTGCCGAAAATCGGCGTCAACACGGAGGCCGACAGGAGGTAGGCCGTGATGAGCCAGCTGACGCTCGACGTGGTCGCGTTGAGGTCTTTGCCGATGGTCGACAGGGCCGGCGCGACGAGCGACTGCAGCACGGCGTAGGCGAGACCGCCGAGTGCGAGGTAGACGACGAGGAGCGTCGTGTTCGGCTTGTGCCCGCTGGTCGCGGGGACGGAGCCGGTGGCGGGCTCCTGAAGTGTGTGCGACATGTGTCGTCTCCGGTCAATGTAAACGATTGCTGACTTGCAAACTCTAGAGGGTTTTTACTCAAAGTCAATGCCCGTTTACCTCTGTCAGAATCGACCTGTAGCGTGACGCACAACGAAAGGAGATCGATGTCACCCGACTCGCCATTCCCGGTCGTCACTGACGACGACTCGGAGACCACAGTCCGGTCTCGAGACGCTGGGGCCACCCGGCGACATCTCCTGACCGCCGGCCGCCGTCGATTCGCTCAAGACGGCTACTCCTCGACCAAGGTTCGAGACATTGCTTCGGACGCCGGCGTCAACGTCGCGCTCATCAATCGGTATTTTGGCTCGAAGGAGGGGCTGTTCGAAGCCTGTCTGGCTACCGCTCGCGACGAGCTGGGTCGAACCGACGACGCCACGTCCTCGTTGGGCGACCTGGTCGAGAAAACCACGAGGCAGATCTCCGGGCCGCCGAGCGGCGAACGCACGCTGATGATGCTTCTGCTTCTGAGGTCGTCCGGCGACGAGGGCGCAGACCGGATTCGGCGGAACACGCTTCGATCGTTCGCCGAGCAGATGTCCGCCGCGGCCGGCTGGGCACCGGGCAGCGCCCAAAGCGACGACCTCATGCTCCGCGCTCAGATCGCCCTCTCGACGATGCTCGGGATCGCCCTCTTGCGGGCGTCCTCTACTGGGCTCGAACCGCTGACGTCCGCCGGGGCCGGTGACCTCGAAGGTCCACTGCGCGACGTGATAACGGCTCTGCTGGCGCCGCCGGCTGGCTGAAGAGCCTGACAGGTCACGTCGGGGACACAAAGCACAAGCATTCCGCTCGCCTACACGGACACAACCAACTGTGCGTGATCGTCGCGTGTCCACCTCGGATAGCGTGAACGCCGGCCAAGGTCGCTCGAGACCAAGGCTGTTGCTCTGGGGTACAGCCCAGCGCGACAGTCCGGCTGTAACGGGGCTTCTGTCGTTTTAAGGCCCCATGGATTGCTTTGCAACACATCTGCCCCAGGGCCTAGAGAAAGAGCGACAAAAGGGTGGACTACGAGAACCGTCAGTCCTGTTCGTTTGACCGGCCGAGGGGACGGACATGTCCGTGAAGGAATTGGGTCTTGTCAGGAGGTTCGGGGTGGAGCGAGGCGGCGGACCGGGGCGGTGCGGCGCTGGGTGAATCCGATGTGCTCGTAGAGGCCAAGGGCTGGGTTGGACTCGACGACGTGCAGGAAGGCCCTCTCGTGTCGGGTCTCGATTGTGGCAGCGACGTGTCTGATGAGCGCTGAGGCCAGACCTTGTCCTCGGTGTCGGGGCGAGGTTGCGACGGCGCTGATCTCGGTCCAGCCGTCGACGTGGAATCGCTCGCCGGCCATGGCTGCGAGCACGCCGTCGAGGAAGATGCCGTGGAAGTCGCCGAGCAGTGGGGTCCGAGGGCCGAATGGTCCGGGCTTGGCCTCGTCGGCCAGACGCAGCATGGGCGGCAAGTCGTCACCGGTCAGGAGCGTGGCGCGGGCGTCAATGACGCCAATGGGGTTCTCGGTGATCATCTGCACCACGTCGAGTGTGGAGTCGATCGTCCAGCCGGCGGGGATCTCGACGTCTTGGTGGAAGAGCCCGGGCGGCTGGTCGTCGAGAAGTTCTGCTGCCGCGTTCCACGACTCGGGGGTCATCGCGTCGGGGAGAGCGAAGAACGGGGACATGTCCGCCGGGTAGCGGAGCGCCGACGAAGATCCGACGGCGAAGCGCCGATGCCGACCGGTCAGGGAGTACCAGACCGGGTTGTCGAGCTGGCGAGCCTGGCCTGCCGGGATCACCAGGCGAGCCTGACGTCGTCTTCGAAGACGAGCCCGGTTGGCCCGTCGTCGGGAATGGTCGCCAGGCGCACGATGCCTCGTGCTGCCTCCTCGGGAGTGCGGGTGCCGCGGAAGCCGTTGAAGTCGGTGGCGACGTGGCCGGGGGCGGCGCCGTTGATTCGAAGTTTTGTGTCGGCGAATTCCCGCGCGTAGTGCACGGTGATGGCGTTGAGTGCCGTCTTCGAGCTGGAGTAGGCCATCGACGGCTGCCCCACCCAGGCTCCCTCTTCGCCGATGGACCCGCGCTTGCTCGTCACGTTCACGATCCGGGGAGACTCAGCTCGCATCAGGAGGGGCAAGAAGGCCCGAGTCATGCGGACGACGCCAAACACGTTGACCTCGTAGACGTTCCGGATGTCGTCCGCCGTCTCTTCGGTGGGCACCGGGAGGTGGTCCATGGGGTGGAACGTCAGAGTGTTGGCGCCGGCGTTGTTCACGAGCACGCTCAGATGACCGACCTCGTCTTCAAGGAGTCGAGCGACGGCGTCGACCTCTGACTCGTTGGTGACGTCGAGCCGCAGCGGGCGGATGTCACCCAAGACGGTGGCCGCGGCAGCACGACCTTGATCCAGGTCGCGGGCGCCCAGGTAGACGGTCAAGCCCTCCGCCGCCAGAGCCTTCACGACCGCGTATCCGATTCCTTTGTTGCCGCCGGTGACCAATGCCACACGTGACTGATTTGGTGTTGTCATGGCAACAGCATGAGCCAGGGCTGTTGCCATGTCAACAGCCTGCCCGTAATCTGAGCTAATGACGAGCGAACTGACCGATGTCGAGAAGCACCTGTGGCATCTCTGGAAGCAGGCGTCCGAGACGGTCCGCAGCCGGATCGCCGGCGACCTGCTGGCTGAGACAGGACTCTCGGACGGGGACTTCGGTGTGCTTAGTCGGCTGGTCGATCTCGGCGGTGGCTGTCTACGACAGAACGAGCTCGCCAGTTCGATGCACTGGCATCGGAGCCGCTTGTCGAAGCACTTGACCCGTATGGAGGAGCGGGGACTGGTTGTCAGGGGACCCTCCGGCGACGGAGTCGAGGTCTCGATCCTGCCGGCCGGAACCGAGGCCATCGAAAGATCCAGGGCGGTTCATGCCGAAGCGGTGCGGCGCCACCTCATTCGCCTCGTTCCTGATGGGCTTGCCCCAGAGCTTGCCGCGATCCTGGACGCTGTTCTGCACCCCGAATAGATGACCACTTCTTAATTGCTTCATGAGAGATCGATGTCATCGCGCGTTCGTGGTCGGCGCAGGGTCAGGGCGGGTAGATAGAAGACCACACTCGCGTCTCATATCCCTACGGATATGGGATGTCCCTTGGGTGCCGAGTTTCGCCAACACCGACGACCGGATTTCCGCCACGCCGAACTCCCAAAACCCTGCGCCTCAAGCGTCTGCTCGAATTTGCGTGTTCGCCGTCGGTTTTGGGACACCGGAAGGCCTTGCTTGACTCGGTCGATCGGCTTTGCGCGGGTCTCGACGAGGCAGCAAGGTACTGACCGGCAGGAGGCGCATGCTGAACCTTCGGGGGGCTCTCAGAAGTCTCGTGTAGCTGGCGTCCGGCTCGTCAGGGCAGCAGCGGCAGCCGCCCGACGATCTTGTCGATGCGGTTCTTCGGGCCGACGAGGCTGACGGCGAGGTACTCGATCGTGTCGGGGGCGCTGTCGTGCATCCCCGTCAGCCACTCGTCGTAGACGCGCGTCTCTTGGGCGAGCCGGGGCATGTCGGCGACGAACGTGCCCTCGTGGGCTTCGCCCTTCGCCCGGATCGCCCGGAGGGTGGCCGCATCGGCCGCCAGCACCGAGCAACCGGCCCAGGGCAGCCCGGGATGCACGAACCCCTCGGCATCGACGGCGTCGGGCCCGAGCAGACCCGACACCCCGGCCACTGTGGCGCCCGCCACGCAGATCGCCGCGTTCGCCGCTCGGCCGGCCGGAAGCGCCTCGTCGACGACCACGACCCACTTGAGGCGGGCCGATCGGGTCGAAGCCGCCGTGTCGATCTCCTCGGGGTCGAAACCCACGGCTGCCGGCTGCGTGTCGCTCATCGTTCTCCTCGGTGGTTCGTGTCGCTGTGATGTGTGCAGGGATCGTCACGACACTAGGAGATGTGGTTCCTCTGCTGCTCGTTCGCCGCATTAGTGACCAGAAAAGCGAAAGAATGGCGGACATGGACGAACTCGACAGCGCGATCCTGCGCGAATTGCAGTCGGATGCACGGATGACGAATCGAGACCTCGCGGCGGCCGTGGGCGTCTCGCCCACGACCGCGCTGGAGCGCACTCGAGGTCTGCGTGCTCGGGGGGTGATCCGGGGCACGAGTCTCGACGTCGACCTGCCGTCGATCGGTCGCGGGGTGCAGGCGCTCGTGGCGGTGCGCATCCGGCCGCCCTCGCGCGAGGTGATCGAGGCGTTCCGCGACTGGGTGAGCGGGCTGCCGCAGACGCTCGGGGTGTTCGTCACCACGGGCAACGAGGACTTCATCGTCCACGTGGGCGTGCGCGACAACGAGGATCTCTACGCGTTCGTGATCGATCAGTTGACGCAGCGGCGGGAGGTGGCCGACGTGCGCACCTCGGTCGTCTACGAGCACATCCGCACGCGGGCCGTGGTGCCTCTGCGGCGCTGACCTCCGCCCGGGCACCCAGCGACGCGACGCGGTTCGGCCATCGTGCCAGCGCCGCGGCCCTGGCTGCATGGCCGAACCGCGTCGCCCCACCGCCGGCGACGCGCGGCTACCGCCGGGCGCGAGGAGATCCGGGCCGCAGCGGCGGAGGATCGCCCTATGCTCGTGCCATGTCCTCAGACGGCCCGACGCCCACCCCGCTTCTCGACGGTGGCGACTTCCTGCTCTTCCTGCTCCTCGCCCTGTGGACGACGGTCGGAGTCGTCCTGCTGATCGGCGACGGGCCCAGCGGTCTCTTCTTCAACATCATGGGCGGCCTCCTGCTGGCCGGCGTGATCGTCTTCATCGTGACCACGGTTAGAGGCATCGTGCTCGCTCTTCGCATCCGGAACGCCGCACCCGAATCCATGGGCGGAGTCGACGGGACTACACAGCACCTCTCCTGACCGGACGCGGCGTTCGCCGAAGCGGGCGCATCGTCGACGCCTCAGCTCGGCCCGGGCACCTCGCAAGGCGACGGGGTTCGGCCATGGCGCCAGCGCCGCGGCCCTGGCTGCATGGCCGAACCGCGTCGCCTCACCGGCGGCGACGCGCGGCTACCGCCGGGCGCGAGCGGCGGCCTCGACCGCGGCCACCGCAGCCTCCACGCCGCCGCCCCAGGGCGCGCCGTGGCCGGGCAGGACCCATTTCGCGCCGGTGGCGACCAGGGCCCGGAGGGACTCGACGGCCTCGGCCGGCTCGTCGGTGAAGGGTGCCGGCGCCGGGCCCGTCGCGCCGGTGAGGACGTCGCGCGTCGTGAGGCCGTCGCCCACGAACACGGCGTCGACAGCCGAGACGAACACGGCGATGCTGCCCTCGGAGTGGCCGGGAAGGGGGATGATCTGCGGCGAACCCGGCAGGTCGAGCGTCTCGCCGCCGTGGACCGGGACGACCTCGGTGAGCCAGGTGGTGCGCAGCCCGCCCTTGCGCACGGTGTACGCGAGGAACCCGAGCATCGGGCCGAGCTTCATCGTCTGCTTGGCGTTGGCCGGCTTCTTTCCGCCCTTGGCTCGAGCGGCGTCGGCCTCGTGGACGAAGATCGGCACGCCGGTCTCGCGGCGGAGCCGTTCGGCGAACCCGACGTGGTCGCCGTCGCCGTGGGTGAGGATCAGCCCTCGGACGTCGGCCAGGCTGAGGCCGAGGGCCTTCAGTTCGGCGAGCAGGTCGGACCAGTGACCGGCCAGGCCTGCGTCGACGATGGTCACACCCTCGGGGGTGACGACGAGGTAGGCCGCGACGATGTCGTTGCCGATGCGGTGGAGAGACGAGGTGATTTCCATGATGGCTATGGTACTTAGCCATCATGGCTACGGTCAATAGCTATACTCGATTCATGCCCACACCGGATCGGACCTCCCTCGACGCCATCGTCTCCGCCGCTCGCGACCTCCTCGAGACGGAGGGGCTGGCCGGGTTGACGATGCAGGCGGTGGCGCAGGCCGTCGGGGTGCGGGCGCCGTCCCTCTACAAGCGCGTGCAGGGGCGCGACGAACTGATCCGACGGGTGGCGGAGGCGACGCTCAGCGACCTCGGCGAGCGGCTGGGCGGGGCATCCCACGCTCGTGCGCTCGCGGATGCGTTTCGGGCTTTCGGCCATGAGCGGCCGGCGGCCTTCCAGTTGGTCATGACTCCGGGGCCGGGCGTGCCGACGCCCGGGCTCGAGTTCGGGGTCGCGGCGAGCCGCCCGATCCTGCAGCTCGCCGAGGAACTTGCCGGCAAGGCCACTGCGCTGGAGGCGGCCCGGACCCTCACCGCGTGGGCGGCCGGCTTCGTCAGCATGGAGCTGAACGGCGGCTTCAACCTCGGCGGCGACGTCGACGCGGCATGGGACTTCGGAGTCACGCGGATCGTGGACGCGATCCGGGCGGTGTCGGCCGGCTAGAGGACGGCGCGGGGAGAGGGCGCCGCGCGGAGAAGACGGCGCGGGAGAGGTCAGCGCCCGGATAAGACGGCGCTGGGAGAGGTCAGCGCACGGACAAGACGGCGCGAGTCAGCCCCGGGCGCTACGGGTGCGCCCGAGCGCGACCTCGCGACGGGCATAGGCGACGGCGAGACTCGACCCGACGTCGGGGTCGCGCAGCAGCTGGAGGGTGGCCTCGGCGTGGTCGCGCACCGTGTCGACCCTGCTCGCAGCGGCCCGCGCGAGCAGCGGCTCGACCAGATCGGCGCCGAGGGCCACGAGGGCCCGGCTCAGACTCGCTTGCGTCTCACGGCTGCCGTGCCCGAGTTGCTTCGCCAGGCGAGTGGCCAGAGCGGGCCGTTCGTCGCCGGGCGCCAGGATCACGGCCGCTCGCCAGGCCGCGCGGGCCACGCCGTCGTCGGTGTCGGAGAGGGATTCCGACACGGCCGGCCAAGCAGCGGGATCGCCGATCTTCGAGAGGGTGTGCAGCGCCTGGCTGCGGGCCTGCGCCTCGGGGCGAGCCAACTCGGCGACGACCGCCGGCACGGCCAGAGAGCGGGGGATGCGAGTCAGCGCCCAGGTCAGCGTGTCGCGCACCGAGAAGTCGGGCTCGATCGCGCACCGGGCGATCAGGGCGTCGAGGTCGCTCGCCTCCGCCCTCACGCCGGCCGCCATCACGGCCTGCAGACGTGCGGAAGAGTGCGGGCTGCGCAGAGCGTCTTCGAGTGCGGTCATTCGGCGTGCCCTTTCGTCGCGGCCGGTGCTGGATCGATCCCGTCGATTATCGCTCCGGCCACCGACACCCACGCAGGATGTCCCGCTCACGCAGGCTGCCCGCGCCGGTCCTCAGTGCACACGCCCCTCAGCGCGGCCGGTACTCCGCGGCCATGGGGCAGTCGAACGAGGTCCGCGCAGCGAGCCCCACCGTGTTCAGGTACCGGACGACGATGCCGAACGCGTTCGGAAGGGTCGTCACGGTGTACGGCACGAGGTTCTCGCCGCAGTGCTCCTGCACCAGCTTCGACGCGGCCCGCAGGTTCGGTCGGGCCATGTTCGGGAACAGGTGGTGCTCGACCTGGTAGTTGAGGCCGCCCATCGCGAACGTCATCCCATGGCCCCGGATGTTCCGCGAGGTCAGGACCTGCTTCGACAGGAAGTCGACGCGCGACTTCTCGGGGATGATCGGCATGCCGATGTGGTTCGGCGCGAATGCGGCCCCGAGGTAGAAGCCGAAGACGGCGAGCTGCACGCCGACGAAGGCGAACGCCATGCCGAGGGGCAGGAACGAGAAGACGACGCCCAGGTAGACGGCGAAGCGGACGGTGACGAGACCGATCTCCCAGGCGCGCTTGTCGACCTTCTTGCGGCCGAACATCGTCTTGTACGACGTGACGTGGAGGTTCAGGCCCTCGAGAAGCAGGATCGGGAAGAAGCCGTAGCCCTGCCGTTCGCGGAGCCAGCGGGTGATCGGGCCGCGCGTCGCGGCGTTCTCCTCGATGAAGGCGATGGGGCCGGGCGCGATGTCGCTGTCGCGGCCGATGGTGTTCGGGTTGCCGTGGTGCTTGGTGTGCTTGGAGGTCCACCAGTCGTACGACATGCCGACGAAACCCGAGGCGAGGATCCGGCCGTAGCGGTCGCTCATCTTGCCGGACTCGAACACCTGACGATGCGCCGTCTCGTGCGCGAGGAAGCCGTACTGCGTGAAGATGAGGCCGATGCCTGCCGCGATGAGCAGCTGGAACCAGGACGGCCCGAGGAGGTACGACCCGGTCACGGCGGCAGCGAGGAGCGAGGTGATGACCACGAACATCGTGATGTAGAACCCGGTCCGGCGCTTGAGCAGGCCGGCATCGCGCACCTTGGCCAGCAGGGCCGTGTAGGTGCTGATGGGCTTCGACGTCTCGCCGGAGGTGGTCCCGCGGAAACCGGCGGGAAGCTCCTTGTGGTTGCGGACCGGAGCTGTTGCGAACGTGATGGGCGCCGACGTCGTCGGGGGGCGTGATTCCAAGCTGGTCATGAGGCTGCACAATCTGCGGGGGAGCGGTGACGCTCCGGTCGACGAGGCGACCAGGGACTGGGGCAACCTGGCCTCACTCTACCCACGTGACCTTGCCGTTACGGTCGCGCCGCAGGTCTCCCAGGGCGCGCACCGTCGACGTTCAGGATCCGCGCCTGGTATCAGCCCTGCACGGTCGGCCGCACCACCACCTCGTTGATGTCGACGCCGTCCGGCTGCTCGATGGCGAACCCGATCGCGGTCGCGATGGCCGACGGCGGCATGGCGATCGCGTCCCGCTGTGCCGTCATCGACTCGAGGATCGCACCGGTGGTGCCCTTGCCGACACCCTCGGTGTGCGTGAAGCCGGGGGAGACGAGCGTGACGCGCAGATCGGGTCCGGACTCTTGGCGCAGGGCCTCGCTCAGCACCGTGACTGCGGTCTTCGTCGCGGCGTACACCCCCTGGGGGCTCATGATCCGATAGGCGGCCGTCGACCCCACGGTCACGAACTGCCCGGACTCCTGCCGACGGAAGACCGGCAGGGCCGCGGCGATGCCGTTGAGGAAGCCGGTGATGTGGGTCGCGACCATCGAGTCCCAGCCGTCCTGGTCGAGTGCGTCGAACGGGGAGACGGCCATGGTGCCGGCGTTCGAGACCAGCACGTCGAGTCGGCCGTACGTCGTCACGGCCGTGTCGACCAGACGCGCCAGGTCGTCGCGCCGGGTGACGTCGACGACGACTCCGACGGCCTCGCCGCCTTCGGCCTCGATGGCGGCGACCACCTCGTCGAGGCGGTCCTGGCGACGCGCCCCGAGCACGAGTCTCGCGCCGCGAGAGGCGAGGTGGTACGCGGTCGCTGCTCCGATGCCGCTGCTGGCGCCGGTGATGGCGATGACGGTTCCGTCGATCTTCTCGTGCACGGGGGTCTCCTTCTCGGTGCGCCGCCGCGATCACGCCGCGTCGACGATAGGATATGGACAGCTGTCCGCATCCGACATCCACCGTAACGGACACCTGTCCGCTTGTCTACCGAGAGGTTTCCCGATGCGCACCGACGCCCTCCAGAACCGCGAGCGGCTCATCGACGTCGCACGGCAGGCGCTCGAGATCGAGCCGCCACCGACCATGGCCGCCGTGGCCCGTGCGGCCGGCGTGGGCCAAGGAACCCTCTATCGCCACTTCCCCACGTGGGACGACCTCGTCCTGGCCGTCCACCGCACCGACGTCGGCGAGCTGGTCGACATGGTTCCCGAACTGCTGGAGACCCACAGCCCGCGGGATGCCCTGCGCATCTGGCTGGGCCGACTCGCCGAATACGGCCGCATCAAGAAGGGCCTCGGCTCGGCCATCCACTCGGCCATGCACGAGCAGTTGGCCGGCGAGGGCTACGCCCCGGTCGTCGGTGCGATCGACGCCCTGCTGGACGCGGGCAAGGCCGACGGCCTCTACCGTGCCGACGTCACCGGCGAGGAGCTGTTGTTGCTCGTCGGTTTCCTGTGGCGCCTCGACCTGACCGAGGGGCGCGACGAGCGGTCGGCGCGGATGCTCGATGTCGTGCTCGCGGGTCTGGTGCGGTGAGCGTCGTCGCAGTCACACCTCCCCGCGCGCACCCGCGTCGCGAGTGAACGACCCCTACGAGTCCAGCGGGTCGGAGGTGGGCTTCGCGCCTCGGATCAGGTCCTCGTAGCTCAGCTCCAGCGGGGTCACGTTCCGGGCGCGCGATCGGAGGTGCACGACGGGACGCAGGGTCTCGGGGCCGTCCTCACCGCCGAAGCCCGACGGTTCGCCAGTCGTGACGGCCGCCGAGGCGTCCGTCGGGGAGTCGTCGGAGGCCTCGAACTCGGAGGCGCGCATCGCAGGTTCCTTTCAGAGGGGAGAATTCTCACTCCCTTCTGAGACGGTTCGAGCGGCGATTTCGTCACGCGGAGATTTGCGTGACCGGTCGTGTCAGGGGGCGGGCGCGACCGATACCGGGCGACCGCGCAAGGTCAGACGCACGGAATCGCCGGGGCGGTGGACGACCGAGACGTCGTGCTGGACCACGACGATCGTGTCGTCGTCGAGCCGGACGCTCGTGCGGCGCAGCGATCCGAGGAAGCTCGTGGAGACGACCGAGCCGTGCACGCCGCCGGACGAGAGGGCGGACGCCGCTCCCGAGGAGGCCGCCTCGAGCTCGACGTCTTCCGGCCGCACGTAGGCGAGCACCGGGCCGTCCGGAGCCGTCGGATCGAGGGCGGAGAGGTGGATGCCGCGGACGATCACCGTCCCGGCCTCCTTGACCCCGAGCATCCGGTTGCTCACCCCGACGAAGTCGGCCACGAACGGTGTGGCGGGGGTGAGGTAGAGCTCCTCGGGGCTCCCGATCTGCTCGATCTCGCCGGCCCGCATGACGGCGACGCGGTCGGCGACGGCCAGCGCCTCCTCCTGGTCGTGTGTGACGAACAGTGTGGTGATTCCGAGCTCGGTCTGGATCCGGCGGATCTCCTCGCGCAGCGAGACTCGCACTTTGGCGTCCAGCGCGGAGAGGGGCTCGTCGAGGAGGAGCACGCGCGGACGGGTGACGAGCGCCCGGGCCAGGGCGACGCGCTGCTGCTGTCCGCCCGAGAGCTGGTGCGCGTACCGGTCGGCGAGGTGGTCGAGGCTGACCATCTCGAGGGCCTCCAGGGCGCGCGCGCGGCGCTCGGGCCCGGCGACGCGGCGCATCTCGAGCCCGAATTCGACGTTCTGCCGCACCGTCAGATGCGGGAACAGCGAGTACTGCTGGAAGACCATTCCGATGTCGCGCTTGTTGACTGGCGTCGACGCGACGTCCTTGCCGTCGATGCGGATCGAGCCGCCGTCGATCTGCTCCAGGCCGGCCAACGACCGGAGCGCGGTGGTCTTGCCGCAGCCCGAGGGGCCGAGCAGGGCGATGAACTCGCCCGGGCGGATCGTCAGCGACAGCTCGTTGAGCGCGCGGGATCCCGCGTACTCCTTGACCACGCGGTCGAGCTCGACGACGGCTCCCTCACCGAGTCGGGCGAGCGTGGGGGCGGGGCTGGTGACGGTCATGCGGTCTCTCCGGGGGTGAGGGGAGTGAGGGGAGTGGGGGATGCGCTGCCGGCGGCGGAGCGGGCGGCCCGGCGTTCGCGGCGCGCGGTCGCGGCTCCGGGGCTGCGGTTGCCGAGGCGGCCGATGACGACCAGCAGGATGAACGCGAAGATCAGGGCGGCCAGCGCGAAGATCGTCGACACGTACGGGTCGGTCTGGCTGATCAGCAGCAGCGCCGTCTGGAACGTGTTCTGGCTGAGGAAGGACGCGATCGTGTATTCGCCGAGCACGACGGCGACGGTGAGGAAGATCGCCGACACGATGCCGCGGCGCATGTTCGGCAGGATGATCCGCCAGATCACGGTGAGCCAGTTGCCCCCGAGCGACCGGGCGGCCTCGCTCAGCGTGACGAGGTCGAACGCGGAGATGTTCGTGGCGATCGGCCGGTAGGCGTAGGGCAGGACGATAATCCCGACCGCGAAGGCGAGGGTCCAGGGGCTGCTGCCGAAGATCGCCGCGACCGTCTGGTACACCGGCACGAAGCCGACGACGAGCACGATCGAGGGGATCGTGATGGGGAGGATGCAGACGAACTCGAGGAGGCGGCGCATCCTCGGATATCGCAGTTCGACCAGGAGCATGGTCGGCAGGAGGATCAGCAGCACGATCGCCACGGTGAGGACGGTGATCGTCAGGGAGTTGGCGATGCCCTGGAAGAGGGGGCTGTAGTCGACTCCGGTAGCGGCGTCCGGATGCGCGATGGAGACGTAGTGCGAGAAGTCCAGCGTCGACTTGCCGGTGACCCGGAGAGTGAACTCGAACATGGCGGCGAGGGGGACAATGAACACGCCGACGACGATGATGAGGATGATGCGGCGGGCAGTGGGGGAGGGCTCGGCGCCGAAGCGGGGCTGCCGTCCACTCTTCGGCGCGCGCGGTGCCGTGGCGGAGTCGGTCGGCTCGACCGAGAC
Source organism: Frondihabitans cladoniiphilus (assembly GCF_039544345.1). Taxonomy (NCBI): domain Bacteria; kingdom Bacillati; phylum Actinomycetota; class Actinomycetes; order Micrococcales; family Microbacteriaceae; genus Frondihabitans; species Frondihabitans cladoniiphilus. Next base: position 80,111 of record NZ_BAABLM010000001.1, read on the forward strand.
GGAAGTCAGGGGCACGGCGCTCATCGCTGCCACCGTGCCGCGCGACGCTGGAGCAGCGAGTACGCGCCCATCACGACGACCATGATGACGAGCATCCCCAGGGCCAGGACGCCTGCGGTGTTGGAGACGCCGACGACCGTCTCGCTGGTGAGCTGCTGCTTGATCGTCAGGGGCACGATGCCGCCCTGGCTGAGCAGGGCCGCCGCGGTCGCGAACGACGAGAAGGCGTTGGCGAACAGGAGCAGGACGCTGCCCCAGAACGCCGGCGCGAGGACCGGCATGGCGATCTTCAGCCAGTAGGAGCGGCGGGTGGCGCCGAGGGTGGCGGCGGCCTCGCCCCAGGTGGCCTTCAGGCCCTCCATGGCGGGCATGAACGTGAGCACCATGAGTGGAACCTCGAAGTAGGTGTAGGGGATGACCAGCCCGCCGACGCTGTAGAGCAGACCGCCGTGGGCGTTGAGGTCGAAGCCGAAGTGGTCTTTGAGAAACAGCGTGACGAGGCCCTGGAACCCGATCGTGGCGATGAAGGCGAAGGCGAGCATGATGCCGCCGAACTGCGCCAGCACGCTCGAGGCGGCGTCGATGGTGGTGCGGAGGAAGCCGTCGGAGCGCGTGCCGAGGAGGGCGAAGCAGACGACGGCGCCGATGATCGCGCCGAGGAGGGCGCTGATCGCGGAGACCAGGAACGACCCGCGGAACGCCGAGAGGATCGTCGGGTCGGTGAACGCCCTGAGGTTCGCGAACGTGAAGGCGCCCGTGCCGCTGAAGAAGCCGCTGGCCACGGCGATGACGGCGGGGATCGCGAGGAAGAGCACGACGTAGGCCGCGAAGGGCGTGAAGCCGAGGAAGGCGAGGCTCAGGCGCCGGGGCCGCTTCGAGCTGGTCGAAGCGGGCCCGGGACCCGCCGAGGGGTGTGACGACACAGTGGTTCCGGTCGACCCCGAGGCGGGATCGCTGGAGGCCGTGTCCGGAACCGTCTGCGTCGTCATGGTGCTAGTTGACCGCCTTGGCCCAGCCGGCCGTGAGGAGGGTGGCGGCCTTCGTGGCCTGGTCGCTCGTCAGCTGGACGAAGTCGGACGGGGCGCCGCCGACCTTGGCCAGCGTGGCCTTGTCGACGGTGCCGGCCTTCTCCATGGCGGCGAGGGTCGACGGGTAGGCGCCGGAGGCGAGGAAGAGGTTCTGCACGGCGGGCGTGTAGAGGTACTCCTCCCAGAGGCGGGCGGCCGCGGGGTGCGGGGCGTCCTTGTTGATGGCCTGGTTGTAGTAGGAGCCGAGGGCCGTTCCGGGGAGGACGACGGTCTTCCAGTTCGGGTTTCCGGCGCCGCCGGCGGCGGGTCCCCAGGCGAGGTTGTTGTAGCTCCACTGGAGGACGACGGGCGTCTCGCCGGAGTTGACGGTGGCCTGCGTCGGCAGCGTCGAGATGAAGTTGCCGTTCGCCTTCAACTTCTGGAAGAAGTCGATGCCGGGCTGGATGTCGTCGGCGGAGCCGCCGTTGCCGAGGGCCGCGAGGTAGACGGCGGAAGCGGCCTCGTTGGCCTGCGTCGGGTCGCCCTTGATCGCCACCTCGTTCTTGTAGCTCGAGCCGAGCAGGTCGTTGATCGACTTCGGCGCCGTCTTGATCTTCGACGAGTCGTAGCCGATCGACATGAGGCCGGTGTAGTCGTAGTACCAGGTGCCGTCGGCGCTCTTGAAGTCGGTGGGGATGTCGGACCAGTTCGCGACCTTGTAGTTCGCGAGCAGATCGGTGTTGGCGTTCAGCACGGCGGTGCCGAGGTCGAAGACGTCGGGAGCGGTCGACTGACCCTTGAGCGACTTGGCGGCGGCGACCTCGTCGGCACTCGAGCCGTTGGGGTTGGCCGAGGTGATCTTGATCTTGGGGTATTTCTTCTCGAAGCCGGCGATGATCTTGCCGTAGTTGGCCCACGACGGGGGCAGGGTGATGACGTTCAGTGCGCCCTCGGCGTTCGCCGCGGCGACGAGGCCGTCCATGCCGCCGAAAGCGGCTGCGCTCGTTGCGGTGGCGGCGTCGACCTTGCTGGTGCTCGACGTCGACGAACCGGCGGTCGAGCTGGTCGAGCAGCCGGCCAGAACGGCGACGACGGCGGCGCTGAATGCGACGCCGGCGACGATGCGTGATCTCTTCACGTATTTCCTCCAGGAACGACAGCGGGAGTCCGTGGTGCCGGACAGGGGGATCCGCAGGTCGATCGGGGCAATGGTTGCCGTCCCCCGTTACGGGGACACGCCTCATCGGTGAATGGTTCGAGAACGTTCGGAGGACGTCGCGCGGCAGGGCCCGCACCGGGTGTAGCGAAGGGGGATGCCCGCCCTACGCTCGGCAGCATGATTGAACTCGCTGTCCTCGACATGGCCGGAACGACGATCGACGACGGGGGCGCCGTGTACCGCGCCCTCGAGCAGGCCGTCCGCGACGCGGGCGCCTCGCTCACCGCCGACGACCTCCAGACCTGGATGGGCACCGACAAGGTGACCGCGATCACGAACCTGCTGCGGCTCGGGGGAGTGGAGCCCACGGCGGCCGTCGTCGAGGCGGGGTTCGCCCGCTTCAAGGCGGTTCTGGCAGCGACGTATGCCGCCGAGCCGCCCGTGGCGCTGCCGGGCGTGGGGGATGCCCTGGCCGAGCTGCGTCGGCGGGGCATCCTCGTCGCCCTCTCCACCGGGTTCGACCGCGAGGTCGCCACGGGGATCCTCGACACCCTCGGGTGGACGGTCGGCTCCTCCGCCGCCGACACGATCGACGCCCTCGTCACGACGTCGGAGGTGCCCGCCGGGCGACCGGCTCCCTACTTGATCCATCACGCGATGGAGTTGACCGGCGTGCAGGACGTGCGGCTCGTTCTCGCGGCCGGCGACACCGCGGTCGACGTGCTCGCGGCGCGGAACGCCGGGGTGATCGCCGTCGGCGTGCTGACCGGCGCCGTCGGCCGGGAGACGCTCGAGGCGCTGCCGCACGACCACGTGCTCGACGGCGTCATCGACCTCGTGGGCCTGCCCGAGTGCCAGGCCGCCCGCGAAGCACAGGCCGCCCCCGAAGCACAGGGCGCACCTGAAGCACAAGCCGCCCCCGAAGCGCAGGGTTCACCCGACCGCCAGGCCGCCGTCGCCCGGTAGCCTCCGCCCGTTCGCCGGGGGTCCGTAGCGTCGAGAGCACCTCGACGAAGGGCAATCCATGCGTGTCGCGATCGTGACCGAGAGCTTTCTCCCCACCGTCAGCGGAGTCACCACCAGCGTGCTCCGGATCCTCGACCACCTCGCCCTCCGCGGCCACGAGGCCATGGTCATCGCCCCCGCCGGCGACGGGCCCTCGCACTACGCCGGCTTCCCCGTCCACCGCATGCCGGCGGTCGCCTACCGGCAGTTCCCCGTGGGCATCCCCGGCCCGCAGATGACCAGCCTGATCGCCGCGTTCGCCCCCGACGTCGTCCACGCCGCCTCGCCGTTCGTGCTCGGGGCCCAGGCGATCGTCGTGGCCGAGCGGCTCGGGATCCCGTCGGTGGCGGTGTTCCAGACCGACATGGCCCGGTACGCCGCGCGCAACGGCTTCGGCGCGGCCTCGGCGGCCCTCGTCTGGAAGATCGTCCGCCGTGTGCACGCCGGAGCCACCCTCACCCTCGTGCCGTCCGAGGCGTCCCGGCGCGACCTCGAGCGGGCCGGCGTCGACCGACTCGCCCGCTGGGGGCGCGGCGTCGACTCGGTGCGGTACCACCCGAACAGGCGCTCGTCCCCCGCGGCCCTCGAACTGCGCGATCAGCTCGCGCTGCCCTCCGAGGTCATCGTGGGCTACGTCGGCCGGCTCGCCGCCGAGAAGGAGCTCACCCGTCTCGCCGCCCTCCGAGGTCAGCGGGGCATCCGTCTCGTCGTGGTCGGGGACGGCCCGGACCGGCGGATGCTCGGCCGACGTCTCGCGGCCCTGGATCCCACCTTCCTCGGCGCCCTCCACGGCGACGACCTCGCCACCGCCTACGCGGCACTCGACGTGTTCGTGCATCCGGGCACCCTGGAGACCTTCGGACAGACGCTGCAGGAGGCCCACGCGGCGGGCCTGCCGGTGGTCGCACCGGCCGCCGGCGGACCCCTCGACCTCGTGCGGCATGGCGTCGACGGGTTCTTGTTCGACCCGCGCCACGACCACTCGTTGAGGCGAGCCGTGCGGACGCTCGTCGCGGATCCGGCCCTGCGCGCGCGCTTCGGCGAGGCCGGGCGGCGGGTGGTGCTCGACCGAACCTGGGAGCACGTCTGCGACGAGCTCCTCGGGCACTACGCGGCCGTGGTGGGTCTGGCGGTCTCTCCGCCGAGGCAGCGCGCCGGGGTCACAGGTGCGGCACGAACTCCTGCCACGCTTTCCGACGGCTCCGGCGCGGGTCCGACTCGATCCGGTCGCGGAAGTCGATGATCAGCGTGCGCCGCAGGGGCCGCTCGTACTTCGGCCACTCGCGGACCGCGCCCGTCCGGATGAACTCGAGCCAGCGCATCCTCATCCGGCCCGCCGCCTTGTAGAACGCGCTGCGCCCGCCGAGCAGCCCGAGCCCGAGGCCGATCGGAGAGTGGTGGCGGTCGTCGAACAGGGCCCAGAGGTCGAGGCCGTGGAACGCGTCAACGCCGGCCACGCGGAGCATGCGCGGGGCCGCGTCGAAGCGGTAGAAGTAGACGGGCTGGTGGGCCGAGTGGCGTTCGGCCACCTTGATGGACGGGAACCAGAACGCGAAGTCGCCGGCGAAGTCGGCCGCGGCCCGTTTCTCCGGCAGCCCCGGGTACTGCCGCTTGATCGCCTTGCGCGACTTCTTCGGCGTCTTGCGGAAGATCGCCCGGATGCGCGGGGGCGTCGTGGCCAGGATGTCCCGTCGCCCGGTGAACACGGACGCCTCGCGGTCGTTCGTGCCGATGATCAGGGGCACGGGATGCGCGCGCCCGGCCTTGAACGCGTCGAGGGGGCGTTCGGGCAGGAACTCCCCGTCGATCACCGGCGCCAGGCAGATCGCTCCGGGCTCGGCGTCCGGGGTCCGGAGGCTGAGGCGCGCCGTCGCCCGGACCAGGGCGGACGTCGGCGCGGAGAGCAGCAGAGCGGCGGCGTCTTCGCGCGAAGTCGACTCGAGGTCGTCGTCGGAGACGAGGTGACTCAGGTCCTCGAGGAAGTCCTGCGCCCATCTCTCGGTCACGTCGGGCGGGTAGATCGCGTTCGTCGGCGAGCTCTGGGCGATCGCCCGCGCGAACAGCCCGCGCGCCCGCGGCACCGCCATCAGGGTCGTGACCGCGTTGGCACCGCTGCTCTCGCCCGCGAGCGTGACCGCTGCAGGATCCCCGCCGAAGGCCCGGATGTTGTCGCGGACCCACTCGAGGGCCTGCACCTGGTCGCGAAGGCCCAGATTCGAGTCGAGGGGATGCGCGGGGTCGGCCCAGGCGCTGAAGTCGAGGTACCCGAGGGCCCCGAGTCGGTAGTTGAAGCTGACGTAGACGATGCCGCCCTGCCGCACGAGCCCTTCGCCCTGTCGCGGGAACTCCCGCGAGGAGCCGACGGCGTACGCCCCGCCGTGCACGAACACGAGCACCGGCAGCTCGTCGCCCGGCGCGGACCCCTCGGGCGCGACCACGTTGATCGTCAGGCAGTCCTCGTTCTGCGGCGTCGTAGTGTCGATGCCCACGAACTGGCCGCGGTCCTGGGGCGCCGCAGGCCCGAACTCGCGACTCGCGCGCACTCCGTGCCACGGGCGTGCGGGCCGAGGCGCGCGGAACCGGAGCGGCCCGATCGGCGGGGCGGCGAAGGGCATCCCGCGCCAGGCGAGCACGCCGCGCTCGGCGACCCCGAGCACCTCGCCCGCCGTCGTCGACCGGATCAGCCGGTGAGTGTTCGCGCCCGCCGCGACAGGGGTCGCCGTCACGCCCCGACCGGCTCGTAGATCTCGGCCATCACCCGGTCCGCGAGTCCGAGCCCGGTGGTCATGCCGATGCCGGTCGTGACGCCGACCACGTGCACGCCCTCGACGGGCGACTCGACCAGGAACTCGGCTGGCGCCGACGCGTAGACGCCCTGCCACCGCTCGACGACCCGGATGCCGTCCGGGGCCTGACCGAAGAACTCGGCCGCCAGCCGCAGCAGCTCGTCGAACGCTGCCTCCTGCTGGAACGGCGCGATCGCGTCGCCGCGGTAGTGCGTGTCGCCGACGATCACAGTGCCGTCGGGCAGCTGCGTGTACATCTGGTTCAGATCGAGAGCCGCGAGCGTGGGATGCACGGACCACAGCCGGTCCCGCACCCCCGCCAACGAGGGGGAGCCCGCGAACCCGGAGTAGCGGAGCATCGACCAGCCGGTCAGCACCGGACCCTCGAGTGGTGCCCGGAGCCCCGGGATCGACACCCGCAGCATGTCGAGGCCGCAGCGGCGCACCTCGTACTGGGCGGCGAGGTCGGGGAAGAGCTGGTCGAGGTCGTGGTTCACGGCGACGACGATCGTGTCGGCGCCGACGCGGCCGCGGGTGGTGTGGAGGCGCCCGGTGCGGATCGTGCGGACGGCGGTCTGGAACTGGAACTCGACGCCTCGCGACCGGAGGTACGCCGTGATCTTCGCCAGGGCATCCCGCGGATTCACCTGGACGTCGTCGAGAAGGCGCACACCACCGGTGGCGATGCCCGCGCCGACGCCGGTCCTCGCGGTGACCTCGTCGGCGTCGATCTCCTCGACCTGCGCGGGGCGGCGGGCGGCGAACTCCCGGAGTGCGGCCAGCTCGTCGTCGGCGCGAGCGACCACGAAGGCGCCCTCGCGCAGCCACAGGCCGGTCTCCTCGGCGAGACGCAGCCAGAGCTCGCGGGTGCGTTCGGCGTGGACCTGCGCCGCGCCCGACTGGACGGTGATGCAGCAGTGGCCGAAGTTGCGGATCGACGACCCGGTCTGTTCGGCGCCCCGATCGATGACGAGCACGCGCATCCCCCGGTCGATCGCCGCAAGGGCGTGCCCGAGACCGACGATGCCGGCGCCGACGATCGCCACGTCGACGATCTGATCCATGTTCTTGGCCATGTCGGCGAGAGTAGGTCGGCCGGGCCAACGGCGGGTGAACGGGAGGTGCGGGGTCGAATCATAGGGAATGGAGAGGTCGCCTCCCTAGGCTGCCGGAGGTCCGTTCCGGGCCGTCCTCCCAACCGAAAGCGTCTATGTCGATCACCACTGCAAGCCGTCCCTCGAAGATCAACATCCCGCGCATGGTGCTGTGGCTGGCGTCCCTCGTCGTCGCGGTCGTCGGATACTTCCTCATGACCACCTCGAACAGCAAGGAGGCCGCCCTGTACGTCTCCGGCAAGGCCGACTACCCGAAGCTCTTCGCGGCGCAGTCCGGCAGCACCATCGGCGGGCTGCTCATCGCCGCCGGCGTGATCGGTGCCCTGCTCGCTCTGACCTCGATGGCCATCACGCGCCACATGGCGTCGCCGATCGCGGGGGATGCCCGGGCCGCCGACTTCGCCCCTGCCGACTTCGACGAGGCCGACTTCGACGAGGCCGACGCCGAGCCCGCTCCCGTCGTGCCCGCCGCCGAGCCTGCTCCCGTCGCGCCCGACGCCGGGCCCGCCGCTCGCTGACCGCGTCCCGGGCGGCCGACACGGGTCGTCTTTCAGCGCTGGCTACGATGACTTCATGACGGATCATCACCTCATCGTGTCGGGGTCGGGTCGGGGCGCATGATCGCAGCGCCGTCCGTCAGCTACCGATACGCCTCGCCCTCGGCCCTGTCGAGCGATGGCACCGGCTCGCGCCTGTCATTGGCGACGAGTGGCGGCAGCACCCCTGCCGGCGAGGTGGACAGTCCCTACTTCTTCCAGGGTTTCGTCGAACGGCCGGCAGTGGTCGCCCAGGCTCTCCTGCTGCTGGCCCGCGTCGCCCGAACACGGTTCTACGTTCCCCCGAACGCCCTGGCGGCGGTTCTCCGTGCCGCCGATCCGGTGATCACGGCGACGCCCGACGGTCTTCGGTTCGAGGCGTTCAGCGTCTGCTGCGGTGTCTACGCGCGTCTGGACATCGACGCCGGCGCCCTCGACATCGCTCACCTCGCGGCCGGGGTGACGAACGTCGACGTGAACCCGCCCCTCCGTCAGGCTCTCGCGGGTCTGCGACCCAGTGAACCGTTGCACCTGAGGGTGGGGGAGGAGGAGCTTCGGGTCGCCACCCTCGACGACGAGCTCGTCGAGGAATCCGTCCCGCTTCCGACACGGTGGCTCAAGGGGTTCGCCGAGACTCAGGTGCTCTTCGCCGGCATGTCGCTCCGACACGAACTGAGTGGTATCGCCGTCTCCCGGTTCATCCAATCCCTGCCACGGGCGTCGTCGACGAAGTCGGCGTTGTGGGCCACCCACGCAGGGCGCGCCCTGCGCCTGGCCTCGCGACCGACGCCCGGAGCCGTCTGCGTCGCGGGCCCGGAACGGCTGCGGGTCCTCGAACCGCTTCTCCGGTTCGCGACGGGGCTCCGCGCCTACGGGCCGGATGCGCATTCCGATTCGCTCCCGATGTCGAGCGCCTGGGTCCTGGAGATGCCGGGGGCGCGCGTGACGATCGGGCTCAGCCCCGAGAAGTCGCGGGGTTTCTCCGGGGAGGGTGCGCTGCTCACCTCACTCGCGGCAGACGTCGAACCGGAAGCCCTCCGCCTCGTCTCGAACCGTTTGGCCTTCCAGTCCCGAATCCAGCCGGGCCGCCTCGCCGCAGACGTCGGGCTTCCCGAGAACGACATCGCGCCGATTCTGGGGGCGCTGGCCTCGTTCGGGCAGCTCGGGTTCGACTTCCGCGCCGAGGCCTACTTCCACCGGCCGCTTCCGATGCGGACCGAACTGCTCGACGACCTGCATCCCCGTTTCTCGGACGCTCGGAAGCTCGTCGAAGACGGCTGCGTGTCGGACGGGGGCGACAGTTCCTACGTCGTGCGTTCCGCCGAGGCGCAATACCGCGTCGTCCTCGGCGTCGACGAGGATCGATGCACGTGCCTCTGGTACACCAGGCATCGGGGTACCCGCGGACCGTGCAAGCACGTGCTCGCTGCGCGGACGTGGGCGGGTCACGCGCCCGAGGCGGCGTGTACCGCGTGACGGAGTACAAACACCTCTGGGACTTCTACCGCGACCTGTCGCGTCTCCTTGGCGAGGGCGCGACACTCCGAGACCTCTACGAAGCCCTGCTCATGGTTCCTGCGGACGAGAGACAACGAGAGGACGGCTCTCCGGCCGAGCTGCAGTCGTTGAGTCAGTGGTGGTCGCAGTCGCCGTCCTTCGTGCCCATCCGACTCCGCGAACTCTTCGAGGGTCTCGAGGTGCCGCACGGCGAGGACTACGTGCTGGCCATGGTGGGCCACCTCGGCGGGAGGCACGAGCAGGAGGTGCGCCTGCACCTCTTGCGTCACGACTCCCAGCTGAGGGACGACCTCTTCTGGCGGATCTTCGAGGTCGAGGGTAATGCCGGTATATCGCTCGCCAATGTCGACAAGTACTCGAGCCGCGACCTCGATTGGCACAGGACCGTCATTCGACTCGTCGACGAGGGCACGATCAACCGTGCGCGTGTGCTGCGCTCGTGCCTCGAAGCCCTGAATCGCGACTTCGCCTCGTACCGAGCCGGCTGGTTCTCGAAGACGTACAACGCCCTGGTGCCGGACGCGTCGGAAGCGGCGGCGGATCAAGCTCTGCTCAGGCAGTGCCTCGGCTCGTCGGTCACGGCGACGGTCTCGCTCGCAGCCACGCACCTCGCGCTCATCCACAAGCAGGGCCTTCTGGAAGCGCCGCAGTTCGTGGAGGCGTGCGCCGCCGCGCTTTCCGGACCCAAGGCCGCCGCCGTCGGCATCCTCCGAATCCTCGAGACGATCGCCGGCGACGATGCGGTCTCGGTCGACGCGGTGGTCTCGGCTGCGTCCTCGGGGCTCGCCCATCCGCACGTCGACGTTCAGCGGGCCTCGATCCGCCTCCTGCAGAGGCTGGGCCGCGAAGACATCGCGCGGGATTCGTCCGGTGATCTCGCACCCGCAGTGGTCGCCGAGCTCTTGCCGAGTGCGGCCCCGGTCGCCGCCGTTGCTCGGCTCAGCGATGCGACGCCAGGGCGGTCGCTCGCTGCCGCGCCCGTCCAGCCCTGGAGCGACGAGGATGCACGGGAGCGGTTCGCCGAGTTCCTCGAGTTCCGGACGAGCGCCCTCGACCTCGAACTCGCTCTGGCGTGGCTGGCGATCACGGAGAACGCGGCTTCCACTCTCACGCCCCTCCTGAAGCGTGCCCTCAGGAGTCAACCCGACGGCGGCGATCAGTGGCTCGGCCCGCTCGTGCAGGTGGCCGTCGATCCCGAGACGATCTTTCTTCCTCGCCCGATCTGGCAGCGGACCAGAATGGTGCTCGTCGACGGCGTGTACGTCGAACGTCCGGACGGGCAACCGACGCCGCTTCGCACCGAGGAGGAGAGGACGGCACTGCCCAGTCTCGTCACTCGGCTTCGGGAAGTCGCTTCGATCCTGCAAGGACGCACGCCCCGCCGTCGCCTGCTCGCCACACCGACCGACACGCAGGGATGGATCGATCCCGACGTCCTGCTCGAGCGCTTCGACTCCGGTCCGGTCCCGCTGCCCGTCGACCTCACTCAGGCGATCCTGCGGATCCGACCGGCCGATCGAGATCGGATCACTCGCGCCCTCGGTGCAGAAAGGCCCGTGATCACCGAGGCGATGTCGATCGAGTGGACCTCGAGAGTGTCGTCCGCGGTGCGCCCGAGCGGCTCTCCCAAGTGGATCTGGTGGAGCCCCGTCATCGTCGCGGACCCCGTCACGGACCCGTCTCCGCTTCAGCCCGCCTTGATCCCGTCGATCACGACCTCGCGATGGGACCTCGAACGACGGCAGGTGAGCCCGCTGGTGGCGGGGGCTCTGGGGCTCGTCGATCCCTCGTCGACCCTTCCGTTCGCGGCAGTCGCCGTGCCCGTCATGCATTCGGCCACGTCGGAGGTGAATCTGTCGGCCGGCACGAGTCTCAGCACGCTCGCGTCGCACCCCGGAGTCTGGACCTCGGAGACCGCGCAGGTCCTCGCACTCGGGATGGCGGCTCTTCGTGCCGAGCATCGCACCCACGCCGCGGAGCTCTTCGCGGCAGCCATCCCTTCGCGCATTTCGCCGCAGCAAGCGGCGATCGGGTTCGCGGGATGCCAACCGGCCATCGCTCTCAGTCGCTGGGCGTCGTCGCTCTCGGACGCCGCCATGCTCGCGCCGGACGCGGTCGTCGATCTGCTCACCCACTTGCTGCCGAGGCTCCCTCGCGCCGCTCGAGGGATCGGCGCCCTCGTGGGGCTCCTCCTCGACGAGAGCCTGCGTCACCACCGAGCCGTGAGCGATCCCGCACTCCGCGTCTGGCTCGCGGCCTTCACGGGCTCGAGTGGCACGGCCAAGGCGGCTCGGGGCGCGCTCGCCCTCGGCTGAGCGCATCAGGCACCCGACTCAGCGCCGAAGGGTCACTTCGGGCGGCGGGTCATGCGGGACGGGCCACGATCAGGCGGAGGGAGCCGGCGAAGGTGGGCTGCGTTCGCAGGTGGCCGTGCCGTGCATCCCACGTGCCCGAGGCGAGATCGGCTCGGAGAGACTCATCGAACCGGGCGCCGACCGAGGGATCGACGAAGCTCCACGCCGAGTTCGCGAGGCGGGCGCCGGGGTCGAGGAGCGCCTCCGGACGGCCGTAGTAGGCCTCGGAGAACCCGTCGGTGCACTGCAGAGGGATGGGGAGGGGCGTGACCGTGACGGAGCCGCCCAGGCCGGACTCGATGTCGGCGACGGCCGGATAGCGTCGAGCTTCGGTCGCGATGACCTCGGGGGCGTACTCGTTCAGCCAGGAGGCCTGCAGGCCGCTCGGATCGCAGGTGAGGATGACGACGGGGCCGCGCGTGACGCGACGCGCCTCGCCAAGGCCCGCCCGAAGGTCTCGCCACTGGTGGACGGTGAAGGACGCGAGGGCAGCGTCGAAGGCGCCGTCGGCGAATGGGAGGTGCTCCGCGACGGCGTCGATCGCGGGGACGGATCCGGCGGGGCGCTGAGCGCGCATCGCGGCACTGGGCTCGATCGCGGTGACGTCGAGGCCGGTGGGCTCGTAGGAGCCGGCGCCGGCACCGATGTTGATCAGCGTCCTCGCGTCTGCCAAGGCGTTCTGGATCGCCGCGACGAAGGCCTGCTCCGGCTGCCGGTACCGGGCGTAGTCGGAGGCGATGACCCCGTAGTCGGCGTCGCCTGCGCTGCCGTCGGCGCTTCGCGGTCGTGTGCTGCTGCTCTTCTGCTCGGGCATGTCTCCACCCTGCTGCACTGCGACGCGGATTGCGAGTGGTCGGCCGAGCCTGGGGATGGAGCCAGTAGTTGACAGGGGAATGGACCTGGGCGTACGTTCCTTCCAACGGACATGTAACCGGTAGTGCGGGCAGGATCTGGCAGAGCGAATCGCAAGTGCGATTCCTTCCGCTAGGTCCTTTTTTTGTGCCCTCTTCCGGTTCTCCAACAATCGACAAAGGTGTGCGATGAGTGATTCTGAAGAAGTCTTCGAGGTTCTGAGTCCTGTGGATGGCATCATGATGCCGCTCGAGCTGGTCCCTGATCCCGTCTTCGCCCGGGGCATGTTGGGCAAGGGCTGCGCGATCAGCCCGACGAATGGTGAAGTCCGCAGCCCCATCAGCGGCAAAGTGGCGGTCGCGTTCCCGACAGGGCATGCGATCGGCGTGGTCGGTCGCGATCAGGCGGAGGTCCTGGTGCACATCGGCCTCGACACCGTCGAGCTGAACGGATCGGCGTTCCGGGCGAGGCTTGCGGTCGGCGAAGACGTCTCCGCAGGCGACCTCGTGATCGAAGCCGATCTCGCGCAGATCGAGGAGGCCGGTTTCAGCACGGTCATTCCGGTCGTCGTCACCAACACCGACGAATTCGACTTCGACATGGCTCGGCCCATGGGAGCCATCAGGGCAGGGGAGCCGATGTTCACGCTTCGCCGCCGCACGCCGGTCGACGCGTCCCTGGCGCGCCAAGCGGCGAGTTGAGGCGGAAGGCGAGATGAATCCGCGCCACCGGATCGTCAAGGTCCTGAACTCGAGCGTGGTGCTCGCAATCGACGAGTCCGGCAAAGAAGTGATCCTGATCGGACGGGGTATCGGGTACGCGCGAAAGCCGGGCGACCAGGTGTCCGAGGACGAAGTCAACAGGGTCTTCCTGCCATCGGGCGACTCCGACAAACAGGCGCTCTTCGACCTCCTGTCCGACATCGCTCCGGAGTACGCCATCCTCACGCGGGACATCGTCGGGCTGGCCCAACGGCGCCTCGAGGTGGAGCTCAATCCCCATCTCCTCCTGGTGCTGACCGACCACATCCAGTTCGCCGTCGAACGCGAGTCGCAGGGCATCCGACCCGGTAACTCGCTGGCCTGGGAGATCCGGACCTACTATCCGGTCGAATACCAGATCGGGTGCGAGGCACTCGAGATGATCGCCGATCGAGTGAGTGTCCGCCTCTCCGACGACGAGGCAGCGAACATCGCGTATCACCTCGTCAACGCCCGAACGCACCAGGACGGCGCCTTCGACGCATTCGCAGCGGCCGGCCTCATGGCGGAGATCGTCGAGATCATCCGGGACGAGCATCCCGAGTTCGAAGCCCACAGCGATCTCGACCACCGGCGCCTCCTCGTGCACGTGCAGTTCTTCGTCGAGCGACTCTTCACGGGCCGGCTCCTCGAGGGGACGCACCTGTATCCGCAGCTCGCCGAGCAGGCTCCTCGGGCAATGGCCCTGGCGGAGCGCATCCGGCGACACGTGTCGAGGCAGCAGCCGACCGCGGTCACCGACGAGGAGACGGCCTACCTCGCTCTCCACATCGAGCGTGTCATCCACGGCACCCTCGTCAGCAGTTCGTCCGAAACGACACCCCCCGCACCATCGGGTTCCGCGAAGGCGTGGAACCGGTAGCCGACCCTCGAGGCAGTGACGCCTCGGGGTCCTCGAAGAAAGGCACCACGATGTCCTACGAAACCGCAACCGAAGAGATCCTCGCGAAAGTGGGTGGCCTGCCGAACGTCACGCAGGTGCAGAACTGCGCCACCCGCCTCCGCCTCACCCTGAAAGACCTGACCGCTGTCGACGCGGCCGGCCTCGAGGCCATGCCCGAGGTGCTGGGCACGGTCAACACGGGCCGTCAATATCACATCGTCATCGGCAACGACGTGCCCAAGTACCGGCAGGAGGTCGTGCGATACGCCGCCGCTCACGGCGTCGACTTCGCCGGTGGAGCCGTCCCTCCCCAGGCGGTGAGAACCCTGGAGGAGAGGAGGGTCGACGCCGAACTCATGAAAGAGAGGGTGTCGGGGGCGTCGCGGGCGAAGAGCGTCGCGAGCGCCGTCCTGAACTACATCGCAGGCGCGATGTCGCCACTGCTCCCGGCCCTCGTCGGCTCGGGCATCCTCAAGGGCTTCCTCGCCGTCGCGGTGGCCATCGGCCTCCTCGACGCGAAGTCGTCCACCTACGTCATCTTCGCGGGGATCTCGAGCGCGGTGTTCACGTTCCTCCCGATCCTCGTCGCGTTCACCGCCGCGCGGACCCTCGGCGTCAACGAGTACATCGCCGCCACCATCGGGGCGGCGCTGATGGCTCCGACGATCACCGCCCTGGTGACGTCTCCGGGGAAAGTGGTCGACTTCCTCGGGATCCCGGCGCACATGTTCGACTACTCGAGCACGCTGTTCCCGTCGTTGGTCGCGATCTGGGTCTACAGCTACGCCGACAAGTGGCTCAACCGTGTCGTGCACAAGGACTTCAAGATGCTGGTGATCCCCTTCGTGGGCCTCGTCGTCTTCGTTCCGTTCACGCTCCTCGTCCTGGGGCCGCTCGCCTATTACATCTCGCAGGGCATCTCGGTGGGCTACACGGCGATGTTCGATTTCAGCCCGATCCTCACCGGCCTGGTCATCGGAGCGGTGTTCTCGTTCCTCGTCCTGTTCGGCATCCACTGGGCCTTCATCCCCATCATGATCACGGCGATCGCCACGACGGGCGTCAGCTCGCTCTTCGTTCTGGCGGGTGCATCGAACCTGGCCGCCATCTCCCTTCCCCTGGGCATCCTCCTCTGGACAAAGGTCGCTCGAGAACGGACCATTGCCGGCGGCTTGCTCTTCACGGCCATCTTCTCGGGCGTGACGGAACCGATCATGTTCGGCTACGTGCTGCGCAACAAGCGCTTCGTCGCCCCGTTGGTCATCACCGGTGCGACAATCGGTGCCGCTTTCGGTTTCTTCAACGCCGAGGCCCATGGCTTCGCCCTCCTGAGCCTCTTCGCCCTGCCCCTGTTGACCGCGAACGGAAGCACCCTCCTCTTCGCGATCCTCGCCGTCGGCGGCCTCGTCCTCGGCGCCATCGTCACCCGATTCTTCCTGTTCTCGCGGAAAGCAGTCCAGGAGCGGGCGGAGGAGGCCGAGCGAGCCGCCTGAGAGCGGGGAACGGACCGGCCGGCGCGGTCGTCCGCGCGGACGGGGCCGACAGTGGGGCATTCCGGGCCCCGCCACCAGGTCCGCCTCCGCCCCCTCATTCCCATACACACCCCTCCCACCCTCGAAACACAGAAGGACACCCCATGACGAAAGACCAGCAGCAGCTCGCCGAGACCAATTACGTCGTCCGTCACATGGTCGACGACGACCTCGGCTTCCGGCCCGAGATCTTCCAGGTGGAAGGGGACTCGCCCTACGAGTTGTGCAAGCACTACGTGTACCTGCAGTTCCTCGTGGAAGGCGACGAGCAGCCGCACTACTACATGCGGAACTTCAAGCCCGGTGCCATCCGCTGGGGCGGCATCGTCAAACTCGGCGACGGTCCGCTCGAGCCCCAACAGCCCGGTCAGGGCCACTACCGCGACCTCGCCCAGGAGGGCGTGCCCCTCAAGGGATACGAGGAGGTGTCGGACGCCCCGGTGACGTACGCCAGTGAGACGACCGAGCCGTACCTCCTTCAGAGCAAGACGGCCGATCGGATCGTCATCAAGGAGGGCGACGTCCTCGACATCACCGGTGAATACTGGCCGGTCGGCATGTTCTCGGGCAAGAACTCGGCACTCGGCGGCGGCTACATCTGGCAGCCGTTCACCTTCTCGGGCACGTACGAGGGCAAACCGGTGACCGGAATCGGACAGTTCGACCACTGCTTCGCCACGGCCGACGACGTCGACGGACGAATGGAACTCATCTACAACTACGTGGCGAGCAGTGTCTACTGCGGCATCAGGAAGGACGGACGACGCGAGTTCTTCTACGGCTTCATGCGGAAGGCCAACGGCTACGGCACAGCGGTCTACTGGCTCGAGGGCGAGGAGCCGATCGTCACCGAGCAGTCCGAGATCGAGGTGGAGTACTTCCCGCTCGGCTGGGTCGACGAGGGGGACACCACCTGCGCGTTCAAGAACATCACCTGGCGGTTCGCGGACAAAGAGATCCACTTCACCGGCAAATGGGGGAGTCGACGCTTCACCGACCACCCGAAGGGCGAGCCGGCCGGTTGGAGCAACGTGTTCGGCACGTGGTACTCGGGGGACACCCCCATCGACTACGCGCTCTCCGAGACCTGGAACGAGACCATGGCTTCGACCGCCGGCGAACTGCGAGCGCTGGGCTACACGGTGCACGACTCGTCGGTCTCGGTATGAGGTTTCCGGACGGGTTCCTCTGGGGCGGAGCCACCGCGGCGAACCAGATCGAGGGTGGCTTCGATGAAGGCGGCAAGGGCGTGTCGATCCAGGACGTCATGCCCTCGGGCGTCTCTCGTCCGCCCACGGAGGAACCCACTCCGGCCAATCTCAAGCAGGTGGGGATCGACTTCTTCCATCGCTACGCCGAGGACATCGCTCTCTTCGCCGAGATGGGGTTCCGCGTCTACCGGTTCTCGATCGCCTGGAGTCGTATCTTCCCTCGCGGCGACGAGGCCGAGCCGAACGAGGAAGGGCTGGCGTTCTACGACCGGGTGCTCGACGAGCTCGAGAGGTTCGGAATCGAGCCCCTCGTCACGATCAGCCACTACGAGACGCCGCTCCACCTGGCGCGGACGTACGACGGGTGGGCGTCGCGGGAGATGATCGGTTTCTACGAAACCTTCAGTCGGGCGCTGTTCGAGCGCTACGGCACACGCGTCAAACGGTGGCTGACGTTCAACGAGATCAACGCGGTGCTGCATCAGCCGCTCCTGTCGGGTGCCATCTGGACTCCGAAGGAGCAGCTCCCGGAGCGCGTCCTCTACCAGGCGATCCACCACGAACTCGTCGCCAGCGCGCGCGTCACCCGGTTGGCGCACGAGCTGGTCGAGGAGGTGCGCGTCGGATGCATGGTCATCGCTGCTCCGGTGTACCCGCTGACTCCGTCACCGGCAGATGCGCTCGCCGTCCGGCAGCGCGAGCACGAGAACCTGGCCTTCGGCGACATCCACGTGCAAGGCCGCTATCCGGGCTATTACATCCGCATGCTCCGGGAGAAAGGGGTGGAGCTCGACGTCACCGAGCAGGATCGACAGGACCTCACCCATACGGTCGATTTCGTCTCCTTCAGCTACTACATGAGCCTGTGCGAGACGGCGGGTCCCGACCGGGAGGTGGGCCCGGGCAACCTGATCGGCGGCGTCGTGAATCCCACCCTCCCGGCGTCCGAGTGGGGGTGGCAGATCGATCCCGTGGGTCTGCGCCTCGTCATCGAGAGCTTCTGGGAGCGGTGGGGCAAACCGCTCTTCGTCGTCGAGAACGGTCTCGGCGCCAAGGACTCCCTCGTCGAGGTCGACGGCACCCGGACCGTCGTCGACGATTACCGCATCGCCTATCTCAACGACCACCTGTATCAGGTGGGTGAGGCCGTCGAGAGTGGAGCGGAGGTCCTCGGCTACACGATGTGGGGTCCCATCGATCTGGTGAGCGCGTCCACGGCGCAGATGAGCAAGCGGTACGGCTTCATCTACGTGGATCGCAACGACGACGGCTCGGGCACGCTGGATCGGTTTCGCAAGAAGTCCTTCGACTGGTTTAGAGAAGTCATCGCCACGAACGGTGCGTCGCTGACCGGGTGACCTCGGCGTCGACGACGGTTCCCGTCGGCGGCCTCGGTGCTATTCGGCGTCGGGCCGCCGCCGCTGCCGCTTCGTCTCGGACCGGGCGCCCTTCGCGGCGAGGCGGCGACGGTTCGACCCGCGGGTGCGCCGGGTCGGCCGTCGGTTCGGCGCCGCCGGTGCGAGGCCCTCGGCCACCAGCTCGGCGAGCTTGTCGAGAGCGATCTCGCGGTTGCGGAGCTGAGAGCGTTGTTCGGCGGCCGTGACGGTCAGCACCCCGTCGACGAGGCGGCGCTCGAGTCGCGCGAGCAGCAGGAGTCGCTGATCGTCGGAGAGCACCACCGACTCCGCGACGTTCCACGAGAGCTGCACCCGGCTGTCGGACGTGTTGACGTGCTGGCCACCGGGGCCCGACGAGCGCGAGAACCGCCAGCCGAGCTCGGCTGCCGGAATCGTGAGCGCGGGCGACACCTCCAGGTCCATGCGCACAAGGGTCGCACGTCGCCGGTCCGCGCGGGTCTTCCATCCACGAGGCAGCGCCATTCACGCAAGGCATCGCGACGCGGCGCGATACCGTGCGGAAAACGCGACGCCTTGCGGGAAGGAGCAACAGCGCGAGCGCATGCATGCACGCACGCGTAACGCCCGTCAGAGCGGCGGCAGCACCCGCCGGTCGAGCCAGGCGGACAGCAGCGCCGTGACGCGAGAAGCGCCAGCACCAGCACCCGCACCAGCCCCGGCCGCAGCCCCCGCCGCCGCCACGAAGTCGGCCGTGCTCACGACGCCGTGCCGGTGCTCGGCGGTCCACGACCGCAACAGCCCGAAGAACGCGTCGTCTCCGAGTTCGAGCCGCAGGGCGTGCAGCGTCAGGGCGCCGCGCTTGTAGAGCCGGTCGTCGAACATCAGCTTCGGGCCGGGGTCGCCGACGACGATGTCCTGCGGCAGCTTCGAGAGCCTCTCGTGCGTCGCCGCGGCGAGCGACGCCGCGGATTGCGAGCCCGAATACTCCGACCAGAGCCACTCGGAGTAGCAGGCGAACCCCTCGTTCAGCCAGATGTACTGCCACGACGCGACGCCGACGCTGTTGCCGAACCACTGGTGCGCCAGTTCGTGCGCGACGAGGCGCTCGGCCGAGCCGTGCCCGTCGGCGTGGTTGGCGCCGAAGATGGCGAGCCCCTGCGCTTCGAGCGGGATCTCGAGGTCGTCTTCTGTGACGACGATCGTGTAGCCGTCGAAGGGGTACGGTCCGAACCGCTCCTCGAAGCAGGCCATCATCGACGGCAGCTCGCCGAAGTCGTGCCCGATCCGCGACCGAAGCGCAGGCGGGCCGGCGAGCACGCCGGGGACGGCGCCGGCGGTGAACGGGACGAGCTCGTAGCGCCCGATCTGCACGGTGGCGAGGTAGGTCGAGGTCGGCTGAGTCTGCTCGTACTCCCACGTGGTCCGGCCCGACCGCGTCGACCGCCGCACCAGCACCCCGTTGCACACGACGGCGTAGGGCTGCTCGGTGGTGACGCGGATGCGGTACGAGGCCTTGTCGGACGGATCGTCGTTGCACGGGAACCACGACGGCGCCCCGCTCGGCTGCGACGCGACGATCGCCCCGTCGGTCAGCTCCTCCCAGCCGACGGTGCCCCAGGTGCTGTTCCGCGGTGTCGGCGCGCCCGCGTACTCGATCGTCACGACGAACTCCTCGCCGGCCGGGATCGGCGCCGCCGGCGTGATGACGACCTTGGCCGCCGACTGCACGAAGCGCACGGCCTTGGTGCCGTCGACGCGCACTTTGGAGACGCGGAGTCGGGCGAGATCGAGGGGGATGCGCGTCAGATCGGCCGTGGCGATCAACCGGATCGTGGCGGTGCCGTCGAGCCGGTTGGTGGCCACGCGATAGGCGATGTCGAGGTCGTAGGCGAGCGACCGGTACCCCGAGTTGCCGGAGTCGGGCGTGTACGAGGGCGACGAGGACGGAGCCGGCAGCGGGGACGACCCCATCAGGCGGAGGCCACCGCGTGATAGTCGGCGAACCGGACCTCGCGCCACGGCCCGATCGGGTTGCCCGACCAGCGGCTGCCCACCGGCACGGCTTCTCCGCGCATCACGAGCGAGGCGGGCCCCACGGTGGCGTGGGATCCGATGACGGCGGCGGGCAGGACGACGCTGTGCGGCCCGAGGGTCGCACCGGCGTCGAGCGTGACGGTGTCCATGCTCATGATTCGATCATGAAAGAGGTGCGTCTGCACGACGCAGCCCCGATTGACGCAGCTTCCGTCGCCGAGACGCACGAGATCCGCTTCGGGAAGCCAGTAGCTGTCGGTCCAGACGCCCTTCCCGATCGAGGCGCCGAGCGACCGCAGCCACCAGACGAGGGCGGGCGTGCCGGCGGCCGGCTGCGCGAACCACGGGGCGGCGCACATCTCGGTGAACGTGTCGGCGACCTCGCTCCGCCACACGAACGACGACCAGAGGGGTTTCTCGGCGACCTTGATCCGTCCGATCAGGGCCCACTTGGCGGCGGTGGCAAGGGCCGCTGCGACGGCGCCCGCACCGAGCATCACCACGGCGGACAGGGGGATGCTCCAGCCGAACCCGACGGCGGAGACCGACCAGTACAGCCCGAACACGACGCCCAGCCCGATCAGGCAGGTGCCGATCACGGGCACGATCCGCCCGAGCTCCCAGAGGACGCGGGCGACGCGGAGCCGGGCGGGAGGACGGAACGTACGGGCCTCGTCCGCGACGGCGACGGTGCGTCGGAGTCGCACGGCCGGTGAACCCAGCCACGAGGATCCCGCCTTCGATTTGCGGGGTGCGGACGAGAGGACGGCCACGAGCCCGTCGCGCGGGACCTTGTGCCCGGCGCCGGTCATGCCCGAGTTGCCGAGGAACGCGCGCTGCCCGATCTCCGCCCGCGCGACCCGCAGGTACCCGCCGCCGAGCTCGTAGGAGGCCACCAGGGTGTCGTCGGCGAGGAAGGCGCCGTCGCGGATCGTGGTCATGGCGGGCAGGAGCAGGACCGTCGAGGCCTCCACGTCGCGCCCGACCCGGGCTCCGAGCATCCGGAGCCACACGGGGGTGAAGAGGCTCGAGTAGAGCGGGAACAGGAAGGTGCGGGCGAGGTCGAGGAGGCGTTCGGTGCTCCAGACCTGCCAGCCGGCCCGGGAGCGGACCGCGAAGGTGCCCTCCGTCACGCCGATCGCGAGGAGCCGCACGAACGCGACGACCAGGAGGGCCGCGACAGCGCCGGCCACGAGCACGGCCGGAACCGCGAGAGCGAGGGATGCCCGGAGCGCGTCCCCGAGGGACGTCGCCCCGTGCACGCCCAGCGCCAGCACCGCGCCGCCGGCCGCCAGCGAGGCGAGGGGCACGAGCCCGAGCACCGTCGCCGACACACCGTAGGCGACGAGCCAGCCGCGGTGGGGGAGCGGACGGTCGGCCGGCCACCAGGCGCGCGACTTGCCGACCCGGGCTGCGGGGGAGCCGGCCCAGTCCTGCCCGGCCGGGATCCGTCCGAAGACGGCCGAGCCCGGGGCGACCGATGCGTTCTTGCCGATGCGGGTGCCGGGCAGGAGGGTCGAGCGCATCCCGACCGTGGAGCCGGCTCCGATGCGGATGGCGCCGATGCGCACGACGTCGCCGTCGATCCAGTAGCCCGAGAGGTCGACCTCGGGCTCAATGGCGGCGCCCCGGCCGATCCGGAGCATGCCGGTGACGGGAGGGAGCGCGTGGAGGTCGACGTCGGCCGCGATGCGCGCGCCGAGAGCCCGGGCGTAGTAGCTGATCCACGGGGCTCCGGCCAGGCCGACCGCCCCGATCTGGTGGGCGACCTGGTCGGCGAGCCAGAGCCGCAGATGCACCCCGCCACCGCGCGGGTAGTCGCCGGCCTTCACCCCGGCCAGCAGCAGCCGGGCCGCCACGACGGAGAGGGCCATCCGCCCGGGCGGCGTGACGAAGACGATCAGCAGTGCGACGACGAGCCAGCCGTTCACGGAGGGCAGGGCGTCGAAGCCCGTCGACCAGTGGAGGATCGTCGAGGCCGTCACCGCGTAGGTGAGCCAGCGGAACCCGCTCAGCACGTGGAGCGGCAGGCCGAGCACGGTCTGCAGCCACTGCATCCGCACGGGCGTCGGTGCCGCGCGGTGGTAGTCGTCGCGCGCGGGGACGTTCGTCGTGGCCCGGACGCGGAGGGCGTCGGCAAGGGCTCCGAGGCGGGGGTGCGAGTAGATCTCGGCCACGGTGAACTCGGGATCGCGCATCCGTATCCGGGCCACCAACTGCGCCGCGGCGAGCGACCCGCCGCCCAGGTCGAAGAAGTCGGCGTCGGCGTCGGCGACGGGGAGCCCGAGGACGGCCTGCCAGTCGGCGGCGAGGACGAGTTCGTCGGCGCTCATGCCCCCGGCGGTCGCATCCACCGGGTCCGCCGGCAACGGCCACGGCAGGGCGTCGCGGTCGATCTTGCCCGACGTCTTCGTGGGCAGGTCGCCCTCGATCAGCGCGAGGAGGGGGACGAGGGCGGCTGGGAGCTCCTCTCGGAGGCGGGCGAGAGCCGGGGCCTTCGCGAAGGCGGCCGCGTCGGGCACGGCGAGGTAGCCGACGATGACCTGGTTGCCTGCGGCGGTCTTCCGCACCGAGGCCGCGGCACCGGCGACACCGTCGAGACCGAGCAGCGCCGCCTCGATCTCCCCGAGCTCGATCCGGCGGCCACCGACCTTGACCTGATCGTCGGCGCGGCCCTGGAAGACGAGGCCCTCGCGCTCGAAGCGCACGAGGTCGCCCGACCGGTAGGCGCGCTCCCAGCCGAGGCCCGCGTGCGGGGCGTACTTCTCGGCATCCTTGGCCGGGTCGAGGTAGTGGGCGAGCCCGACCCCACCGATGATCAGCTCGCCGACCTCGCCGTCGGCGACCGGGCGGCCGGTCTCGTCGACGACCGCGACGTCCCAGCCGTCGAGCGGCAGGCCGATCCTGACCGGCTGCCCCCTCTCGACCCGGGAGCCCGTCGTGACGACCGTGGCCTCGGTCGGGCCGTAGGTGTTCCAGACCTCGCGGCTCTCGCCGGTGCCGGAGCCGGTGCCCGTGCCTTCGGCCGTGCCCGCGCCGGTGCCGCTGCCGCCGGCGACCCGGTCCACGATCTCGGGCGGCAGCGCCTCGCCGCCGAAGATCAGCAGGCGGACGTTCTCGAGCGCTTCGGACGGCCACAGGGCCGCCAGGGTCGGCACCGTGCTGACCACGGTGATGCCCTTCAGCACGAGCCAGGGGCCGAGGTCGGCGCCGGTCCGGACGAGGCTGCGCGGCGCCGGCACGAGGCAGGCGCCGCTCCGCCAGGCCAGCCACATCTCCTCGCACGAGGCGTCGAAGGCGACGCTGAGGCCGGCGAGCACGCGGTCGCCCGGACCGAGCGGCCCCTCGTCCGCCGCGGCCAGGAACATCCGCGCCTCGGCGTCGACGAACGCTGCCGCCGACCGGTGACTGGCGGCGACGCCCTTCGGGGTGCCGGTCGATCCCGAGGTGAAGATGATCCACGCGTCGTCGTCGAGTCGCGGGCTCGTGGCGTCGGCCTGCGGGGGCACGGCGTCCGAGCGGCTGGGGTGCGGGGCGGCGACGAGGATGCCCGTGGCGGCGACTCGGGGGACGACTGGCGTGAGCACGCCCCCGGCCCCGATCACCCCGACGACCCCGGCCTCGCCGAAGACCAGGGCCGCGCGTTCCTCGGGGTCGTCGGCGTCGACCGGTACGTAGGCGGCGCCGGCTGTCAGCACGGCCAGGATCGCGATGTACAGTTCGCGGTCGCCCGACGGCATCCGCACTCCGACCCGGTCGCCGCGCTCGACGCCGGCAGCGGTGAGCGCCGCCGCCGCCGCCCGCACCCGGACGGCGAGCTCGCGGTAGCTCAAGGCGCCGGCCTCGTCCTCGAGCGCCGACGCGTCGGGATTGTCGGAGACGGTCGCGCGGAGCATGTCGACCAGCGTGCGCGGCTCGGGAGTGCGCTGAGAGCCGAGGATGCGGCCGTCGGGTTCGGTGGAGTCGGCGGGAGGCGGGGTCATGAGGCCCTTTCGAGCGGCGTTCGGGAATCGTGCCGGAGGATCCACGGCGGCCGCACCCTACCGGGGCCGGGTGTCGCGCCGGTGAACCGGGCGACGTCGGGCGTCATCGACCTGTCCCGGTCGGCAGGGTCGCCAGGGCGCCGACGAGCCCGTCGGGCAGCTCGAGATCGACGACGGCCCGCAGCTCGTCGGCACCGACCGTGCTCATCGGCCGCGTGAGGCCGGCGCCGGTCGCCTTGAGGTACGCCTCTTTCCGCACCCAGAGCCGCAGCAGTCCGTCCGGCCCGGCCGTCTCGCCGTCCGAGAGGAGCTCGGACCGCAGCGGCTCGAGCCGGGACGCCGCCTGCGCGATCTCGATGTCGATGCCGACCCGGGCATCCTCGTCGATCGCGATGGCGGCCCACCGCCCACTGCGGGAGAGGCTGAAGTGCGGCCCACCCGGCACGACGGGTCGGCCGTGGAGGTCGCCGCAGGCGAGGCAGGGCGAGCGGGGGATGCGCACCTCGGCGGGCAGCACGCCCCGCGCTTCGCCGAGCAGCCGACGCAGCACGAGGTGCGCCTGGACGTACCGTCGCCGGTCGTCGGCCTCGGTCAGCGCGGCGGCCCGGGCGCGCTCCGCCTCGTCGAGCCACGGGTGTGCGGCGCTCGCGGCGGCCTCGTCGCCGCCCTCCGCATCGAGGTCGACCAGCCACATCAGGGTGCCCATGCCCTCAGTCTCCCTCGGGCCGGGCCGCTAGGCCTCGTGCGTCTCGATCGTGCCCTCCTTGGCGACCTCGGCGGCGGACGCGGTCTTGAGGGCCGCGGCCTTCTCCTCCTTGGCCGTCTTCTTCGCGAGGGCGTCGCGCTCGTGCATCAGGGAGTCGATCGTGGCCTTGTCGAGGAAGTCGATGAAGGGGTTCGTCTGACCGGTCTTCTTCTCGACGATGGCGGCGTAGGCGGTGGCGGCGGCACGCAGTTCGGCGGCGGCCCGGCCGGCCTTCTTCTGCGGGACGGGTTTGAGGCTGACCACTTGCGCGTGGTGCTCGAGAGCCTTGGTGAGATCTTTCAGGGCGGCGTCGATTTTCTTGGTCACGTGCTCATTCTGGCCCCCGAACGGCCCTGCGCAAATCACCGATCTCCGCAAGGGGCTGGCGCCGGACGGCCCTCTGTGCAGTGGAAGAAAATTCCAGGAGGCGGCCCGTCATGAAACCAACATCCGTCGTTAACCTGGCTGCGCCCCCTCGTTCACGGGGCATCCGTAACTTGCCTTCCGTGATGAAAAATCCTTCCGAGATCGAGGCGCCGACGGCACCGTCGACCATGCCGGGTGCGATCGGCATCAGAGAGCGGATCCGAGCCGCGCTCCCGTCGTTCAGCCCGGCCGAACGGCGCGTGGCCGAGGCCGTCCTGCACGATCCGATGGCCGTCATCCACCTCTCCGTCTCGGAACTCGCGGCCATCGCCGACTCGTCTCCGGCGACCGTCGTGCGGCTCTGCGTCAGCGTCGGACTCCGTGGTTACCAGGACCTGAAGATCACGCTGGCGAGCGAGTCCATCCCCAGCGACCGCAGAGTTCTCGGCGACATCACAGCCGACGACAGCGTCGTGGACATCGCCCACAAGGTGATGGACGGAACGGCGCGGGCGGTCTCGCAGGCCTCGCGGACCATCGACGGAGCGGCACTCGAGAGCATCGTGGACGCCCTCCTCACCGCCCGTCGCGTCGTCTTCGGAGCCGTGGGAACCTCGGCCCCTCTCGCACTCGACACGGCCTACCGGCTCGCGACGATCGGCGTCGACGCGACGTTCGCGCCCGACGTCCACACCCAGCACGTCACCGCCAGGATGATGCGCCCGGGCGACGTCTTCTTCGCCATCAGCCACACCGGATCCACGTTCGAGACGTTGGCCACGGCCCGCGCCGCGAAGGCGGCCGGGGCGACCACCGTCGCCCTGACCAGCTTCTCCCGTTCCCCTCTCACCGAGATCAGCGACCGGTCGATCGTCGCCGGCAGCGCCGAGACGTCCTACCGCGTCGAGGCGATGGCCAGCCGCATCGTCCACCTCTCCGTGCTCGACGCCCTCTTCGTCAGCCTCTCCCGTCGCAGCGAGTCCAGCGACGCCCACCTCGCCCTCACAGAGGACGTGCTCATCGAGCATCGCCTCTGACCCCGGGCCGCATCACGCGGCCTCCCACCCCTCTCCACGGCGGCATCGTTCACAGCGATGGCAGCGCCGCCGCGGCCGACGCGTCGCGTGCGCGATGATGGCGGGATGCACCTCGCCGACTTCGCCGCCCCGAACACGCCTGCCGCCGCCGCCGCCCGAGAGCTGGCCGAGGCGTACTCGACCCCGTCGCTGCTGAATCACGTGACCCGCTCGTGGCTCTGGGCGGAGGCGTTCGCCGAGGTCGAAGGCCGCACGGACGTCGACCACGAACTGGTCTACGTGGCCGCGCTGTTGCACGACATCGGCGTGGCCCCGGCGTTCGACAACGTCGCCCTGTCGTACGAGGAGGCGGGAGGCCACGTCGCCGTCGCTCTCACGGCCGGTGCGGGATGGCCGGCGGCACGACGCCAGCGGGTGCTGGACGTGATCATCCGCCACAACTGGCCGTCGGTCGATCCGGAGCAGGACGTCGAGGGCTACCTCCTCGAGATCGCGACCGGCCTCGACATCTCCGGCGCTCGCCCCGACGTGCTCCCGGCGGAGTTCGTCGCCGAGGTGCTCCAGGCGTACCCGCGCCAGGCCCTCGCGGACGAGTTCACCGCCGCCGTCACCGACCAGGCCGAGCGGAAGCCGACCACCGCCGCGCACCGCCTCGTGCTCGGCGGCATCGCCGCGAAGCTGCGCGACAACCCGCTCGAGCGGCAGCGCGACCCTCTCGAGCGATAGCGCGACCCTCTCGAGCGGTAGCGCGACCCTCTCGAGCGGTAGCGCGACCCTCTCGAGCGGTAGCGCAACCCTCTCGAGACGTAGCACGGCGCAAGACGACGACACACGAATGACGTCGGATGACCCCCGACCAATACCCTGTGACCATGTCCGAACATCCCGCCCCCGTTCCCGAGCAGCCGGCCCCCGAGGCACTGGACTTCGCCACCCGTCAGATCCACGCCGGTGCCGTCGTCGACTCCCAGACGAAGGCCCGTGTCACCCCGATCTATCAGACGGCCGGCTACGTCTTCGACGACTTCGACGACGGCGAGGACCGCTTCGCCGGGCGCAGCGGCTTCCGGGCCTACTCGCGCAACGAGAACCCGACCAACGCGGTGGCGGGCCAGCGCCTGGCCGATCTCGAGGGCGGGGTCGACGGCATCGTCGTCTCGAGCGGCCAGGCCGCGATCGCCGTGGCGCTCTTCGCGCTGGCGGAGACGGGAGACCACATCCTCGCGACCTCGTCGTTGTACGAGGGCACGCGCGACATGTTCAAGGGCTCCCTGCGTCGGCAGGGCCTGACGATCGAGTACGTGCCCGACGACGCCACCGACGAGGAGTGGACGGCGCGGATCACCGACCGCACCAAGGCGATCTACACCGAGACGATCCCGAACCCGCTCAACCAGGTCGCCGATCTCGAGAGGCTGGCCCGCATCGCCCATGCCGCGGGCATCCCCCTGGTCGTCGACAGCACCGTGGCCACGCCGTACCTCTGTCGCCCGATCGAGTGGGGCGCCGACATCGTCATCCACTCGACGTCGAAGTGGCTGGCCGGCCACGGCTCGGTGATCGGCGGCGCGATCGTCGACGGCGGTCGGTTCGACTGGAAGGCCTCGGGTCGGTTCCCCCAGCTCTCCGAGGGCCCCACGTCGTTCGTCGACCGGTTCGGGGCCGGGGCGTACCTCGCGTACCTCCGCTCGGTCGTCGTGCTCGAGTACGGGCCGACCGTCGCGGCGAACAGCACCTTCCTCCTCCTCCACGGCATCGAGACCCTCTCGGTCCGTCTGGCGCAGCAGGTCGCCAACTCGCAGGAGGTGGCCGAGGCGTTGAGCATCCGCCCCGAGGTGAAGGCCGTGCTGTACCCGGGGCTGCCGTCGGACCCGTTCCACGAGCGGGCGAAGAAGTACCTGCCGAACGGTGCCGGAGCGGTCGTCACGATCGACCTCGCCGGAGGCCGCGAGGCGGCGCGCCGGTTCATCGACGCGCTGCGCCTGGTCAGCCCGATGACCCACATCGGGGACGTGCGCAGCATGGCCATCCACCTCGGCAGCACGATCCACGCGAAGCTGACCGACGAGGAGAAGCTCGCCGCGGGGATCACCCCCGGGCTCGTCCGCCTGTCGATCGGCCTGGAGAGCGCGCGCGACATCCTCGCCGACCTCGACCGCGGGCTGCTCGCGGCGGGCGTGCCGACGGCATAGCGACTGCGGCCCGCGCCTATCGTGGGCGTGTGGATCCGACGGCGGCGGCAGGGCAGGCGAGCGACGACGAGAAGTGGCTGGTCGTCGACGGTCGGCGCTGGCGCAAGACGGACCCGTCGCTGCCGGAGGACGTCGTCGAGGCTCTGAAGTCGCACCTGGGGCGAGGCCGCTCGGGGGTCCGGTCGGCGAAGCGGGCCGGCGACGACGACGCCGTGGCGGCCGCGCGGCACCGGGTCGGCGTGGCGAAACACGGACTCGGCGAGCGGGGCGACCCCTGGTGGGAACGCCCCGAGAGCGACAGGCTGGGGGATGCCCGGGCCGCCCTCCGCGAGCTGGACGCGCTCGACTGACCCGACGCCGCGCGGCTCCTCGCCACCGGGTCGAGACCGCGCTAGCGGGTCGTGACCGTCAGCCCCGCCGGCGTCACCCGGGCCGAGACATGGGTGAGGTCGGGCACGACGGCGTCGGCCGCCGTCAGGGCGGAGGGGTCGTGCGAGGTGGCGACCGCGAGCGTGCGGGCGCCGGCCGCGTGCCCTGCTTCGAGGCCGGCCGGTGCATCCTCGATCACCAGGCATCGGTCGATCGCGACACCGAGGAGTTCGGCAGCCCGTCGGTACCCCTCGGGGTCGGGCTTTCCAGCACGGACGTCTTCGGCGGCGATCAGCACCTCGGGCACGGGCAGACCGGCTCCGGCGAGGCGCGCTCGCATCACGCGGTGCGTGCCCGAGGTCACGGCGGCCCAGCGCTCGGGCGGCAACGACTGGAGCAGGGTCGCGGCGGCCGGCAGCGCCAGGACGTCGTCGAGGTCGGCCAGCTCGAGCTCCGCCACCTCGGCGGTGCCGCCGACGCGCTCGGCCTCGGGCAGGAACAGTGCCACCGTGTCTTCGGTGCGGCGCCCGTGCGAGACGCTCAGGATCTCCTCGCCGTCGAGACCGCGGCTCACGGCCCAGGTCCGCCAGACCCGCTCGACCACAGCCGTCGAGTCGACCAGGGTGCCGTCGATGTCGAAGAGGATCGCTTCCACGCTGAATTCCATGCGTCCATCCTGGCCGAAACGGGGGATGCACGGGGCGGCGCCGGCCGGACGGCGCCCCGCTCGCCGACCCGCTCGCTGCCCTGGCGATCGACCTCTGCCGGGCTTAGACTCGCGACGAATCGAGGGGGGTCTCATGAGCGACAAGCAGCCGTATGCGGGGAACCCGCGTGTTCGACAGAGCGACGTGTACGGGGGAGTGCCGTACCTCCCGCCGGACCGCGTCGAGCACTATCACGACCGGGGCGTCGAGGTGCTGCCGACGATGAGCAAGGTCTTCCGCATCGTCGTCACCGCGATCTTCGTCGCCCTCGCCGTCGTCGAGTTCGTCGCAGCGGTGCGTGCGGCCGTGAACCTCGCCGCGCTGTCGGCGAATCCGGGGCCCGACCCGCACTGGTCGGCGGCCGGCACCGGTCTCGTGGCACCGATCATGCTCGGGCTGGTGTTCTTGATCTACCCGTTCGTGAACCTGGTGCGGCTACGCCGCGCGCACGCTTCCTTTCGCCTTGGGGAGGTCGTTTCGCGCCGCGGCGCGAAACGCAAGACCCGAGGCGAAACGACGTAGCGGAGGACGACCGGCCGTGCGCGCGCCCCGTCGCTAAGGTGGGCGTCGGGACGCGCTGGGCGTCCCTTACACAGCAGGAGATCAGGATGACCGGCACGCCGCCCTTCGGAACCACCAGCCTTCGAGGCGCCCGTACCCCGGTGCTCGTCGCCGCGATCGTCGCTATCGTGCTCGGTGCGATCGCCCTCTTCTTCCCCCGTGCATCCCTCGTCACCATCGCGATCCTGTTCGGTATCTCGCTGCTCGTGATCGGGCTCTTCCGCCTCTTCGTGGCGATCCGGGCGACCGCGCTCCCGACAGGGGTGCGGGTCTTGACGGGAGTCCTGGCTGCTCTCATCATCATCGCGGCGCTGCTCTGCCTGTTCGACCCGTTCCAGTCCCTGTCGCTGCTGGGCGTCGTGATCGGAGTCGGCTGGATCTTCGAGGGCGTCACCGGTCTGATCCACGCCCGCTCGGGTGGCCTCGGGCTCGGCCTGGTCGCGGGCGTCGTCGCGATCGTGGCCGGCATCGTCATGCTCTTCCTGCCGATCCTCGCGCTGTCGGCTTTCGTGATCGTCGCCGGGATCATCCTGATCGTCGTCGGCATCACGATGCTGCTGCACCTGCCGCGTCGGGCGTAGCGACGCGCGGCCGCCGCCGTGTGGTGACGCGACGCGGTCTGGCCATGCCGCCACGTCCGCGGCGCGTCGGGTCGACCGACTCGCGTCGCGTCGCGGCGCACTCGGCGTCAGGCGTCAGGCGGAGGGGGAGGGGGAGGGTGAGCGGGCGGGAAGCGCAGCGAGCGCGGCCACCACCGCCGCCACGACCACGTCGGGGTGCGTGCGGTGGATCGAGTGGTGCGCGCCGACGACCTCCTCGTAGGTGACCCGAGGGTTGGCGGCGAGCTCGGCTCCGAGGGCCGGGGTCAGCGCGAGGTCGGGGGCGGTCGCGTCGGCACCGAGAAGCGTGACGGGGATGCCCGTGCCGGCGATCGCCGGAGACTCGTCCCACGGGTCCGACAGCACCCGGCGCACGGTGTCTTTGCTGATCAGGCGAGCCGCCACCACCTTCTGGTGCACGTCTTCCGCATGCCAGTCGGGGTTCTCCGAAGCGATCCGGGCGGCGTCGGGGTCCTCCGCCTCGGCGCTCATGCCGGCGAGGAGGGCCTCCGATGCCGGTTCGAGGCGGCGGAGGGCCGGGTCGACGAGCACCGCGGAGCGGGCCCAGGTGGATGCCGCGTCGCCGAGCGTGCCGAGAGCGGCCGCGGCGGTGGCTCCGCCGAGCGAGTGGCCGACGACGGCGTCCCAGGGCGCACCCGGCGCGGGGTGGAGCTGCAGGACGTCGGCGGCGAACCCGGCGATCGGGTACGAGAGGGTCCGCGGTGCTCGGCCGTGCCCGCGCAGGTCGGCGGCGACGACGCGGACACCGGTGGCCGCGAGGGAGTCGGCGACCCGCCACCAGGTGCCGGCGGCGGAGGTGAGCCCGTGCAGGAGGAGGACGGTTCGCGGTGCATCCGGCTCGCCCCACTGGAGCGTCGGCAGGGTGACGGGAGTGACGTGGACGGTCATGAGGAAACGCTAGCGCCTCGGCCTCGCGGCCCGCGGCAACTACGCTCGTCTGCATGCAGGCCATCCACTGGTTGTTCGACGCCACCTTCCACGTCGGCGACCAGACCGTGCTCTGGCGCGAGGTCATCGGCAACCTCTTCGGCCTCATCAGCGCCCTCGGCGGCATGCGCCGCAAGGTCTGGGCCTGGCCGATCGGCATCGTCGGCAACGCGTTGCTCTTCACCGTCTTCCTGGGCGCCGTGTTCGACACGCCCAACCCGGTCAACCTGCTCGGCCAGGCCGGCCGGCAGATCATGTTCATCGTCGTGTCGATCTACGGCTGGTACGCCTGGAAGCGCAGCCAGGGCGGTGGCGGCAGCGCGGTCGAGCCGCGGTGGGCGGGTCTCCGGGCGCGCGTCGTCCTCGTGGTCGCGCTCGTCGGGGGCACCGCGATCCTCACGCCGATCTTCACCGCGCTCGGCTCGTACGCGCCCGTGTGGGCCGATGCCTGGATCTTCATGGGATCGCTGCTCGCCACCTACGGCATGGCCAAGGGCTGGGTCGAGTTCTGGTTGATCTGGGTGGCGGTCGACATCGTGGGCGTCCCGCTGCTGTTGAGCGCCGGTTACTGGGCCTCGGGAATCATGTACATCGTCTACGGGGCATTCACCCTGACCGGCTTCTTCGTCTGGGCGCGCACCCGGCGGATGCGCGACCTGCCGATCATCCCGGATCCCGCGCCGGCGCCGCTGCGCTCCTGACGGTCCACCGCACGCCCCAACGGTCCGCCGCAAGCCCCGGCCGCCCGCCACGAGCCTCGGCCGCCCGCCACGAGCCTCGGCCGCCCGCCACGAGCCTCGGCCGCCCGCCGCAAACCCCCGGCGGCCTGCCAGTGTGGCGGCGGCAGAAGCGACGCGCGCCGGAACGGCGCACGCGGTGGAGCGCGCCGGGGAGAATGCTGTCCAGCAGCCCCGTCCCGCCCGTTCCTCGGAAAGAGATCATGAGCATCTACAGCGTCGTCAACCCCGCCACCAGCGAGACCCTCTCCGAGTTCGCCACGATCTCGGACGCCGACCTCGAAGCCGCCATCGGTCGGGCCGACGTCGCGCACCGGGAGTGGTCGCGTAGCACGACCGTCGCCGAGCGGGCGGCTCTCGTCCGTCGGGTCGCCGACCTGCACGTCGAGCGTCGTGAGGAGCTCGCCGACCTGGCCGTGCGCGAGATGGGCAAACCGAAGGAGCAGGCGCTGGGCGAGGCCGACTTCAGTGCCGACATCTACCGGTACTACGCCGACAACGCCGAGCTCTTCCTCCGCGACCAGCCCATCGAGCTGAACGGCGGCGAGGGGTCCGCGTTCATCCGCCGCGCCTCCCTCGGCCCCCTGCTCGGCATCATGCCGTGGAACTTCCCGCTGTACCAGGTCGCCCGCTTCGCCGGCCCGAACCTCGTCAACGGCAACACGATCCTGCTCAAGCACGCGCCGCAGTGCCCCGAGACCGCCGTGGCCCTGCAGCAGCTGTTCCTCGACGCGGGCTTCCCCGAGGGGGCCTACACGAACGTGTTCGCGGCGAACGAGCAGATCGAGTCGGTCATCGCCGACCCGCGAGTGCAGGGCGTCTCGCTGACGGGATCGGAGCGCGCGGGATCCGCCGTGGCCGAGATCGCCGGACGTCACCTGAAGAAGGTGGTGCTGGAGCTCGGCGGCTCCGACCCGTTCCTCCTGTTCAGCACCGACGACCTCGACGCGACCGTGGCCGCCGCCGTCTCGGCCCGCCTCGACAACAACGGGCAGAGCTGCAACGCGGCCAAGCGGTTCATCGTGGTCGACGATTTGTACGAAGCGTTCCTGGCCAAGTTCACGGAGGCCCTGTCCGCAGTCGAGCCCGAGGATCCCACGCTCGATGCCACCGAACTGGGCCCGCTGTCGTCGATCGCGGCCGCCGACCGTCTGGCCGAGCAGCTCGAGCGGGCCCTCGCGGCAGGAGCGCACCTGGCCTCCGGCGGGTCGCGGGACGGCACGTTCTTCGCCCCGGCGGTGCTGACCGACGTCACGCGCGAGAACCCGGCATCGCAGGAGGAGTTCTTCGGCCCGGTCGCCACCGTCTACCGCGTCGCCGACGAGGCCGAAGCCGTCCGGCTCGCCAACGACACCCCGTTCGGCCTCGGGTCGTACGTCTTCACGACCGACTCCGAGCAGGCCTCGCGCGTCGCCGACCAGATCGAGGCGGGCATGGTCTTCGTCAACGTGGTGCTCGCCGACGCCGCCGAACTCTCGTTCGGAGGGGTGAAGCGCTCGGGCTTCGGGCGCGAGATGGGGCGCCTGGGGGCCGAGGAGTTCGTGAACAAGAAGCTGATCCGCGTCGGCGCCTGACAGAATATCGGCGTGGACCTGGACCCCGCCCGCTGGCGCACGCTCGAGCCGACGAACAGGAGCGCCGCCCGCGTCGAGCGCATCCTCGCCCGGTTCCTCGGCGCCCTCTGCATCGTCTTCACCGCTCAGACCGTGCCGTACACGGTCGCCGAGCACGCCGCCGCACGCCCGGGTTGGTCCTGGGTCCTCGTCGTTCTGACCTTCGGCACTCTGGCGGGTCTGACGGTTGCGGGCCTGCTCGGCCGGGTCGGAGCCACTCGTCGGTGGGCCCAGGCGGGCTCGCTGGTCTACCTCGTGCTCCTTCTCGCGTGGCCGATCCTGGTGGGGGATCCCGCGGGGATGCTCGGGCGGATGCCGTGGCCGTGGTACCTGTGCAGCGTCCTCCTCGCCGCCGCCTCGTTCGGCTTCCGTCTGCGGTGGGCGATCGTCTTCATCGTCGCCACCCCCGCGGTCTTCGTCGCCGTCCGGTCGACTCCTCCGGGCGGTGGAGTCACGGTGCCGCACGCCCTGGTCGACGCCGGGTACGCCTTCGTGCTCGGAGCGGCGGTCCTGTTGCTGATGACGATGCTGCGCCGCGTCGCCGCGGCCGTCGACCTGGCGCACGCGACCGCGACGGCGAAGTACACGGCGGCGGTCCGCGCCCACGAGCACGAGGTCGAGCGGGTGCAGGTCGACTCGATCCTGCACGACAGCGTCCTGACCACGTTCATCACGGCCTCCCGCGCCGACACGGCAGCCGACCGGCAGTTCGCCGTGGCGATGGCGACCCATGCCCTCAGCGAGGTCGTCGCCACCCACGCGCTGCCGGGCGTCGAGACGCTCGTGACCATCGACGCGCTCCGGGGGCGGTTCGAGGACGCCTGCCGTGAGCTCGGCATCGACGTCGAGGTGACGACGACCGGCCCGTCCGAGCACCGACTTCCCGTCGCGGTCGTCGAGACGTTCATCGGCGCCGCGCTCCAGGCCCTGACGAACAGCGTGCAGCACGCGGGGCCGGGGCCGGTCGCGCGTCAGGTCTTCGCGGAGTTCCGAGCCGGAGGGGTCGTCGTCACGATCCGGGACGACGGCGTCGGCTTCGACACCGAGACGATGACGCCGGGGCGTCTCGGCGTCCGGGTCTCGATCGTCGAGCGGATCCGGAACATCGGCGGCGTGGCGGAGATCTCGTCGCGACCCGGTGAGGGCACCACCGTGCGGCTCGTCTGGCCCGATCCGGACCGTCCCGCCCTTCGGGCCGAACCCGTGCGGCTGCCCCTCGACTGACGTCCGAGGCGGCATGTTCGCGCCGCCCGGACGCGTTCGGGGCGGCGGTCGGTCAGCGGGCCCGCGCGACGGCGCGAGCGGTGCGGACCGCCAACGCCGCAGCCGTCAGCGTCGAATTGGCCGTGAGCGCCGTGGGGACGACGCCGTTGCCGGCGAGCCAGAGGTTGTCGAACGACCGCACCCGTGCATCCTCGTCGCACACCGACGTGTCGTCGCCCGCCGGCCCGATGCGGGTCGTGCCGGTGTAGTGCAGCGAGGCGCCGGGTTCGAGCAGCACCGAGTGGGCCACCGGGTCGTAGTCGCCGAGGGCCCGCCCCGCCCGGGCCTGCGCGGCACGACCTCGTGCGATGGCGGCTCGATCCGCGGGCGTGCGCTCGAAGTGGACGGTGGCGCGGGGGAGGCCGGCCGCGTCCGTGGCGTCGTCGGAGAAGTCGATGCGGTTGGCGGGGGATCCCGCGAGGGGCACGTACCAGGACAGCGAGACCGTGCATCCCTCGACCACGCCCGTGGCCTCGTCGAAGATCGGCGCCGCCATGATCTGGCCCTGGTAGGGCTGGTGGTCGCCACTGCGGGGGATCCAGTACGAGCCGATGCACCACTCGCCCTCGCGTCGAGGCGTCAGGTCGTCGACGGAGAGCCCGAGCCTGTCGAGGTCGACGCGGAGGCGGCCGGTGAGGAAGGCGTGCTCGTTGAGGTTGCCGCCGAGAGCGGCGGGCCGGATGCCGGACGCCCACAGGAGCTGCGGGGTGCGGACGGCGTCGCAGGCCACCACCACACGGTCGGCGGTCACGAGGGTCTCGTCGCCGCTCGGCACGTGGCGCAGGACCGCGCCCGTCACACGGCCGGCCTCGTGCAGGAGTCGCACGCAGAGCGTCTCGGCCCGACGCTCGACGAGCGGGTCGCTGCCGTCGACGGAGGCGGGGAAGACGCGGGAGGGCCCCGAGCGCAGGAGGACCCCGGACGCGGTCGCGGTGACGGCCATCGGCATGGGTTGGACGGGACGGTCGGTGTCGGCGGTGACGGGGAACTCGATGTCGAGCGCGGCCGTCACGGCGGTGCGCAGGGGATCCGGACCGTACGGATCGTCGTCCACCAGCAGCAGGCGGCGCGCGGTCTCGACGTCGGAGTCCCATTCCGCCCGGGGAAGGAACGACGGGATCTCGGCTCCGGTCGGGGTCGGCGTCGCTGCGGTCCAGTGGACCCCCATGCCGCCGGCGTTCCACGCCACCGCTCCGCCAGGGAACGAGGCGGCCTCCTCCCCGAACGCGGTCAGCTCGTAGATGCCCCCGGCGGCCCGGGTCACCCCCTGGGGCAGCGGGGGACTGGAGGCCGCGCCGACGTAGAGGGCCTGGTTGCCGAGGCCGACCCGGGCGTTGTAGACGCGGTGCAGCTCGGGATCGCGGACGCCGTGGAGGTGCTCGCCCGGCACCGGACCGATGGCCGGACCGGCATCGACGACGAGGATGCGCGCGCCCCGCTCCTGCTCGCGAAGCCGCTGCAGCAGCACGGCGCCGATCAGGCCGCCGCCGATCACCAGGACGTCGGCGTCCGTCATCCCTTGACGGCCCCGCCCAGGATGCCTCGGACGAAGTAGCGCTGGAGCACCACGGTCACGATCACCGGGATGATCATCGACACGATCGCCGCCGCCGTCAACAGGTTGAGCCCGCCGCCGGTGGATTGCACGAGGCCCGCGATCTGGACCGTCGTCGGTGCGACCGAGGCGCCGCCGCCCAGGAAGAGGAGCGGGATGAGGAGGTCGTTCCACGACCACATGAACTGGATGATGGCCAGGGCGATGAGGATCGGCGTGGCGGTCGGCAGCACGATGCTGAAGAAGATGCGCGGCACCGAGGCGCCGTCGAGGGAGGCCGCCTCGATCAGCTCGTCGGGGAAGGCCCGGAAGAAACCGAACAGCAGGTAGATGCCGAACGGCACCACGAAGCCGACCTGGTAGACCCAGACACCGGGGATGTGCCCGGTCAGGTGCAGCACGTTGAACACGCGGAGGAGGGGGACGAGCGTCAGCTGCGGCGGCACCACGAGCAGGGCCACCGCGATGGTCAGCACGACGATGCGGCCGCGGAACTTCATCCGGGCCAGCGTGTAGGCGCCGATGGCGCAGACCGTGATCGTGATGACGGTGGTGGGGACGGCGATGAGGATGCTGTTCCCGAGCGCCTGCCCGATGCCGCCCGTCGTCCACGCCGAGGTGTAGTTCGTGATCGTGAACAGCGGCGCCGTGAAGGCGTGCCACCAGCCCGAGACCGCGGAGTCGGCGATCGTGCGCAGGGAGTAGACGATCAGGCCGACGAGCGGAACGACCCAGATCGCGCAGATGGCGATGAGGAACACGTGGAGGGGGATGCGGCGCGCGGCCCCCGGGCGTCGGCGGCGGGCGGGGACGACCCGTGTCGGCCCGGCGGCGGAGGTGCCGGCGGCGGGGCGGACGGCAGCGGTCGGGGTGCGGAGTGTCTCGGTCATGCGACGACTCGCTCCTCTCGGAATTGGCGGAGGTTGACGATCACGATCGGGATCGCCGCGACGAGGAGGAGCACCGCGATGGCGCTCGCGTGCCCGAACTGCTGGGTGCGGAACAGCTCGGCGTACATGCGGTTGGCGATGACGTCGGTGTTGAACGCCCCGTTGGTCATCGTGTAGACGATGTCGAAGACCTTCAGCGAGAAGATGATCTGCGTCGTGTAGACCACGGTGATCGTCGGGAGGATCTGCGGGATGGCGACGTGCCAGAAGGCGCCGAGCTCGCTGGCGCCGTCGAGGCGGGCCGCTTCGAGCGTCGACGCGTCGACGTTCTTGAGTGCGGCCGAGAGCATGAGCATCCCCGTCCCGACCGACATCCAGACGCCGATCGCGATGAGCGCCCAGGTGGTGATCTTCGGATCGGAGAGGAAGGCCAGCGGGGTGCCGCCGAGGAGGTTGACGATGCCGTCGATGGTGCCGGTCTGGGCGAAGCCCTTCGGCTGATAGGCGTACATCAGGCGCCAGATGACCGCCGCGGCCGAGAAGGAGATCGCCATCGGCAGGATCATGACCGTGCGGACGACCGCCTCGTAGCGCACCCGGTCGGCCAGGCCGGCGATGACGAGACCGAGCAGCAGAGTCACTGCGGGGAGGACGACGACCCAGATGAGGTTGTTGAGCAGGACCGGCACCACGGTCGGGCTGAACACCCAGGCGAAGTTGGCGAGGCCGACGAAGCCCTGCGACGACTTGTCCTGGAACGAGTTCACGACGGTCTGCACCAGCGGGTAGAGCAGGACGCCGCCACCGAGCACGACGGGGAAGGCCAGCCAG
Source organism: Frondihabitans cladoniiphilus (assembly GCF_039544345.1). NCBI lineage: Bacteria > Bacillati > Actinomycetota > Actinomycetes > Micrococcales > Microbacteriaceae > Frondihabitans > Frondihabitans cladoniiphilus. The sequence continues at coordinate 118,618 of NZ_BAABLM010000001.1, forward strand.
ACCCAGGCGCGGACGGGCTCCTGCCGTCGGTTCGGCAGCAGGCGGACGACGCGCTCGCCGAAGAAGAGCCAGGCCAGGATCACCGCGGGGATCGCGACGACGCCGATGGCCAGCGTGAGGAAGTAGGACGACGACATGTTCGAGCCTCCGATCGTCCGGCTGCCGGGGCCGTGGGGCCCCGGCAGCCGGGAGGGGGTGGAGAGGTGTTACTTGACCGCGGCCTGCGCGGTGTCGATCGCCTTGAGGTCGGCGTCGAGGGTGGACGGGTTCTGCACGTAGTTCGCGACCGCCGTGTAGAGGGCCGCCTTCACGGCCGGGTCGATACTCGTGACCGGCAGCGCGACGAGGTCCTTGTTCTCGAGGAGCTGGGTGGCGACGCGCTTCGAGATCTCGTTGGGGTACGACGATGCTGCCACGGCGGTGTTCGCCGCGGTCCAGTTGCCGGTCGCGGCGATCAGCGACTGCGCCTCGGAGGAGGCCTCGTACTGGAGGAACGCCTTGGTGGCGGCGCTCTTCGAGAAGGCGGCGGTGATGGTGCCGGTGTAGCCCTCGGTGTCGGCGTACTTCGCGTCGCTCGCGGGGATCGAGAAGAAGTCCACGTCGGTGACGGGCTTCAGCGAGGTGTCGGCCGACAGCAGGATCGACGTGGCGTAGGAGCCCCACTCGAAGAGCGAGCACTTCTGCGGGGTCGTGTACATGCCGGAGCCGGAGGTCGCCATGTCGGCGGAGAGAGCGCCGGATGCACCGCCGGCGACCATGGTGGAGTCGGTGGCGATGGCGCCGAACGCCTGGAACGCCTTCTTCACCTCGGGAGAGTCCCAGGTGCCGGTGCCGTTCGACAGCGCGTTCGTGACCGTCGGGCCGGACTGCTTCAGGAGCTGGTTCAGGATCATGTACGCACCCGGCCAGCCGGTCGTCGAGCCCGAGCTCAGGCCGAGGCACCAGGGCGTCGTGCCGGTCGCGGCCTCCTTCTTGGAATAGGCCATCAGGTCGGCCCACGATCCGGTCTTCGGGCCCTTGTAGGTCTTCGCGTTGTAGTAGACCGCGTAGTTGTCGAGCATGGTCCAGATGCCGTAGTTCTTGCCGTTCACCGTGGTCGAGTCGAGGAGACCCGAGGTGAAGTTCTTGGACATGGTCGAGTCGCCCACCAGGCTGCCGATGTCGACGAGCTTGCCCTCCTTGGCGTACTGCTGGACCATGTTCAGGCTCGAGACGGCCATGACGTCCGGCGGGTTGCCGGCCTGGACGCCCGACTGGATCACCGTGGTGTAGTCCTCGGTGCCGGTGTAGTCGACCGTGATGCCGGTGGCGTCCTCGAACGGCTTGAGCGTCGCGAGGAAGCGCTCCTTCTCGGTGCCGCCGAGCGTGCCGACCATCGTGACTGTCCCGCCGATCTTCTTGCCGCCCGTGATGGTGCTCGCGCGCTTGGAGGCGGCGGCGGTGAGGGTCGACGAGAGGCCGGCGACGGATGCCGAGCTGGACGAGGAGCCGCTCGTGGAGCTGGCGCCGGCGTCGGCGCAGCCGACGAGGGCGACGGAGAGCGCACCGACGAGGGCGGTCGCCCCGAGGAGGGTGCGGCGCCGGGCCAGGCGGCCGACGGGACGGGTGAACGAGTTCATGGTGTTCCTTCCGGAGAAAGGGGAGAACGGGCTGTGTCGGACGGGGAGGAGGTGCGGGTGCGGTGGAGCGGTCAGACGGTGGCGAGGACGCCGTCGAGATGACGGATCGCTCGCCGGATCGACTCGACGGGGGTGTCGATGGCGTCGATCTCGAGGAGGACGGGATCGAGGAGGCCGGCGGACTTCATGACGGCCGCCCAGGCGGCCCAGTCGACGATTCCTTCGCCGGGCACGCGGCAGAACTCGCGATGGGCGACGTGGATGCTCTTGTCGATGGGGAGGTCCCACGACATCGGCCCGGTGGCGTCCTTCCAGTGCGCGGTGACGAGTCGGTCGGAGTGCTTGGCGGCGATGGCGACGGGGTCGCCGCCGCCGAGGACGATGTGCGCGGCGTCGGGGCAGAGCCCGACGTAGAACGGGTCCGTGGCGAGCATGAAGAGGTCGATGTCGCGCGCGGTCCACATCTGCGAGTGCGATTCGGTGTGGAGGGCGAACCGGATTCCGGCCCGCTGGCAGATCGCCCCGATCTCGTGGAAGGGGACGGCGAGTCGACTCGCGGTGGCGAGGTCGACGAACGAGGCGGTGATCGCACCCCTGGTACCCCGCAGAGGAGCGCTGCCCACCAGGGCCGTGGCGCCGACGGCGGCGAGGAAGTCGACGTAGCCGCCGACCGCCTCGAGGAGCGACGCCCGGTTCTCGGGGAGCAGAGCCACGGGGTCTTCGAGCGAGGGGAGGTAGCCGCTCACGATGGCGAGGCCCCGAGCGTCGAGTTCGGCGAGGAGCCCGGAGAGCGAGCCGTAGGCGGCGACCGCGGTCCTCCAGTCGAAGGGGGCGAACGTCACCTCGATGGCCTGGACGCCGCTGTCGGTCACGAGCGTGAGGAGGCGGTCCCAGAGCCGACGAGGGTCGCGGGCTCCGAGCTCCTTGATGTCGGCGACCGTCTCGAGACCCCAGACGGACGGGTGCCAGAACGCGAACAGATCCACGGCGTAGCGCTGCGGCTCCGTGCCGCGTGCGGTCGTCTCGTCCATGTCGCCTCCTCAGGGGAACGGCCCGGGGTGGGCCGCTCGATGACTCGGAGCCTAGAAGCGCCCGGCGGCACAATCAAAACAGAGCGAACAGATGAAGGGCATCGAAATCGGGGATGCACGGACCTCGGAAATCTGACGGCAACACGACAGAAACAATCGGCTTCGCTTGCCCCGTCTTGTGTGGCTCTCGGCGCTGATCCGCAGCCACCGACGGCTGTCGCGGTCGGCGCGTTTCGATCGCGTAAAACATCTGCAAAACAGATGAAGCGGCCCGTAAGCTCCACTTCGACGAGGGGAGAGTCGTGACTCGACGACCAGAAATCACGCTGACGCAACTGCGCTACTTCATCGAGGCGGCCCAGTGCCTCAGCATGACCCAGGCCGCCGCGCACCTGTTGGTGGCGCAGTCGGCCGTCTCGGCCGCGGTGGCGCAGCTCGAGGCGCAGGTGGGGGCCCAGCTCTTCATCCGCCAGCGTTCGAAGGGCCTCGTGCTGACAGCGGCCGGACAGCAGCTCGTGGGGGATGCGCGGGTGCTCATGGCCAATCTCGACGAGGCGCTCGACGCGGCCCGGGGTCTCGACAACCAGGTGCGCGGGACGGTCAGGCTGGCCTGCTTCGTGACCCTGGCGCCGTTCATCCTGCCGGCCATCGTGTCGCGCGTGCAGGAGGAGTATCCGCACCTCGTGGTCGAGGTCGAGGAGCTCGACTCCGAGGGGACCCGCGACGCGCTTCGGACGGGACGGGCGGAGCTCGCCGTCGGCTACGACTTCGCGTTCGGCGACGACATCCGCAAGGAGGTCGTGGGCGAGGCGCCGGCCCACATCGTCCTGCCGGTCGGGCACCCTCTGGCCGCGCGCTCCCGCATCCCGTTGCGCGAACTGGCGCGAGAGCGGATGATCCTGCTCGACCTCCCGCACAGCCGCGAGTACTTCCTGGCCATCCTCGCCGGCGTCGGGGTCGAGCCCGACATCCGTCACCGCTCCGAGAGCTACGAGACCGTGCGGTCGTTCGTGGCGCAGGGGCACGGGTTCTCGATCCTGAATCAGCGGCCGGTGAGCGACACGACCTACGACGGGCACACCGTCGTCACGCGGCCGATCGCCGACGAGGTCCCCGCCCTCTCGATGGTGCTCGCCACCCTCAAATCGGTGCGCACCACGGCCCGCGCCCGGGCCGTCGGCGAGATCATCCGGGTGGTCGTGGCGGAGCGCTCGCAGGCCCTGGCTCACTGACGTAGAAGGCGCGGTTCGCATCTGTTCGGCAGATGACACCGGAGTTCTTTCCCGAGGTGGGTGGCGGGCATCCCGCGTTTCGAGCGTGTTTCGTCACGGAGTCGCATCTGCGAATGCGATTCGATTCACCAGAGCTATCTATTTGATCGACGCTTCACGGGTCACCAGGGTGAGTGCGTACCTGTTGCCTACCCATTGGAGATCGTGATGTCGAGCGAAGAGATCGAGGTGCTCGTCGTCGGAGCCGGACAGGCCGGACTGGCGATGAGCGCCCAGCTGACCGAGCGCGGCATTCCGCACCTCGTGCTGGAGCGGGCCCGCATCGCCGAGAAGTGGCGCTCCGAGCGCTGGGACTCGCTGGTGGCCAACGGCCCCGCGTGGCACGACCGGTTCCCCGGCCTCGAGATCGCGGGGGTCGACCCGGCCGGGTTCGCCACCAAGGAGCAGGTCGCCGACTACTTCGTCGAGTACGCCGCCATGACCTCGGCTCCCATCCGCACCGGCGTCGAGGTGCTGAGCGTCGAGCGGAACGTCGGACGGCTCGGCTTCACGGTGACCACCTCCGACGGGACCATCGAGGCGCGATCGGTCGTCGCGGCCACCGGCGCCTTCCAGAAACCGGTGATCCCTGCGGTGCTGCCCGACGCCGTCGGTATGGAGCAGATCCACTCGAGCTCGTACCACCGTCCGGCGCAGTTGTCGGAGGGGGCCGTCCTCGTCGTGGGTGCCGGATCGTCCGGGGTCCAGATCGCCGACGAGATCCAGAAGTCCGGCCGCCAGGTCTACCTCTCGGTGGGCCCGCACGATCGGCCGCCGCGCAGCTATCGCGGTCAGGACTTCGTCTGGTGGCTGGGCGTCCTCGGCAAGTGGGAGGCGTCGACGCCTCCCCAGGGCGCCGAGCACGTGACCATCGCGGTGAGCGGTGCAAACGGCGGCCGGACCGTCGACTTCCGTGCCCTGGCCGCCTCCGGCATCCACCTCGTCGGTCGCACCCTCGGTCTCGAGGCGGGACTTCTCCGCTTCGGCTCGGACCTCGCCGCGAACATCGCGGGCGGCGACGCGAACTACCTGGCCCTGCTGCAGGAGGCGGACGCCTGGATCGAGCGGAACGGCCTCGACTTCCCCGAGGAGCCGGAAGCGCACGTGCTGGGTCCCGACCCCTCGTGCGTCACCGAGCCGACTCTCGCCCTGGACCTCGAGGCCGCCGGGATCCGCACCGTCGTCTGGGCCACCGGCTACACCGGTGACTACGGCTGGCTCCCCGCCTCCGCTCTCGACGACGGCGGACGACCGAAGCACCAGCGCGGGGTCTCGGCCGAGTCGGGCCTCTACTTCCTCGGGCTGCCCTGGCAGTCCCGTCGCGGCTCGTCGTTCATCTGGGGCGTCTGGCACGACGCGACGTACCTGGCCGACCAGATCGCGATCCAGCGCGGCTACCTCGTCGAGCTCGGAATCGCGCCCGGCATCCCCCTCACCACAGGAGTTACCTCATGACGACGCACACCCGCATCCGCCCGTTCAACACCCGCGATACCTACCCCGAGCAGAACCTCGACAACGACCTCTGCCAGGCCGTCGTCGCCGGGGGAGTCGTCTACCTGCGCGGCCAGATCGGGCAGGACCTCGACACCCGCGAGTCCGTCGGCATCGGCGACGTCGAGGCCCAGGCGGAGAAGGCCATGGCCAACATCGCGATGCTCCTCGACGAGGCCGGGTCGAGCCTCGACGACATCGTCAAGGTGACGGTGTACCTCGTCGACGTGCGCTACCGCGAGATCGTCTACCGGGTCATGGGTCGATGGCTCACGGGCGTCCACCCGGTCTCCACGGGCATCATCGTGTCGGCACTCGCCCGGCCCGAGTGGCTGGTCGAGATCGACGCGACCGCCGTCCTGTCATGACCTTCTCCCTCGGCGTGCGAGATCCCGAGACCGGGGCATTCGGCTCGGTGATCGCGTCGTCGTCGCCGTCCGTCGCAGCGCGCTGCGTCCATCTGCGCGACGGTGTGGGCGTGGTGCACACCCAGAACGTCACCGATCCGCGGCTCGGGCCGGCGCTGCTCGACCTCCTCGAGTCGGGGCTCGAAGCGGGGGATGCCCTGGCCGCCCTCCTCGCCGCGGAGACCGCCACGGAGTTCCGCCAGCTCACCGTCGTCGACTCGGCCGGGCGGACGGCGCTGCACTCGGGCGAGCGTTCGCTCGGGATCGTCGCCTCCTGGAGGCCGTCCGCAGGCGACGCGGTGGCCGCAGGGAACATGCTGGCCACCGACGCCGTGCCCCGTCGACTCGTCGAGGGGTTCGATTCCGCTTCCGGGCCCCTCGAACGACGCCTGCTGGCCGGGCTCGCCGCCGCACTCGCCGAAGGCGGCGAGGCCGGGCCGATCCACTCGGCCGGCCTGTCGGTGGTGACCGACGCCGGCTGGCGGGTCACCGATCTGCGGGTCGACTGGAGCGAGGATCCGGTCGGCGACCTGGGGCGCCTGCTCGACGTCTGGCTGCCGCAGCGTGACGACTACGTCCTGCGGGCGCTCGATCCGGCCCGTTCGCCGGGCTACGGGGTGCCCGGTGACGATCGCTGACCCGTCGCAGGCCGGAGTCGGTCGCGCGCGGGCGCACCTCGCCGGCGTGGTCGACGGGGAGCTGGACTCGCTGGTGGCCCTCTCGGAGACCATCCACGCGCATCCCGAGACCGCGTGGGAGGAGCACCGCGCCGCGGCCTGGGTCGCCGACGCCCTGGCCACAGCCGGGTTCGAGGCGCGCACCGGGGCCTTCGGGCTCGAGACCTCCGTCCACGCCACGGTCGGCAGTGGATCCCGCCGGGTCGGGCTCGTCGCGGAGTACGACGCGCTGCCGGGCCTCGGCCACGCCTGCGGCCACAACCTCATCGCTGCCACCGCCGTCGGGGCGGCTCGGGCCCTGGCTTCGGTCGCGGACGAGTTCGACCTCACCGTCGAGGTGTACGGCACCCCGGCGGAAGAGGGCGGGGGCGGGAAGATCCGGATGCTCGAGCAGGGGGCCTTCGCGGGCCTCGACCTCGCCATGATGACGCACCCGGGGCCGGTCGACGTGGCGCGAGCACGACCCTTCGCCGTGACGCACTCGCATGTCGCCTACGACGGGGTGTCCGCCCACGCGGGGGCCTACCCCGATCGCGGAGTGAACGCCAACGACGCGTTCGTCGTGGCCCAGGTCGCGATCGGACTCCTTCGGCAGCAGCTGCCCGAGGACACGCGCGTGCACGGGATCCAGACGCTCGGCGGCTCGGCCCCCAACGCCATCCCGGCGCGGACGGAGGGGCGCTGGTACGTGCGCGCTGCGTCGCTGACCGAGCTCGAGGCCGTCGAGCGCCGCGTCGCGAACTGCTTCGAGGCGGGCGCCCTGGCGAGCGGGACGACGCTGACCATCACGCCGGAGAGCGAACCCTACGACGCGTTCCGCACCGACGAGGCGGCCCTCGCGGCGTGGGAGAGGAACGCCGTCCTGCTGGGACGCCCGTCGTCGACCGACGAGAGTGCCTCGAGGATGGCCCGGGCGTCCACCGACATGGGCAACGTGAGTCAGGTCGTGCGGGCGATCCACCCCTACGTCGGAATCGAGACGCGGGGCGCCAGCAACCACCAGCCGGAGTTCGCGGCCGCGTGCGTGGGAGCGTCGGCGAACGCGGCCCTCCGCGACGGCGCCGTCGGGCTGGCCTGGACGGCGCTCGACGTGCTCGGGCGGCCGGGAGCCTGACAGCTCGCGGAGTCGACCCGGAGGAGCCGTGCGGGCGTCGTCAGGCGGGCAGCACCACGATCCCGTCCTCGTCGGAGTAGAGCGTGTCGCCGGGGCGGAACGTGACGCCGCCGAACGTGACCGGCACGTCTCTTGCGCCCACCCGCTCCTTCTTGCTCTTCCGCGGGTTGCTGCCCAGGGCCTTGAGCCCGATGTCGATCGTGGCGAGTACGGCGACGTCGCGCATGCAGCCGTTGATCACGATGCCCTCCCAGCCGTTCCGGGCGGCGAGGCCGGCCATGTCGTCGCCCATCAGCGCGACGTGCAGCGAGCCGCTGCCGTCCACGACCACGACTCGCCCCGCCCCCGGCTCGTTCAGGGCTTCGCGCAGCAGCGTGTTGTCCTCGAACGTCTCGATCGTGACGATCGTGCCGGTGAAGGCGCGCCGCCCGCCGAGCTGCCGGAGCTGGAGGTCGCACGACGCGACGTCGAAGCCTTCGGCATCGGCGAGATCGTTCGTGGACCAGTCGTCGGTGGTCATGCGCGCCTCCGGGGGTTCTGCGGGTCAGGCCAGGGTAGCGGCGGCGAGTTCGACCGTGAAGGCCGGGCCCGACGCGTCGCGAGCGTCGGCCCCGATCCGGAGCGAGTACGTGCCGCCGGCGATCCGGAAGGCCCCGGCGGAGACGTCCCACCGCGCGAGCAAGCGCGGGTCGACGACGAGCCGGACCGACCGACGCTCGCCGGCTTCGAGCTCCACGCGAGCGAACGCGCCGAGCCGCCAGACGAAGTCGTCGCCCGAGGCTCCCGAAGCGCCCGACGCCCGCGACACGTACAGCTGCGGCACGGCGGCGCCGGCTCGCGCGCCCGTGTTGGTGACCGTCACGTCGACCGTCACGGCGGTCTTGTCGACCCGGGCCACGACGTCCGACACGGCGAAGGTCGTGTATGACAGGCCGTGACCGAAGGCGAACCGGGGCTCGAGCCCCTCGCGGTCGTACCAGCGGTACCCGACGTCGCTGCCCTCGATGTCGTAGTCGACGTCGAAGATCTCGCCCCGTCGCTCCTCGCCGGGGTTCGACGTGGTGGTCGTGGGGTCGTTCTGCTCGGGGCGGGGGAGCTGGCTCTGGCTGCGCGGGAACGAGACCGGCAGGTGCCCGGAGGGGTTCACCCGGCCGAACAGCACGCCCGCGATCGCCGGGCCACCGCCCGATCCCGGGTAGAACGCAGCGATGATCGCGGGCACCTCGTCGGCCCACGGCATCGTGATCGGGCCGCCCGACTCGACGACCACGACGACGTGGGAGTTCACGGCTGCGACGGCGGAGATGAGCTCCTCCTGCCCGTCGGGGAGGCCGAGGCCCGACGCGTCCAGGCCCTCGCTCCGCCACTCGTCGGCGACCAGGATCACGACGTCGGCTTCCCTCGCGGCCGCGAGTGTGGCATCCCTGTCGCTGCCGTCCTGGAACGTGACGCCCGAGGTGCGCGCCTCGGCCCGGATCGCCCGCACGATCGACGACGGCTGGTACACCTTGGGCGTCTGCATGCCCATGACGTCGGTTCCGTCGAGGACGAGGCTTCCGATCGGGGTGACGGACGACGAGCCGCCGCCGGAGAGGACTCCGGCGTCGGCGTGGGGGCCGACGACGAGGATCTTCGGGAGAGCCTGGGGCAGCGGCAGCATCCCACCGTCGTTCTTCACCAGCACGAGACCGCGTTCGGCCGAGCGCTGGGCGATCAGGTCGTCGGCCGAGTAGTCGACGGCCCCGTCGGTCGTCGGCGGCGCATCGATCACCCCGAGGGCGAAGAGCGTGCGGAGCTGGCGGTGGAGCATGTCGTCGACGCGAGCGGCGTCGACCCGGCCCGCTGCGACGGCGTCACGGAGCGGCTGCCCGAAGAACGGCTCGGGGTCGAGGTTCGCCCCCGACTGCACGTCGAGACCGGCGTTCGCGGCCGCCTCGGTGCTGTGGGTCGCACCCCAGTCCGCCATGACCCAGCCCCGGAAGCCCCAGTCGCCCTTCAGGACGTCGCTGATGAGGTGCGCGTTCTCGGTGGCGTAGTGGCCGTTGATCTGGTTGTAGCCGGGCATGATCGCGCCGGGCCGACCCTCTTCGATGCCGATCTGGAAGGCCAGCAGGTCGGATTCGCGGAGGGCGGCCTCGCCCAGCACCGAGTTCGCCATGACGCGCCCGGTCTCCTGCGAGTTGACGGCGAAGTGCTTCATGGTCGAGACGACGCCCTCCGACTGGATGCCGGCCACCGAGGCTCCCGCGATCAGGCCGGTGAGCAGCGGGTCTTCGGAGACGTACTCGAAGTTGCGACCGCCGGTCGCCTCCCGCACGATGTTCGCGCCGCCGGCCAGCTGCACCGAGAAGCCCTTCGCTCGGGCCTGACGCCCGACGACGGCTCCGGTCTCACGCGCGGTCTCGACGTCGAAGGAGGCTCCGAGCAGCAGCGACGAGGGCAGCGCGGTGGCGTTGTCGCCGGGCCGGACCTCGCCGAGGTTGCTCACGCCCAGGCTGGCGTCGCTCTGCTGCATCGCGGGGATGCCGAGGCGCTCGATCGCCGGGTAGTAGGCGGCCGAACCGATCGCCTCCGCGGGCAGCGGCGCGCCACCCGGCATCGGGATCGCCATGGGCCCCGAGATCCACGACCACTTCTCGTCGTCCGTCATGGCCTCGACGACGAGTCGGGCTCGGTCGTCGGGGGAGAGGGCGGGGTCGGACCAGGGATGCACGGGGGAGCTGCTCATGGATTCGTTCTACTCGGCACCCCGAGGAGAATGCCCACCATTGGTAGGTATTTTCGGTGGCAGGCCCGCGTCTGGGTGATTTCTTGGAAGGAAGCGGGGATGCTCGGCTCATGACCCGGACCCTGCTCCCGACCCCGGCCTCCAAAGTCCCCGAGGTCTCCGTCCTGTTCTGGATCGTCAAGGTCCTCACCACCGGCGCGGGCGAGACGAGCTCGGACTTCCTGGTCACGCACGTCGAACCGGTGCTCGGCGTCGGCGTCGGCTTCGTCCTCTTCGTGGTCGCGATGACCCTCCAGTTCCGCGCCAAACGGTACATCCCCACCGTGTACTGGTTCGCCGTGGTCATGGTGAGCGTCTTCGGCACGATGTGCGCCGACGTGCTCCACGTCGGGCTCGACGTGCCGTACGCCGTCTCCGCGCCCGCCTTCGCCGTGATCCTGGCCGTCGTCTTCGTCCTCTGGCGTCGAAGCGAGGGCACGCTCTCGATCCACAGCATCGTCACGCGACGACGCGAGGTCTTCTACTGGGTGGCGGTCCTCGCCACCTTCGCGCTCGGCACCGCGACGGGCGACCTCACCGCGTCGACCCTCCACGTCGGGTACCTCGCCTCCGGGATCCTGTTCGCCGTGGTGATCTGCATCCCCCTCGTCGGGTACACGCTCGGCCGCTTCGGCGCGGTCTTCGCGTTCTGGTTCGCCTACGTCGTCACCCGCCCGCTCGGCGCCTCGTTCGCCGACTGGATGGGCGTCGAGCCGAACCGCGGCGGTCTCGGCTGGGGGACCGGGCCGGTCAGCCTCGTGCTGCTGGTGGTCATCGGCGCGCTGGTGGCCGTGCTCTCGGTGCAGCGGGCGCGACGCGTGGTCGGCAGGGCCTCCCGGGTCCTCGCCCCGTGACCAGCCTGCAGACGCCGCCCGCGGCGGTGGCGCCCGTCTCGTCGCCGAAGCGGGGCCTGCTCGACCTCGTGTTCCGCTGGGGCGTGGTGGCCAAGGGCGTGTACGGCCTCGGCGAGGTCCTGGCCGGCGTGTTCCTGATCGTCGTCAGTCCGGCGTCCGTGCAGGGCTGGGCGTCGTTCCTGACGCAGCAGCGGTTGAGCCAGGACCCCGACGACTTCCTGTCCCACAGCCTCGTGCACCTGGTCGCGGGGCTGACGGCATCGGCGATGACCTTCGCCGCCGTCTACCTGCTGGTCCACGGCCTCGTGAAGATCGGGCTCCTCCTCGCCGTGCTCACCGAGCGCTACCGCGTCTACCCCTGGGCGATCGGCATCCTGATCGCGTTCATCGGCTATCAGGCCTACGAACTCGTGGTGCATTACTCGATCGGACTGCTGATACTGACGCTCTTCGACGCCGCCATCGTGGTGCTCACGGTGCGCGAGTACCGGCACCGTCCGACCCGGCAGGCCTTGAGCCCGTCTCTCGATCTCTCGTCTCCCGGTCTCCGGCCCGAGCCGGAGGGCTCCACGGAAACCGGACGAACAGGGGCATGAGCCGACCGACGATCGGACCGACGGCGAACGCCGCCACCACCGTGCCGACCCCCACGTCGCCCCCGAGCAGCCAGCCGCCGGCGACGACGGACAGCTCGATGGCGGTCCGCGCCGCCCAGATCGGCCAGCCGAAGCGCTCGTGCAGCCCGACCATCAGGCCGTCCCGAGCCCCCGTGCCGAGTCCGGCGCCGATGTAGCAGGCCGTCGCGACCCCGAGCAGCAGCAACCCGGCGACGAACAGGAGGATGCGCGCCCCGAGCCCCGCAGGCGTCGGCACCACGGCCAGGGTCGCGTCGGCCGCCGGGCCGATGATCAGCGTGTTCAGCAGGGTCCCGATTCCGGGCCTCTGCCGCAGCGGGATCCAGGCGAGGAGGATCACGAAGCTCGACAGCAGCGTGATCGTGCCGAACGACCAGGGCAGGAGCCGCTCCAACCCCTCGGTGAGGACCGTCCACGACGAGACGCCCACGACCGCGCGCACCATCAGGGCGGTGGCGACCCCGTAGAGGCCGACGCCGACGAGCAACTGCAGCACGCGGGCGCCGAGGTGGGCGCGGCGGACGGCTGTCGTCCGGGTCGGGGTGGGTTCGAGCATCCTCGTCGCCGTCATGTCGTCGCCTTGTGCATGAGGCGATCCAATCGCGCTATTGGCCCTTCCGTCGAGAGCCAATTCCGCTACGGTGGCCGCATGGCCTCCGTCACCCCCACCCTCAGCGCCCGCGCCGCAGCCCTCCTCCTGGCGCACTGGCGCGAAGGCCGCCTCTCGTCGCCGGCCTACGACGCGCTCGCCGACGCGATCCGCATGCTCGTCATCGACGGCCGCATCTCGCTCGGCGCGCGGCTTCCGGCCGAGAGGGCCCTCGCGGACGCGCTCGGCCTCAGCCGCACGACGATCGCCAACGCCTACGCGCGGCTGCGGGAGGACGGCTTCCTCGAGAGCCTCCGCGGTTCGGGCAGCGTGGTCCGGCTCCCCGCCTCGCTCGCCGGACGTCCCGACCCCGACGCGCTCTCCGGGCCCGTGAGCGAGGGGGCCGGGTTGCTCGACCTCCGCAAGGCCGTTCTGCATGCGGCCTCCGGCGTCGCCGAAGCCACCGAGCGGGCGATGCGGCACCTGCCGGCGGCGCTCGCCGACAGCGGGTACGACACCGTCGGCGACCCGGGGCTGCGGGCCGCCATCGCCGACCGGTACACGGCGCGGGGCCTGCCCACTCGGCCCGACGAGATCATGGTGACGCTCGGCGCGCAGCACGCCATCTCGCTGCTCGCCCGAACCCTGATCGGCCGGGGCGACGGCGTGCTCATCGAGTCGCCGACCTACCCGCACGCCCACGAGGCGTTCCGGGCAGCGGGCGGCCGAATGGTGTCCGTGCCGGTCGACGCCGACCACGGCTGGGACCTCGCCGCCCTGACCACGGCCATCCGACGGACGGCGCCGGCCGTCGCCTATGTCATGCCCGACCTGCACAACCCGACCGGCGCCACCATGACGCCCCAGGGTCGCGAGGTGCTGCTGCGCGAGGCGGGGGATGCCGGAACCCTCGTCATCGCGGACGAGACGATGGGCGAGCTCCGCATCGACGGCGGGATCCAGCCGCCCCTCGCCGCTCTCGGCCCGGCCGTCCTGATCGGCTCCTCCGGCAAGAACTTCTGGGGTGGTCTCCGGATCGGCTGGATCCGGGCCGACCGGCCACTGCTCCAGCGGTTGGTACTCGCTCGTCCGACCGGCGACCTGGGCACCCCCGTGCTCGAGCAGCTCATCGTGCGCGAACTCGTCCCGCTGACCGATGCGATCCTGGAGGAGCGGCGTCGGCACCTTCGCGAAGGCCGGGACCACCTCGTGGGCGAGCTCCGGTCCCGACTGCCCGAGTGGCACGTCCCGTCGCCGGCGGGCGGTCTGACGACGTGGGTGAATCTCGGCCGGCCCGTGTCGAGCGCACTCGTGCTGGCGACCCGGTCCGAGGGGGTCGCCCTGGCCTCGGGCGGGGTGTTCGGGCCGGAGGGCGGGTTCGAGCGGTTCCTGCGGCTCCCCTTCAGCGGTGGACAGGCCGATCGGGAACGCCTCGTGGGCGCCCTCGAACGGGCCTGGCGGCGAGTCGGCACGCTGGAGACGTCGGGAAGCCCGTCGATGGCGGCGGTGGTGTGACGTCCGTTCCCGTGCTCGATATCGTGCAAATGTATTGAACCGAATACCAATTAACCTCAACGGGTATTCGATGCAATACCGGCCGGGCCTGAATATAGAAAAGTTCGTTTTCATTTAGCCTTTGAGCTTGACCGGAGCGATCTGCGAGCGGTGGAATGGCTCTCGGCAGCCGACGCTCGAGAGAGCCGGCCCCCGTTTTCAATGAGGAAAGGCGACGGCAGATGACCACGACCACCGACACCCCCGCTCCGACCGACGCGAGCGATCTCGTCGGCCCCGCTTGCCCGTATCACGAGCTCGTCAACGCCGCCGGTGGCAAGGCCATGGATCCCGCCGTCTTCGCGTCGATGATGCAGGCGCACGCCTCGCTCGGGGTGACGACGCCGGAGGTGCACGCCTCGCTCGGGGTGACGACGCCGCAGGCCGAGACGGGTGGGGCGTCCGCCGCCGCCGACGTGCCGGCCGACGACGCCACCGCACCCCGCGAACCGGGCGAGCCGGTCGACGAACCCCGCCCCACACCTCCCCTCGACCTGACGCTCTACTACGACCCGCTGTCGTACGCGGTCTACGACCACCCGTACGACACCTACAAGCGTCTGCGCGATTCGGCCCCCGTCTACTACAACGCCGACCGCGAGATCTACGTGGTCTCGCGCTACGACGACGTCCGAGCCGGCCTCGCCAACGACACGCAGCTCGTGAACGGTCTCGGCAACGACATCGACGGCAGCCACAACTCGTACGGCGAGGGGCTCCTCGTCGCGCAGGATCCCCCTCGTCACACGGCCCTCCGGGCGGCCGTCCGCCGTACCTTCGCCGCCCGCGAGATCATCGCGAAGGAGGACGGCGTCCGCGAGTTCGCCCGGTCGCTCCTGAAAGACCTGCACGAGTCCGGGTCGGGCGACTTCACGAGCGGCTACGCGCTGCCGATGTCGCTCGGCATGGGCATCTCGCTGATCGGCTCGCCGCGGGAGGACAACACGGCGCTCGTCGAGCACATGTGGCGGGCGATGGAGCGCACGGTCGGCAAGTTCGGCGTGCCGGCCGACGCCGAGGCCGCCAACGGCGAGACGGAAGAGCTGATCGCCCAGCGGTTCGCCGCGCGCCGCGCCGAGATCGAGAACGGTGCCGACTCGTCGAGCTCGGACGCCTACACGCAGATCCTGCTGGCCTCGCAGAAGGGCAAGGTCTACGACTCCGAGCAGGACGGCCTCGCGCACCTCGTGCTCTCCGCGGCGAGCGACGCTCCGGCGGCACTCATGTCGAACATCGTCTACGTGCTCGACAAGTTCCCGAAGCTGCAGGGCTATCTCCGCGAGAACCCCGACCGGATCCCGGCCTTCATCGAGGAGACGCTCCGCTACGAGACCCCCGGGCAGAACCTCTCCCGCCAGACGACGGAGGAGATCACGATCGCGGGCGTCACCATCCCCGCGGACTCCCGAGTCGTCTTCCTGCAGGGCTCGGCCAACCGCGACGAGCGGGTGTACCCGGACCCCGACGTCTTCGACATCGGGCGCGAGTTCACGCCGAAGAACCGCATCATGTCGTTCGGCGAGGGCATCCACGCCTGCATGGGCGCACCGTTCGCCCGCCTCGCGGCCAAGGTCACGGTGGAGGAGCTGCTGAAGGGGCCGGACATCCGCATCGTCGGCCAGCCCGAGCGCTGGGTGAAGCAGATGGTGCGCGGCTTCTCGAAGCTGCCGGTGGAGTTCGCCGAGCCCGGCAGCGGGGTCGTCCACCAGCACTTCACCCTTGCCAACGTGCACAATCCGCACGCGTCCTGACCACGCGCCCTCCCTTCGCGCACCGCGCCCTCACGACCTCACGAAAGAAAAGGAACCACATGCACTACCGCAGCTTCGGCCGCACCGGTTGGAACGTCAGCGAGATCTCGTTCGGGGCCTGGCAGCTCGGCGGCCAATGGGGCGCCGTCGACGACGAGGAGTCGATCGCCACCCTGCTGGAGTCCTACGAGGCCGGCATCAACTTCGTCGACACCGCGCAGATGTACGGCGTCGGCCACAGTGAAGAGGTCGTGGGGGAGTCGCTCCGTCGCTGGCAGGGCGACAAGGTCTACGTGGCCACGAAGATCCAGCCGACCGTCTGGCCGAGCGCCGACGAGGACGACCCGACGATGCGCGGTCGCTACCCCGAATGGCACCTGCGCCAGGGCGTCGACGCGGCACTCCAGCGTCTCGGCGTCGAGCGGCTCGACCTGCTCCAGCTCCACGGCTGGTTCAGATCCGGCGTGGACGAACTCGACTGGCTCGAGACCCTGAACGCCCTGCGGGTCGAAGGCAAGGTCGACAAGATCGGCGTCTCCATTCGCGACTACCGCCCCGACGAGGGCGTCGACATCGCCGAACTGGGCCTCATCGACTCGATCCAGGTCATCTACAACCTCTTCGAGCAGCGTCCCCGCGACGAGCTCTTCCCGGCCGGCGCCCGTTCCAAGACGGCGTTCATCGACCGGGTCGCCTTCGACTCGGGCTCCCTCGGCGGTCTCTGGACCCCCGAGACCTACGACCAGTGGGAGGACGGCTCGCAGCAGAAGGAGATGTTCCGGGGCGAGCGCTTCACCGAGACGCTCGAGCGCGTCGAGGCGCTCAAGAAGCTCGTCGCGCCGTTCTACTCGTCGCTCGCCGAGGCCGCCATCAAATACGTGCTCTCCAGCCCGGAGGTCTCCACGGTCATCGCCGGCATGAGCAACAGCCGGAACGTCCAGCGCAACGTGTCGTACTCCGACGGAGAACCGTTCCCGCAGGAGCTCCTCGACCAGTTGGCCGAGCACAACTGGCCGCGGAACTACTACAAGTGAGCGACGCGACCCCGGCCCCGGCCTCTCGCGAGGTGCGGGCCGAGCTCCTGGCCCCGTCCGAGCTCGACGCCGCCCTCGCCGAGGCCCCGGTGGCGTACCTGCCGCTCGGCAGTCTCGAGTTCCACGGCCCGCACCTGCCGATCGGCCTCGACTCGCTCAACGCGCACGGCGTCTGCGTCGGCGCCGCCCAGCGCTTCGGCGGCATCGTGCTGCCCACGGTCTACCAGGGCCTCGGCGGCGGCCACACCGCCTACCCCTGGACCATCATGGTCGAGGCCCCCTACGGCGTCGTCGCGCACCTGACGACGACGCTCACCCGCCTCGAGGAGTTCGGCGTGAAGACGGCCGTCGTCTTCACCGGCCACTTCGCCGACGAGCAGCTGGCGATGGTCGACGCCCTCGCGGCGACCTGGAACGAGGGCGAGCGGGGGATGCACGTACTCGCGTCCGGCGTGAACCGCTGCGACACCGCCCCGCTGGCCCCCGACCACGCGGGAGTCTTCGAGACGACCCTGCTGGCCGCCATCGCCCCGGAACTCGTGCACCTCGACCTCCTGCCGAGTGCCGCCGAGCATCCCGCGATCGATCCCTCCGGCGACGTCGCCGGCCCTCAGCGGCACGATCCGTCGCATCCGCTCTGGGGCGTCTTCGGTCCGGACCCCCGCGGTGCCGACCTCGGCCTCGCCCCGGCCCTCTACGATCATCTCGTGGAGTGGCTCGGCGGTCTGGTACGTGACGGAGCCCGCTAGCACCCGCTCCGGGCTCCTGCGCGACCAGGCCCGCCGTCTCGTCACGCTGGGCCCCGCGCAGGACGACCACTGGGCGGCGCTGCGGGTGGGCACGAGCGTGGCCGTCCCGTCGCTGGCGCTCCTGGCGGCGGGCCGCCCCGACCTCCTGATCTACGTCGTGTTCGGCGCGTTCACCGGCATGTATGGGCGGGCCGAGACGCATCCGCGGCGCCTGACGCATCAGCTCCTCGCCGCCGTCATGCTCGTCGGGGGAGTCGCCGTGGGCGTCGGCCTGTCGGTCGCGCAATCGGCCCACCGCGCCGACCTCTGGACCCTCGTGCTCGTCGAGGCGCTGTTCGCCGGCGTGATGTCGCTGCACTCCAGCCGATCGCAGTTGCGCCCCGCCGGTCCGTTCTTCGGGCTGTTCGCGCTGGGGGCGTGCGCGTCGGTGCCGCTCTCGGTCTCGGCAGGCACGGCGATCGGACTGGCGGCGGCGGCGTCGGTGTTCTCGATGCTGGTCGGTGCGGCGGGCTGGGTGCGGGGTCGGCCCGGTGACGGCGGAGTCCGCGTCGAGGCGGTGGTCCGGGCATCCCCCGCTCACCCTTCGGCGAGGGTGCGCGACGAGGCCCGCCGCTTCGTGGGCTTCCGGGTCGACGCGGTGTCGTACCTGGTCGCCGTCGCGGTCGCCGGTGGGCTGAGTGTCGCCACGGGCATCGGGCATCCGCACTGGGCGATGGCCGCCGCCGCCGTGCCGCTCGCCGCAGTCGGGATCTCGCACCGGATCACCCGTGGGCTCCATCGAATCGTCGGCACGCTGGCCGGGCTCGTCGTGGCGGGCCTCGTGCTGGTGCCGTGGGGGCCCGTGGATCCACTGGTGCTCGGGCTGCTGGTGGTCGTGCTGCAGTTCCCGACCGAGTACTTCATGACCCGGCACTACGGGCTCGCGCTGGTGTGGTTCACGCCGCTGATCCTGATCATGACGCAGCTCGCGCATCCCGCCTCGCCGGTCACGCTGCTGCGCGACCGGGCGATCGAGACCACCGGCGGGGCGGTCGTGGGGATGCTCGTGGCCGTCGCGTCGTCGTGGTTCGCCCGGCGCGCGACCGAGGAGCGCTAGGCGGGCTCGAGCACGCCCTGCAGCCAGGCGAGGGCGTTGTCGTTCGGAAGCGAGCCGTCGCTGGCGTCGTGCCGGCCGTACTCGCCGACGCGGGTGGCGCCCAAGGCGGTCAGCTTCTCGTCGATGATCTCGCTGCCGTGGCTGTAGGTCTCGTAGCTGGAGTCGCCGAGGCCGAAGATCGAGTAGCGGATGCCGGTCAGATCCGGCTTCTCCTCGTCGAGCGCCTCGCCGAACGGGCGCGCGCTCGAGGGGAGCTCGCCGTCGCCGTGGGTGGAGCAGACGACGAGGTAGTAGTTCTCCGGGTCGAAGTCGGCGAGGTCGAAGTCGCTCATGTCGAACGCCTCCACCTCGCGGTCGCCGCTGATCTCGTCGACGAGGTCGTCGGCGACCATCTCGGCGTTGCCGGACTCGGTTCCGTAGAGGATGACGGTCTTGGACATTCTGGTTCTCCTGGGGGTGAGGGGGTCTAGATGAGGGTGGGAAGGGCTTCGGCGGGGGTCTCGAGCGCCGGGGCGATCGCGGCGAATCCGGGCTTGCCGATCGGCAGGTCGCCACCGGCGACGGCGGTCGCGATGGTCTCGGCGACCATCTTCGAATCGGCGCGGTTGGCGGGGATCGTGCCCTGGGGGCCGCGGCGCAGCCAGCCCACCACGAAGAGCCCGTCGTCGAGGATGCCCCGGCCGATGTCTGCTCCGGGACCCTCGTGGGCGGTCCGCTGGACCGGAGCCGTCTCGGCCTCCGCGAAGCCGATCGCCGTGCAGACCGAGTCGGTCCGGACCGCGAGCTCGCGGCCGTCGGCGGAGCGGAAGACGATGCCGTCGACGGAGTCGGTGCCGGTCACGTGGTCGGGGGACCAGCCGAAGCGGAAGTGGACGGTGCGGGAGGCGTCCTCGGGGGAGCCGGCGACGAGGTCGGCGATCGCCGAGCGGCGGGCTTCGTCGCCGGCGCCGGCGCCGTCCTCGGGATCGAGTTCGAGCCCGTCGGCCAGGAAGGCCACGTCGGGGAGCCGGCTCAGCTCTTTCGCCATGGCGACGTCGAACTTCGCCATCGGTGCCGCAGATCGCCCGACGATCTCGATCCGCTCGATCGGGCCGCGGCCGAGGGTCTCGACGACCTCCGGGGCCACCCCGAGGGCGAGGAGATCGGCGGCCGGGGTCAGGAACAAGCGCACCAGGTCGAGGGCGACGTTGCCCTGGCCCACGATGGTCACGACGGATCCCAGCTCGATACCGTCGACGAGTTCGTCGGGGTGGCCGTTGACCAGGCGGGTCAGGGTGCCGGCGCCGTAGACGCCGGCGAGGCCGTCGGCCGCGCCGTCGAGTGGGCGGTCGGCGGACAGGCCCGTCGCCAGCACGACCACGTCGAACGCCTCGCGAAGGGCCTCCAGCGTGACGTCGGTGCCCACCTCGGTCCGGCCCACGAAGCGCACGCCGTCTCGTTCGAACAGGCGGTCGAACTGCTTGGCCACGGCCTTCGTGCCCTGGTGGTCGGGGGCCACGCCGTAGCGGACGAGGCCGTAGGGCAGATCGAGGCGGTCGAAGACGACGATCTCGGAGTCCCGCCAGTGCTTGCGCAGGAACTGCGCGGTGTAGCAACCGGAGGGGCCGCTTCCGACGATCGCGACGGTCGGCGACCCCGCTCCCGGATCGGCTTGAGACATGAAGGCTGCTCCCTTGCAGAAATTCGAACGTGGTGCGAGTCGAGGGCGACGATATCACCCGAAGCGGCTGATTCATACATAAAAGTGGCAATTTTAAATAGGTATTGCTACAGATACAACTCGAAGTTGTATTGAAGTCGATACCAAAGAGGATGGGGTGCGGTCGGTTCCCGGAACCGGCGAGAATGGTCGGCATGACCGCGTTCGTCGTCGAGCACGACTCCCCGTTGACCGTGTGGGGGCAGATCCATCGCGACCTGCGCCGTCGGATCGATTCGAGCGAGTTCCGGCCCGGAGCCCGGATCCCCACCGAGGTCGATCTGATGGCTCATTACGACGTGAGCCGCGTCACGATCCGACGCGCGCTGAGCGCTCTCATCGACGACGGCTACCTGCGCACCCGCCGAGGCTCCGGCACCTACGTGACCGACAGGACCGTCGCGCTGGTGTGCGACCTCGACCTCGCGAGGCCGTGGCGGGAGCAACTGCTCGCCGACGGACACGAGGCGCGCGTCCGGCTGGTCGAGACACGACGGGGCGTCGACCTCCCCGACGACGTCGCTCGGACCTTCGACGGCCGCGTTCCGTCCGAGCCCCTGACGTTCGCTCTGACCGTGCACGTCGTGGACGGGATACCGATCGGGGTGACGGAGTCGTGGCACTCGGAGCGGTGGCGCGCAGCGGTCGCGGGTGCGGGCGTGGCAGGCGTCGGTTCACCTCGCGCCCGTTCCGCCTCCGAGGCAGTCGTCGCCGACTGCTTCGCGGAGGTGGGCTTCGCCACCTCTCTCCAGGCGAAACTGCTCGACTCCTACCTGGACATCCCCCTCATCGTCGTGCACGCCCGGTCGCGGATGGCCGCCACGGGGGAGCTGGCCGAGTTCGCTCGGACGTCGTGGCTCGGCAGCCGGGTGCGTCTGGCCTACGTCCGCAAGCTGACTCTCGGCGAGATCGACATCGCCCAGTTGATCGGTTCGGGCGAAGTCGAGCCGGAATAGGGGCCTCCACGGAACTTTTTCCGGCGCGGTTCGGACGAGGCGTTGGCATCCGGGCGAAGGGCGTGTTACTTTCCATGTGTCTTATTGATAGAACAAGGGAGTTCACATGTCGGCAACCACTGAGCGGTCGAGTTCGGGCCCGTCGGGCAGTCGCGTTCCACTGCCCCCGCTGACCAACGGTCCGCACACCAAGCGCCTCGGCCAGGTCGCACTGATCGCCACGTTCGGCGGTCTCCTCTTCGGGTACGACACCGCAGTCATCAACGGTGCTCTCAACCCGATGGTCGCGGAGCTCCACCTGACGAAGCTGACCGAGGGCGGCGTGACCAGCGGTCTCCTCTTCGGTGCCGCAGTCGGCGCGATCCTCGGTGGCCGTCTCTCCGACGGATGGGGTCGTCGCAAGTCGATCATCCTGATGTCGATCCTGTTCTTCGTCGGCGCAATGCTCTGCGTGGTCGCCCCGAACTTCGGCGTCATGCTCGTCGGCCGGATCATCCTCGGCCTCGCCGTCGGTGCTGCTTCGACCATCGTTCCCGTGTTCCTCGCCGAACTGGCGCCTTTCGAGATCCGCGGTTCGCTTGCCGGTCGCAACGAACTCATGATCGTCGCCGGCCAGCTCGCCGCCTTCATCATCAACGCGATCATCTCGAGTGCTTTCGGTGAAGGCAACGGCGTGTGGCGCATCATGCTGGCGGTCGAGGCCCTTCCGGCCATCGCCCTGTTCATCGGCATGCTCCGCATGCCCGAGTCGCCCCGCTGGCTCGCCAGCAAGGGCCGCGACGAAGAAGCCCTCAAGGTGCTCTCGACGCTCCGTACCAAGGAGCGCGCCACGGCCGAACTCGCGGAGATCGACCAGGTCACCGCCGAGGAAGCCCAGCAGAAGGGCATGCGCATCGGCGAGATCCTCCGCAACAAGTGGCTGGTCCGTATTCTCCTCATCGGCATCGGCCTGGGCGTCGCCCAGCAGCTCACGGGCATCAATGCGATCCAGTACTACGGTCAGACCGTTCTGATCCAGGCCGGATTCGCCGCCAATGTCGCGATCATCGTGAACATCGGCCCCGGCATCGTCGGTGTCATCGGTGCCGTCATCGCCCTGCGCATGATGGACCACTTCAGCCGTCGTCGCACCTTCATCATCGGATTCGCGTCGACCACGATCATCCACATCCTCATCGGCATCCTGTCGAATGCCCTCCCTCAGGGCAACGCAGCGCGCCCGTGGGTCCTGCTGATCCTGATCGTCCTGTTCGTCGGCTCGGTCCAGACCTTCCTCAACGTCGCCGTCTGGGTGACGCTGTCGGAGATCTTCCCCCTGAAGATGCGCGGTTTCGGCATCGGCGTCTCGGTGTTCTTCCTCTGGATCGCCAACGCCTTCCTCGGTCTGTACTTCCCGACGATCATCAGTGCGTTCGGCATCACAGGGACGTTCTTCGGATTCGCGGTGGTGAACGCCCTGGCGCTCCTCTTCGTCTGGAGAGCCGTCCCCGAGACCCGGGGCCGCTCGCTGGAGAAGCTCGAAGAGGACGTCACCACCGGCGCGATCTACACGCAGAACGTCAAGAAGGTCCGCGCCTGATCCCCTCCCTCTGACGACCCGACGGTCGTCGACATGAAGAAGGCCCGACTCCCGCGAGGGAGCCGGGCCTTCGTCGTCCTGACGGCGGGTGCCGGCGGATCAGTAGTTCACGGCGCCGCGGATCCGGTGGCCGATCGCGATGGACTCACCGCTCGTGACGGCCAGCGGCGACGTGAAGAAGGTCACGAGGTCGGCGATCTGGTCGGGGCTCGACTCGCCGGGGAATCCGCGCTCGACGGTGCTGGACGGAGTGTCGGTGACGGTCCCCGGGTGGATCGTGTTGACCGTGACACCCGTGCCGGCCAGCTGATCGGCGAGGTTCTTCGCCGAGATCGCCAGGGCGGCGTTGCGGACCGATCCCGCGATGCTGGCGGTCAGGAACCCGTTCTGGCCGCTGATGCCGACGATGCGGCCGAATCCGGCTTCGCGCATCAGGGGGATCGCGGCGTTCGCGAGTCGGAGGAAGGTCAGCGCCTTGCCCTCGAACGCCTGGAGCACCTGCTCGGGGTCGGAGCTCCGGGCGGGATCGAGGGTCTGAGCGCTGGGCGCGGCGGTGACGACCAGCCCGTCGAGGCGGCCGTTCCGCGCATGCGCCCGGGCGATGCCGTCGGTGACGGAGGCGGGGTCGCGGGCGTCCAGCGTGAGGGCGTCCCCTCCGCCGCTGCGCGAGGCGACGATCACGTCGGCCCCTTCGGCTCGGAGGTGGTCGACGACGGCTCGGCCGATGTAGCCGTTGCCGCCGACGACGAGGACTGTGCGGGATGCGAGATGGAGATCCATGCCTCGACGTTAGCCCGGGCATCCCCCCGCTCGCCTCGAACACCCTCCAGCGGCACGAACACCACGCCTAGGCGAAGGGTTCGCGCCGCCAGGGTGTACCCGAGCGGCCGGTCTTAGCGGTTTCTGACCCCGCGGACACCAAGGTGGGGTGCATGACACGCGCTGCCGATCTCGAACGAGCCATCCGCGGTCGCCCGAGCCCCAACCCGAGCCCCACGGCCGTCGCGGTGTGGGCGGTGGCGGCCGTGGTCGTGCTCGCGGTCGTGCTGACGTGCGGCTTCGTCGTGGTGAAGTCCCCGGCGTTCACGGCCGGAGACCTCCGTATCGACCAGTGGCTCAGCGCGCACCACACGGCATCCCTCGACGCGGTCGCCGTGGCGATCGACTGGTTCCTCGGCCCCACCGTCGGGCTCGTCGTGTCGATCGTGGCGACGGGATTCGTCGCCCTCGCCACCCGGCGCCTCCGGCCGACCCTCACCTTCGCCGTGGTCGTGGGCGTCGGGTGGTACTCGAACCAGGTCGTGAAGGATCTGGTCGAGCGCCCGAGGCCGGACCGCGCATCCCTCGCTCACCCCTTCGATCCCGCCCCCGGCTCGTTCTCGTACCCGAGCGGGCACACGGCCATCGCGACGGTGCTCGTCATCGCGGCGCTCGCCGTGCTGCCGGCGGCGAGACGGGGGATGCTCGCGCCCCTCGCCGTGGCGATCGTGCTGGTCGTCGCCGCCTCCCGGGTCTACCTCGGCGTGCACTACGTGTCGGACGTCGTGGCCGCGATGCTCTGGTGCTCGGCTGCCGCGGTGCTGCTGCTGCTCGTCTGCCGGGCCGTGGGCACACCTCACCGGCGAGAGCACCACTCCTAGGCGGGTGGTCCGTGCCGGAGAGGTGTGCTCGAGGGGAGGGCGAGGGCGGGGGTTGCGGGATGCGGACGGAGCCGGAGGCGGGTTAGGATTTAAGCGTTTAACTACGAAGGGCGGGAACGATGGAGTTCACCACGCAGCACGAGCAGCAGCACCAGGGTCGGCAACCCGGCGAGGCCGAGGCTCGCACGCAGAACTGGTCGGGCACGTACGCCTATCGCGCCCAACGCATCCTCACCCCCGCTTCGATCGACGAGTTGCAGGAGACCGTCGCCGCCGAAGGGAGCATCAGGGCTCTCGGCACCCGGCACTCGTTCAACGACGTCGCCGACGGCCCCGGTGTGCTCGTCACTACGACGGCGATCGCGCCCGATGTCGCGGTCGCCGCCGACCGTCTTTCCGTCACCGTCGGATCGGGCACCCGGTACGCGGTGCTCGCGGAGGCTCTCGAACAGGAGGGCCTCGCGCTGCACAACATGGGGTCGCTCCCGCACATCTCCGTCGGCGGCGCCACGGCCACGGGCACGCACGGCTCGGGGACGGCGCTCGGATCGCTCTCGACGGCGGTGAGCGGCCTCGATCTGGTCGGAGCCGACGGCTCGATCCGTCGGCTGACCCGGGCCGACCCCGAGTTCGCGGGTTCGGTGGTGGCGCTGGGGGCGCTCGGCGTCGTCTCGCGCGTGACCCTCGACGTGCAACCGCACTATCGGGTGCGGCAGGACGTCTACGCGCACCTGCCGTGGCGGGCGCTCGAGGGCGATGGGCTCCGAGCGGTCATGGCGGCGGGCTACAGCGTCAGCCTCTTCACCGTCTACGGTGCCGACGTCGCCCAGGTCTGGGTGAAGACCCGGATCCCCGAGGGCGAAGCCGACGCGCCGGTGCCCGACGACCTCTTCGGCGCCCGGAGGGTGCCCGAACGGCCCGACCGCGGCGGCCCCGACGACAACACGACTCCGATGGACGGCTCGGTCGGACCGTGGTCGACCCGGCTGCCGCACTTCCGCATCGACCGGACGCCGTCGAGCGGCGACGAGATCCAGACCGAGTACTTCGTCTCGATCGACGACGGTGCCGCGGCCCTGGCCGAGGTGCGAAAGCTCGCCGACCGCATCCAGCCGCACCTCCTCGTCACCGAGCTCCGTGCCGTGGCCGCCGACTCGCTGTGGCTCGGCGAGACGCAGGGGCGCGACTCCCTCTGCATCCACTTCACCTGGAAGAACCACCCGCACGAGATCGGGGAGCTCCTGCCCGACATCGAAGCCGCCCTCCGCCCCTTCGATGCCCGGCCGCACTGGGGCAAGGTCGCCCGGTTCGAGACGTTCGACCTCGCGGCGCTGTACCCGCGGCTCGGCGACTTCCGCCGACTGGTCGCGGCGCACGACCCGGGCGGCAAGTTCCGGGGGCCGTTCCTCGACCGAGTGCTGTTGTGACGGGGGACGGCCGCGCACCCGAGGCGGACGCGACGAGCCGCGCATCCGAAGCGGACGCGCCGGGCCGCGCACCCCTTGCGGACCCCACGCCCGGCTCAGCCGCCGATGGCCCGGTCGCGCCCGATCGTGCTCTCGTCCGCGATGACCGATGGCTGCAGCACGACCGTTCGATGCACGTGCTCCCCGCCCTGGTCGGCGATCTCCTGAGCCAGCAGTCGGACGGCCTCGACGCCGATGTCGTAGCCGCGCTGACTCACCGACGACAGCGGGATCCCGCCCTCGCGTCCGCTCAGGTTGTGGTCGCAGCCGATCACCGCGACGTCCTCCGGCACGCGGAGGTGCGCCTCGCCGACCAGCACGCGCGTGATCGCGCTTCCGACGGCGTCGGCCACCGCGACCACACCGTCCGGCCTCTCGGCGGCGGGCCGCGACGCGATCTCGTGCCCGGCCTGGATCCCTCCGGGCGTCTCCAGGTCGATCGTGTCGATGTCTTCGAGGACGACTCCGGGATGCGCGGCGACGGCCCTCCGGACGCCCGCGCGTCGTTCGCGGATCGCCTGGTCCGAGTCGCCGGCGACGCTGCAGAAGGCGAGACGTCGACGGCCCAGCGCGATGAGGTGCTCGGCGGCGATGAATCCGACCTCCTCGTTGTCGATGAGCACGCTGCAGACGTCGGTGCGCACCGAGGCGTGGTTGACGACGACGATCGGGCGACCGTGTGCCCGCAGGCTCTCCACTCCGGGCGGCGGCCCGCCGAGCGGAGCCAGCACGATGCCGGCGACCCGGGCCTCGTCGAAAAGCGCCAGATGGGTCTCCTGCAGCGAGGCCTTCACGTCGCTGTTGGCGATGAGCACGTGGCGATCCTCCTCGAGGGCCGCGTCTTGGGCTCCGCGGGCGATGTCGACGAAGAACGTGTTCGCGAGGTCGGTCGCCACGAAGCCGATGGTGAGGTTCCGTCCGCTCGCCAGCGACCGTGCCGCGTCGTTCCGGACGAAGCCGAGCTCACGGATCGCCTCGTGCACGGTCGTGCGCGTGCCCTCGAGCACCTTCTCCGGGTGGTTCAGGACGTTCGACACCGTCGCGATGGAGACGCCGGCGGCCGCGGCCACGTCGTGCATGCTCGGCGGCCCGCCTGCGGCGCGTTCTCGAGGTCTGCGCACCCGCGGGGCCTTTCCGATCCGACAAAAAACGTAGCTCCACACTAATCGTCCGTCTCCGCCCCGAGCCCCGCCCCACGCCCGGCCCCTTCCGCTCCCACCCGTGAGAAAGCACCCCTTCATGTCCACTCCCCGCCTGACCCACCTCCGCGTCAACCGCCTCGAGCGTCCGCTCGCCGTGGGCGACGGCTCGCCTCGCTTCGGCTGGCGGCTCGAGTCCGAGGAGTACGACCACCGGCAGGTCGCCTACCGGATCCGAGTCGAGACCGCCGCCGGGCATCCCGCGTGGGACTCGGGCGAGGTCCGCTCGGACGTCTCGCAGGCGATCGCTTTCGGCCAGGGCGGATCCGAGGCGCTCGCTCTGGAGCCGGAGACCGCGTACCGCTGGCGCGTCGAGATCGAAGACGACCGGGGTCGGCTCCTCGGCGCCGAGTCGACCTTCGAGACGGCGTTCTTCGGCACGACCGTCGACGCCTGGCGGGGTGCTCGATGGATCGGCGCCGACAGGCCCCCGCTCGATGCCGCGAGTCTCGTGGTCTATCGGATCCGCGGGCGCCTCACCGTCCCCGAGGGCAGCAGCGGCGCCTCGCTGGTGCTGGGCGCCGACGACTTCCGTCTAGGCAACGACCTCTTCAACGAGTTCCGGATCCGAGGCGCGAACCACGTGCGGTTCGAGATCGACGTGGCCGATCCCGCGCGACCGGCCCTGCGCATCCACCGTCGCGGTTACGCGCCCGGCGAGGCGGACGAGACGCTCCTGACGACCGTCGACGACTCCCGGTCCACGAACATCGGCGTGCTGCTGCCACCGGAACGAGCGCACCTCGAGAACGCGATCGAGCTCGTCTGCGAGTCGTCGACGTTCCACGTGCTGATCAACGGAGTCGAGCTCGTGGCCGACGGGTCGCCCGAGTTCCAGGTCAACCCGCGAGGCCTCGACGACGTGGCGTCGTTCCCCAACCTCTGCTCGATCGGCTTCGAGGCCGCGCCCGGACAGACCTTCGCCGTGCGCGGCTACGAGGTGCTCACCTACCGCGAGCCGCAGACGGCGCTGTTCGACGAGCGCGACCACGGCGTGTTCGAGGGCCTGCCCGGTGTGACCGTCGACGGCGGCACGATCCGGGTCGACGGGGGAGCCGACGGACTGCTCGCCGCAGTCGACCCCAGCCGCGACTC
Source organism: Frondihabitans cladoniiphilus (assembly GCF_039544345.1). Taxonomy (NCBI): domain Bacteria; kingdom Bacillati; phylum Actinomycetota; class Actinomycetes; order Micrococcales; family Microbacteriaceae; genus Frondihabitans; species Frondihabitans cladoniiphilus. Next base: position 146,894 of record NZ_BAABLM010000001.1, read on the forward strand.
GCTCCCGGTGCTGCGCCGCACGGTCGTCACGCGGCCCGGCTGGCGGAACGCCCGCGCGTCGATCACCGCCCGGGGCGTCTACGAGCTGCGAGTCAACGGAGTCCGGGTCGGCGAGGACTGGTTCAACCCCGGCAGTTCCGACTACCGCCACACGATCGACTACTCCGTGTACGACCTCACCGACCTCCTCCGCGACGGCGAGAACACGATCACCGCGGCTCTCGCCCCCGGCTGGTGGGCCGACATGGTCTCGTTCCAGGAGACGAACACCGGCTTCTACGGCGACCGGCCCGCGCTCCTCTGCCACCTGCGGATCGACAACGAGGACGGCGCCACCGACTTCGTCGTCTCGAAGCCGGGGGAGTGGGAGGTCTCGGTCTCGGGTCCCGTCCGCAGCGGCAGCTTCTTCCAGGGCGAGCGCTACGACGCCCGCCTCGAGGCGAATCTCGACGAGGATGCACGGGGTTGGGTGCCGGCCACGAGCATCCCCCCGCTCGAGCGCAACGCGCGACCCGCCCTCGTGGCGAAGGTCGATCGTCCGGTGCAGGCGTACGAGACGCTCCCGGCCCGCCTGATCGGCGAGGTGCGTCCCGGATCCGACTCGTGGCTCTACGACCTCGGCGTGAACATGGTGGGCGTGCCGCGCATCACCCTGGAGGGCCGGGCCGGTCAGGAGATCGTGATCCGCACGGCCGAGGTGCTCTACCCCGCGCTGCCCGAGTACGTCGAACGCGACGTCGACGGGCTGCCGATGACCGAGAACCTGCGCGAAGCGCTCTCCACCGACGTGTACATCTGCCGCGACGGCGCCCAGACCTACACGCCGCGGTTCACGTTCCACGGATTCCAGTACCTCGAGATCTCGGGCACCGGCGGGCCGCTGCCCGACACCGCCGTCACGGGCGTCGTGCTGAGCTCCATCGACGAGGTCACCGGCACCCTCGAGACGTCGAACCCCCTGGTCGACCGGCTCATGGCCAACATCACCCGGTCGCAGCTCGGCAACTTCCTCTCGATCCCCACCGACTGCCCGCAGCGCAACGAGCGCATGGGATGGACCGAGGCCGTGACCGAGTTCGCCCGTACCGCGAGCTTCACCGCCGACGTGTCGACGTTCACCGAGCGGTGGCTGTCGGTGCTCCGCGACTCGCAGGTCACCGACGAGCTCCTGGTCGGCCGCAGCGACATGACGGGTTTTTACGACGTCGACACTGCTGACGTCGGCAACGCCGACACCGGTGGCCGCAAGCCGTTCGGGGGCGAGTACGTCGTGGGCATGTACCCGAGCTACGCGCCCTCATACGATGCGGCGCTGTCGTGGGGCACCCCGTGGAGTTCGGCGGGCGTCCTGGTGCCGTACGACCTCTACCGCCACTACGGCTCGACCGTCGTCATCGAGGAGTCGTTCGACTCGATGCTCGCCTATCTCGAGGCGATGGCGACCCTGAGGCTGCCCGGATCGGAGCACCTCTCCGTCGACGGTGGGATCTGCGGTGACTGGCTCTCGCTCGACAAGCCGCCGTCGGACTACACCGACGTCGCCATCTATGTCTTCCTGCTGAGGGCGTTCGGCGAGATGGCGGCGGCGATCGGCCGCACCGACGTCGCCGAGGACTACGCCCGTGAGTACGCCCTCGCCCGCCAGGAATGGAACGACCGCTTCATCGACTCCGCGACCGGCACTCTGCGAGGAGACGCCTCGGCGCCGATCTCGCAGTCGTCGACGACGATTGCGCTCTTCTACGGGCTGCCCTTCGACGAGTTCGTCCCGACGGTCTTCGCCTCGCTCTGCGAGAAGGTCGTGGCGGGTCACGACGGGGTCGCGTTCGGCATCACCACCGGCATGTTCACCACGCCGATGATCACGCACGTGCTCTCCGACCACGGGCGCTCCGACCTGGCGTTCGGGATGCTCGAGAACACGGCCTTCCCGTCGTGGCTGTACCCGGTGACCCAGGGGGCGACCTCGACCTGGGAGCGGTGGAACTCCTATACGGCCGAGGAGGGGTTCGGCGGGAACAACGCCATGAACTCCTTCAACCACTTCTCGCTCGGAGCGGTCGGCGCCTGGCTCCTCAACCGCGTCGGCGGCATCGACCGGAACCCCGCCCGGGTCGGTATGCAGCACTTCGTCTTCCATCCCGTTCCGGCGGGGCGACTGCAGTCGGCTCGAGCGACCGTCGTCACCGATCACGGGCGCGTCGAGTCGGACTGGTCGTGGGACGCCGCCCGCACCGTCTGGACCTGCCTGCTGCGAGTGCCGGCGAACACCACAGCGACGGTCGACCTCGAGTGGGCGGGTGGAAAGGCCTTCGATCTCGGATCCGGAGCCTGGAGCCTCGTCTTCGACGACGGGGCCGTGCACGTGGACCGGGCGGCCTCGGCGGCGCTGGTCCGCTGAGTCCCGCCCGACGACGGGTGGGCGCAGTCCCGCCCGCGGACGGGTGGGCGCAGTCCCGCCCGCGGACGGGCGGGCGCAGCGAAGCGGCCCGGCGACTTCTCGTCGCCGGGCCGCTTCGTGTGTCGCTACCGCGTCAGACGGTCGGCAGACGCAGGCACGCCACCGAGTACGGGGCGAGCTCGATCGTGTCCGAGTCGACGCCGGAACTGCGGATCGGCCCACCCGCGCTCTCCTCGTCGACCGTGCGGAGCGAGCCGCCGACGGCACCCGGCACCTCGGTGGTCACCGGCTCTCCCGTGCGGTTGACGAGCAGCACACGGCGCTCGCCGTCGTGGACGAACGGCAGCCGGTCGGGTACTCCGAGCGCGTCGCCCCGCCCGCCGGTCGCGGCGACGAGAGGGTCCGCGACGAGGACGTCGCCGGGCACCAGCGACTCGCGCAGGAGCTGCAGCACGCGGAAGCGCGCGTTCGGCTCGCCGGTGTTCCAGTCGACCATCGAGACGCTGGGGAACTGGCCGGGGTACCCCACGAGCTGCGACTCGCCGATCACGTCGATCTCGAGCTTCGTCAGTTCGACGACCAGGTGGGCGTAGAGCGCGCCGGCCAGGTTCCAGTACGCGTCGGGGAAGTCGGGTTCGCCCATTTCGGCGCCGTGGGCCGTCAACTCGTCTTCGGCCAGGATGATCCCGACCTCGTTGATCATGGTCTTCGTGGTCGGCGAGAGGCGCTTGCGGACCGACTCGATCCACCGGACGGTGGTGACGAAGCCGTCGGCCTGTGCGAACAGGCTGTGCTGCCACTCGTCGAAGGTCTCCGAGAGCGCGGGATGCGCGTAGAAGTGATACGAGATCCAGGCGATCGGGATCCCGTTCCGGTGGTTCGCGGGATCGAGGAAGTACTCGAAGTATTCCGGTGCGGCTCCCGGCCGCGCAAGGCCGAGGCCGACGAACTTCGTCTCGGGGCTGACGCGTCGGATCGCTTCGACGATGATGTCGTAGCGCTCGGTGTACGACTCCGGAGTCGTCTCGTGTTCGAAGTCGGCTTCGTTCAGCACCTCCCAGAAGGGCAGCTCGTAGTGGTGTCCCGACTCGTGCCAGACACCGTTCTCGTCGGTGAGGCCGCCCTTCGTGTACCACGACACGAGGCGCTCGAAGTAGTCGCCGAGCTGCTTGCCGGTGGGGTCGACGAGGTCGACGCCGAGGTTGTACGGGAAGAAGATCTCGCGAGGGTCGGCCGGGTAGTCGGGCTGCCCGTCGACGAACATCCAGCCGGGGATCGTCGAGAAGTTCAGGATGGGGTTGCGACCCTTCGTCGCCTCCAAGAAGTCGATCGTGGGCGGGTCGACGTGGGTGAAGTCCCACGACGTGCTCGTCGCGGTCGGCGGCTCGAGTTCGGCGACCGACTGGTGCGGGTAGGGGAACCAGGGCACGTAACGGACGTAGTCGGCGTCGAGCTCGCGGAACGCCGAGTAGGCGCCCTCGCGGACGGTCTCGCCGGGCATCAGCTTCTCGTTGACGACCACCTGCAGGGTGGCGGTGGTCTTCGAGACGCCGCTCTCGGCGTTCCAGTCGATGGTGACGCGGGGGATGAGCTGCGGAGCTCGCTTGCGGGTGAAGGTGTCGAGAGACATCGATGTCCTTTCGGGGTGGAGGAGTGCGGGGGTGGGTCAGCGGCCGGAGTGGCTGCGCTGACGACGGGGGACCTTGATCACGGGGACGACGCTCGAGATCGGCGAGGGGCCGGAGCCGCCCTCGAGCTCGGCGACGACCACGGCGGGGGCGTTCGGGATGAGACGACGGACGATGAACCCGCCGATGATCGACGAACCGGCGATGCAGACGACCAGCCCCCACAGGAGGACCGACGGGTTCCAGGCCAGCAGCGCCGGCGTGAAGAGCGCGACCACCGCGAAGACTCCGCGCGCGATGGCGTAGGTGAGGCCCTGGGCCGTTCCGCGGGTGTCCGGCGGGAAGAGCAGCTGAGACCAGACCTTGTAGTTGGCCTCACCGGCGAAGGCGTTCACGATGTTGTAGAGGATGTAGAAGATCAGCACGGCTCCGAGGATCGCGCCGGCCGAGACGGCGCCGATGGCGAAGGCGACGATCTGCAGGGCGGCGGCGATGAAGAAGATGCGGTCGCGCCACTTGGAGTCGGCGAATCGCACGAAGATCAGCGACGTGATGATCCCCAGCGGCACGACGGCGAGACCGATCGCGGTGGCGAGGGTCTGCGTCGCGCCGCTGACCGTGACCAGGAAGTAGGTGCCGAACTGCCCGAACGTGTTGGCGGCGATGCCCCAGAGCACGTAGAAGCCGAACGTGGCGATCATGGGGATCATGACCGAGCGGGTGAGCAGGTTCTTGAGCGAGATGCCCTTGACGACTTCGAGCCCCACGGTCTCGGCCACGGCCTGCTCCTGCTCGGAGCTGTGGTCTTCGAGCTTCAGGCGCGAACGCAGGATCCAGGTCGCGATCGCCACGACCGCCAACTGGCCGATCACGATCTTGGTGCCCGCGAAGCCCATCGTCGACGTGACCAGTCCGAGCCCGATCGCCACCAGGATCCCGATGGTCCACATCACTTGGGTGAAGCTGATCAGGCGACCACGGGCCCAGGTGGGCACGGCGTCGGAGACCACGGCCAACGACGTCGGGAGGTCGGCACCGGCCGCCAGCCCGGCGACGATGATGCCCACGAACAGCACGGCGGCGTTCGGGGCCAGGACGATGACGACGGCACCGATCGCGTAGAACGCGATGTCGAAGCCGTACACGAGGCGCCGACCGAAGACGTCGGCGAGACGGCCCCCGACGAGCGACCCGATGGCGATGCAGACGGTCAGGATGGCGCTCATGGATCCGAGCATCCAGACGGACAGGTGGTAGTGCGTCGCCCAGATCGCGAGCGACACGGAGACCCCGACGAGAATGCCGGAGTCGAGGTAGGAGGCCATTCCCGAGAGGGCGGCGACCCGCCAGTAGCGGCCGGGGATCTTCTGCCTCGCCCCGGGGGCGGTAGGTGCAACGGAACTCATTCGTGACTCCTTCGTCAGTCAGCCAGTTCGACCTTTCACCGCGACTGTAGGGTCATTTAAACGTTTAAGCAAGAGATGAGTTAAACGCTTAAGAATCAGTGGCCGATGACTGACCGCCGCACGGGGATCGAGAAGGACAGCCGTTCAGGGCGCCGAATCGCGCACGACGAGCGAGGGGCGGAACACGCTCGTCGAGTGGCGGTGCCCGGACTGCTCGCCCCGGATCTCGGCGACCAGCATCTCGACCGCGGCGTGGCCGAGGGCGTACTTCGGCTGCTCCACGGTGGTGAGCGGGATCGGCGCGTCGGCGGCGATGGCCAGGTCGCCGTAGCCCACCACGGCGACCTGCTCGGGCACCGAGACGCCGTGCTGGGTCAGGCCGCGGATGATGCCGATCGCGAGCTGGTCGTTCGTGCACAGGACGCCGCTCGGCAGGGGTGCTCCCGCCTCGGCGGCCGTCAGCAGGAGCCTCGCCACCCCGACGCCCGCCTCCGTCGTCATCTCGGTGACCTCGTACTCGACCAGGTCGTCGGGCTCGAGGCCTGCGGCCGACAGGGCCGCCCGCGCACCGCTGCGACGATCGATGCACTGGGGGATCGCATGAGAGCCGTTGACGAGGACGAAGTCGTCGCCGCGGGTGCTGAGCAGGTGCTGCGCGGCGAGGCGTCCGCCGGCCACGTCGTCGATGGAGGTGGAGCAGCCGTCGTCGGCCTCGCGGTCGATCAGGACCAGATGGGTGCCGAGGGATCGGAGGCGGGCGAGCCGCTTGGCGTCCGCCGTGATCGGCACGACCAGGGCGCCCGCGGCGCGCTGCTCGGCGAGCATCTCCAGCTGCGACAGCTCGCGCACCGGGTCGTCCTGGCTGTTGCAGAGGATGACGCCCAGGCGTTGTTCGTCGGCCGCGGCGGCCACCCCCTTGGCGATCTCCGAGTAGAACGGGTTGGTGATGTCGGGCACCACGAGGCCGATCAGGCGGTTCGTGCCGGTGCGGAGCGAGGCCGCCGTGGTGTTCGGGACGAAGTCCAGTCGCTCGATGACGGAGAGGACTCGAGCCCGAGTGGCGGCGGCCACGATCTCGGGCCGGTTGAGCGTGTTCGAGACGGTCGCCGTCGAGACGCCGGCCTCTCGGGCGACGGCGGCCAGCCCGACTCGCGGAGGGGGGTTTCGTTCCATCGGTGCCTCGCCGTCATCTAATCGTTCCAAGACGATAGCAGTCGGCCGAGTGCCGGTTCTCCGAGGATCGCCGGGGCGTGCATCCCACGTTTCGGCTCTTGCTCTTGAATCGTTTAAAGAACCGCGCTACCGTTCCAACCACAGCAGATCCTCCCAACGAAGGGCAAGACGACGGTGTCTTCAGTTCCAGCCTCCCCGTCCGGATTCGCGGGGCTCCCCCCGCGCCGGGCGACTCCCACGAAACTCGGCCTCGTCGCGGGAGGCCTCGGCGCGTACTGGCCGCAGTTCCCGCAGCTCCTTCCGCAGTTGCAGGAGTCGACGGCCTACGTCACCCAGCGGTTCCAGACGATGGACGCCGAGGTGGTCGACGTCGGTTTCGTCTCCGACGCGCAGGAGGCGGCCGCGGCGGCCGAGACCCTCCGAGTGGCCGACCCCGACCTCGTCGTCATCTTCCTGACGACCTATCTCACGTCGTCGATGATCCTGCCGATCGCTCAGAAGGTGGCCGCGCCGATCCTCGTGATCGACCTGCAGCCCACCGAGAAGATGGACCACGCGACCTTCACGACGGGGGAGTGGCTCGCCTACTGCGGCCAGTGCTCCGTGCCCGAGGTCGGCAACCTGTTCCGGCGGGCCGGCGTCGAGTTCCGCTCGGTGACCGGCCATCTGCGCGAAGACCGCGCGTGGGAGCGCATCGAGCGCTGGGTGCTCGCCGCCGGCGTCCGGGCGCGGTTCCGGGGTGCCCGTCACGGGCTCCTGGGGCACCTCTACCCGGGGATGCTCGACGTCGCCACCGACCTGACTCGCGTCTCGACCACGTTCGGCTCGCACGTCGAGGTGCTGGAGCCCGACGACCTCCGGGTGCGGGTCGAGCAGGTCACGGCCGAGGAGACCGCCGCGCGCAAGGAACTCGCGCGGTCGATCTTCACCGTCGACGACAGCGTCGACGAGGGCGACTTCGACTGGGCCGCGCAGGTCTCGGTCGGGCTCGACCGGCTCGTCGACGACTTCCAGCTCGACTCGCTCGCCTACTACCACCGCGGTCTCGCGGGAGAGATCCACGAGCGCCTCGGGGCCGGGTTCATCCTCGGATCCTCGCTGCTCACCGCGCGGGGGATCCCGGCCGCGGGCGAGTACGAACTCCGCAACAGCCTGGCGATGCTGATCAGCGACGCCATCGGGGCGGGCGGCTCGTTCACCGAGATCCAGGGCATCAACTTCGACGACGGGGTGGTCGAGATGGGCCACGACGGTCCGGCGCACCTCGCGATCAGCAACGAGCGGCCGATCCTGCGTGGCCTCGGCGTCTTCCACGGCAAGCGCGGCTACGGCGTCAGCGTCGAGTTCGACGTGCAGCCCGGCCCCGTCACGACCCTCGGTCTCGGGCAGGAGCGCGACGGCAGCTACGTCCTCGTCGCCTCGGAGGGCACCGTCGTTCCCGGCCCGCTGCTGCAGATCGGCAACACCACCTCGCGCGTCGACTTCGGCTGCCACCCCGGCGAATGGGTCGACGTGTGGAGCGCGACCGGGGTCGACCACCACTGGGCGCTCTCGGTCGGGCACAACGCTCAGACCTTCCGGGCCGCGGCGAACCTGCTCGGCGTCCCCTTCCGCGAGGTGCGGGGCACGCAGGTGCTCGAGGGCGGGATCCTGCTGTGAGCGGTGAACGACCGCTGCGGACACCGCCTGCTCCGCTGGAGCGCGTTGCCGTGGAGGCGCCCCGCATCGGGGTCGTCGCAGGCGGGCTCGGCGCCTACTGGCCGCAGTTCGACGGCCTCCTCGATCAGGTGGAGCGGACGAACGAGGAGATCCGCTCGCGTCTCGGATCCCTCGGGGCCGAGGTCGTCGACTTCGGCCTCGTCTCCGACGTGCCCCAGGGGGCCGAGGCCGCCCGACGCATTAAGGGGTCCGACCTCGATCTGCTCCTCGTGCTGGTCTCCACGTACATGACGTCCGGCCAGATCCTTCCCGTTCTGCGCGACGTCGCCGTGCCGATCGTGCTCGTGTCGTTGCAGCCGTCGCCGAAGATGGACCACGCGACGTTCGGCACCGGGGAGTGGCTCGCCTACGCCGGGTCCGCGGGGCTTCCCGAGATCGGAGTCGCGCTCGAGCGTCTCGGCAAGCCCGTGCGCGCCGTCGCCGGTCACGTCGACGACGAGCGCGCGTGGGGGAGGATCGGCTCGTTCGTCGCCGTCGCCCGCACCACGAGGCTGCTCCGGTCGGCCCGCCACGGGATGATGGGCCACCTGTACCCGGGGATGTACGACATCGCCAGCAACCTCACCTCGGTGCTTGCGACCCTCGGCGGTCATGTCGAGGTGCTCGAGTACGACGATCTCCGGGTCCGCTACGAGGCCGTGACCGACGACGAGGTCGATGCCGTGGTGCGGACGGTCGACGCGACTTTCCAGCGCGCCGAGGGGGCCGACGAAGAGAACGTCCGGTTCCAGGCGCGCGTCTCGGCGGCCCTCGACCGGCTTGTCGCCGACAAGGCGCTCGACACCCTGGCCTACTTCCACTTCGGCCAGCCGAGCGACATCTACTACCGGCTGGCCTCCGGGTTCCCGATCGGCGCCACGCTGCTCTCGAGCCGAGGCGTCCCCACCGTGACCGAGTTCGAACTCCGGGCCGCGATCGCGATGCTCATCACCGGGGCGCTGGGCGGCGGCGGGAGCCTGACCGAGGGCCAGGCCCTCGACTTCGAAGCGGGTGTCGTCGAACTCGGCCACAACGACGCCGCCGACATGGCGATCACCGACTCGGTGCCGACCCTCCGCAGCCTGGCCGTCTTCCACGGCAAGGGCGGAGGCGGCGTCTCGATCGAGTGCGGCATCGCGCTCGGTCCGGTCACGCAGTTCTCCATCGGCGAGCTCGGCAACGGCCGCCTGAAGTTCATCGTCTCGGAGGGCACGGCCGTCGACGGTCCGCACATCCGGATCGGCAACACGACGACTCGGGTCGACTTCGGCTGCGACCCCGGGCTCTGGACCGAGCGCTGGGCCATGTCGGGCTCGACGCACCACTGGGCGATGGCGCGCGGACACCTCGCCGACGACATCGAACTCCTCGCCGCCCTCCTCGGGGCCGACTTCGAACGGGTACAGCCATGACCGACCTCCCCACGACCATGCGAGCCTGGGTCCTCCACGGCAAGGAGGACATGCGACTCGAAGAGCGCCCCGTTCCGTCGGCCGGCCCGGGCGAAGTCCTCCTCCGCATCGGATCCGTGGGGGTCTGCGGTTCCGACAAGCACTTCTACTTCGAGGGCCGCGCCTCGAGCGACGTCATCTCCGAACCCGTCGTGCTGGGCCACGAGTTCGGCGGCACCATCGTGGCCGTCGGCCGGGGAATCGACGTCGCCCGCGTCGGCCGGCGGGTGTCGGTCGAGCCGCTGGTGCCCGACTGGACCTCCCGCGAGGCGCGCGAGGGCCGCTACAACATCGACCCGTCGCAGCGCTTCTTCGGTGTCCCCGACCTCGACGGGGCCCTCCAGGAGTACCTCGCCGTCCCGGCCGAGAACGCGCACGACATCCCCGACTCGATCTCGGACGACGCCGCGGCGATGGTCGAGACGATCTCGGTCGCCCTGAACGGCATCGAGAAGGCCGACCTCGCCATGGGCGCGCGGGTGCTCGTGGCCGGCGGCGGACCCGTGGGGCTGTTCGTGCTGCAGCTCGCGCGGGCGAAGGGGGCCGGGCGCATCGTGCTGGTGGAGCCGCAGGATGCGCGGCGCGAGACCGCGCGCGGCCTCGGTGCCGAGACGGTCGCCGACCTGACGGCCGCAGGAGACGACTACGACGTCTTCATCGACTGCACCGGCGTCGCCTCGGTGCGCCACGACGGCTGCCTGACGGTCCGTCCGGGCGGACGGGTCGTGTTCATCGGAGTGGGTGCACAGGACGCCAGCGTGCCCATGCCGGCCGTCATCGAGCGCGAGGTCACCATCCACGGTGTCATGCGCTACGCGTTCACGTGGCCCAAGGTCATCGCCATGCTCGAGGCGGGCCTCCTCGACGCCGACGGGCTCGTCTCACGAACGCTCCCCTTCGGTGATGCCCTGGACGCCTGGACGGCGCCGCTGCCCACCGAGGTCAAGACGATGATCCGGGTCACCGAAGCGGGCTGACCGCCCCCGCTCCGTCGATCCGGTCGATCGTCCAGGTGACGAGGAGCTCGCTCGTGGCGCCCGGCGCCAGCGTGCGGAGCGGCCCGAGCACCTCCAGCTCGGCGACGTGCGCATCCGGGTGCAGATCGCCGAGCGAGGCGATGGGCTCCGCGGTGGGACGCTGCAGCCACACTTCGGTGCGGCAGCCGCCGTCCGGGTAGACGGCGCCCTCCTCGGCCGATGCCCGGAGCCTGAGCCCGAGCCCGGACGGGCGTCGGTACGACACCCCGCCGCTGCCTCCGGTCGAGCCGTGCTTCGTGACGCCGCGGCCGGTGGCGAGCTCGACCCCGGCCGTCGTCTCGGTGGCGAGGGCGTCGCCTTCGTAGACGCCGAGGTCGAGCAGGTCGCCGAGGCGTGCGCCGTCGATCGACACCGTGCCGCCCGGCGCCGTGTCGACCTGGCAGACCTCCCACGACGACCACCGCACCGGACGGTCGACGACGTTCGCGAACGCGATGCGTTCGGTGAAGACGACGGGGGTGGAGGGTGCCGGATCGGCGAAGGCGAACGTCCGGGTGATGCGGAGCCCCGACCGGGGATCGTCCGGGCTCGTCAGGACGAGGGTGCCGCCCGTGATGCGCGCGGTCCAGGCGCCGCTGTCGAGCACCTGGTCGGGAGGGCCCGCCCACTCGTCGGGGCCGCTCCAGCCCTGGGGAGCCGGCCAGGTCTTGGACCCGCCGACGTTCGCCCAGGTGCCCATGCCGCCGTCGCCGAGCGGCCACCGATCGACCGGCAGGACGGCCGAGCCGTCCGGGCCGACGAGCCGCGGGTTCTGCCAGAGCAGTTCTTCGGCGCCAGCGCGGAGAGCGAGCAGGCGCCCTCCGCGCGACGGGGCGAAGACGGCCGTGATCGGGCCGATCGGCGTCGGACCCCCGCCGGTCGCCCCGACCTCGACCACCCGCACCTCGGCCGCCCCGACCTCGACCACCAGCAGGGGGAGGTCCGTCGATCCGGCCTCCCGGATCGTCACCGGCATCAGCGGACGGGCGCGCCGTCGGGGATCAGCACGACCTTGCCCTCGGCGCCGGCCGCCGCGAGACGGTAGCCCTCGTCGGCGTCGAGCAGCCCGAGCGTGTGCGAGACCACGATCTCGGGGTGCAGGCCTTCGGCAGCGAGCATCCTCGTGACGTCCTCCATGCCCTGGAGCGACGTCACCCACGACGCGGTGAGGGTGAGCTGCTTGTGGAGCAGGGCGTCCGAGACCTCGGTCTCGAGACGGCCGCCCTCACCGATGAGTCCGACACGGCCCCATTCGGCAGCGGCCTCGACGGCGGTCGAGCGACCGGGCGTCGTGCCCGAGCAGTCGACCGCCACCTGGCAGCCGACACCGTCGGTCAGCGCGAGGATGTTCGCGACGGCGTCGGAGTCGGCGAGCACGATGTCGTCGACGAGGCCGGTGGAACGCACGAACTCGATCCGCTCCGGGCTGCGCTCGACGCCGATGACGCGGCGGGCGCCCAGCAGCTTGCCGAGCATTGCGGCGGCGAGTCCCACCGGCCCGAGGCCCACGACGAGGAGGTCTTCGCCGCCGTGGATGCCCGTACGTCGGAGCCCCTCGTACGCGGTGCCGAAGCCGCACGCGATGAGGGCGCCGTCGACGAAGGTCAGGTCGCCCAGCAGGGGGATGCACGTGGACTCGTCGACGAGGACGAACTCCGCGTGCCCGCCGTCGCGCTGCCACCCGTACGACGCCTTGTGCGGCTGGTCGGTGCAGCTGATGAAGTAGCCGGAGCGGCAGTTGCGACAGCGGCCGCAGCCCTGGATGTGGTAGACGATCACGTCGTCGCCGACGCCGAACCGGGTGACTCCCGTCCCGGCCGCCACGATGCGTCCGCTCGGCTCGTGCCCCGCGACCACGCCCTTGTAGGCGGGCGCTCCGTCGAGGCCCTTGTGCGTCTTGTAGCCGCGGTAGATGAAGCCGATGTCGCTGCCGCAGATGCCGGAGGCACCCACCTGGACGAGCACCTGGCCGGGGCCGGGCTCGGGCTTCGGGAACTCTTTGACGACCGCGGTCTCGTCGCCGGGGAGGAACACTCCGTGCATGGAGAAGCCTTTCTGAGGGGGCCCGGAGGGGCCGATGGAAGGGGAGATCAGAGGGCCGACGACGCCGCTTCGGCGACGAGGTCGCCGTGCAGCGCTCGGAGTCGATCGAGGCGCCGGTCGCGTTCGACGGCGGGGTCGTCGTGGAACAGCAGAAGGGTCGGCAGGGAGGTGGCGAAGAAGTCGATCTCGGCGGGCCGGGCGGCCTCGTCGTCGATCCACTGCGCCAGCGCCGCGGTCGCCGAGTCCGCCTCGGCCGCTCGCCCGAGACGCCGCAGCGCCGAGATGGCGGCCACGCTTCGCTCGGTGAAGGCGGCCGTGGCCATGTCCGAGAAGTCGCCCTGCGCTCGGGCCGCCGTCTCCCAGGCCTCGCGGGCCTCGTCGGTGCGCTCCGCGCGATCGAGAGCGTCGCCGAGAGCCAGGTGCAGATCGGCCGTGGTGGCCAAAGGGTGGCGGGCTTCGCCGAGACTGCGCGGGGGATGCAGGGCGCTCGAGACGAACGCGATGGCCTCGGCCGGATCGTCGTCCGCCAGCGCGAGCCGGGCGAGATCCAGGGCGACGGCGTCCCAGGCCGACAGCACGACACCCTCGCCGCCCTCCCACGGCTGGAACCGGCGGGCCCGCAGCTCTGCGACGGCCTCCTGCGAGCGACCCTCGCGGGTCAGGAGCCGGGCCCGCTCGACGCTCAGGTCGTCGCGTTCCTGGACGAGATCGAGGCGTTCCTCGAGGATCCGCAGTCGGTCGGCCGAGTCCACGCCCCTGCGCGCAGCCAGCTGGTCGCTCTCGAAGAGCAGCCGGGCATCGTCCGGCATCGCGAGGCGAGCTGCTTCGAAATGCGCCGCGGCCGACTCGGGATCGTGCTGCACGTTGTAGGCGGCGATGCCGAGATTGCGTTCGAGCAGCGCCCGCAGCGGCGCGTCCGAGGTCCGTTCACGACCGACTGTCTCGTGGAGGGCCGTCGTCCACGCGTCGATCGCGTCGGCGTAGCGGCCTCGAGCGAAGTACCAGCTCCCGAGCATCGCTCGCACCACGGGTTCGCCGTCGAATGCGGCGATGCGCACCAGGGCGTCCACGTCGTCGAGACGGGAGGGGAGGGAGTTCGTCGCGTCGTCGGTCGCCCGGGCGATGCGAGCGCGGGCAGCCGCCTCGTCGCCGTGGGCGAGGTCGAGAGCGGCCGCGTGGAAGGCGGCCAGGGGTCCGACGTTGACCTGTCCGGCGGCTCGGCGGGGCGCGGCCTCGACGGCCGCGTCGAACAGGCGCTGGGCGGCTGCGTCGTCGCCGATCGACCGGTACTCGAGCGCCACGTCGAGGAGCGTGGGAGCGTCGTCCGTCGGTGCGAGCCCGGCGAGGTCGCGGGCCCAGTGGTCGAGCGGGTCGAACGCCAGGGTCTCTCGAAGCACCTGTTCGGCCTCCTCCTCGCGTCCGAGGCGACGCAGCAGAACGGTCACGACGTCGCGCCCCTGGAGGTGCTCGGCATCGCGCCGGACGACCTGACGGGCGTGGTCGAGGGCGGTCGCCGGGTCGACGACGGCGAGGCTCCGTGCGAGCGCCAGGTGGGCCGGGATCGCCTGGGCGGCGTTCCAGGTGGCCTTCCCCCAGGCGGCTCGCGCCTCGTCCTCGCGGCCGGCACGCCGAAGCGCGAGCCCGAGGCGGTAGTGCGCCTCGCCGTCGCCCGGGTTCGGCGCCCAGAGGGTCTCGCGGGCGATGGCCCGACGGAAGTGGGCGATCGCCTCGTCGTACCGGGCCTCCTCGTAGCGGAGGGATCCGAGAGCCACGTTCGAGCGGACGTCCGACGCGTCGCGGGTGAGCGCCTCGGCCCAGTAGGGCTCCGGAGACCGAGTCGCGTGCCGGTACTGCTGGAGATAGGTGGCGACGAGGTGGAGTTCCTCGACCGTGTCCACCTCGGCCGGGGCCGGGGGAGCGACGGCCGGTGCGGGGGCAGCCGCCTCTTCGTCGGCGGCTCGCCAGGAGTGCTCGACGAGCACCGTTCCGCGGTGTTCGACCCGGACCCGGAGGGTCGTGAGGTCGACCGGTTGCGGGCTCGTCCAGTCGACGACGACCGGGGCGCCGGGCGCGAGATCGCGGACCAGTCGATCGAGCACGGCACCGTCGGCCCCGACGAACTCGATCGTGCTGCCCGGCGCGGGCATCGAGGGGGAGACTCCCACCCGGAGTGTCGCCGCGTCCAGCACGTCGACGCGGATCGCCGCCTCGCGGGTGGCCTGCATGGCCGGGCCGATCTCGGAGATCGGGTACCAGAACTGGCTGAAGGTCTTGGTCTCGCCCGGGGCGAGGAAAGAGAAGTCCGGCTGGTTGTCGGTGAACACGCCGGCCATCAGCTCGACGTACGGTCCGTCGGTGTCGGTGAGGTTCGCATCCCACGCGTGCCCGAAGGGGGCGTTGCCCCAGGTCCACTGCTTCTTGCCCGGCGCGATGGACCGGTCGGCCCAGTGCACGAAACCCGCCTGCCGGGAGTGGTCGTAGCCGCCGAAGAAGGAGTCCTCGGAGGCGGTCACCATGTACGACGTGGGCACCGGGATGTTGCGGTACCAGTCGAGACGGTCGGCGTCGGGATGCTCGGAGTCGACCCTCGACGGATAGTCGACGCCGTAGTACAGCCCCTCGACCTGCGGGAACGTGACGACCGCGCGCTTGGCGTGGTCGGCCACGTGGTGCACGTCGCCGGGGAAGAACGATTGGTAGCCGTCGCCGACCGCTGCCGCGACGTTGGCCCACCAGAGGAACGTCCGGGTCTGCTCCGACCGGTTGAAGAGCCGGACGCGGGCCTCGACGGCCGAGGAGTCGGGGCGGAGGCGGATGCCGTGCATCCCCTTCATGCGGTCGAAAGGATCGTGGTCGGAGCACCAGACGGTCACGCTGCCGTCGTCGTCGCGCTCGATCGAGACGTCGGTGGGCAGGTAGGTGGCCGGACGGTGGTGCTGGGGCCAGTTGAACTCGACTCCGCCGGAGATCCAGGGGCCGGTCAGCCCGACCAGGGCGGGCTTGATGACGTTGTTGCGGTAGAAGATGTCGTAGTCGGTCGACTTGTCATAGGCGATGTGGATCCGGCCGCCGAGCTCGGGGAGGATCACCACGCGCATCCACTCGTTCTCGAGGTGGACGGCCTGCCAGAGGTGCGGGTGCTTCTCGGAGGCGATGCGCTCGTGGAACGGGAGCGGGAACACCTTGCCCGAGGACCCCTGGTAGACGCGGTTGTCGAGGAACTGCGGGTACCGGTCGGGAGCGGCCGGCTCGTAGGTGTCGATCTCGATCGGTTCGGACCACGCCTTGACCGGGAGGGGCGCCTGATCCGCAGGGGGACGGGGGAGGTCGATCGACGACTCTTCGCTGAGCATGCCGCAATCGTAGGAAGGCCGGACGGGTGCCGGGAACGACCATTCGCGTGGAGAACCTGGACGAAACGACGACGAGACGTCATCCCTTCGCCTTGGCCCGGTAGCGGAGCGGTGTCGTCCCGTTGACGAGTTTGAACTGCCGGGAGAAGTAGAAGGGGTCGGCGTAGCCCACCTGCTCGCTGATGGTCGACACCGGGGCGTCGGTCGTGTCCAGCAGCTCGCGGGCTCGCGCCATCCGCAGCTGGGTCTGGTACTTCAAAGGGCTCGTGCCCGTGTGGCGGCGGAACAGGGCGGCGAAGTGCGAGGGGCTCAGGAGGGCCACGGCGGCGAGGTCGGAGATCGACAGGGTCTCGGCGAAGTTGCGGCGGATGTGGTCGCGAGCGAGATCGATGGACGAGACGCGGGGGGTGTCGGGGGGACGTTCCGACGCCAGGAGGGCCAGGCAGTGCCAGGCGGCGCCGGAAGCCGCGAGCTGGCTCATGGCGGTCTGGTCGTGCTCGAGCGCCCGCACGACGTCGTCGAGGAGCTCGCTGATCCGGAACGGGTCGCGGAGGCGGCGGACGGGGGTCGCGTCGACGTCGAGCCTCGCGGCGGCGATGAGTTCGTCGAGGTCGGCGCCGGCGACGTGCATGAACCACAGGGTCCACGGGTCGTCCTGGTCGGCGCCGTACTCGTGGGGTGCGCCCGGCGGGATCAGGAGGGCCTGGCCCGGCTCGACGTCGTAGGTCGTCCGGCCGATGGTGCACCAGCCGCGGCCCCGGGTGCAGACGATCACGATGAGCTGGCCGAGGCCGACCTGGCGACTCATGCCGTGGGATCGCGCCTGCGGGAAGTAGCCCGCGTCGGTGACGAGCAGGTGCGAGGTCGCGGGCCGGGACAGGGCGAGATCCACCTGCGGCCAGGGCAGCACGCGGAGGCGTTGGCCGGGGAAGCCCTCTTCTTTGAGCACGACGACAGCATGGGCCGCGTTCGTCGTTTTGTCCAGATTGACCCGAGGATCCGCCCTTCACGGAGTTTGTGGGAGTGCTTAGCCTTGAGCAAGAGAAAGCGGCATTAATCGTTTAAATTTACGGCGCGCTTTTCTTGACGGTCGCGGCTGATCGCCCATAAGGTGTCGCCGTGTCCGTGATTTATACGTTTTAGATGAAACCGTCGACACCCCCTCGACGCACAACCACACACAGCAGGTTCGATGCTCCGGCGTCGGCCAGGAAGAGGTCAAAGTGGATCTCAAGAAGAACAAGAGAGTGATCGCCGCCGTTGCACTGGCGGCGGCGACGATCAGCATCCTCGCGGCGTGTTCCGGCAGCGGCACGGCCTCGAGCGGAGCCTCCTCGAAGAACATCACGGTCGGGGCCATCTACCTCGACACGCAGGGCTTCTACGGCGGAGTCCAGAAGGGCGTGCAGGACGGCGCCACGGAGAACGGCAAGTCGGTCAAGATCCTCGAGTCGAACGCGCAGGACGACGCCTCGAAAGAGAGCACGTTCATGAACACGTACATCTCGGCGAACGTGAACGCGATCCTCCTCTCGGCGGCCTCCGGGCAGAGCTCGATCCCCGCGATCAAGCAGGCCTCGAACGCCGGCATCCCGGTGATCTGCTACAACACCTGCATCGCCAGCGCCTCGGCGTCGAAGTACGTCTACTCGTACATCTACGGCGACCCGGTCAAGTTCGGCGAGCAGATCGGCGAGGCCGCGGCCAAGTACTTCATCGCCAACAAGATCACCTCGCCGCAGATCGGCGTGCTCAACTGCGAGTTCGTCCAGGTCTGCGTGCAGCGTCGTCAGGGCTTCGAGAACGTGCTGAAGAAGCAGGTCCCCGGCTACAAGATCGTCGCGAACCAGCTCGCGACCGACCCGACCAAGTCGATCGACACGGCCACGAACATCCTCACCGCGCACCCCGACCTCGACGCCTTCTTCGGCGAATCGGGCGGAGCCACGATCGGTGGCGTGAAGAGCGTCGAACAGAACAACCGCGTCGGCAAGACCGTCGTCTTCGGTTCCGACATGACGACCGACCTCGCCAACGCCCTCGTCGAGGGCACCGTTCTGAAGGCCGAGGTCGACGTCTCCGGCCAGGCCGTCGGCAAGCTCGCCATCAAGGCGGCCATCGACGCCACCAACGGCAAGAAGAAGCCGTCGAACATCAACGTCGCCGCTCCGATCGACCTCTACACGGGGAGCGAAGACGGCAAGAAGTGGCTCGCGGCCCACGCCAACGGAATCCCGTGATCGACTGACCCTTCGACTCGACGGCGACACCACTCACGATGAAGTGCAGGGAGACACGACTATGTCCACCACGGACGCAGCCACCGAATTCGTAGCGGACGTCCGCGACGTCTCGAAGCAGTACCCGAACGTCCAGGCGCTCTCCCGGGCGGACTTCCAAGTCCGCCCGGGGGAGGTCCGGGCGCTCCTCGGCAAGAACGGGGCGGGCAAGTCGACGATGATCCGGCTGCTGTCGGGGGCCGAGGCTCCCGACAGCGGCGAGGTCTACCTCGGCGGCACCCTCCTCGGCTCCGGCGGCATCGACGGTGCCCGTGCCCTCGGGGTCCGGACGGTCTATCAGGAGCTCTCGCTGATCCCGTCCATGACGATCGCCGAGAACATGTTCATGGGTCGGTGGCTCCGGAACGGCACGGGGATCGACTACCGAGCCATGGCCGCCGAGACCGAGAGGGCGCTCGACCGGCTCGGGCTCTCGTTCCGGCCTCAGCAGACGGTCTCCGAGCTCGGCATCGCCGACCAGCAGATGATCGAGATCGCCCGAGCCCTCAAGGACGACTTGAAGCTCCTCATCCTCGACGAGCCGACGAGCTCGCTCTCGGCGAGCGAGGTCACCCGCGTCCTGGCGGTCGTCGACCAGCTCTCCCGCGAGGGGGTCTCGGTCGTCTACGTCAGCCACCGCCTCAGCGAGATCCGCCGAGTCGCCTCCACGGCGTCCGTCATGCGCGACGGCCGCCTGATCGACACCCGGCCCATCGGCGAGCTGTCGACCCAGGAGGTCGTGCAGATGATGCTCGGCGACGCGGCCGGCGAGATGGACCCCATCGACCAGGCGCCGCCCGGCGACGGCGCCGTCATGGTGTCGGTCTCGGGCCTCGCCTTCGAACCCAAGCTCAAACGGGTCGACCTCGATCTGCGAGCGGGTGAGGTGGTGGGGATCGCCGGGATCCTCGGATCCGGACGCACCGAACTGCTCCAGGCCATCGCCGGCATCACGACTCCGGACTCCGGCTCGATCGTGGTCGACGGTGTCGACCTGGCGGGCAAGGGCAACGCCCGGGCGCTCAAGCACGGAATCGGCCTCACTCCCGAGAACCGCAAGGAGGACGGCATCTTCCCCCTGCTCGGGATCGACGAGAACATCGTCGTCTCCGACTGGAAGTCGGTCAGCGTCTCGGGTGTGCTCAGCCCCCGGAAGATCACCACGGCGGCTCGCAAGATCGTCGCCCAGATGTCGATCAAGTCGTCGTCCACCCACGACGAGCTCGCCACGTTGAGCGGCGGGAACCAGCAGAAGGCCGTCATCGGCCGCTGGCTGCACGCCGACAGCAAGATCCTTTTGCTCGACGAGCCGACCCGCGGCGTCGACATCGAGGCCAAGGCGCAGATCTACGGGATCATCCGCGAGCTCGCCGCCTCCGGCCGGGTCGTTGTCTTCGTCTCGAGCGAACTCGAAGAGCTGCCCGCGGTCTGCGACCGGGTCTTCGTGCTCCGCGGCGGCGAGATCGTCGAAGAGTTCGTCGCTCCCCAGATATCCACCGACACCCTCCTGGCCACGGCCATGGCAGAACATTGAGCAACGGCTCAGGAAGAGGACGCACCATGCCTTCCAAGACCTTGGCTCCGGCCGGTCCCACCACCGCTCCCCGTGACAAGGGCCCGCGGATCCGCTTCCAGTTCGGACCGCAGCAGATCAACATCGTCGGCCTGGTCGTCGGCATCGTCGTGCTCTACGTCGTGCTGTCGATCGTCGCACCGAACTTCGGCACGACCCGGAACGCCTTCAGCATCCTCCAGTCGGCGGCGGACGTCGGGACCATCGCCTGGGCGGGCACCCTCGTCATCGTCGCGGGCGAGATCGACATCAGCGTCGGCCCGGCCGTGGCGTTCTGGTCCGTCATGCTCGCCGAGATGGCGGGCCCCTGGCACCTCGGCATCGGCCTCGCCGTCGTCCTCACCCTGGTCGGCGGTGCCGTGATCGGCGCGTTCGCCGGCTGGTTGCGCGCCCGGTTCGGAGTGCCGTCGTTCGTGGTGACGCTCGGCCTCTGGCTCGCCCTCCGAGGGCAGGCGGAGTTCATGACCAACGCTCTGCCGGTGCCGATCAACGACAGCAACTTCCTCGACTTCCTCGGCGGCACGCTCCCCGGCGGCATCCCCGTCAACGCGGTGCTGATGCTGATCCTGTTCGTGATCTACCTGTTCATCTCCCGCCGGACCCGCTTCGGCCGCTCGGTCTTCGCGGTCGGCGGCAACGCCAAGGCGGCGCTCCTCAGCGGCATCAAGGTCTCCCGTGTGCGGATCCTGGTCTTCGTCGGCACCGGCCTCCTCTCGGCCGTCGTCGGCATCGTCACCGCGGGGCGCCTGTCGGGCGGCAACGCGACCGCCGCCTCCGGGCTGGAGTTCGACGTGATCGCGGCCATCGTGGTCGGCGGCACCTCGCTCTCGGGCGGCCGCGGCTCGATGCTCGGCACCCTGCTCGGCGTGCTGTTCATCGCCATCATCGGCAACGGCCTGATCCTGCTCGGCGTGAACCCGTTCTTCCAGAGCGTGGTGAGCGGCGTGATCATCGTCGGTGCGGTGCTGGTGAACCTCGCCCTGTCGCGGCGCGGGTCGAAGGACATGGTCTAGCGGGGCCCACGCACGAACACCCCTGTCCGGCACGAACACCCCTCCTAGGAGAGGTGGTCGTGCCGGACAGGGGTGTTTCGGTGCGGGAGGCGTGCGACCGCCGGGCTACAGCGTGCGCGCCGCCGGGTCGAACGACGCCTCGAGCGGCTCCGGCTTCGTGATCGAGCTGGCCACCGTGACGGAGTCGCCTGACGCGGCGGAGTCGCGGATCGCGAGGAGCACGTCGAGCACGTGGGATGCGATGGCGCCGGTCGCCCGTTCGGGGGTGCCGGAGCGGATCGAACGCGCCAGGTCGACGATGCCGGTGCCGCGGCCCCAGGTGGAGCCCTCGGCCGCGATCGTCGTCGGCTCGGCCTCGCCGAAACGCCACAGCTTCGAGTCGCCCTCGAAGGTGTTCGGGTCGGGCAGCACGAGCGTGCCGTCGGTGCCGGTGATCTCCACGAAGCCGGCCCGGGGGAGCGCCTGCTGGAAGCTGAACGTCGACGCCGCCGACTGCCCCGCTTCGAACGAGATCAGCGCCGCGTGGTGCGTCGGCACCTCGACCGGGAACTCGGTACCGGCGCGGGGGCCCGAGCCGATCACCCGGGTCTCGTGCGACTTCGACGAGACCGCCTGCACTCGCTCGGCCGAGCCGAACGCGTGCACGAGGGTGGTGACGTAGTACGGGCCCATGTCGAACAGCGGGCCGGCGCCGTAGGCGAAGAGGAACTCCGGGTCCGGGTGCCACGAGTTCGGGCCGGGAACCTGGAAGAGGGTCGTCGCCGTGAGGGGTTCGCCGATGTCGCCGCGAGCGATCGCGCGGAGGGCCGTCTGGATGCCGGCGCCGAGCACGGTGTCGGGGGCGCACGCGACCCGGACGCCCGCATCCGACGCCGCCTTCAGCAGCGATGCCGCGTCGTCGGCCTCGAGGGCCAGGGGCTTCTCGCTCCAGACGCTCTTGCCGGCCGCGATGACCTGCCGGCCGACCTCGGCGTGCGAGGCCGGGAGCGTCAGGTTGACGACGATCTCGATCTCGTCGATGGCGAGGAGCTCGTCGACCGTGCCCCAGCCCGGGATGCCGTACTTCGTGGCGGCGGCCTCGGCGCGCTCCGCGATGAGGTCGGCGACGAAGAGGACGCGGACGTCCTCGAACTTCGTCAGGTTGTCGAAGTACTGCGTGGAGATGTTGCCGGCACCGATGAATCCGATGCCGACGGGGCCGGTCGCCGTCATGCGGCGGGCTCGGCGACGGTGTCGTTCTCGCGCAGCCAGGCGAACGAGCCGGCGATGCCCTCGAAGACGTCTCCGGCGTAGCCGTCGAACTCGACGACACGGAGGGCCTGGGGGGCCGCGGCGAGGATGCCCGCGACGTCGACGTCGCCGCTTCCAGCCGGGACCTGCAGCTTGAAGGCGGCCATGAGCTCGTCGGGGACGACGAGAGCGCTGTCGCTCGAGGGGAGGGCGTCGGCGATGTCGCCGGAGACCTGGCCGTCCTTGACGTGGATGAACTGGACGCGGTCGCCGAGCTCCTTCAGGAGCTCGACGGTGTTCGCGCCTCCGACGGTCGACCAGAAGGTGTCGAGCTCGAGGACGACCTCGGGAGCGAGATCATCGACGAAGAGGTGGTAGATCGAGCGCCCGTCGACCTTGTTGCCGAACTCCCACTGGTGGTTGTGGTAGCCGAAGCGCAGGCCGAAGCCCTTCGCCTGCACGCTGAGCTCGTTGACGCGCTCGGCGATGCGCGCGGCGTCGTCGGCGGTCTGCCAGCGGTCGGAGGGGATGAACGGGTCGATGACGGTCTCGATGCCGAGCGTGACCGCGGCTTCGAAGATCTCGGTCGGGTTCGCCGAGTCGATCACAGCAGCGTGACCGGACGGGGCGGAGAGGCCGGAGGCCTTGAGGGCCGCCGCGTAGGCCGAGGCCTGCTCGACGAAGGCGTACGGCTCGACCCGGGTGAAGCCGATCGCGGCGACGCGGTCGATCGCACCGGCGAGGTCGTCGGCGATGGCGTCCCTCACTGTGTAGAGCTGGACGGACGGTTCGTTGGCCATGTGAACTCCTGGTTCGAGACTTCTGTTGAAGATCGGGCAAAAGTCGCGCTATCGGCGACGGAACGACCCTATGCCCGATCGCGGGTCCGGTGCAAAGGAACGAGAAATGTTCGGACGACGTCTTGCGACAACGGCGCCGGAGCGTTACCGTCACGAATAGCAACCGTTGGTTGGTATTCACCCGAGATGGCCCAAGGAGGCGTCATGTCCTCATCAGAGACGATGAAAACGAACGAACCACTCACGCAGGCGGTGAGTACGGTGAAGGTCTCGAAGGCCTACCTCTGGGGCCTCGGTCTCGCGCAACTCGGTCTGTTCATCGCGCTCCTGTCGCCGGTGTACGTGAGCATGCAGCTCAAGGCCCAGGCGCTCGACCCGTCGAACGCCACGTCGATCATCGGGGCGGTCCTGCCGATCGGTGCTCTGGGAGCGCTCTTCGCCAACCCGCTGGCCGGTGCCCTCTCCGACCGCACGCGCACCCGGTGGGGCCGTCGGCGCCCCTGGCTGATCGGCGGCACGGTGGGCCTCCTGGTCGGCCTCGCCATCGTGGCCTACGCGCCGAACACGTTCACCATGGCGATCGGCTGGCTGGTCTGCCAGGTGGCGGCCAACGCGACGCTGTCCACGCTGACCGCGAGCTTCGCCGACAACGTGCCCGAATTCCAGCGCGGTCGGGCATCCACCGTCATCGCCTTGGCGCAGAACGGCGCCGTGCTCTTCGGCACCTACCTGGCCGTGCTGTTCGCGTTCAACCTTCCGGTGCTGTTCATCGCTCCCGGTGTGCTGGCCATCATCCTCGTGGTCGTCTACACGATCGTCTGCCGCGACGAGCTGCCCACGGTGCCGATCAAGCGGTTCACGTTCCTCAACATCATCGGTTCGTTCTGGACCAACCCGATCAAGAACCAGGACTTCGCGTGGGCCTGGTGGTCGCGCTTCTTGATCATCTTCTCCACCTTCATGTTCACCACCTACCGGCTGTTCTACATGCAGCACCAGATCGGACTGAAGACGCAGTCGGCCACCGAAGCGGTCGCGTTCGGTGTCCTCCTCTACACGATCGCTCTCGTCGTCAGCGCCTCCTTCTCGGGTCCGCTCTCCGACCGTCTACACCAGCGCAAGATCTTCGTCGGGGGATCCACGTTCCTCACCGCGGTCGGGCTCGTGCTCCTCGCCCACACCTCGACCCTCGGCTGGTTCTACGTGGCCGAGATCATCATGGGCTTCGCATACGGCATCTACTCGTCGATCGACAACGCCCTCGTCGTGGACGTGCTGCCGAACGCCGACAAGCCGGGCAAGGACCTCGGCGTCATCAACATCGCCAACGCCCTGCCGCAGTCGCTGGCTCCCGCCTTCGCCGCTCTGCTCCTCGGCATCGGCAGCGCAACCGGCACGAACTACACGCTCATGCTCTGGGGTGCCGGCATCGCCGCGGTGATCGGTGCGCTCTGCGTGATCCCGATCAAGAAGGTGCGCTAGCTCCCGCACGCCTGCCTCGGGGCACACGAAAGCGGCACGAACACCACTCCTCGGAGGGGCGTTCGTGCCGCTTCGGTGTGTCCAGGGCAGGGGCGGGCTAGGAGCGCCCGACCCGCAGCGTGTGACCGGGGTGCGTCGCCGGCAGGTGCGGACCGCCGCCGGGGAACAGGCGCTCGCGCAGGGTCGGGGGATGCGCATCCCCCGTCTCCGCATCGGGCAGGGGTGCGAGCAGCCCCCGCTCGCGCAGCTCGGGGACGACGAGGTCGAAGAAGGAGGCCGAGTCGCCCGTGGGGCCGGGCTGGACGAGGAGGCCGTCGGCGCCGGTGTGCGCCATCAGGCTCTCCACCTGGTCGACGGCTTCGGCGGCCGTGCCGATGAACGGATCGCCCATGACGCCGTTGACGCGGAACTCCTCGAGGATCTCCGCGACGGTGGGCGCCGCCGTCACGCCGTCGCCCGTGAATCGCTCGATGTTGGTGCGGCCCTGCTCGCTCTCGGTCGAGGCGAGGGGCTTCGACGGATCCATGTCGAGCAGGTTGAGTCCGGTGAAGAAGGCGTACTGCACGCCGGCGTCCTCGGTCGTCACGAAGGCCGTGATCCGCTCCCGGAGCGCGGTCGCCTCGGCCGTCGTCGGGGCGACGATGAAGGTGCCGGCGACGAGGAACTTGATCGCGTCGGGCTCTCGACCCGCGGCCACGGCCCGCGCGCGGATGTCGGCGATCTGGTCGCGAACGGCATCGGGCTCGGCGGCCAGGAACACGGCCTCGGCGTAGCGGGCTGCGAGATCGCGGCCCTTCGTCGACGCGCCGGCCTGGAACAGCAGGGGCGTGCGCTGCGGCGACGGGGGAGTCGTGAACACTCCGTCGGCCGTGTAGAACGGCCCTTCGTGGTGGATCTCGTGCACCTTCGACCCGTCGGCGTACACGCCCGCCTCGCGGTCGACCCGGAGGGCGTCGTCCTCCCAGGAGCCCTCCCACAGGGTCATCGTGAGGGTGAGGTAGTCCTCGGCGGCGGTGTAGCGGTCGTCGTGGTTGCGCATCGGCTCGCCGAAGAGGCGGGCGGACGCGTTCTGGCCGGCACCGGTGACGACGTTCCAGCCCATGCGGCCGTTCGCGAGGTGGTCGAGCGTCGCCATGCGGCGGGCGAGGGCCGGGGGACGCTCGACGCTCGTCGACATCGTGACGACGAGGCCGAGCGAGTCGGTGACGGCGGCCATGGCGCCCATCACCATGGACGGGTCGCCGCGCGGGAAGAGGAGGGCGTGCTCGACGGCCGTGGGCGACACCTCACCGTGGATGAGGGGATAGCCGAAGTCGTCGGCGATGAAGAGGAAGTCGACGCCCGCCGCCTCCGAGCGCTTCGCCAGGCCGGTCCAGTAGTCGAGGGTGAGGAAGGTCGGCGTGGTGTTCTCCGGCAGGCGCCACGAGCCCGACAGGCCCATCGTCTGGAACATGCCGATGGTCAGGGGCTGGGGCATGACGGGCCTCTCGTCGTCGCTCGATGAACCGTTCGGTTCATCCTGTGCGATCCACTCTGCCTCACGCATGTGACAGCGGTGTTACACGACCTCAGTGGACGACGCCACGCTCGATCCGACCGTCGAGATGATCGACCAGGGCGAAGGCGAGCGGCTCGACGAGAGGGCCGGGGCGGTGCTCCGACCAGTTCGCCTCGAAGCGCTCGCGGAAGCCGGCGGTCCAGGGCTGCGTGACGCCTCCGGACGAGTAGGGCGTGGACCAGCGCCACAGGAGCTGGCCGCGGCGGTTCACTTCGACGTCGTTCGCGCCGGGACCGACGACGATCGGGTTCGGGATCACGCAGAGGAGCGGGGCGTCGGGCCGCGGGTCGGCATCGAGGGCCGGTGGACGCGTGGTGAGCATCGTGTACGGGAGCGCGACGCCGCGGGTCGTCAGGGCGAAGAGCTCGAGGGGCCAGCAGGCCGCGACCGTCTTGAAGACCTCGGCCCCGTGCGAGCCACGGCCGGCCATGACCGTGTCGACCGGCTCGATTCCCCGACGGCGGAAGGCGATGGCGGTCTCGGCGAGGAGCGACTCGAACGCCCAGCGCCCCGCGACCTCCTCGGTCTCCTCCGGCAGCGCCGTCACCCCGCGTCTCGGGCGGGCGAACCGCTCCACGGCCTCGTCGAGCTCGCTCATTCCGCCCCTTTCGTCGGCCAGTCACGTTACCCGGGCCGGCAGCCCGGACTCCGCAGGCAGGCGGGTCACCAGCGGATGCGGTCGAACTCGCGGCGCAGGCGCGCGCCGCGGCCCGGGTTCAGCGCCGTCACCCAGGCGATGCGTCCCAGGAGGTGGGCGCGGTAGTCGGGGTGACCCCGGGCATCCTGCGTACCGGGCCCTTTCACGACGCAGTTGTGCAGCTCGGCCTTCACCGCGTCGTACTCGCGCCGCCCGAACCCCGTGGTCTCGTTCACGACGATGCCGGTCACCGTCTGCCGCACACCCCGTCGGCGCACGCGCGTCTTGCGGACGTTCAGCGAATACCCCTCGTCGGTCACGATGCGGTCGACGCCGCGCACGAACGCGTCGACGCGGGACGCCAGCGCCGACCCGCCGCTGAACGCCAGGTCGTCGGCGTACCGCGTGTAGACGGCGCCGACCGAGGTCGCCCAGCCCGCGAGGCGCGAGTCGAGCCGCCGCACCGCGAGGTTCGCCAGCATCGGCGAGGTGGGGGAGCCCTGCGGCAGGTGCGGGAGAGCCAGCGCGCGGCGGAGGGCGAAGCGCTCGTCGGGGGAGCCTCCCGGGGGCATGAGCGAGAGGATGCGAGGCGGGACGGAATGCGTGCAGAGTCCGGTCAGCGTGTGCGCCACCGCCTCGGGGAGCCCCGCCTGCCGGAACACGCTGTACACCTTCCGCGCCGGCACCCGCGCGAAGAACGACACCAGGTCGAGCCCGATCACGACCTCTTGCCCGGTGTGCAGGGCGGCTCCGGTCACGGCGCTCCGGCCGGGGACGAATCCGTGGGCGGCGTCGTTCAGCGGCAGCCGGTCGAGCAGCTCGTCGAGCACGGTGCGCTGCATCCCCTTGAGGAGGCCCTGCGGCACCTCGAGAAGTCGTGGGACCCGCCCCGGTCGCGCCCGCCACTCGTAGCGGTAGTGATGCAGGGGGCCGGCCGGGGCGCGGCGGTTCCACAGTTTCGTGTCGGCGAACCAGGCGAGCCGCGAGGAATCCGTGCCGAGGGCCCGGGCGAGGTCCGTCACGGTGGCGAGCCCGAGCATCCCCCGATCGTCGGGGTTCCGCGACGACGGCGGCTCGACGCGCCACGAGGCGATCGTCAGCGGCAGGCGACGTGCCGAGCGCTCGACGGCTTCGGCGAAACCCGGAGAGTCGAGGATGCGGCGGCTCAGCTCGCGAGGAGCGTCGCGCGGCGGCCGGTGGTGGGCTCGGAGCACGTGCCCGACCACCGGCACGACGAACCGGCGGGGCCCGCCCAGGCAGACGGCGGCGGCTTCGCGGAGCCCGGAGGCGTTCCAGGAGGGGGCTGCGAGGAACGCATCTGCGAGGGCTGCGGCGACATGAGGTGGCGTGGGATGCACGGACCGGGCCTGCAGACGGCTTCCGGGTGACTCGTCCGTCGGTGCGGGGGGCGTGCCGTGCGAAGCACGGTTAGCCTCCTGCGGGGTGGTGGCCTGGTCGATCTTCGTTCCCCGGGGGAGCCCCGGAGAGGACGACGCGGAACCCGCGTCGTCCGCCTCACCCGGAAGTCGCCGCATCCGGTCAGGCTAGCGGCCCCTCGGATCCACCGACAGGGCCGGCGTCCTGCGCCCGCCTGGCGCCGTTCACAGACTCTGGCCCTCGGTCGGGGGGTATCATCCGTTTCACCCGCACGTGCACGACCCGATCCGCCCGCACGACCCGCCCCGCCCGACCGGCGCGACCCGCCCGCCCCAGCGAGTCACGTCTCCCGCCCGCTCGCCGAAGCCCTGCCGACCCGAAGGCCCGCCCATGCCTTTCTCTCGACCTCCTCGTACCCCGGAACCCGGTCCCGAGTCCGTCCGCCATCGCGAGACGTACCTGCCGCCCACCCCGGAGGAGTCCGCCGAGGTCCAGGCGTACGCCATCGCCGAGGCCGAGGCCAAGAAGCGCACCACTCGACGTGCCTTCCTCGGCGCGCTGGGCGGAGGCGCCGTCGTGGCCGCCGGTACCGCGTTCAGCCTGTTCGGGCCCTTCTCGAACGGCTCCCGAGCCGATCCGACGGCCGCACCCACCGCCTCGCCGCGCCGCTCCTCGACCCCGAGCGCGACGCCGTCGGCCTCGGCCACTCCGAGCGCGACGCCGACGCCGACGCCCACGGAGACCCCCACCGAGGCCCCGATTCCCGAAGCGACGGTCGCACCCCCGGTGGCCACCGCCGGCGCCGCCATGCCGGTGGGTACGGTGACCAGTGCGGGCATCACCTGGAAGCAGGTGTTCGCCGAGGACTTCGACCGCGACGCCGCTCTCGGGCGGGTCCTGTCCACCTACCCGCAGATGCAGGCCTACAGCGGCCAGAAGGACACCTCCGGCTACGGGCTCTACGCCCCGAACCAGGTGCTCAGCGTGTCGAACTCGGTCCTCGACTTCCACCTCCACTCGGTCGGCGGCCAGGCGCTCGTCGCCTCCGTCCTCCCCGACGGCTACGAGCCGCACCTGCACGCCCGGGTGTCGATCCGCTACCGAGCCGACGCGATCAACGGCTACAAGTTCGTCGGGATGCTGTGGCCCTCGTCGAACTCCTGGGCCGACGGCGAGATCGACTGGCCCGAGGCGAACCTCGTCGACAAGCCCCGGCCGGCGTCCGAGGTCGTCGGGGTGACCGATCCGGCCACGGGTTCGCCGCAGTTCTCGCCCGAGACCCAGTACTTCGCGCCGACCGACCAGAGCGACTGGCACGTGGCCACAACCGAGTGGATCGCCGGCCAGGTGCTCTTCTACTGGGACGGGGTCCTGCTCGCCACCACGTCGGAGGGCGTCCCGACAAAGCCCATGCGCGTCACCCTCCAGGCCGAGACCTGGTTGTACGCTGGCCCCGTTCCGTCGGGTGCCGACGGACACGTCCAGATCGACTGGGTCGCGATCTGGGAGCAGGCCTAGCCGCTCTCCGCGACCGGGGTCGACCCGCCCGAGGAGTCCCGCGATGCCCCCTGCCGACGCAGCCCCCACCAGCCCGACCGACCCCGTGTTCGTGGTGGGCGAGGCTCTGGTCGACATCGTGGACGACGCCGAGGGCCACCACGAGCATCCCGGGGGCAGCCCTCTGAACGTCGCGTACGGCCTGGCCCGTCTCGGGGTCCCGACCACCCTGCGGACCCGGTTCGGCCGCGACGCCCGCGGTCGGTCGCTCCGAGAGCACCTCGACCGGGCCGGCGTCGCCCTCGACCCGGCCTCGCTCACCTCCGAGCCGACCTCGACGGCTCTGGCCACGGTCGACGCCGAAGGGCACGCCGAGTACGAGTTCGAGATCGACTGGACCACGGGCGAGATCGAAGCGCCGCGGGATGCCCGGGTCGTCCACACGGGCTCCATCGCCACCGCTCTCGCTCCCGGCGCCGACGACGTGCTCCGTCTGTTCGAGCATGCCGCCCCCGGCACCCTCCTCACGTTCGATCCCAACGTCCGGCCGGGTGTGACACCCGATCGTGCCGCCGTCGTCGCCCGCGTCGACCGCCTCGCAGGACTCGCGCACGTGGTGAAGATGAGCGACGAGGACGCCGCGTGGCTGCATCCCGGGCTGTCGCTCGAGGCGGTCGTCGCCCACTATCTCGATGCGGGAGCGGCTCTCGTGGCGGTGACGCGGGGAGGCGACGGGTGCCTGGTGGCGGCGCCGGGCGTCCTCGTCTCCGAGCCGTCGCTCCCGGTGGCGGTCGTCGACACGATCGGCGCGGGGGACTCCTTCATGTCGGGGGCGATCTTCGCGATCCTCTCGCAGGGGCTCCGCGCCCGGATGCTCGATCGTTCGCTCTCCGAGGCCGACGTGCGGAGGATCGCCGAGGTGGCACTCCGAAGCGCGCGGGTCACGGTGTCGCGGGCGGGTGCGAATCCGCCGTCGGTAGCCGAGCTCGCCGGCTAGGAGTGATCAGCCGCGCGGACGGTCGAAGCGCTGCCCCTCGGGCTTCGGCGACTGCAGCAGCAGGATCAGCAGGACGATCCAGATGAAGTAGAAGAAGATGAAGCCCCACGCGTAGTTGGCGTCGTGCAGGCGCCGCACCGTGACGGCGAGGGTCGGCACGAGGACGGCGAGCGAGTAGAGGCCCACGATGACGCCGGCGATCGCCGACACGACGGCGGCGGCAGTGCCGTTGCTACCGCCCGCCAGCCCCACGACGGCGCCGATGATGCTGAAGACGATCTCGATGCCGATGACCACGACGACGTTGCCGAGCACGTAGAACCAGAACTCCGACGGCGCGGCGCGCCCGGTGAAGTCGGCGTACTTCGCGATGGCCCGACGCCAGCCGGGGATGAACGAGATGCCGTAGTGCGGCGCCCAGAGCGGCGGCTCGCCCTTCGGCGGGAACGGCTGCGCGGGCTGCTGGTAGGCGGGCGGCGGGGGGAAGTTCGTCATCGGAGATCCTTGAGCTCGGTGGAGGTGATCGGCACGAGCCTAGAGGACAGAGCGGTCTACCGGGAGGAGGCGGCCTCCCCGTGCTCGGACGCTCGGTGCGGGTGCGCGCGGGCCAGGCGCCGAGCCGCGGCTAGGGGCGGTCGCCGTTCGGCCGCACCGGCCGCACCTCGCCGACGATCGGCACGGCGCGCTTGTACCAGGGGCCGCCGTAGTGCAGGAAGAAGCGCACCATCGTGGCGACCCGGTTGCCGTTGCCGAGCAGGCTGTAGATGTGGATGCCCACCCAGAGCAGCCAGGCGGGGAAGCCCGTCATCGTGGTGCGGCTCGAGAGCTGCACGACCGCCGAGTAGCGGCCGATCGTGGCCATGGTGCCCTTGTCGTGGTAGACGAAGGTCTCGGGCTCCAGCCCCTCGAGGTCGCGGGCGATCTGTCGGCCGATGTGGTCGCCGCCCTGGATGGCGGGCTGCGCCAGCTGGGCGAGGTCGTCGGGGGAGGCCGCGATGTCGCCGGCAGCGTAGATGCGGTCGCGGCCCGTCACGGCGAGGGTCGCGTCGACCGTGATGCGGCCGCCCTGCGTCTGGGGCACGCCCCACTCGGCGACTTCGGGGTGCGCGGTGACGCCGGTCGCCCAGATGACGAGTTCGGCGGGGATGGTGTTGCCGTCGGACAGGCAGACGCCGGTCTCGGTGACCTCGGTGACGCCCGCGCCGAAGCGCAGCACGACGTTGCGCTTGCGGAGACTCTTGGCGGCATAGCGGCGGAGCCGGCCGGCGAACGGCTTCAGGAGCTCGGCCCCGCGGTGCACCAGCGTGATCGTGACGCTGTCGGCTCGCAGCTCGGGGTAGGCGTCGCGGAGCGCCTGGTCGCGCAGCTCGGCGAGGGCCCCGGCCATCTCGACGCCGGTCGCGCCGCCGCCCGCGATGACGACCCGGACCTCGGCGTCGCCCTCGGAGGCCGCCGCCTTCTCCATCTGGGTGAAGAGCTCGTCACGAATCCGCATGGCCTGCGAGCGGGAGTAGAGCGACTTCGAGTACTCCTCGGCCCCGGGTGTGCCGAAGAAGTTCGTGCCGACGCCGTTGGCCAGCACGAGGTAGTCGTAGGCCATCGTCTCGCCGTCGTGGAGCTCGATCTCCCGCTTGTCGGCGTGGATCCGCGTGAGGAGGCCGTGGTAGAACGACGCGTTGGGCTGGGTGCGACGGAGGCTGCGCAGGAAGAACGTGACGTCGCCCGGGTTCAGCCCGCTGGTGGCCACCTGGTAGAGCAGCGGCTGGAACGTGTTGTAGATGTGACGGTCGATCAGAGTGACGGTCACGGGGGCGTGGCGGAGGGCCCGCAGCGCGGCGACACCGGCGAACCCCCCTCCCACGATGATCACGTGCGGCGTGGTGCTGGTGCTCAAGCGTCTTCCTCCCCTAGAGGAGTCCAGGCTATCGGTGCGGAGCCTTCTCGGGGCGCGGCGCCGCACCCGACTCGTGTTGCGCACGCACGTACGCGAAGGCCTCGTCCTGCCGCGCTCGTTCCGCTCCGGTCGCGATGGGGGCTCGGACCTGCTCCGGCGCGAAGCCGAACGCCTCGACCAGGTCGAGGGCGTGCGGTCGCAGTCGGGGCAGCAGCCGATCGTCGATGTAGTCCGTCACCGAGACCGCCCGCTTCGTCGAGAGGCGCCCGTGGATCAGGTACCAGGCCAGGTGCTTCTCGATCAGGCCGAGGCCGAACAGGTCGCGCAGCCAGGTGAGGACGCTTCGCGTGCCGTGGTCGTCGATCCGACCGAGGGCGTCGGTGAAGGCCTCCCACTGCAGCAGTTCGGCGTGTGCGCGCGCGGCCTCGATCACCTCGTCCTGGTTCGCGTCGAAGAGCCGGGCGGCGTCGCTCGCCGACAGGTGTGCTGCGGCACGGAGTCGAAGGGCCACGTCGGCGACCATCGTCTCGACGCGTCCGGTCAGGAGCTGTCGCTGCGACTCGGCGTCGCGCACGTGGCCGACCGAGCGACCGGTGGATCCGAGATCCGTCACCGTCTGGGCGAGCTGCCGCAACCCCGAGCGGTCGACGCCCGTCTGGCCGACCTGGCCCGCCACGAGGCCCGCCCTCGTGCGCGCGTCGACACCGCGGAAGCGCTTCGAGTAGTCGCCGAGCAGCCGCTTGGCGACCAGTTGGAGCAGGACCGTGTTGTCGCCCTCGAACGTCGCGTAGACGTCGAGGTCGGCGCGGAGCTGCGTGAGCCGGTTCTCGGCCAGGAAGCCCGCACCCCCGCATGCTTCGCGGGCCTCCTGCAGGATGTCGAGGGCGTTCCAGGTGCTGAGTGGCTTGAGGGCGGCGGCGAGGGTCTCGAGGTCCTGGCGGTCGTCGTCGGTCGCGTGCTCGCCCGAGAACACGCCGTCGAAGGCGGTCAGGAGGCGCTCATGGGCGAACCCCATCGCGTAGGTCGTGGCGAGCCGGGGGAGCAGCCGCCGCTGATGGCGCTGGTAGTCGAGCAGCACCTCTTCGCGCTCGGGGTCGGAAGCCGTGAACTGCCGCCGCTCCGAGCCGTAGCGGACGGCGATCGTCAGAGCTAGCTTGGATGCGACCACGGCCGCGCCGTCGAGCGAGACGCGGCCCTGCACGAGGGTTCCGAGCATGGTGAAGAACCGGCGGCCCGGGCTCGGGATCGGCGAGGTGTAGCTGCCGTCCGGAGCGACGTCGCCGTAGCGGTTCAGCAGATTGGTGCGGGGGATCCGGACGTGGTCGAAGTGCAGTCGCCCGTTGTCGATCCCGTTGAGGCCGCCCTTGCGCCCGTCGTCCTCGCCGCCGACGCCCGGCAGGAAGCCGTTCTTGTCGCGGATCGGCACGTAGAAGCAGTGAACGCCGTGGCTGACGCCGTTCGTGATCAGCTGCGCGAAGACCGTCGCCGCGAGGCCGTCCTTCGCGGCGTTGCCGAGGTAGTCCTTCCACGCCGCCCGGAACGGGGTGTGGATCACGAACTCCTCGGTCTCCGGGTCGTAGGTCGCCGTCGTGCCGATGGACGCGACGTCGGACCCGTGGCCGGTCTCGGTCATGGCGAAGGCCCCGGGCACGTCGAGACTCATGATGCCGGGCAGGAAGGCGTCGTGGTGGGTCTGGGTGCCGAGGTGTAGGACGGCCGACCCGAAGAGGCCCCATTGCACGCCCGCCTTGATCTGCAGGGACGGGTCGGCGGTGACGAGCTCTTCGAAGGCGGCGATGTTGCCGCCGTGGTCGTCGTGGCCGCCGAGCCGGGTCGGGAACGCCCGGAGGACCGCGTCGTGCTCGAGGAGGTGGTGCAGCTGGCCCGTGACGCGGGCGCGGTGCTCGTCGAGCGAGAGGCCGTCGACGAAGTGCAGGGCGGGATCGCGGGTGAGGGCCCGAGAGGCGAGTCGCGCCTCGGACCAGCGGCCGAGCAGCACGCGACCGAGCGTCTCGACGTCGAGACGGGGGGCTTCGGCCGAGGCGCCGGGCAGGGCATCCCCCGATCGGTTCTTCGCCGGGGTCTGGGTGCGGTCGTCGAGTCGTGTCATCGTCGGTGAATCCTTCCTCCCGGAGTCGGCGTCGACCCCACCGGGAACGTTAGGACGCTCGGACCGCGACGAGAAAACGGTGGTGGATGCGCCACGAACTTTCCGGCCCCGCTCGGGAGGCCGATTGCGGAATCCTCCAAGCCCACCCGGTGCTGAGACCCTGCTGGCAATCGAGACTCAAGCGTGCACTCGATGCATCGATGCACTTAGTGTGAACGAGTGACCAGCCCCGCCGTCCCCGCGCCGACCGTCGCGCCCGACCGCCGAGCTGCTCTGAAGGCCCGACACCGGAGCGCCATTCTGGCGGCGGCCCGTGAGCTCGTCGACGAGAGGGGCGGTCCTCAGTTCACCGTCGACGAACTCGCCGAACGGGCCGACGTCGCGCGCCGCACGATTTTCAACCACTTCGCCTCGCTCGACGAGGTGCTCCTGCGGCTCTGCGGCGACGCCCTCGACGTGCTGATCGACGACTTCGTCGCGACCGTGGCGGCCGCGCCCGTCGGCGAGGGCACCCGCGCCTCGCTCTTCGACGACATCGCCTCGTCGATCCGGTCGACCGACCTGCCCGGAGCCATCGCCTCCATCACCATCGTCTTCGGCCCGCCCGACCCCGACGACCCTCGCGGCCGGGCGTTGAGCGACGAGGCCTTTGCCCGCGTCGCCGCCCGCCTCCTCGACGAGGTCGTGCCCCGCAACCCGGGCGTGGACCGCCTCGAGGCCGAGATCTTGGTCGGCTCGCTGATCAACGGGATCATCGTCGTCGCCGGCCACTGGGTCCGGTCGACCGGAATCCGCCTCGACGACGAGGGTCGAGACGCCTGGCAGGGCCTGCTCACGACGATGATCGAAAGCGTACGCTCCGGATATCGTCCGACCTCCTGAATTTCTCCACCACCATCGGGGTCCACCGGCGCACCCCACTCCTCCCACCCGCCCCTCGGGGCACCTCTGAAAGGAATGGGCACCGCATGGCCGGTCTCCTCTACCGCCTCGGCCGATTCTCGGCCCGCCGCCACTGGGTCGTGATCGTGGCGTGGTTCGTGATCATCGCGCTCGCCGGGGTCGCGTTCTCGCTGTTCAAGGGCCCCGTCTCGTCGGCCATCACCATTCCGGGCACCCCAACGGCCACCGTCACCGACGAGCTCGCCGCCAAGTTCCCCTCCGCCTCGGGCGGCAGCGGCACCGTCGTCTTCGAGACGAAAGACGGCAAGGCCTTCACCGCTTCGGAGAAGGCGGGCGTCGAGTCGACCCTGAAGAAGTACACCGAACAGAGCGGCGTGAAGGCGGCCACGAACCCCTTCACGACCCAGGACCAGCTGACGGCCCAGAAGCAGAAGGTGACCGACGGTCGGGACCAGATCACGGCCGCCAAGGCCCAGATCGCGGCCGGCCAGGAGCAGCTCGACGCGGCGAAGGCGCAGGCGCAGGCCGCCGGTCAGCTGGCGGCGGCGCAGGCCCAGCTCGACCAGCAGCAGGCGACGCTCGACGCGAGCACGAAGAAGATCGATGCGCAGAGCGCCACGCTCGAGCAGGGCTCGAAGCTGCTCGACCTCGCCGCCAATATCCGCTTCGTCTCGAAGGACGGCTCGTCCGCCGTCTCGACCGTGCAGTTCACCAAGGGCATCTACGACGTCGACCCCGACCTCAAGACGAAGATCGTCCAGCTGTCCGACGACGCCAACATCTCGGGCGTGAACGTGTACGTGTCGAACGACATCGCGCAGGGGGTCCCGAGCATCGTCGGACCGGGTGAGGTCGTCGGCATCATCGTGGCCGCCATCGTGCTGCTCATCATGCTCGGCACGGTCATCGGCGCGGGGCTCCCGCTCCTCGGCGCACTCGTCGGACTCGGCGCCTCGGTGCTCGGCTCGATGGCCTTCTCGGGCCTCGTGCAGTTCAACTCGGTCACCACCGTCCTCGGCATCATGCTGGGGTTGGCGGTCGGAATCGACTACTCGCTGTTCATCCTCAACCGGCACCGCAACCAGTTGAAGCAGGGCATGAAGCTGCACGAGTCCATCGGCCTCGCGAACGGCACCTCGGGCAACGCGGTGGTGTTCGCCGGCACGACGGTCATCGTCGCCCTCCTCGCGCTCAACATCACGGGTATCCCGTTCCTGGGCCTGATGGGCACCGTCGGAGCCGTCGCCGTGGCCGTCGCCATCCTCGTCGCCGTCAGCTTCACGCCCGCGATGATGGGCCTCGTCGGGATGAAGATCCTGCGCAGGAAAGAGCGTGCCGCCATCGGCAACACGGCCTCCACGCGCGTTCCCAACAAGCCCATGAACACCGTCCGCGCCATCGTCACGGTCGTCCTCGGCATCGCCGTCCTCGGCTCGATCGCGCTGCCGGCGATGCAGATGCGCCTCGGCCTTCCGGACGGCTCCGCGGAGGCCACCGACTCGAGCCAGTACAAGGCGTTCAAGACCGTCGAGAACAGGTTCGGCGCCGGTCAGAACGGGCCTCTGCTCGTCGTCGCCGACCTGCCGTCGAAGGTGAGCGGCGACTCGCTGACCGCCGTCGAGGTCACGATCGGCGAGAAGATCGCCTCGCTCGACAACGTGTCGGCGCTGGCCCCCATCGGCGCCTCGAAGGACGGCACGGTCGTGGCCTTCCAGGTGATCCCGACCGGAGGCCCGTCCAGCGTCTCGACCGAGAACCTGGTGCACGACCTCCGCGACCTGCCCGGCGTGAAGGTCACCGGCGGCACGGCCACGCTCGGCGTCGCCGGCAACGCGAGCGCCCAGATCGACGTCTCCGAGAAGCTCTCGGCCGTGCTTCCGCTCTACCTGGTCGTGGTCGTCGGCCTCTCGCTGATCATCCTGATCATCGTGTTCCGCTCGATCCTCGTGCCCGTCACTGCGACGGCCGGGTTCGTGCTGTCGCTCCTGGCGACCTTCGGCGGCCTGACCGCGATCTACCAGTTCGGCTGGCTGTCGGCGGTGTTCGGAACGCACGACCCGGGCCCCATCCTGAGCTTCTTGCCGATCATCGAGGTGGGCGTGCTGTTCGGGCTGGCGATGGACTACCAGCTGTTCCTCGTGTCGGGCATGCGGGAGTCGTTCGCGCACGGTGCCCCCGCCAAGATCGCCGTGCAGCGGGGCCTCCGCAACGGTCGTCCGGTGGTCATGGCCGCCGCGATCATCATGATGAGCGTGTTCGCCGGCTTCATCTTCTCCGACTCGTCGACCATCCGGCCGATCGGCTTCGGGCTGGCGTTCGGTGTCCTCGTCGACGCGTTCGTGGTCCGGTTGCTGCTCATCCCGGCGGCCATGCACCTGCTCGGCAAGACGGCCTGGTGGTTCCCGAAGTGGCTCGACCGGATCCTCCCGGACGTCGACGTCGAGGGTGCCAAGCTCGAACGAGGCCACGTGGGCGAGGTCGCGGCGCCGGAGGGTGAACTCGCGTCCGCCGGAGTCGCAGCCGGGGCCCACGCCGGCCCCGAGCATCCCGCGCACACCGTCGAGCACCGCGACCACCCGTCGCACAAGGCCTGACGTACCGCACCACCGCATCACCGCACCACCGCATCACCGCACCACCGATCGACTGGTCGTTTTCGGGGCCCCCTCCACGGAGGGGAGCCCCGGGAGCGGCCTTTCGTCGTCACGGGGGGCCGGGCGGCGCCAGCGGGGCGCCTGGCGCGGAGATAGTAAGGCAACTGCACAGTTGACTGATTAAGTGATACAGTCGCAGCATGACGAAGCACGAGCATCCCCCGGTCGACGTGTCGACGGTCGTCACCGACCTCCGGGTCGTGCTCGGGCAGCTCCTTCGCCGGATGCGCCAGCAGAGCCCGGGCGACGACCTGACGAAGTCGCAGTCGGCGGTTCTCGGGCGCATCGAACGCGACGGGCCCACCACGGCGACCGCTCTGGCCCACGCCGAGGGCATCCGCCCCCAGTCGATGGGCGCCATCGTCACGGCTCTCGAGCAGGCCGGTTACGTGACTGGTGCGCCCGACCCCCGCGACGGCCGCAAGACGATCCTCAGCCTCACCGACACGGCCCGCGAGCACTACCGCTCGGGTCGCCTGGCGAAAGAGGACTGGATCACCGGCGCGCTCACAGCGACCCTGACGCCCGCCGAGATCGCCGAGCTGGCCTCCAGCATCGATCTCCTCCGGCGGATCGCCACCGCCTGACGCACCGCCGGCGCCTCGCGCACGCCTGGTGCGGCCTGCTTTTTCCCTCCGAGCACCTCACTTAAGGATTCCCATGCCCATCACCACTCTCGATCCCACCACCGCTCTGATCGTCATCGACCTCCAGGTCGGGATCACGGCCTACCCGCTCGCCCACCCGGTGGCCGGCGTCATCGAGCGGTCGGCCGCCCTCGCGGACGCGTTCCGTGCAGCGGGCCTGCCCGTCGTGCTCGTGAACGTGGCCGGGACCCCGACCGGGCGCACCGACCAGAGCGACGGCAGCCCGCGCTCGTTCCCCGAGGGGTTCGACGTGCTCATCCCCGAATTGAACGTGCAGCCGGGCGACCTCCTCGTCACGAAGCACGCCCGGAGCGCCTTCGCCCGCACCGGGCTGGTAGAACGACTCCGGGGCCTCGGGGTGACTCAGGTCGTGGTGACCGGGATCGCCACCGGCAGCGGCGTCGAGTCGACCGCCCGCGACGCCCACGAGCAGAACTTCCACGTCACCCTTCCGGTCGACGCCATGACCGACATGTCTCTCGCGAAGCACGACCACTCGATCGCCGAAGTGTTCCCGCGCATCGCCGAGACCGGAACCACCGACGACGTGCTCCGCGCCCTCGCCGCCAGCCGCTCGTGACGGCCGGGCCGGAGACGGCCGCGCAGGGCGCCGCGAGCTCCGCCGCGCATGCCGCCGCGAGCTCCGCCGCGCAGGCCGCCGCGAGCGGCCCGGGCGAGCCACCCACGCCCGTGGAGAAGGCCAAGCCCTTCGGCTGGCGCTTCGTCAGCCCGCTCCTCCTCGGCTCGAGCCTGAACCCGATCAACAGCTCGATGATCGCCACGGGCCTCGTCGGCATCGGCGTCGACTTCCACAAGGGGCCCGGCACCACCGCGTCGCTCATCTCGGTGCTCTACCTCTGCAGCGCCGTGATGCAGCCGACGATGGGCAAGCTGGCGCAGATCTTCGGCGCGCGGCGGATCTTCGTCACGGGCATCGTGATCCTGCTCGTCGCCGGCCTCGTCGGCACCCTCGCCCCGGCTTTCGGCTTCCTGCTGGTGTCACGGGCCCTGATCGGCGTCGGCACGTCGGCCGCCTATCCGACGGCCATGGCGCTGGTCCGCAAGCGAGCCGATTCGCTCGGCATGGGGGTGCCCAGCCGTGTGCTCGGCAACTTCTCCATCGCCTCGCAGGTCACCACCGTCATCGGTCTGCCGCTCGGAGGAGTCCTCGCCGGAGCGTTCGGCTGGCGCGCGATCTTCTTCGTGAACGTGCCGCTCGCCCTCGTCACCCTCGTCTTCACGCTCGTCGGAGTGGCGAAGGACGCCCCCGCCGCGACGGAACGCCACGGCTCGCTGTTCTCGACGATCGACGTGCCGGGCATCCTCCTCTTCGCCGGCACCATCGTCGGTCTGCTGCTGTTCCTGTCGAGCCTCGCCTCGCCGACGTGGTGGTTGCTCGCCTCGGCCGTCGTGCTCGGGGCGGCGCTCATCGCCTGGGAGCGCCGCAGTCGCACCCCCCTGATCGACGTGAGGATGCTCGCCCGCAACCAGGCGCTCTTCCGCACGTATCTCCGCCAGGCGCTCGTGAGTCTCGGCATCTACATCGCCCTGTACGGCACGAGCCAGTGGATGGAGGGCG
Organism: Frondihabitans cladoniiphilus; assembly: GCF_039544345.1. Lineage (NCBI taxonomy): Bacteria > Bacillati > Actinomycetota > Actinomycetes > Micrococcales > Microbacteriaceae > Frondihabitans > Frondihabitans cladoniiphilus. The sequence goes on from NZ_BAABLM010000001.1 coordinate 187,293, forward strand.
CGGCGCACTACACGGCGTCGCAGGTGGGGCTGATCCTCCTGCCGCTCTCGGGCATCAGCATCGTGGTGGCGCGCTTCGTGTCGTCGCGCGGGTGGATCCGTCGGCCCCTGCTGCTGACGGGGGTGGCCCTCGTGCTGACCGGCGTCGTGATCGCGCTCACGAACCACTCGTCGAGCATCCTCGTCTTGATCGGCATGTCTCTGCTCTTCGGCTTCGCCAACGGGTTCTCGGGTTTCGCCAACCAGGCCACGCTGTACCTGCAGACGCCCGCCTCGGACGTCGCCGTCGCGTCGGGGCTCTACCGGACCTTCGCCTACTTCGGAGCGATCTTCTCGTCGAGCCTGATCGGTATCGCGTTCGGGTCGCAGGCGACCGACGCCGGGTTCCACGTGATCGCGGTGGTCATCGGCGTGATCGGGGTCGCGGTGCTGCTCATGACGCTGCTCGATCGGGCGATCCCGGCGCGCGCCGCCGCTTAGCCCGCCTCTGCTCCTGCGTCTTCCGTTCTGGCTCTGCCCCTCCCGGTCGGGAGGAGCGGGGAGACGGGGCGGGGACGGGGCGGGCATGGCAGGGCAGGGCAGGAAGGGCCGGGCAGAGCCGGGGGATGCACGGGTCGGCTAGTGCGCCGGCCCGAGCATGATCGCGAGGAGCGACGCCGCCCCGCCGACGATGAACAGGAGGGTGCCGAGCTGCATGGTGCGGGTCTTGTTGCGGTCGGCGACGGGCACGCTCACCTCGAGGATGGGGCAGCCCGACCAGCCGATGAGGCCGATGCTCAGGGCGACGACGCCGGCGGAGATCCACCAGAACACCTCGTCGCCGCCGGAGAGGAGCGACGGACGCCAGCCCGAGGCGAGCAGGAGACCCATCACGACCGCGATGCTCGTGACGGCGGCGGCGAACCACGCGGCTCCGATCCACATGATTCGCTGGACGTTCTTCTCGGGGGTCATCAGGTCGTGAGTCACGCAGACATCCTTCTCCGACCCGGCGGGATCCGCGAGCGGCGCGCCGCTCGGCCCAATCGAGAACGGCCGCAGCACCGTTCGGCGCCGACGTGAACGGCCGCCGCGCTGCTCGGCGCCGTCGAGAACGGGAGGCGCCGCGCTCAGGCCCCGGCGATCTCCTCGGCCTCGAGCCGCTCCGCCAGCGAGCGGAACAACGCCGTGACGGCGGCACGGTCGGCCGGGGCGACGACGGTCTCGGCGATGCGGGCGTAGAGCGCTCCGGCCCCCATCGCAGCCTCGACCCCGCTCGCGGTGAGGTAGAGGAGCGTGCTGCGGCGATCGAGGGGATGCGGCACCCGCGTCACGTAGCCGGCGCGTTCGATGCGATCGATGAGAGCGGTCATCGCACCCGAGGTGAGGCCGAGGGAGTCGCCGACCGCCTTGGTCGGGCTGCCGTCGCCGGCCGAGAGGTACACGAGGGCCTGGAAGTCGGTCAGCCCGAGGCCGGCGACGTGGGCGAACTGCTCTCGAACGAGGCGCGAGGCGACCTCGAGGCTCTGCCAGGCGATGAGGAGCTCGACGGTGGTCGGGTCGATGTCGCCCGGATGGCTCGTGCGAGCGGGGTCGTCAGTCATGGCGGCCTCCTTGTCACGCATCAGGATGGCAGATCATCGCATTCTCTTCAGGCGAATGTCCACAGGCCGAATGCCACGACCTCCGAAGAGGGGACATCGGCGCGCTTGTGGCCCGTCTCCGCGGCGCGTAATTTGGACAGAACCAGACGGTCCGGAGCCTCACTAGCTCCGCCTCGTCGGGCGCGTCTCACCAACGCGTCGTGCATCACCTGTAGAGCGACCGTCCGGTCGCCAGGATCAGCCCCTCTCGGGAGTACAGTCATGCCTTTCGTCACCCCGTTCACCGCCAAGATCGCGGCCTGGATCGCCATCCCCGCCGCTCTGATCGCCTCCGGCGTCATCGTCTCCGCCGCCTCGTACTCGGCGTTCTCGGCGACCACGTCGAACCCCACGAGCAACTGGCAGGCGGGGTCCGTGGCCCTGACCGACGACGACAACGGCGTCGCCCTGTTCACGGTGTCGCCGACCGTTCCCCTCAAGCCCGGTTCCACGGGGACGAACTGCATCGCCGTGACCTCGACGGGCAACCTCCCGTCGACGGTGAAGCTCTACGGCTCCAACTACGCCACGACCAACGGTCTGGCCGCCCAGCTCAGCCTGACCATCACCCAGGGCACCGGCGGCGGTTTCGGCACCTGCACCGGTTTCACCCCGCTCGCCACTGGGTCGAGCGTCTACTCGGGCACGGTGGCCGGCTTCGGCGGTGCCGCCACGACCTTCGCCACGGGCGTCGGATCCTGGGCCCCGACCGGCACCGCCAGCGAGACCCGCGTCTTCCAGTTCTCGTACACGCTCTCGCCCACCGCGCTCCCGACCGTCATGGGAGGGACCGCAGCCCTCGGCTTCACCTGGGAGGCCCAGAACAGCTGATCGACGAGAAGCGGCGGCTGAACGGAAGGGACGGTCATGACGCGCTCGAACGCGGGTGACTGGACCCGTCTGATCGTCGCGACCGTCGCCCGGGGAGTCCTCGCGAGCATCCTCGGACTCGCCCTCTGGGCCGCGGTACCGGCCGTGATCGGCTGGCATCCGACGACGGTGATGACCGGTTCGATGGAGCCCCGGCTGGTACCGGGTGACGTCGTCGTGTCGCGCCCCGTGACCGCCGCGTCGCTCACGGTCGGCCGCGTGCTCCTGTTCGACGACCCGGACCACCCGGGCGAGCTGCGCCTCCATCGTTTCGTCCGGACCGGTCCGGGCGGCACCCTGATCACCAAGGGCGACGCCAACCGTCAGGACGACTCCACGCGGGTGGCCCGGGCCGCAGTGCGCGGGGTCGCGTTCATCCGGGTGCCGTTGGCCGGGCTGCCGGTCCTCTGGCTGCGCGAGGGGCGGGGGATGCTCGTGGCCGGCCTCGTCGCCGGTCTCGCGGTGGTCGCCTTCCTCACGACGATCGACCGCTCGTTGCGCCGCGCCCGGCCGATCGCGTCCGACGCGGCCCCCGCGGAGCTGCCCCGGGCCCGCCACTCCGGCCCGCACCACCTTCCCCCGACCCGGCGCGAGATCCGCCGCCGGGCTCGGCGGGCCCGACGCCTCGCCCACGCCGGAGCCCTCGGCGTGCTGCTGCTCGGTCTGACCGCCTTCTCCGCAGTCGTCCCGCCTGCGGCTCTCGCAGCCTCGTTCTCGACCACGACGTCGAATCCGACCTCCACGACGGCGGCCGCGTTCGCGGGGACCCCCACCGGCCTGACCTGTGCCAACAACGCCGACACGGTCAGCGTCACGATCTCGTGGACCTCGGCCAGTTCGCCGGGCACGACCTACGACGTGCTGAACGGCTCGACCGTGATCGCGTCGAGCACCACGACCTCGGCGGTGGTGACGACGAGCAGCGTCCTCGGGCTGGGGCTGCTGGCCTTCCCGCTGAACGTCCGGGCCGACGCCGCGCCGGTCGCCACGAACTGGACGGCCACCTCGACGACGCCCGTCTCGGTGCGCATCAGCGGCATCGGCACGGTGTCCGTGCGCTGCGCCTGACGCCTCGGGCCGAGGCCTCGGCGGGGGCAGCAATTTCGGCCGGGCGCCGCACTTCCGGCCGGGCCCGCACTCCGGGTCAGCCCCCGAGTCTCCGGTCGGCCCCCTTGCTTTCGGCGGCCCCCCTCACTTTCGGCAAGGCCCCGGCGTTCGGGCGAAGGACGCCCTCCGTTCCGGCAGCACCCCGCCGCTTTCCCGGCGGGTTCCTGCCGATTCGACGGGGGATCGAGACGGGGGATGCCCGTGCCGGCGGTGAGGCTTCTGTCGCCGCCGGTTCGGTGGTAGTGACCCCGTGCGACGCCCGCGCGTTCGGCCGGCCCCTTCGTTTCGGCGGGGGCCCGCGGGGCGGGCGTAGTGCGCCCTTCGTTTCGGCGGAGGCCCGTCGCATTCCCGACGGGTTTCTGCCGATTCGACGGGGGATGCCACGACGGGGGATGCCATGACGGGGGATGCCCACGACGGCGGATGCCCGTGCCGGCGGTGAGGCTTCCGTCGCCGTCGGTTCGGTGGCAGTGACCCCGCGCGTTCGGCCGGCCCCCTTCGTTTCGGCGGGGGCCCGCGGGGCGGGCAAAGTGCGCCCTTCGTTTCGGCGGAGGCCCGCCGCATTCCCGACGGGTATCTGCCGATTCGACGGGGGGATGCCATGACGGGGGATGCCCACGACGGGGGATGCCCGTGCCGGCGGTAAGGCGTCGGTCGCCGTCGGATCGGTGGCAGTGACCCCGTGCGACGCCCGAGCGTTCGGCCGGCCCCCTTCGTTTCGGCGGGAGCCCGCAGGGCGGGCGAAGCACGCCCGCCGTTCCGGCAGGGGCCCGCCGCTTTCCGGGCGGGTTTCTGCCGATTCGACGGGGCATCGAGACGGGCGAGGGGCGGGCGGGATCTCAGCAACGAGGGTCACGAGCCGAGGCGGCGTGCGCGAGATCGGCAGGCAAAGTCGCGGCGGAGCACGCCCAGGCCGCGAGTCAGGCGTCCGCCACAGCCGGCACGGGAGCGGCGACCCCGTGCAGCGCCCCCCACACCGTGACCGCTGCGGCCGCCGACCACGCCTGCGGCCGGCACGCGGCCGGGTACGGCACGGGCTGCGGGGTGTCGCTCGCACTCTCGCCGGAGTGCAGCTCGGGCATGCGGTAGCCGAACGTGGCGGCGGCTGCGAGCAGCCCGGAGGCGAGCATCCCCGCCTCGTCATCGAAGCCGTCGAGCGCCAACCCGCGGATCGCGATCGCCGTGTCGTGGGTCCACACGCTGCCGCCGTGGTAGCTCAGGGGCCAGTATCCGGCGGCGTCGGTTGAGAGCGTCCGGAGCCCGAAGCCGGACGACATCGTCGGCGAGACGAGGCGCGCCGCTACGAGGGCGGCTTCGTCGGGGGTGAGGATGCCCGTCCCGAGCACGTGCCCGGGGTTCGACGTGACCGTGTCGACCGGGTGCTTCCGTGCATCCAACGCGATCGCCAGATACGGGCCCTCTTCGTCGCGCAGCCAGAACGACTCGGTGAAGCGCTCTCGGAGGCGGAGTGCCCAGTCGCGCCAGTCGTCTGCCCCGGAGCGCCCGAAGCGATCGAGCAGCTCGGCGCCGTGCATCGCGGCCTCGTAGGCGTAGGCCTGCACCTCGACCAGGGCGATGGGCCCCTCGGCGAGGGCGCCGCTGCGCCACTGCACGCTGTCGCCGCTGTCTTTCCAGCCCTGGTTCGAGAGTCCGTGTCCCGTCTCGTCGACGTATTCGAGCAGGCCGTCGCCGTCGCTGTCGCCGTAGTCGCGCATCCAGGCCAGGGCGGACTCGAGGTGGGGGAGCAGGGCCTCGACCTCGTCGTCGGCCAGGCCCCAGGCCCAGGCGTCGTGGAGCAGGCAGATCCAGAGGGCGGTGGAGTCGACGGTGCCGTAGTACAGCGGCGGCAGGCTGATGCCCTCGCCGGGCAGGTTCAGCGTGTCGGAGCGCAACTCGTGCATGATCTTGCCGGGCTGCTCGGCGGTGGCGGCGACAGTCGTCGTGCCCTGTAGATGGGCGAGGATGCGCAGGGTGCCCCGGGCGATCTCCAGGCCATCGTCGAGGGGGAGCAGGAAGCGAGCCGCCCAGATCGAGTCGCGGCCGAAGAGCGTGAAGAACCAGGGGGCACCGGCGGCGAGGAAGACGTCGTCGGGACGGCCCGTCGTCGTCAGACGGAGGGCGTCGAGGTCGTCGAGGGCGCGGCCGAGCCAGCGGGCCAGCCGGTCGTCGGAGGGGGCCGGGTCGAGGGGCCGCCAACGGGCGGGGGAGACGACGCCGGCCACGACGGCGGTGGCGACCGCGGCATGCAGATCGAAGCCGACCGTCGTCGAGCCGTGGGCCGGGACCGTCACGCGCCACATCAGGACGAGATGCCCCTCGCGCTGCGTCAGGGCGGCGCCCCGGGCATCCACCGTGGCCGTGGCGGTGTCGGAGCGCCAGGCGGCGTACGGCCCGGCACCCGTCGGGGCGTCGGGGGCGACGGCCGGGTCCAGAGAGACGGTGGGATGCGCATCCCCCGCTTGACCGGCCTTGATCGACTCCATGGTGGTGAGGTCGGGGCGCAGGGTGATCTCGACGGTGGTCTCGATGGGCTCGGCCAGCCTCGAGGTGACGGTGACGCGCTCGTCGACGCCGTCCACCCGGGCCGTGCGGCGGTGGCTCAGGCGGACGTCGGGGTCGGCGCCCGGAGCGTCGAGGCCGCGGGCGAGCGACTCGAACCGCGCGGTCGAGGCGTCGACCGGGACCGTGGCGATGAGCTCGGGATGCACGCCGCCGACCGTGAGGCCGAGCCCGGCGACGAGTCGCAGGTCGCCGGAGTAGATGCCGTGGATGGGCGCGCCGCCGAGGGTGCCGTCGGAGGCCGACCACACCTGCACGGGAGCGCGCAGCACCACGGTCTCCTGGTCGAGCAGCGGCTGGAGGAGGGGTTCGGGGGTCATGCGCGGGGCTCCTGGATCGAGTCGAGAGAAGAAGGGGGCGAGCGGAGGACGCGGGGGTCGAGTGCCTCGGTGACGACGCGGTCGCCGTCGCGCCTCACGCGGAGGACCCGGCCCTCGGGGCGTTCCGAGACGACGTCGACCAGGGCGGGTCCCGCGCCGTCGTCGCGATAGACGACTCCGGTCCCCTCGTCGAGCGCGATCCCGCCGGCCAGTACTCCCGCTCTCACGCCCTCCTCGTAGGCGGGAGCGCGGGTGGGATCCGAGTCGTAGTGGACCGCGAGCGAGCCCTCGACGAACCCGAGTCCGTTGGCGACCACGTCGGCGGTGGGGCCGAACGAGGTCGTGACGCCGCCGGTGTGCCAGCAGAGGCCTCCCGCGGAGCCCCCGGCCAGTACCACCCCCGCTCGCCACGCGTCGTGCAGCACCTGCGGCAGCCCGTGCGCCCGCCACACGGCGAGCAGGTTCACGAGGCTTCCGCCGGAGACCCAGACCACGTCGGCCGTGCCGACCGCGGTGGCGAGCGAGGCGGTGTTGACGCGCGGGAAGAACCGGAGGTGGGATGCCTCGACCCCGGCCAGGCGGGCCGCCTCGAGTTCCTGCCCCTCGACGAAGCGCTGATCGCCGCCGGCGGTGTTGACGTGCAGCACGCGGGGTGCCCGGCTCTCGGGCACCCGGGCGAGCCGGATCGCCTCGAACAGCAGAGGGCCGTAGACGGCGTCGGTCCAGGTGCCGGGGTTGAGCCCGCCGCAGGTCGCGAGGATCGTCGGTGCGACGGCGGTCACTCCTTGACCGCCCCGTCGCTGGTGTTCATGATGCGCTTCTGGAAGACGAAGAACATCACGGCGACCGGGATGGTCATGATCGCGGCCGCGGCGAGTTTGAGCGGATACTGCGTGCCCTGGCTCAGCGAGCCCGACGCAAGGCCGGCGACGCCCTTGGTCAGCGTGGTGAGTGCCGGGTTCTGCGTCGAGATGATGAACTGCGAGAGCTCGTTCCACGAGCCCTGGAACGACAGGATGATGATCGTCACGAGGGCCGGGCGAGCCATCGGCAGGACGATCGACCAGAAGATGCGGAACGTGCCGGCGCCGTCGATGGACGCCTGCTCCTCGACCGACTTCGGGATCGACTCGAAGAAGTTCTTCATGATGAACACGCCCGCCGCGTCGACCAGGAGCGGGACGATCATCCCCGGATACGAGTCGTACATGCCGAGCTGGTTCAGGACCAGGAACTTCGGGATCATCAGCACGACGCTGGGCACGGCCATGACGGCCACGAGCCCGGCGAAGATGACGTTGCGGCCGCGGAAGTCGAGCCGGGCCAGGGCGTAGCCGGCGAGCGAGTCGAAGAACACCCGCCCCACCGTGACGAAGACAGCGACGATGGCCGAGTTCTTGATCCAGACCGGGAAGTCGCTGTTGAGGAACAGGGTGTGGAAGGCCGCCGTCGTCCAGTTCTGCGGCAGCAGGGACAGCGGGTCGACGGCTGCGTCGGGCTCCGTCTTGAAGGCGGTGGCGACGTTGATGAGGAACGGGAAGATGTAGATCACCGCGATGATGATCAGGACGAGGTACAGCACGACGGAACCCGCGATCAGCCGACCGCCCCGACCCGCGCGCTTCGGCGTCGGGGCGTGCCTGCTCGGGTCGGTGGTCGTGCCGGGCAGGACGACGGCGTCGACGTCGCCCGGGGGGACGAGGGTGCTCATCGCACGGCCTCCTTCTGCGGGGCGGTGGTCGGGCCGTGAAGGGCCGGATCGTAGGCGCGCAGCCGTCGCCGCGACACCTTGTGCTCGCGGAGGACGGCGCGCTGGACGATGGTCAGCACGACGATGATGACGAACAGGATGAACGCGATCGCGGCGCCCTGACCCCATTGCTGGTTGCCGAAGGCCGACTGGTACGAGAGGTAGGAGGGCGTCAGCGTCGTGTTCTGAGGAGCCCCCTTCGTGCCCGTGTAGATCTGGTCGAAGATCTGCCAGGTGCCGATGAGGCCGAGGGTCAGCACGGTGAACAGGGTCGGGCGGAGCTGGGGGAGTGTGACTCGCCAGAACCTCTGCCACCCGTTCGCGCCGTCCATCATCGCGGCCTCCGTCACGTCGCCGCCGAGGTTCTGCAGCGCCGCGAGGAACAGGAGCATGAACGTGCCGCTCGTCGTGAAGATCGCCATGAGGATGAACGCGCTCATCGCCACCGACGGCCCGGCGAACCAGTCCCACCACGAGACGCCGAGCGCCGTGTGCTGGGTGAGGGCCGTCGGCCCGGTCTTCAGGCCGAACAGACCGAGGAACAGGTGCACGATGCCGTCGGGGTCGTTGAACCAGTTCGGGCCGTGCAGCCCGAGGTACGACAGCGCCTTGTTGACGGCACCGGTCGTCGAGAAGAGGAACAGCCAGAGCACGGTGATCGCCACCGAGCTCGTGACCGACGGGAAGTAGAACGCCGTGCGGAAGAAGCCACGGCCGCGCCGGATGCTCCGGTTGACCAGCACGGCCAGGAACAGGGAGACCGCCGTCTGGATCGGCACGACGAAGACGACGTACCAGGCGTTGTTGCGGATGCTCACGCCGAAGTTCGTCTCGGCGAGACTCCCGCCCGACAGGAGCTGCTGGTAGTTCTTCGTGCCGATGAAGTTCACTCCCGCCGAGAACGGCGATCCGTTGCCCGACCAGTCCGAGAAGCTGACCCAGAGGGCCATCAGCACGGGGATGAGGAGGAACAGTCCGAGGACGACGAGCGTCGGCGAGACGAAGAGCCAGCCGGCGAGTCCCTCACGCCGGGGCGCCCTGCGCGCCCGGGTCATTTGCTGGTCAGCAGGGCCTGGAAGTTCTTCTGGAACGTGCCCAGGAGGGTCTTCGGGTCCGCGGTCGCGAGCGAGGGGAGTTGGGCGTCGAACGCCGTGATCACGTCGGCGGCGCCGACCTGGTTGGGGACGCCCTTGGCGAACTTCACCGAGTCGAGGAACGGCACCAGGGCCGGGTTCTGCTGCTTCCACGTGGTGGCGGCCGACTGCACGGACGGCAGGACGCCGAACGACTTCGAGAAGCTGAGCTGCTGTTGCGTGCTCGTGAGCTGCTCGACGAGCTTCAGGGCCGCGGCCTGGTTCGGGCTCGCCTTCGCGATGCCCCAGCAGTTGGTGAACTGCATGGTGCTCTTGCCGGCGGGGCCCGCGGGCAGTTCGGCCACCTTGTAGTGGATGCCCGGGTAGTCGGTCTGCAGGGCGCCGGTGATCCAGTTGCCCTCGACGGTCATCGCCGCGAGGCCCTTGCCGAACGACTCGCCGCCCCAGCCGGTGCCCTGGTCGGTGGAGAACTTCGCGTCGCCGCTCTTCAGCAGGTCCTGGACGTAGGACAGGCCCTTGGCGTTGGCGCTGGAGTCGAGCGTCGCGTCGGTGCCGGCCGCGTTGGTGACGCTGCCGCCGGCCTCCTGCATGAACGCGCCGAGGCGCTCGTACTGCGGGCTGACGGCGAGGCCGACGTGGTCGGACGTGGTCAGCTTGGCCGCGACGGTCTTCAGCTCTGCCCAGGTGGTCGGGATGTCGGAGTCGGTGAGGCCGGCCTGCTTCCACATGTCCGTGTTGATCACGAGACCGAGCGTCGAGAAGTCCTTCGGCGCGCAGTAGAAGGTGTCGTTCACCGTGAAGCTCTTGACGAGCGTCGGGTAGAAGTCGCTCTTGTTCTTCAGCAGGTTGCCGTACGGCAGCAGCGAGCCGTTCTTCGCGAGCCCGGCGACCGCGCCGCTGGCCACGTAGAAGACGTCGGCCGGCTTGCCGGAGGCGAAGCCCTGGGCGAGCTGCTGGTCGAGGTCGGATGCCGGGGTCACGCTGGCCTTCGTGCCGCTCGACTTCGACCAGGACGAGACGGCGTCGGTGACGGCCTTCGTCTCGGCCGGGCCGCTGGACCCGATGAGCACGCTCAGGGCCGTGTTCTGGTGGGTGAGGGCGCCGGCGCTGGCGCCGGTGGACGAGCCGGAAGTGGAGCTCGAGAATCCGGACCCGCAGGCGGTGAGGCCGACGGCCGTCGCCGTGACCACCGCCCCGAGGGCGAGGAGGCGGAAGGGGGTGCGTCTTTGCATGGTGGTTCTCCTGTTCGGTGCGGGGCTGCGCGACTCTGCGACGAATTCGATCGTTCAACCTTAAGGGTGTTTGAACGATCAAACACCCTGACAATAGAATCGGATCCGCGCACGTGTCAAGACGCGGGCGGTGCATCCCCCGCTCTGTTCTCGGCCCTTCGAGGGTCGGGTAACGTACGGGAGAAGTTCAGGCGACGACGAGGAGGCGGCCATGACCCGTCAACCCACCGTGCTCGACGTCGCCGAGATCGCCGGCGTGTCCCGCCAGACCGTCTCGAACGTGCTCAATTCGCCGCACATCGTGCGCCCCGACACCCGCGAGCGCGTCGAAGAGGCCATCAAGCAGCTCGGTTACCGACCGCATGCGTCGGCCCGGCGGCTGCGCACGCGCAAGAGCTCGACCATCGGGATCCGTCTCGACCCGGTCACGAACGGCATCTCCGGGTCGGTGCTCGATCGCTTTCTCCACGCGTTGACCGAGCAGGCCGACGCCTTCGGCCTGCGGGTGCTGCTGTTCACGGCCAGAGACCCCGACGACGAGATCGCCCAGTTCGAACGACTCCTCGACGGGGCCGACGTGGACGGCTTCGTGCTCACCTCGACCACCTACGAGGATCCGCGCACCGAGTGGCTCCTCGAGCACGACGCCCCCTTCGTCACCTTCGGCCGGCCGTGGGGAGCCGCCGACGTGTACGACCCGCGCCACCGGTGGGTCGACGTCGACGGCCACCACGGTGTGGCCGAAGCGACCCGGGGGATGCTCGAGCTCGGCGTCTCTCACGTGGCCTACCTGGGCTGGCCCCCGCCCTCCGGCACGGGTGACGAGCGCCGCCTCGGCTGGCGCGACACGATGCTCGCCGCACCCGGCCTCGGCCTCCGGGAGCCCGACCTCGACGCCCTGGAGATCGCCTGCGAGGACGGGGTCGAACAGGGCTCCACGGCAGTGCGAGCCCTTCTCGCGCGGGGCGTCCGGGTCGACGCGGTCGTCTGCGCCAGCGACTCGCTCGCCCTGGGTGCTCTGATGGTGCTCGGCACGTCGGTGCCCATCGTCGGGTACGACAACACACCCGTGGCCGCTGCGGTCAAGCTCTCGAGCGTCGAGCAGCCGCTGGAGCAGGCGGCCGGGGCGGCGCTGGAACTGTTCCGCGCCGTCGGGCCGCGCGGCGATTCGTTCGACCCCGACGGGTCGGCGAACGATCCCGACCATCGGCTCCTGCGGCCGCGGGTCTTCTGGCGGTAGTCATAGGGGAGTGCCGGGCGGTGTCACTCGCTGCTCGTCCGGAGCTGCACCCTGCCCGTGCGGAGCTGCACCCCGGTCGCGCGGAGCTGCACCCTTCTCGCGCGCAGCCGCACCCTGCTCGCGCGGAACTGCACCCCTGTGGCGCCACCGCACCCCGGTCGACAGGGGGTCCTCCGCGGGTTCGGGGGTGCGGGTGTGGCCGGTGCGGCGGCGCGCTCATTCGCGGCGTTCGACTTCGGCGCGAACCCGTCGGATCGGCCAGCACCCCACGATTCGGCCAGCGCCCATCGGATCGGCACGGATCGCCCGTCCTTTCGGCGTGCCCCCGTCGACTTTCCGGGGGGATGGTGCCGGTTCGAAGGGGCACTGCTGCGGAACGGCGGCCCGGGACCTCGGCCGCGGGTGCCTGCGAGAGGCCGCACCCCGCTCCCGTGGAGCCGCACCCTGCCCGCGCAGACCCGCACCCCTGCAGTGCCGCCGCACCCCGCTCGCGGCGAGCTGCACCCAGACCGCGCGGACCCGCACCCCTGCCGTGCCGCCGCACCCCGGTCGACAGGGGATCCTTTGCGGGTTCGGAGGTGCGGGTGTGGCCGGTGCGGCGGCGGCGCACCGCCCTCGGCCCGGGTCGGCTGCGCTTGCGGGGGTGCGGGTAGAGGCATGAGCGTTCCGGTCGCTGCTCGGAGCGGATCCGCCCCCCCCACCGCAGACACCCGGCCCGACGCGGTTCGGCCGTACCGCCAGGTCCGCGGCGCTGGCACCATGGCCGAACCGCGTCGCCTCACGCCCCGGCCGCAGCGGCCCGCGCCGCCGCCACCGCAGCAGCCGCAGCGACCAGCGCCGCGGCAGCCGCCCTACTGCACCGAAGCCGTCAGCCGCGCGATGTTGTCCAGCACCTGGATCGGAGCGGGACGCGCCAACCAGTTCTCGAGGGTGACCTCGCGCGAGACGGAGCGGTACTGCTCCTCGACCTCGCGCATCTTGTTGACGAAGCGCGAGCCGCGAACCAGCAGCGACACCTCGAAGTTCAGGCTGAACGAGCGCATGTCCATGTTGCTCGATCCGACGACGGCGACGTGGTTGTCGATCGTGAAGTGCTTCGAGTGCAGCACGGTCGGCTTCGGGTAGAGGAAGATGCGCACGCCGGCCCGAAGAAGCGTCTCGTAGTACGAGCGCTGGGCGTGGTAGACGAGGAACTGGTCGGCCACCTCGCAGGCGAAGAGCTGCACGTCGACACCCCGCTGGGCGGCAGTCGTGATCGCGTAGAGCATGGAGTCGTCGGGCACGAAGTACGGGCTCGCGATGATCAGCTTGTCTTGCGCGCCGTAGACGAGGGCGTTGAACAGGCGAAGGTTGTTCTCACCGTCGAACCCGGGCCCGGACGGCACGACCTGGCACTCGAGCCCTTCGACGGCGCCGGGTGACTGCGAGATGTTGCGAAGGCTCGGGGCGTTCTCGTCGCTCGGGCGGAGCAGCTCGTCGGTCTCGCTGTACCAGTCGGTGATGAAGAGCGCGTCGAGGCCCAGCGCGGCGGGGCCGTCGATCCGCATCATGAGGTCCTTCCACTGCAGGCCGCGGCGGATGTTGCCCTTCTTGTTGTAGCTGGGGTCGACCATGTTCTGCGAGCCGGTGAAGGCCACCTTGCCGTCGATCACGAGGATCTTGCGGTGGTTGCGCAGATCGGGCCGACGGAATTTGCCGCTGAAGGGATGCACGGGCAGCATCTCTTCGAACGGGATGCCGGACTCGCGCAGCCAGCGTCGCGCCTCCGGCCCCGCAGGGTTCCGGATCGTCGCGAAGTGGTCGTACAGCACCCGGACCACGACGCCTCGCGCCTTGGCGTCCGCCAGGGCGTCGAAGAACGCCCGAGTCGACTTGTCGAGGCCGAGGATGTAGAACTCGACGTGGACGTACTCCGTCGCCTCGCCGATAGCAGCGGTCATCGCCGCGATCGACTCCTGGTAGTCGGGGTGCAGCTCGACGGTGTTGCCCGGAATGAGCGGCATGGCACCGAGAGTGCGGTTGAGGGTGACGACCGAGCCGAACCACGGCGGGTTGGTGACCTTGTCGGACTTCGTGTCGATGGCGGCGGTTGCGTCGAGAATCAGGCCGTTGATCTCGCGCTGGCGGTCGCGCCGGTCTTTGGGGAGCTTGGAGCTGCCGAGGATGCCGAACAGCAGACTGCCGGGGATCGGCGAGACGAAGATCGCCAGGAGCCAGGCCATCGCAGAGCTGGGGCGCCGGTTGCGCGGCACGGCGAGCACGGCCACGATTCGGATGATCACGTCGACGACGAGGATCACGGTCGGGAAGGCTTTGAGGATCCTGCGCCACTTCATTGCAACATCATGTCAGCCCCCTCCGACAGGGGCCCGACGCATCCCCACGAAGAGGGGTGGTTTTGCACTCGACGAAATTGTGCGGAGTGTGTAATCTTTCTGAGTTGCATCTTTCGGCGCACGATCTCGACCTCCCCCTGAAGGACTCCATGACGACCACCTCCGCCCCCGCACGAGGGCAGTCCGGCGGCAGCCCCGCCACCGCATCGACCCCGATCATGAGCCACAAGCAGATCCTGCTCGTGATCTACGGCCTCATGGCCGGCATGTTCCTCTCCGCGCTCGACCAGACGGTCGTCGGCACCGCCATCCGCACCATCGGCGACGACTTGCACGGGCTGAACCAGCAGGCCTGGGTCACGACGGCGTACCTGATCGCCTCGACGATCACCACGCCGATCTACGGCAAGCTCTCCGACCTCTTCGGTCGTCGTCCGCTCTACATCTTCGGCATCAGCGTGTTCATCGTCGGCTCGCTGCTCTCGTCGTTCTCGACGTCGATGATCATGCTCGCGGCCTTCCGTGCGTTCCAGGGCATCGGTGCCGGCGCTCTGATGTCGCTGCCGCTGGCGATCATGGGCGACATCCTCGCTCCGCGCGAACGGGCCAAGTACCAGGGCTACTTCCTGGCCGTCTTCGGCATCTCCTCCGTCATCGGCCCGTTGATCGGCGGCCTCTTCGCCGGGGCGAACCAGGTGCTCTTCATCACCGGCTGGCGCTGGGTGTTCCTCATCAACGTGCCGATCGGCATCGCGGCGCTCCTCATGGTCATCGCGTTCCTGCACCTTCCGGCCTTCGGGGCCAAGAAGAAGCCGCGCATCGACTGGTTCGGCGCGACCAGCGTCATCGTCACGCTCCTCCCGCTCCTTCTCGTCGCCGAACAGGGCCGCACCTGGGGCTGGACCTCGATCGGGGCGATCGCCTGCTACGTCGTCGGCGCCATCGGCCTCGTCGGGTTCCTGGTGGTCGAGACGCTGATGAAGGACGACGCGATCATCCCCCTGAAGCTGTTCCGTTCGCGCGTGTTCTCGATGGCCACGCTGCTGGGCTTCCTCGTCGGCTTCGCCATGTTCGGCGCCCTCCTGACGATCCCGCTGTACCTGCAGATCGTCACCGGCCTGACCCCGACCGAGTCCGGCTTCGCCACGCTGCCGATGATCGGCGGTCTGATGATCGCCTCGATCGCCTCCGGTCAGATCGTCTCCCGCACCGGCCGCTACCGGATCTTCCCAGTCATCGGCACCGCGTTCACCTCGCTCGGGTTCTTCGTCCTGACCTTCATGACCATCGAGAAGCCGCTCTGGTTCCTCATGATCGGCATGTTCCTCATCGGCCTCGGCCTCGGTCAGCTGATGCAGACGATCACCCTGGCCAGTCAGAACTCCGTCGAGCCGCGCGACATGGGCGTGGCGACGAGTTCGTCCACGTTCTTCCGTCAGATCGGTGGAACGCTGGGCACGGCCATCCTCCTCTCGGTGCTCTTCTCGCTGCTGCCGGGCAACATCAGCGCGGCCATGGCGAACAAGACCGACCTGACCAGCGCCCTCGACGCCGCGATGAACCCGACGGTCGCCACCGCCTCGAAGAACACCGGCGTCATGAAGGAGATCTGGACCCCGATCGTCACCCCGGTCGAGAAGAACGTCCAGGCCGGCCTCGACAAGGCGACCGCGCAGATCACGTCGAGCGTCCCCGCCGCCGGGCAGGAGCAGGCGCTCCAGGCGGCCGCGACCAAGGCCCACGCCAGCGTCGTGAACGGCAAGCTCGCCGTCGACTACACCGACACCGCGCAGCGTCAGAACGTGGTGAACGAGGTCGTGCCGACCCTGATCAAGGAGCTCCACAAGGGCACCTCCGGCTCGAACGCCTCCTCGAGCGACGCCAGCGACACGTCGTTCCTCAACGGTGCCGACGCCCGCCTCACGAAGCCGTTCCTCACCGGGTTCAACGTCTCGGCCGTGCGGATCTACTGGGTCGGCCTCTCGGTGATCCTGCTCGCGTTCGTCCTCAGCTGGTTCTTCAAGGTGCCGCCGCTGCGCAAGCACTCGGCCCTCCAGCAGCAGGCCAACGAAGCGGCACCGGCAGCGGTCTGACGCTCGTGACCCTGTCGATCCACGACGCAGCGGTGGAGTCCGCCTCCTCGGAGGACTCCACCCTGCGGGAGCGCAAGAAGCGCCGCACGCGTCAGGCCATCCACGAGGTCGCGCTCCGCCTGGTGGCGGAGCACGGCCTCGCAGGGGTGACCATCGAGGCCATCTGCGCCGAGGCGGACGTCTCGCAGCGGACCTTCTTCAACTACTACCGGTCGAAGTCGGCGGCCGCCGTCGGCCTGGCCGGGCTTCACATCGGCGAGGATCGTCAGGCGCAGTTCCTGACCGGAGCGAAACTCGACCTCATCGACGACCTCTGCGTCCTCGTGGCGGGTGCCCTCGACGCCCCCATCGACCGTCGAGCCGTCCGCGAGCTCGTCGCTCTCCGACCCGAGCTGGCACCCGCGTTCATGCACGGCATGGCAGAACTCCACCAGGAGCTCGTGGCACTGGCCCAGCAGCGGGCGGATGCCCGGACCGCCCGGCTCGCCGTCACGCTCGTGATGACGTCCCTCGGCGAATCCGTGCACCTCGAGAAGGGCGGCGAGGATCCCGATGCTCCCCTCGCCGAGCGGCTCCGGTCGACGGTCGCCGCCGTGGCGGCCATGGCTCAGGAGTACGGCCGGGCCTGACGGAGCAGCGTCAGGCGGCCAGCTTCGCCGAGATCGTCGCCGCCAGGATCTTCTGACCTGCGGCCGTGGGATGCACGTCGTCGCTTTGCATGAGGTCGGCACGCCCGGCGAGCGGTTGTCCGACGTCGATCCAGGTGCCGCCGGCGGCAAGCACGGCCGCCTTGAAGTGCGAGTCGATGGCGGCGACCTGGGCGGGAGGCGTCGTGTCGCCCCAGAACGTGTTCACTCCCACGATGACGGCGCCCGGAAGCGATTTGCTCACGGTCGACACCAGTTCGTCGGTCGCCGCGTCGACCTCGGTCTGGCTCTCGCCGAGGTCGTTCGTGCTGCCGGAGAGCAGGACCACCGACGGGTCGAGCTTGACGGCCTGATCGGCCTGGGCCTGGAACGTGTCGTCGTCGTTGCCGAGCTGCACGTACCCCGTCCCGTCGCTGGCGAGGTTGTCGAGGCTCCAGCCCTGGGTCTTGGCCACGAGGGCGGGCCAGGCCTGGGCGGCGGTGAGCCCGTGGCCGTCCATGATCGAGTCGCCGATGGCGACCGCGACCGGCTTCGTGCCCATGAGAGAGGGCGTCTGCACCGTCTCGCTGGCCGAGGCCTTGCGCACCGCGCTCTGGTGGACGACGCCGCCGGCCACGAGGGCGCCGGCGACGACGATGACGCCGGCCACGAGCCCTCCGATTCGGCGGGGGCTACCGGTCAACCAGGACATGTCATCGACGCTAGGCTCCGCGACTATGAGGAGCCGGGGATCCGCCTGAGTACGGACCCGACGGGGTACAGGCCGTGCATCCCACCCTGAGACCTGTCGGGGGGCCCTGGAGCGTAGCGTTCAGGTGGTCTACGCAGCGAAGAGGAAGGAGCTGACGATGATCGGCTACATCCTCTACCGGGGTTCCGACGATCGACTCCTCCGACTCGACGGCCAACGGAGTTCGCGCAAACGACTGATCCGCGAGCTGGAGGACTCGGTTCCTCCGAACTCGCGGATCGTGGGGCTCGTGCTCTCGGGCAACGAGTCGCGTCATCTCCACCTCATCGACGAAGCCGCCTGAGGGTTCCCGAGCCGCCCGGTTCCGCCGCTAGGGCGTGACCATGCCGCCGTTGACGTTGAGCGTGTCGCCGACGACGAAGCTCGACTCGGCCGAGGCGAGGAACACGTAGGCGGGTGCGAGTTCGGCCGGCTGTGCGGCGCGACCCATCGGGGACTCGCTGGAGCCGAATTCGGGCAGCGATTCCGGATTCACCCCTCCGGTCACCTGGAGCACGCTCCACGTCGGCCCGGGAGCCACGACGTTGACGCGGATGCCGCGCCCCACGAGCTGCTGGGCGAGTCCCTTCGAGAAGTTGTTGATCGCGCCCTTCGTGGTCGCGTAGTCCAGCCGATCGGGAGCCGGCTTGTAGGCCTCGAGGGAGGCCGTGTTGATGATCGTCGAGCCCGGGCCCAGGTGGGGGAGGGCCGCCTTGATGATCCAGAACGGGGCGAAGACGTTCGTCTTGAACGTGAGTTCGAACTGCTCGTCGTCGATCTCCTCGATCTTCTCCTTCCAGACCTGCTTGCCGGCGACGTTGACGACGGCGTCGAGGCCGCCGAGCCCGTCGACGGCAGCGGCGACCAGCGCGCGGCAATGGGCCGGGTCGGTGATATCTCCCGGGAGGGCGATCGCCACCCGGCCGGCTTTCTCGATCTCGTCGATGACGTGCTGGGCGTCCTTCTGCTCCTCCGGAAGGTACGACAGGGCGATGTCGGCCCCCTCGCGGGCGTAGGCGATGGCGACCGCCGCGCCGATGCCGGAGTCGGCGCCGGTGATGAGCGCCTTGCGCCCTCGGAGGCGGTCGGTGCCGCGGTACGTCGATTCGCCCAGATCGGGCACCGGCGTCATCTCCGACTGGAGGCCAGGCTCGGGCTGCTGCTGCACCTCGGGGGAGATGTCCGGGAACCGGGTGCGCGGGTCGTCGAAGGTGTACTGGTCTCTGTCGTCGCTCATGTCGTTCTCCTACTTCTCGTCCGTGCCGACGTGCTTCGTGTCGTCGTGCTTCGTGTCGTCGTGCCTCGTGTCGTCGTGCCTGTCGCCGCCGAGGTGCAGCGCGCCCTTGACGCGGTCGAGCGTCTCGGAGGCGAACGCCTGGGCGGTGTCCTTCACCACGTCGAGCTCCACCGGGTCGCCCTTCAGCAGTGCCTTGGCGGTGTTGATGGCGTACTCGGCCGTGATGTGCGGCGGGAGAGGCGGCACGTTGCGGCTGACGTAGGCGTCGATCACGGTGAGGCCGTCGAAGGCGAAGGCGGCGGTGACGGCCGCCTCGACCTCGTCGTCGCTGTGGACCTGGATGCCCCGGAAGCCCAGCAGTTCGGCGTAGCCGGCGTAGTCCATCGTCTCGACGTCCTGCGAGCCGCGCCACATGGGGTTGCCGTCCTCGGTGCGCATCTCCCACGAGACCTGCCCGAGGTCGTCGTTGTGCATGATCACGACGACGAACTGCTTGTTCGCCCATTGCTTCTGGTACTTCTTCACGGTGATCAGCTCGTTCATGCCGAGCATCTGGAACGCGCCGTCGCCGATGGTGCAGACGACGGGACGATCGGGGCGGGCGAACTTGGCGGCGACGGCGTACGGCATCGCAGCGAGCATGGTGGCGAGGCGGCCGGACATGTCTCCGCGCATCCCCCGCTTCAATCGGATGTGGTGGCCGTACCAATCGGCCGTCGTGCCCGCGTCGGCCGTGACCGTCACGCCCTCGGGCAGGTGGTCGTTGACCGCCTGGATGACGCGCCGCGGGTTGACCCCGTCGTCGTAGACGATCTCGGCCTGCTTGCGCATCTCGTCCTCCCAGCCGCGCATCTCGTCGGCGATGCCCTCCTGCCACGAGAGGTCGGTCTTCTGCGTGAGGAGGGGGAGGACGGCTTCGAGGGTGGCGCCGACGTCGCCCCACACGTTGAGTTCCGTCGGGTACCGGATGCCCATCGACTCCGGTTTCAGGTCGACCTGGACGCCCCGCGCCTGGCCGTCCTTCGGCAGGTATTCGCCGTACGGGTAGTTGGTTCCGAGCAACACGATGGTGTCGCAGCGCTGGATCTGGTGGAGGCTCGGCAGGGAGCCGAGAAGCCCCACCTGCTGCGTGTGGAACGGCACGTCGGCGGAGATCACGTCTTTGCCGCGGAGGGCCGTGATGATGCCGGCCCCGGCCCGTTTCGCGGCCTCGAGCACGACGTCGGTGGAGCCCTGCGCGCCGGCCCCGACGAGGAAGGTCACCTTCTCGCCGGCGTTGATGATGTCGGCCATCCGCCGGACGACGGACGCCTCGGGGACGATGCGGGTCGAGGGCGCGGCACCGCTGGAGCGGGAGACCCAGTGGGCGACGGGAGGGCCGTCGAACTTCATCCCCTGGACGTCGTGGGGGAGGATCACGACGGCGGGCTGCTTGCGCAGGATGGCCGTGCGGAAAGCCGTGTCGACGACCGCCTGGACCTGCTCGGGAGTCGTGACGGTCTCGACGTAGCAGGCGACGTCGGCGAAGACGCGCTCGAGGTCGGACGTCTGCTGCGTGAAGGTGCCGATCGAGGCGAGGCCCTGCTGGCCGACGATGGCGACGACGGGCTGATTGTCCATCTGCGCGTCGTACAGACCGTTGATCATGTGAAAGGCGCCGGGACTCGAGGTCGCGACGCAGACTCCGACCTCGCCGGTGAACTTCGCGTGGGCCGTGGCCATGAGGGAGCAGATCTCCTCGTGGGTCGGGCGGACGTACTCGATCCCCGTGCCGTCGCGTTCGGTCTTGCCGAGTGCCCCGTCGAACTCGCCGATGCCATCGCCCGGGAATCCGAAGACGCGGCTGACCCCCCAGTCCTTGATGCGCTGGATCACGAATTCGCTGACGGTGGTCATGCTTCTCCTCAGAGTCGGTCTCTCCCTTGTATTCCTCGGTGGTGGTGGCGGCTGGGTGTCGTACCCCTGCGACGGGCCCGGCGGTGTCGGTGGTGCGAGGTACGGTTCCCGCATCATGAGTGACACGACTGGGTTCCGGGCGACCGGCACGGGTGCAGCTGGCGGCGCTGGCGCGGGCGCGGGCGCTGGCGCGAGCGCAGGTGCGGGCGCGGGCATGCGCTGGCAGGGGCAACGCGTGGACGCGTTCGACAGCGGCGCGCTGCCCGGGCTCGGGCAGGTCGCGGGTCTCGTCCGCAGTGTTCGCACGCCCGAGTTCCAGGGCATCACGTTCCACGAGGTGCTCGCGAAGTCGGCGCTCAACCACGTCCCGGCGACGGCGCGAGTCATGCCGGGCGAGTACACGATCAACCCCTACCGGGGCTGCTCGCACGCCTGCGTCTACTGCTACGCGCGTCCGACGCACGAGCACCTCGGCATGGGGCTCGGCGCCGACTTCGAGACGCAGATCGTGGTCAAGACCAACGTCGCCGAAGTGCTCCGGCGCGAGCTCGCCCGCAAGCGCGTGCTGCCCGAGCGGGTGGCCCTCGGCACGAACACCGACCCCTACCAGCGGGCCGAGGGGCGCTACTCGCTCATGCCCGGCATCATCGATGCGCTGGGGGATGCCCGCGTCCCGTTCTCCATCCTGACCAAGGGCACTCTCATCCGACGCGACATCGACCGCCTGCGTCGCGCCGCCGAGAAGGTCGACGTACAGCTCGGACTCTCGATCGCCGTCCTCGACGACGACCTGCAGCACTCGATCGAGCCCGGCACGCCGTCCGCTACGGCGCGCCTCGAGACGCTGAGGGCCATCCGGGCCGCTGGGCTCGACTGCACCGTCTTCGCCGCACCGCTCCTGCCGGGGCTCACCGACAGCGAGCAGCAGATCGACGCCCTGGTGGGGGCGCTCGCCGAGGCCGGCGCCACCCACGTGCTTCCGACGCTCCTCTACCTGCAGCCCGGCGTCAAAGAGCTGTACTTCGGCTGGCTGCAGCGCGAGCGTCCCGACCTCGTCCCCGGCTACCGGCGTCTCTACGCGAACGGCACGCAGGCCGACGCCGACTACCAGAAGCGGATCTACCGCCGGCTCCGCGACGCGCTGGTGCGGCACGGCCTGCCGATCCCGAACCGCGACACGCACGAGCTGTTCCAGTTGCGCGGCAAGCGGCCCGCGCCCCCGTCGCCCGAGAGCGCTGTCGCCCCGACGCTGTTCTGAGCGGCGCGGCGGTTGGCGCTAGCTCGCGGTGGTTGGCGCCGGCTCGCGCCCGCGCCGGCTCGCGCTCGCGCCGGCTCGCTCCAGTTCGCTCTGGGCTCGGGCTCGAATGGGCGGAATATGCCGCCGGGCGTGGGCGCTGCGGCCGTTGGCGCCCGCTCGGCGTCGATCCGACACGAGTGGCCCGGTCTCGACGGTCTCGACAGCCGGCTCCGGGTCGCGGGCTCACCCGACGCGCATCGCGCCCGCTCGCGCCTGCTCGCTCCGCGTCGACTCCAGAACATGCCGCTCATCTTCTGCGGCGGCCGCAGATTCTGGAGTCGGCGCGGGGCCGAGCCTGCGTCGACTCCAGAACATGCCGCTCATCTTCCGCGGCGGCCGCGGATTCTGGAGTCGGCGCGACCCAGTCGGGCTCGCTCGCGCCGTTGGGCTCGCTCGAGCCGCCGGGCCGCGGCGCCGTGGCCGTCCCGATCGAGGGGCAGCGAGGGGGCGTCGCGACTGGCAGGATCGCCGGATGAGGAGTTCTCGCTCGAGGCCGGCCCGGGCATCCCACGTTGCCGGTTCGGGTCTTCGTGCGCGTGTGCTGGCATTCAGCTTCACGGGAGTCTTCGCGGCCGTGCAACTTCTTACGCTGACCGACACCGACAGACGGGACCTCTCGACGTGGGCGGTGGCCACCCTCGTCTTCGTCGGCATTCCCGCGGCGTTCGCAGCCCGCAGCCTGCGGATGGGGCTCTCCCTCGACGGGCAGATCGTGGCTGTGACCTGGTTCCGCACGCGGCGCTGGAGTCCCGCCGACGTCATTTTCTGCTACGTCGGGCAGGCCGACTGGATGACCGGCAACGCCCTTCTCGAAGGTCGTCGCGGTGCAGGTCCGGGTGAAGGGTCGGACCCAGGACATCCGACTCGAGGGCTTGGTGGCGAGCCGGAAGAAGTGCGAGCGTCAGGTGGCGCTGGTGCAGGAGCTCGTCGAGGCGGCGAAGACGGACGCCGCTGCGCTCGCGCCCGAGCGCGGCTGACGGCACCTCGCGTGCGGCGAGCGATCCAGTCCGCGGAGTAGATCGCTCGCCGCACGCGAGGGTGCTCGCCGCATGCGAGGGTGCTCGCCGCATGCGAGGGTGCTCGCCGCATGCGAGGGTGCTCGCCGCATGCGAGGGTGCTCGCCGCATGCGAGGGTGCTCGCCGCATGCGAGGGTGCCCGCGGCAGGCAGCCGAACGACCCGACCGTGCCAGCATCGGAGGATGCCCCCGACGATCGACATGCTCGACCATGCCGGCCTGACCGCCCCCGACATCGCCGGGCTCCGCGCGCTCTTCGACGCCAAGTACCACGATGACTTCGGCGAATGGAACCCGGATCGGCCCTACGGCTATTCGCCCGCCGACTTCCACGTCGTCGCACGGCAGACCGACGCAGCGGGTGAGCGGATCGTGGGACACGTCGGAATCCAACGCCGCCGGATCCGGGTGGGCGAGGCCGAAGCCGTGATCGCGGGTACGGGCGGAGTCCTCGTAGCGCGGGATGCACGGGGCACCGGCCTCGGCGAGGTTCTTCTCGAGGCGGCAGCGCGAGCCACCGTCGAACGAGCCGACGCCGAGTTCGGCTACCTCGGCTGCCGCGAAGCGATCGTCCCGTTCTCCGAGGCGTGCGGGTGGACCCGCATCCACGCCGAAGAGGTCTGCCTCTCCCGCCTCGACGGAGTGACTCCCGTGGTGAGTACCGGTCCGCTGCTCATCCGCGGCGGGACGCGGCCGGTCGCCGACTGGCCCGCCGGACCCATCGTCCTGCGCGGCACCCCCTGGTGAGCCCGGCCGGCCGCCACCGCCGCCGACGGCACCTCGCATGCGGCGAGCGATCTAGTCCGCGGACTGGATCGCTCGCCGCAAGCGAGGGTGCTCGCCGCAAGCGAGGGTAGCCGCCGCAGCACCACCAGCCGCAGCAGCCCCCGGCCGCACCACCACCCCGGCCGCTACCGCTACCCCTCCAGCCCGTTCGCCCGCGCCACCGCCCCGTACCAGGCCGCGCTCGGCTTGGGGGTGCGCTCGAACGTCTGCTTGTCCCAGCCGATCAGGCCGAACGTCGGCGCGAAACCGCTCGCCCACTCGTAGTTGTCGAGGGCGCTCCAGTGCTGGTAGCCGAGCACCTCGATGCCGGACGAGATCGCCGCGTGGATCCCGGCGAGGGCACCCGTCGTGTAGGCGATCCGCCGAGTGTCATCGGCCGTCGCGATGCCGTTCTCGGTGACCATGACGGGCGTGTGGCCGCTCAGCTCCCACGCGCTGCGGATGCCGAGCTCGGCGGCCGGCGGGAAGAACTCCCACCCGGTGAGGGTCGTCTCGATGTCCGGGGACACGGGCAGCGGCCCCGACGGCCCGATGAACGTGCGCGTGTACGCCTGCACCCCGACGAAGTCGTCGCCCTGGGCGTTCTCGAGGTACCAGTCGTCGCGCGGGTAGCCGTATTCGCGCAGCTTCTCGTCGGCGCCGGGCTCGCCGGTCGACGCGAACGCCTGGGTGGCGACGGTCCAGCCGGTCTTGAGGCCGGAGACGGAGGAGAGCACCTCGCGGGACCGCCGGTGCGACGAGAGCAGGGCATCCGCCACGTCGAGGTCGGGGTTGGGCAGGCCGTACGCGACCAGGTTCGACGCGTCCTCCCCGCCTGCGAGCATGGCCGCGATGTTCGGCTCGTTGATCGTGCAGACGTAGTCGACGCCGCTCGACACGATCGGCAGCGCGATCTCGGTGTACCGGGCGAAGAGGTCGGCCGCATCGGGAGCCCGCCAGAAGCCGTCCCGCTCGAACCAGCGCGGCACGGTGAAGTGCATCAGCGTGACGACGGGGTTCAGGCCGAACTCGAGGGCCGTGTCGACCATCCGCCGGTAGTGGTCTATCTCGGCTCGCGAGACGAAGCCGCGCTCCGGCTCGATCCGCGCCCACTCGACGCTGAACCGGTACGAGTTGAGCCCCAGGTCGGCGAGCAGCCGCATGTCGTCGCGGAACCGGTGGTAGCTGTCGGCCGCATCGCCCGAGGGTTCCACGATCGTCGTGCCGGCCTCGTGCTCGTGCACCCACCAGTTGCTGTTGACGTTGTTGCCCTCGATCTGGTGGGCGGCGGTCGCGGCACCCCAGAGGAAGCCGTCGGGGAAGGTCAGCACAGAGAACTCCTAGAAGAAGAGAGAGGCGAGAGAACGGGGGATGCGCGGGGCCGGTCGTGACGACCGCTCACGCGACCCCGTCCCGCACCGGGTTCGGGATCGCGTCGAGCAGTCGGATCGTGTAGTCGTCGGTCGGGTTCCGCAGCACGTCGGCCGTCCGGCCCCGCTCGACCACGCGGCCCGAGTTGAGCACGAGGATGTTGTCGGTGACCACGCGGGCGCTCAAGAGGTCGTGGGTGATGTAGAGCATGCTCACTCCGCGCTGCACGCGGAGGTCGTCGAGCAGCGCGAGCACCCCGGCGCGGAGCGACACGTCGAGCATCGAGACCGGCTCGTCCGCGATGATCACCTGCGGGTCGCTGGCGAGCGCGCGGGCGATGACCACGCGCTGCCGCTGCCCACCGGAGAGCTGGTGCGGGAGTTTGGCGGCGTACTCCTCGACGGGGGAGAGCCCGACGGTGTCGAGCAGTTCGAGGACGCGGCGCCGGGCATCCCGCCCTTTCAGGCCCGTGAAGTTCACGACCGGACGAGTCAGCGCGTACTCGACCGTGTGCAGCGGGTTGAGGGCGGCGTAGGGGTCCTGGAACACCATCTGCACGTCGCGGTGGAGGCGGTGGAACTCGCGGCGCTTCAGCCGGTCGATGCGGAGGTCGCCGAAGGTCACCGTGCCGGAGGTCGGCTTCTCGACCGCGGTGATGAGCTTCGCGATGGTGGACTTGCCGCTGCCGGAGGCGCCGACGAGGGCCAGCGCCTCACCCGGGTCGAGCGTGAAGGAGACGTCGTCGACGGCCGTGATCGGCTTCTCGCCGCGGCGCGGGGGCGGGTAGATCATGCCGATCGAGTCGACCACGAGCGATGTCGTCGCGAGCCGGTTCACACTGGCGCGGGAGCCGGTGGACGTCGTCGGTGCGACGGCCCGGTTCTCGAAGCCCGGCAGCTCGATGTTCTCGGCGCGCGGGTCGGCGTAGTGGCTGAGGAGCATGCGCGTGTAGTCGTCCTGGGGAGAGTTCAGGATGTCGTGCGCGGAGGCGTCTTCGACGATGCGCCCCTCGTGCATCACGAGCACGCGCGCGGTCGCCTCGAGCACGACGCCGAGGTCGTGGCTGATCAGGATCGCCGTGAAGCCCTCGGACTCCTGCAACTGCGTGATCGTGTCCATCACCGCGTGCTGCACGAGCACGTCGAGGGCCGTGGTCGGCTCGTCGAACACCAGGAGCTGGGGTTCGAGCGACAGTGCCAGCGCGATCGAGACGCGCTGGCGCATCCCGCCTGACAGCTCACCCGGGAACCGGTCGAGGACGGTCGCCGGCAGCTCGACCTTGCCGACGAGCTCGATGGAGCGCTTCTCCCAGCGCTCGCGGGGCACGTGCCCGTGAGCCCGGTAGATGTCGCGGAAGTGGTCGCGGATGCTCCGGACCGGGTTGAGCGCGTTCATGCCCGACTGCAGCACCATCGCGAAGCCGCCGTGCCGCTGCTCGCGCAGGTGCTCGCCTTCGATGCCGGCGATGTCGTGGCCGTCGAACAGGATGCGGCCCTGACTGATCCGGGCCGGTGCCTTCGAGAGGCGCGTGAGTGCGAAGCCGAGCGTCGACTTGCCCGAGCCGGACTCGCCGACGAGCCCGATGAACTCGCCGCGCTTCAGGGTGAACGAGACGTTGTCGACGGCGGGATGCTCGGTGGCGTCTCCGTAGACGACCGACAGGCCGCGCACGTCGAGGAGCACGTCGGAGTCGTCGGTGCGAGTGGTGGGAGCCACGAGGGTGTCGGTCATCGTCCGCTTCCTTCCCGGAGGCGCGGGTTGCTGAGCCCGTCGACGCCGAAGTTGATCAGGGTGAGAGAGGTGGCGAGCAGGGCGATGCAGAGGCCGGGGGCGAAGAGCAGCACCCACTGGCCGGTGAGGAGGGCGTTGGAGTTCTGCGCCCAGAAGAGCATTGTTCCCCAGCTCACGGTCGAGGAGTCGCCGAGCCCGAGGAACTCGAGCCCCGCCTCGGCGAGGATCGCGCTGGTCGCGGCGCCGAAGAAGCTGCCGACGATCAGAGACGTCATGTTGGGCAGGATCTCGCGGAACACGATGCGGATCGAGCGGTCGCCCGAGAACATCGCCGCGGTGACGAAGTCGCGGGAGCGGAGGGACTGCGTCTGGCTGCGCAGCACGCGGGCGCCGAAGGCCCAGCCGGTGAGGACCACGACGAGGATGATCATGCCGATGCCGCCGTTCTGGAGGTAGGCGGCGATGACGATCATCAGCGGCAGCGACGGGACGACCAGGAACAGGTTCACGACGAAATTGATCACGTCGCCGACGAAGCCCCGGGTGTAGCCCCAGCTCAGGCCGATCACCACGGCGATGAACGTCGAGAGGATGCCGGCCGTGAAGCCGACGAGGACGCTGATCCGGGCACCCTGGATGAGCTGGCTCAGGACGTCCTCGCCCGCCGCCGTCGTGCCGAACCAGTGGGCGGCGCTGGCGTTCTTGCTGCCGCCGAACGTGTTGGCGCTCGGGTCGTAGGGGGTGAGGAGCGGGGCGAAGATCGCCACGAGGACGAAGACGGCCAGCATGACGAGACCGATGCGCGCCTTGCGGTTGCTCCAGATCGTCTTCGCGACCCGGGCCACCACCAGCCAGGGGGAGGGGGCGGCCGCGATCTCGGCCTGGGCGTCGGGCGCGTTCGTGGGCTGTTGGGGGGAGAGGATCGTCGTCATCGTCGTGTCCTGGGGTCGAGAGCGCCGTACAAGATGTCGACGAGGAAGTTGGCGACCAGCACGCTGATCGTGATCATCAGGAACAGGGCCTGCATCAGCGGGTAGTCCTGGTTGGTGACGGCCTTGAGCAGCAGGTAGCCGATGCCCGGGTAGCCGAAGACCGATTCGACGAGCAGCGAGCCGCCGACCACGCCGCCCAGCGCGAGGCCGAACGAGGTGAGGTTCGGCAGGATCGCGTTGCGGGCCGCGTAGCGGATGGCGACGGTGCGGCTCTTCAGGCCGTTGGCCTCGGCGAAGGTGACGTAGTCGTCGCCGAGGGTGTTGATCATCGTGTTGCGCATGCCGAGGATCCAGCCGCCGAGGGACGTGATGAGGATCGTGAGGGCCGGCAGGATCGCGTGGTACAGCACGTCGAGGACGTACGACCCGGTGAGGGCCGGCACCGCCGTGACTCCCGCTGCGCCCGACGTCGGGAAGATGTGCCCGACGTAGCCGAGGAAGAACAGGAGCAGGAGCGCGGTCCAGAAGTAGGGGAACGCGCTGGCGAAGCTGCCGCCCAGGGTGGGCAGCGCCTCGATCCAGGTGCCGCGCTTCCAGGCGGCGAGGATGCCGAGGAGCGTGCCGCCGATGAAGGCGATGATCGTGACGACGCCGACGAGGATGAGCGTGTAGGGCAGGGCCTGCCCGACCAGTTCGGCGACCGGCTGCGGGAAGAAGGTGTAGCTGACGCCGAAGTCGAGGGTCACCACCTGGTGGAGGTACGAGCCGTACTGGGACAGGATGCTGCCGGTCGGGACGCCGAGTTGGGCCTCGATGGCCTTCTTGGTGGCCGCCGTGACCGGTCCGCTCTGGGAGAGCTTCGCGATCGCGGCGTCGGCGGGGGAGCCCGGCATCAGCCGGGGGAGGATGAAGTTGATCGTGACCGCGGCCCACAGGGTGAGCACGAAGAGCCCGAACTTGCGCAGGAGCGCCATCACTTGCCTTTCGCGGTGTTCGAGGAGGACTGGGCCTTCTTGAGGTGGGTGAAGATCAGGAGCGGGGTCGACTGGTAGTTCTTCGGGCTGGCGTAGGGGTCGGAGGCGCTCGGCCACCCGGTGAACTTCTGGGAGTTGAACAGGCCCCACGAGCCGCCGTAGTAGAGCGAGATGAACGGCAATTGGTCGTAGACGACCTGCTGGAGCTGGTAGCCGATCTTCTGCTGTGCCGCCTTGTCGGTGGTCGATTTGAACTGGTCGAGGAGCGCATCGGTCGCCGGGTCGTTGAACCGCTCGAAGTTGCTCGGGGCGGCTTTTTCGATCGGCTTCACGAACGAGCTGTTCAGCGCGACGTTGAAGTCCTGGTAGAGCGAGCCGGTGCCGCCGAAGCCGCCCATGGCGAGGTCGAAGTCGCCGTTCTGGAGCGCGAGCTGGTAAGCCGCGGGCTGCGGCTGGTTGACCTTGACCGCGATGCCGACGGCGCTCAGCTCCTTCTGGACCTCCTGCACGCCACGCAGCCAGTCGGTGTAGCCGTTGGCGGTCATGATCGAGAGGGTGGCCTGCTTGCCGGCCGAGTCGACGAGCTTGCCGTTCTGCAGCGTGTAGCCGGCCTTCGCGAAGGCGGCGGTTGCCGCCTGCGTGTTCTGCGTGATCGCGCCCTCGTTCGCCAGGGACGGGTCGAGGAGGCTCTTCTGCGCGGGCAGGAGGAGTCCGCTCTGACCGGCGGGCTGCATGTAGCCCTCGGCGGCCGAGTCGCCGATCGCCTTGCGGTTCAACGAGTCGGAGATGCCCTCGCGGAAGTTCACGTCGTTGAAGGGGGCCTTGGTCAGGTTCGGGTAGAGCACGATCGTGCCCCCCGGCGGGAACCAGTACTTGTTGTCGGCATTGGCGGCGAGCCAGGTGCCCTTGACGTCGCTGATGAACGAGTAAGCCCAGTCGTAGCCCTTGGTCACGATGTCGAGCTGCGTGTTCACTCCCGGCATCACGAGGTGCTCCGCCGCGACCTTCGACGCCTGCCAGTAGGTCTGGTTCTTGTCGAGGCTGTACTGCTGCGGGTAGAAGTTGCCGAGCTTGTACGGCCCGGTGCCGATCGGGTCGGGGTTGAGGAACGTGCTGGGGTCCTTCACGCTCTTCCAGAGGTGCTGGGGCACGATCAGCAGCTGCGAGATGATCGTGGCGGCCGGGGCATCCGCCCCCTTCAGGTGCACGGTGACGACGTCGCCCGCCGTGGTCACCGACTGGATGTACTGCCAGATGCCGGTCGTGTCGAGGGTCGGGTACTTCTTCAGCAGCGCGAACGTGAAGGCGACGTCGGCGGGGGTGAACGCGACCCCGTCGGACCATTTCACGCCCGTGCGGATCGTGTAGTCGATGGTCTGGGCGTCGGGCTGGGCGTACTTGCTCGCCAACCACGGATGCTCGGCCCCGTCGAGGTTGTTGACGACGACCAGCGGCTCGTAGATGTACGGCGTCGCCGTGCGGGCGTTCGTGAGGAACGGGTTGAAGTTGCGGGTCAGCGTGGGCGACCCGGTGTCGGCGGCGATCAGCATGGTGTCGGCGCCGATGGAGGCATCGGGCCGGCTCTTGATCTGGATGCTGCAGCCCGAGACCACGAGGGCGACAGCGGCGGTGAGCGCTGCGAGTCTGACGACGGCTTTGGCGTGGAGCATCGTTGCTTCCGGTCTTTCTGTTCGGGACGCGCCCCGCGGCACCGCGAGGCGTGGCTCCACTGTAAGCGCATACATCGAACAGCGCAAGCGTGGAATGCTCGTGCCGGAGGCCTAGGCGGAACCCTCGGAGCTCTCGCGCAGCAGCAGCTTGACCGGCAGTCGTCGGGCCATCGGCGGCTGCTCCGGATCCTCCAACCGACTGCGCATGGTCGCCACGGCTGCTCGGCCGAGAGCGATCATCGGCTGCTGCACCGTGGTGAGGCGCGGCGACGACATGCGCGACTCCGCGATGCCGTCGAACCCCGTCACGATCGTGTCGAGGGGGATGCGGACGCCGGCAGCGATCAGGACCTCCATCAGCCCGAGGGCGGTCTGGTCGTTCGAGCACATGATCGCCCGCGGGGGAGCCGCCCCGGCGAGCGTCTCGAGCAGGTCGGCGGCGACACGGCGTCCGCCCGCCCGGGTGAAGTCGCCGTGCAGCACCGGCAGCGCCTCGGCGTCGATCCCGCTCTCGGCGAGGGCGCGTCGGAAGCCCTCGTGCCGCTCGACGTCGTCCGCCGTCGCGGAGGGTCCGGCCACGAACACCGGGTCGCGCACCCCGAGGTCGTCGACGACGTGCCGAGTGAGCGCGTGCATCCCGTCCGCGTTCGCCACCATCACGTGGTCGAAGTCGTCGTCGCGTCGCGCGCCGGCGATGAGCACGATCGGGATGCGCCGCGAGACGTGCTCGAGCAGGGAATCGGGAACGCTTCCCGCCAGGAGCGCGAGACCGTCGACCCGCCCGGCGATGTCGGTGACCACCTCGACGGGGTTCGAGCCGCGCCCGACGCCGATCATCAGCGTGAAGCCGTCGTGCCAGGCCTGGAGCTCGCTGCCGCGGAGGACCTCATCGAAGTAGAGGTCGGCCCGTTGGGCGCCCCCGGTGTCGGGGATGTCGCGGACCACTTCCACGCGGGATGCACTGCCCGACAGGTCGTCGGACGGGGCATCCCCCTCGTCCACCACGTCGAAGTCCGGGAAGAAGAGCCCGAGCACGCCGGTGCGCCGCGCCGCCAGGCCCCGTGCGCTCGCGCTGGGCACGTAGCCGAGGGCCCGAACCGAGGCGAGGACCGTCTCGCGGGTGGATGCGCGTACATCGTCGGGCCGTCGGAAGACGCGCGAGACGGTGGCGATCGACACCCCGGCGTCGGCGGCCACGTCGTAGACCGTGGGGGTCTTCTTCATGCGTGCTCTCTCGTCGGGCGGGGCCGGTCGTGCAAGGCTGGACGGATGAACGACCGAGTCGAAGTCGAAGTGCCGTGGTGGACCGATGCAGTGGTCTATCAAATCTATCCCCGCAGCTTCGCCGATTCCGATGGCGACGGCATCGGCGACCTCGAGGGCATCCGCTCGCGCCTCGATCACCTGCAGCAGCTCGGGGTCGACGTCGTCTGGCTCTCGCCGATCTACCGGTCGCCGCAGGTCGACAACGGCTACGACATCAGCGACTACCAGAGCATCGATCCGCTCTTCGGCACCCTCGAGCAGTTCGACCGGCTCCTGGCCGAGATGCACGAGCGCGGCATCAAGCTCGTGATGGACCTCGTGGTGAACCACACCAGCGACCGGCACGCCTGGTTCGAGGAGTCGCGGAGCTCGCTCGACAACCCGAAACGGGACTGGTACCTCTGGCGCGACGGCTACGACGGCCGCGAGCCCAACCTCTGGCGGAGCGTGTTCTCGGGCCCCGCGTGGGAGCTCGACGAGACGACGGGCCAGTACTACCTGCACATCTTCGCCCGCGAGCAGCCGGACCTGAACTGGGAGAGCCCGTCCCTTCGAGCCGCCGTCTACGCGATGATGAACTGGTGGCTCGACCGCGGGGTGGACGGCTTCCGGATGGACGTCATCAACGTCATCGCCAAGGTGCAGGACGACCTCGTAGGCGACAGCACGTCGGCGTCGATGGGCCCGCAGATCCACGACTACCTGCAGGAGATGCATCGCGAGGTGTTCGCCGGCCGCACCGCCGACCTCATCACGGTCGGCGAGATGCCGGGGGCCACCGTCGAGGAGGCCGAGCTGTTCACCGACCAGGCCCGCGGCGAGCTGGACATGGTGTTCCAGTTCGAGCACGTCGGCCTCGACCACGGCCCGCGGACCAAGTTCGACAACGTGCCGCTGTCGCTGGTCGACCTGAAGGCCTCGCTCGCCCGCTGGCAGGACGGCCTCGCCGACCGCGGCTGGAACAGCCTGTACTTCGGCAACCACGACCAGCCCCGCTCGGTCTCGCGCTTCGGCGACGACACCGAGTGGCGGGTCGAGTCGGCGACGATGCTGGCGGGCATCCTGCACCTCCACCGCGGCACGCCGTACGTCTATCAGGGCGACGAGATCGGCATGACGAACGCCGGCTTCACGTCGCTCGACCAGTACCAGGACCTCGAGTCGCTCAACTGGTACGCCGAGGAGGTCGGGCGAGGCGCGTCTCCGGCGGCGGTGCTCGACTCGCTCGCGTTCCGCAGCCGCGACAACGCCCGCACTCCGATGCAGTGGGACGCCACGCCCCTCGCCGGCTTCACGACCGGCGACCCGTGGCTGGCGATCACCCCGAACCACAGCGAGATCAACGTCGTCGACGACCGGGCTCGGGGCGACGCGTCGGTGTTCGAGTTCTACAGGCGGCTGATCGCGCTGCGGCACGAGTCGGCGGTCGTGGCGCAGGGGCGGTTCGAGTTGCTGGAGGCCGAGCATCCCACGCTCTACGCCTTCACGCGAACGCTCGGAGCGTCGCGGCTTCTCGTGACGGGCAACTTCTCGGGCGAGGTGCTGTCGCTCGACGGGCTCGACCCGGCGGTGTTCGGGGTGGCCGGTCCCGTCGTGATCGGCAACCGCGTCGACGCCCGGGCCGCGACGCCGCTGCGGCCGTGGGAGTTCCGGGTGGTGGAGCTCTCCGCCTGAGGCGTTCCGGAGCCGCCGCCGCGGGCCCGTGTCAACCCGTCGAAGCAGATCGGGCGGGATGCACGGCCGCGGCATAGCGTCTCGCCCATGAGCGACGACACGCACGAGACCGAGCACACCACCCACTCCGAGAGCCCCGACGGCTCGACCGAGACGACCGAGACGAAGAAGGAGTACACCGAGAACCTCTCGGACGGCAGCACGTCGGGCGACTCCGGCTCGGAAGACACGGACTACGCGTCCGGCGGCGACCCGGAAGGCGAATGAGCATGAGCGACGCTCGCGACAACGACAGGAAGGACGACGACGAGGCGGCCGTCACGCATCCTGCCGAAGTCGACCCCGAAACGGGCACCGATGCCGAGGACAAGCCCGTCGAGAACCCCTCGGGCTGAGATGGAGTCGATCGCCGACAGGGAGTCGAGCACGGGGGATGCGCGGCGCCACTTCGACGCCACCCACGAGGCCCGCGAGGACCCCTGGGGTGCCACGAGCCGGTGGTACGAGCTCCGCAAGCGCGCCGTGCTGCTCGCGTCGCTGCCCGACGAGCGCTATGGCACGGCCCTGGAGCTGGGCTGCTCGGTCGGAGTGCTGACCGGCGAACTCGCCCTGCGCTCCGACGCCGTCGTCGGCGTGGACCTGTCCGAGCGCGCCGTCGAGCGTGCCCGCGCGCGACTGCAGGGGCGGGACAACGTCACCCTCGAGCAGCGCGACATGGTCGAGTCCTTCCCCGCCGCGCCGACGAGCGGTTTCGACCTCGTGGTCCTCTCCGAGGTCGCCTACTACTTGACCCCCGCCGACCTCGACCGGGTCGTGACGCGCGTCGACGAGGTGCTCGCCCCGGGCGGCACGCTCGTGGCCTGCCACTGGCGCTACGCCGAGGGCGACTTCCGGCAGCCGGCCGACGCCGTGCATCTGCGCCTCGCCGAGACATCGTCGTGGACCCGACTCGTCCGCCACGAAGAAGCCGACTTCGTTCTCGAGGTCTTCTCCCGCGACGACCGTTCCGTTGCGACGCGGACGGGACTGCGGTGAGCGACGCACCCTCGGGCAGCGCTTCGAGCGGTTCTGCCCCGGCCGGCGACGGGCCCGTCTCGGCCCTGGTCGTCGTCGTGCCCGCCCGCAACGAGGAGGGTCTGATCGGGCGGTGCCTGGTGGCGATGGCGGCGGCGGTCCGGAGACTCGAGGTCGAGCATCCCCGAGTCGCCGTGCGATTCGTCGTGGTCGCGGACGCCTGCACCGACAGCACCGTCGACCTCTGCCGCGACGTCGCCGGCCTCGACCTCGTGGTCTCCGGGCTCGGGCGGGTCGGTGCCGCGCGAGCGCTCGGCGTGTCGCACGGCCTTCAGGCGCTCGGCACGATCGAACCGGACCGCGTCTGGATCGCCAACACCGACGCCGACTCCGCCGTGCCGTCGAACTGGTTGACGGTGCAGGTGGCGCTCGCCGCGCAGGGCGCCGACGGCATGATCGGCACCGTGCGGCCGGATCCCGCCGATCTCAGCGTCGAGGAGGACGAGCGCTGGCTCGCGACGCACGAGCGCGGTCGGCCGAACGGCCACGTGCACGGGGCGAACCTGGGGGTGCGGGCCTCGGCGTACCTGAATGCCGGCGGGTTCGACGCCGTTCCCGAGCACGAGGACAACCGGCTCGTCGACCGCCTCCGCGCGGAGGGGGCCGTCCTGGTCGCCTCCGACGAGGCCGAGGTGCTCACGTCGGGGCGCCGGGTGGGCCGGACTCCCGGGGGCTACGCCGAGTACCTGGCGGTGAATCTGTGACGGGCGGGTCGGCGCTCCGGCGTGTGGTGCTCGCGTCTGCGGTCGGGCCGATCGTGGGCGCCACGCTGGACGCCCGCCCCGCCACGGTCGCCGACGCCCTCGCGCTCGGTGGGGCACTCGAGTCGCTCGACCCGTTCGTCGGCGGGGTCTCTCTGGGCGAGCGAGCGGCTGTCGGTTCCAGCACCACCCTCGACCTCTGGGAGATGCTGGCCACCCTCGCCGCCGCCGACCTCTCGCTGGCCCGAGCCGTCGAGCCGCACGTCGACGCCGTCACGATCCTGCACCAGGCGGGCGTGGCGCCGGGCTCGGACGTGCATCCCCCGCGAAGCACCTGGGGCGTCTTCGCCGCCGAGGGCGGTGGGATGAGCGTCACCGCCACGCAGACCGGCGACGGCTGGCGGCTCCACGGCACCAAACCCTGGTGCTCGCTGGCCGGCACCCTCACACACGCTCTGGTCACGGCGTGGGTCGCCCCCGCTTTCGGCAGCGTCCCGGAGCGTCGCCTGTTCGCCGTGGCACTCGCGCACGACGGCGTCCGCGTCGATCCCACGTGGACGTCGCTCGGGTTGCCGGACGTGCCGAGCGGACCGGTCGCCTTCGAGGCCGTCCCCGCGACACCCGTCGGCGAGTCCGGCTGGTACCTCGAGCGTCCCGGATTCGCCTGGGGCGGCATCAGCGTGGCCGCCTGCTGGTTCGGGGGAGCCGTCGGAGTCGCTCGCACCCTCGCCACCGCTGCCCGGACGCGGCCGGCCGACGACGTGTTGACCCAACTCCACGTGGGCCGCGTCGACGTCGCGCTGCACGAGGCCCGCACTGCGCTGATCTCGGCCGCCGCCGCCATCGACGACGGGGGCGCCGCCGGATCGGCCGGCACGCTGCTCGCCAAGCGGGTCCGAGCCACTGTGGCTCGCTGCGTCGAGGACGTGCTTCGCGCCGCGGCGCACGCCCTCGGGCCGGCACCGCTCGTGCAGGATCCCGCCCACGCCAAGCGGGTGGCCGACCTCGAGCTGTACGTGCGGCAGCACCACGCCGAGCGCGACGATGCCTCCCTCGGGCGGGCCGTGCTCGGCGGCGGGGTCGAGTGGTGACGGTGCTCGGGTGGTGTTCGTGATGCGGGCGGTGTTCGTGCTCGGGTGGGGCTCCGTGAAGCGACGCGGTTCGGCCATGGCGCCTGGTCCGCGGCGCGCGATGTCGGCCGATCCGCGTCGGGTCGCAGCGGTCACCGCCCCGTGGTGAGCTTCGACGCGCGCGACCCCGGCACCGCGAATGCGACCTGGCTCTCCGACCCCCGTCTGCACGCACTACCGCGCCTCGACCTCGCCGGGGTCACCGACCTCGTCGTGCTCTCGGCCCACCCGGACGACGAGACGCTCGGCGCCGGCGGCACGATCGCTCTTGCTCGCTCCCAGGGGATCCCGGTCACCATCGTCGTCGTCACCGACGGCGCCGCGTCCGAGGCGGGGCGCGACGATCTGGCGGCGATCCGTGCGGCCGAGATGCGCGAGGCGGCCGGGATGCTCGGGGCAGGCCCGCCGCGACTGCTCGGCTTCCCCGACGGAGGCGTCCGCGAGGCCGTGCCCGAGGTGACTCGGGCGGTCGACGAGGTGCTCTCCGGGCATCCCACGGCCCTGGTTCTCGCGCCGTGGCGCGGCGACGGGCACCGCGACCACCGCATCGTCGGCGAGATCGCGGCGGCGCTGGCCGAGGGGCTCGGGTTGGTGCTGTGGGAGTACCCGGTGTGGATGTGGCACTGGGGGTCGCCGGCCCACCCGGACGTGCCGTGGGACAGGCTGAGAGGTATGCCGCTGGTGGCATATGCCCGCGGCGCAAAAGGGCGGGCGCTGGGGGCGTTCGAGTCGCAGGTGTCGGCGCGCTCGGGGGAGTCCGGCGGCGGTGCCGAGCCGCCCGTGCTGCACGAGCGGTTCCTGGCGAACTTCGATCGGGCGGCGGAGGTCTTCGTGGTGGGTTGATCGGGGTGCGGTTCTGCGCCTGTGCAGGTGCCTGCCGCGTCCGGCCCGCACCCCGTTTTCCGCGGGGGACCCTCGGTCGACAAGGGTGCGGTGCGGCGGCCGGGGTGCGGCTCCGCGGGGTCGGGGTGCGCGTCCGCGGGGCCGGGGTGCGGCTCCGCGCGGCCAGCGTGCAAGACGCACCCCCGAACCGCAGCTACGGCTTCAGCACCACCTTGATGCAGCCGTCGGCCTTGTTCTTGAACGTCTCGTACATCTCCGGCGCACGATCGAGCGGCACCGGGTGCGTGACGAGGTCCTCGGTGCCGAGCGGGTCGGCCGGGTCCTCGACGAGCGGCATGAGGGTGTCGATCCACTTCTGCACGTTGCACTGCCCCATGCGGATCGCGATCTGCTTGTCGAACAGGTTGAGGAAGGGCGTCGGGTCGGCCGTGCCGCCGTAGACTCCGCTCAGCGAGACGGTGCCGCCGCGACGAACGACGTCGAACGCGAGGTGCATGGCGCCGAGGCTGTCGATGCCCGCCTTCTGCATCAGCGGCTGCGCGATCGCATCGGGCAGACGCGCCGCCGCCTTCTGGAACAGCCCGACCGGCCCGTGGTCGTGGGCCTCCATGCCGACGGCGTCGACGACCGAGTCGGGGCCGCGGCCGTCCGTCATCTTC
The DNA here is from genome assembly GCF_039544345.1 of Frondihabitans cladoniiphilus. NCBI lineage: Bacteria > Bacillati > Actinomycetota > Actinomycetes > Micrococcales > Microbacteriaceae > Frondihabitans > Frondihabitans cladoniiphilus. Next base: position 225,129 of record NZ_BAABLM010000001.1, read on the forward strand.
TTGATCACGTCGGCGACGTCGTCGGTCAGGTCGAGGGTCTCGACGCCGTGGCGATCGGCCATCGCCCGACGCTCCGGCACGGGATCGACGGCGATCGTGCGGTAACCGCGATGCACGCCGATGCGCGCCGCGAACTGGCCGACGGGGCCGAGGCCGAGCACGACCAGGGTGCCGCCCTCGGGCACCTCGGCGTACTCGACGCCCTGCCAGGCGGTCGGCAGGATGTCGCTCAGGAACAGGTACCGCTCGTCGGGCAGATCGTCGCCCACCTTGATCAGGTTGAAGTCGGCGCGCTTGATGGCGAGCTGCTCGGCCTGGCCGCCGGGCACCTGGCCGTAGAGCTTCGTGTAGCCGTAGAGCGTGGCGCCGGAGTCGTACTCGGTGACCTGCGTCGTCTCGCACTGCGAGTAGAGGCCGCGGTCGCACATGAAGCAGTCGCCGCAGGCGATGACGAACGGTACGACGACCCGGTCGCCCACCTCGATGCGCGTGACGGCCGAGCCGACGGCCGTGACGACGCCCATCGTCTCGTGTCCGAGCACGTCGCCCTTGTCGAGGTAGGGTCCGAAGACGTCGTACAGGTGGAGGTCGCTGCCGCAGATAGCGGCGGACGACACGCGGATGAGAGCGTCGGTCGGGTCGACGATGACCGGATCCGGGACTTCTTCGACGGAGACGTGGGTGACGGACTGGTAGGTGAGTGCCTTCATCAGTCCCGTCTACGCCGGCGCCTCTGCACGACGGGGCTGCGGCGTCGAGACGGGGTACAGCGAGACGCCGAGCGGGGGATGCCCGGGCCGGGGTCCAGCGGGCGCGACTACCGTCTCACTCTCCGTGGCGGCTGCCGCGGTGCATCCCCCGTTTCGGCTGTCTCGGGGTACGAACCATCGAGGAGATCCATGCCGCAGGGAATCGCCGTCGTCACCGGAGGCACCGCCGGCCTCGGCCGCGCCATCGTCCGAGAGCTCGCCACGCGAGGGTGGGACGTCGCCATCCTGGCCCGCGGCGAGGACGGCCTCGCCGGCACCGCTCGCGACGTGGAGGCCCTGGGGCGGCGCGCCCTGCCGATCTCGACCGACGTCTCCGACCGCGAGCAGGTCGAGTCGGCCGCGACCCGCGTCGAGAACGAGCTCGGACCGATCGACCTCTGGGTGAACGACGCAATGGTCGGCGTGTTCGGCGAGTTCCTGACCACCGACCCCGACGACTTCGAGCGGGCCACCCGCGTCAACTACTTCGGGTTCGTGAACGGCACCCGGGCCGCTCTGTCGCGCATGACGCCGCGCGACTCGGGGCACGTGATCCAGATCGGGTCGGCGCTCGCGCACCGGGGGATCCCGCTGCAGGCCGCGTACTGCGCCGCGAAGCACGCCGTGATGGGCTTCACCGAGTCGGTGACGACCGAGCTGATCCACAACAAGAGCCACGTGAAGATCTCGACGGTCGACATGCCGGCCATGAACACGATCCAGTTCAACTGGGTCAAGTCCCAGCTGCCGCACCACCCGCAGCCCGTGCCCACGATCTTCCAACCGGAGATCTGCGCCCGTGCCGTCGCCGACGTGGCCGAGAAGCCGCGCCGCCGCACCTGGCTCGGCGAGCCGACCGTCATGACCGTTCTGGGCAACCGCTTCGTGGCTCCGTTCCTCGACGTGTACCTCGCCAAGACGGGCTACTCGGGCCAGCAGGCGCCCGACAAGACCGAGCCGATGCTGCCCACCAACCTCTACGAGCCGGTCGCGGGCGACCAGGGTGCTCGCGGCATCTTCGACGACAAGGCGAAGAGCTGGAGTCCGCAGATCTGGTACACGCGCAACCGCAAGAAGTCGTACGCGGCCGGCATCGGAGCTCTCGCTGCGGGGGTCGCGGCGGTCGTGCGGGCCCGGAAGGCCTGAGAGTGTCGACGACGTACCGGTTCATCGAGGCTGCGCCGTCGGCCGTGTTCGCCGTGCTGGGCGACGGCTGGCTGTTCCCGAGCTGGGTGGTCGGGGCATCCCGCATTCGAAGCGTCGACGACGCCTGGCCCGCCGTCGGATCGCACATCCACCACTCGTTCGGATCGTGGCCGCTCGTGCTCGACGACGTCACGACCGTGCTCGAGTGGGACCCGCCGCGGCGCGTGGTCTTCCAGCCGAAGGGGTGGCCGATCGGCGAGGCCCGCGTCGAGATCGAGATCAAGGAGCGTCGCGGAGGCTCGTACGTGCGCATGGTCGAGTACGCGGTCAAAGGGCCGGGGATGCTCGTGCCGGGGCTTGTGATGAACCCGGTGCTGCACATCCGCAACGTCGAAGCCCTTCAGCGGCTCGCGTGGCTGGCCGAGGGCGGGGCCGGCTCGCCGGCGTAGTGCTGGTGGGGGTGGGGCTGTCCGGGTTGGGTGGAGTCGTTTCGCCCTGGGGGTGCGCTTTCGCGCCGCGGCGCGAAACCACACCCCCTGACCGAAACGACTCGTGCTGCCGGAGGCGCGGGCTCGGGTAGCCCGCGCTCCGAGTTCTGGGGAGCCGCCGCTAGCGGCTGAGGCGCTCGATGCCCGCGCGGCGCTCCAGGTCGAGCTCGCGGCGGACGCGGCGCAGCGCTCGGGCGTCGGCGACACTGGGCAGCCAGCCCTGCTCCTTGCCGCGGCCGAGCGCGCGGCGCGCCAGCATGCGGTCGAGGGAGCGGCCGCCGAAGTACGCGAAAGCGGCGAGGGCGAGCACGACGCTCACGCTCAGGATGATGTCGAGCACGGTCGCCTTCTTTCGTCGGGGGCTGTTACGGGATTCGCTGCTGCGGGGGCTGCTCCTGCGGCACCGCTGCTGTCTGCCGCGGTGTGTCTTCGACGGTAGTCACGCGGTGCCGGCCGCCACAGTCCCCAGTGCTCGGGGCGCCCCAACGCGGGGCGCCCGTCCGGGTGTCGTAGCCCCCGCCCCCCGCCCGGGCCGCGGCTCCGGCGACTCCGCTGCGTCCGGCCGGCCGCACGGGGCCTGCCGCACCGGGCCTGCCGCACCTCGCAAGCGGCGAGGGCTCCAGTCCGCGGCGCGGTTCTCTGCCGCACGCGAGGGCCTGAGCTGCCCGCGAGGGCCTGCGCCGCAAGCGAGCACCAGCGCCGGCGCACCCGTGCCGCGCCTCGCAAGCGGCGAGGGCGCTAGTCCGCGGCGCGGTTCTGTGCCGCACGCGAGGGTCTGAGCCGCGTGCGAGGGTCTGTGCCGCACGCGAGGGCCTCTGCCGCACGCAAGGGCCTGCGCCGCACTCCCGCAGCCCGAGCGTCACCAACCGGACGGGCTCAGAACAGCTAGCGCCGCCGCCGCCCCACCAGCGCGTCGACGGCCGCGGCGGCGAAGAGCACCAGCGCCGCGATGCCGAGCACGGCGCCGACGGGCCCGACCCCCAGGGCACCCGATCGGACCGGGGGAGCCGCGGTCAGCAGCACCAGCGAGAACACTCCGGCGACGACGCCGACGAAGACGAGGAGGCCCTGCCGGATCAACCCCATGAGCAGGCGCCGGTCGCGGTGGTCGGCGAGCAGACGGATGTTGACGTTGAGGGTGCCGTTCTCGAGCGCCGACCCGATGCGGTCGACCCGGCGGGGGAGTCGTCGGAGCCCCGGGACGAGGCCGAGCAGCTCGCTCTGCAGCATGCTCGTCACGTTGGCCATCGAGCGCTGGTCGCGGATCTGCTCGGAGGCCAGCGTGCGCGACTCCTCGAGCAGGTCGAACGACGGCACCGTGGTGCGCAGCGTGCCCTCGAGGATCGCCAGCGCTCGGGCGGCGGCGACGAACTCGGCCGGGATGGTCATGCCGTACTTGCCGATGACCTCCACCAGGCCGTCGACGCTGTCGACGCTGACCCGGGCGCCCGGCCCGAGCTCGTAGGTGATGAAGAGGCTGATGTCGCGGCGGAACGAGCGCTCGTCGGCGCCCTCGGCCAGCGGAGCCAGCGACAGCAGCCCGTCGGCGATGCGCTGGTTGTCGGACTGCAGATAGGCGATCAGGAGGTCTTGGATCGTGGTGCGCAATTCGGAGTCGAGCCGCCCGACCGAGCCGAAGTCGACCAGGGCCGGACTGCCGTCGGGCAGCAGCATGATGTTTCCGGGGTGGAGGTCGGCGTGATAGAAACCGTCGAGCACCATTTGCTGGAGGAACGCCCGCAGCACGGCCCGCATCGTCGGCAGCAGCTCGCGGTGCTCGCCCGAGTGGGTCTCGTTCCAGGTGCTGAGGGTCTGCCCCTTCAAGAACTCCATCACGATCACGCGGTCGGTCGAGAGCGACTCGTAGAGCTCGGGCAGGCGGAGCGCCTCGATGGGGGATCCCGGTGTCTGGCGCGCCGCGATCGCTCGGAGGGCGGCGAGGTTGCGGGCCTCGAGGCGGAAGTCGAGTTGGCGCACGAGGTCGGCGCCGTACTGCTTGGCGATCTCCGCCAACCCGATGGCGTGCGCCCGCGGCACCGTGCGGTCGACGGTCAGGGCGACCCGGAGGGCAATGCCGACGTCGCGCCGCACCTCGGGCACGATGCCCGGACGCAGCACCTTGACAGCCACGTCTTCGCCGGTGAGCAGCGTGGCGCGGTGCACCTGGCCGAGCGAGGCCGCGGCGAGGGGCTCTTCGTCGAACGAGGCGAAGGCGGCGTCGAGAGGGCCGCCGAACTCGTCCTCGAGCATGGCCCGCACCGACTCCCACGGGGCGGGCTTCACGCGCTGCTGAAGCAGCGACAGCTCGGCCACGAACTCGGGCGGCAGGATGTCGTCGCGGGTGGAGAACAGCTGCCCCATCTTGACGAAGGCGCCACCCGCCTCCTCGAGCGCGAGGCGCAGACCGCGGGCCTGGACGCGCCGAGCCTCCGACCCGGACGGCGACGTGCCGAGGTCGAGCTTGCCGGGCGGCAGGACCCCGTGCTTGCGGCCGATGCGCACGAGCTCGGCGAACCGACGCCCCTGCCCGAGAAGCGACGTCTTGGGCGGAGGCGTGGCACGGACACCGCCGCGAGGAGGGGTGACGATCGGTGCGGGCTCGCCGGGTTCGAGAGCGGGGGATGCCCGCCCCGCTCGGTCTTCGCGGGTGTCGGTCACACCGGCTCCTGCACGGCCACTCGCAGCGGCAGTCTCGACGCGACCTCGCCGTCGACCTCGATCACCCAGGAGTAGCCGCCGGGCACCGGGAAGACGGCGTTGTTCACGTTGACGGAGAACGGGACGAGCTGCGGCGTGCCCGGGATGAGCAGCGGCGGCCTTTGCGCCTGGAAGCGCGTGGCCCAGGCGAGCATCGGCTGTTGCCCGTCGTCGCCGCCGCCGGTCGGCCCGAGCGGGACGGCGACGCCGTCTTCGGTCTCGAGGTGGACGCGGAGTTCGTGCTGGACCTCGGTGTCGGTCCATTCGACGTGGACCATGATGCCGAGCGCGACCCTCGGGAAGACGAACGGGAAGCCCGGGGCGACCAGGAGGTCCCATCCGATGCCGAGCGCGTAGATCTTGCCGTTGACCGTGTCGGCGGAGTCGGCGAGGAACGCCGTGACTTCGAGAGGCATGACCCGACTCTAGGACGCACCCCTGACAGCCCGTCCCGAGCAGTTCCTCGCCGGCCCGGCCGTCCCGTGCCAGCATGGCCGCATGAGCCCTGACGCCGTCGTCCTTCCCTTCGGGGGCCACACCCCCTCCGTCTCCGAGACCTCCTGGGTCGCACCCGGCGCCACTCTGGTCGGGCAGGTCACGCTCGCCGATGGGGCGAGCGTCTTCTACGGCGCCGTGGTCCGTGCCGACGCCGACGCGATCGTCGTCGGCGAGGACAGCAACGTCCAGGACAACGTGTCGATTCATGCCGACTCCGGGGTGCCGACGACGATCGGCAGGCGTGTGAGCATCGGCCACAATGCCGTCCTGCATGGCTGCACCGTCGAAGACGACTGCCTGATCGGCATGTCGGCGACGGTGCTGAACGGTGCGGTCATCGGCCGGGGCTCCCTGGTCGCGGCGGGGACCGTGGTGCTGGAGGGCACGGTAGTGCCTCCGGGATCGCTCGTGGCGGGCATCCCCGGCAAGGTCCGTCGTGCCTTGGTCGACCTCGAGATCGACGGGATCCGCCGCAACGCCGAGCACTACACGGAGCTGCGCAAGCAGCATCGCGCGGCCTGGTCCGAGGCCGGGGCGCCGAACGTGTCGGACGCCCCGGCCTTCAGCCTGGACTCGGAGTCCGACCGCCCCTAGCGGTCGCCTTTCTCGTCTCGCGGGACCTGGCCGGACGGGTCGCGACCCGTGACAGGGAACGGGCCGGTGATGCCCTCGCGGATGTTCGCGATCGACAGGATCCGGTCGCGCTGCAGGAACCAGCCGAGGACCAGCAGCGGGATGATGATGATCAGCGACGCCACGGTCAGGCTGCCGATCGGCCAGTCGATGGCCATCAGCACCAGCACGACGGCGAGGAAGGCCAGCGTGACCCAGCTCGTGTAGGGCGCCCCGGGCATGCGGAAGGTCGGGGCCTTCGCCTTGCCGTCGCGGACGAACTGCCGGAACTTCATCTGGCAGAGGATGATCGTGCCCCACGCCGTGATGATGCCGAGGGCCGAGACGTTCAGCACGATCTCGAAGGCCTGGTCGGGCACGATCGCGTTGAGGCCCACGCCGAGCAGGGTGATCGCGGTCGTGAGGAGGATCCCGCCGTAGGGGACCCCGCCCTTCGACATCACGGTGGTGAACTTCGGAGCCGAGCCATTCATACCCATCGAATGCAGCACCCGGCCGGTCGAGTAGAGGCCGGCGTTGAGGCTGGAGAGCGCCGCGGTGAGCACGACGAAGTTCATGATCGTGCCGGCGATGTCGCCGACCTGCGGGTTGCCGAGGCTCGAGAAGAACGTCACGAACGGGCTGGTGCCGGCCTTGTACGCGGTGTACGGCAGCAGCAGCGACAGGAGCACGAGCGAGCCCACGTAGAAGACGGCGATGCGGATGATCACCGTGTTGATCGCGCGGGGCACGACCTTCTCGGGGTTCTGGGTCTCGCCCGACGCCGTGCCGACGAGCTCGATCGCGGCGTACGCGAAGACCACGCCCGTGACGACGAGGACCGACGGCAGGACGCCCTTCGGGAAGATGCCGCCATGGGAGCTGATGATCGAGAAGCCCGTCCGGACCGTCTCGCCGTCGTGGGTCACCGGGAACGCGGCCGCCAGCCACACGATGCCGATGACCAGGAAGACGACGAGGGCCGTCACCTTGATCAGGGCGAACCAGAACTCCATCTCGCCGAAGACCTTGACGGCCAGCAAATTGAGGGTGAGGACCACCGCGAGCGCGCACAGGGCCAGGAGCCACTGCGGGGCCGAGGTGAACGCGCTCCAGAACTTCAGATAGAGCGCGACGGCGGTCGTGTCGACGATGGCCGTCATCGCCCAGTTCAGGAAGTACATCCACCCGGCGGCGTAGGCGAACTTCTCGCCGAAGAACTCGCGAGCGTAGGAGATGAACGAACCGGACGAGGGGCGGTGGAGCACGAGCTCGCCGAGGGCCCGGAGGATGAAGAACGCGAAGACGCCGCAGATCGCGAAGACGATCGCGAGCGACGGACCGGCGGAGGCGAGGCGCCCTCCGGCGCCGAGGAACAGGCCGGTTCCGATGGCGCCGCCGATGGCGATCATCTGGAGCTGGCGCGGCTTCAGGCCTTTCTGGAAGCCGTCCTGCTCATGGCTGAAATCCTGGGCGACGTACTCGGAGTCGTCTGGCTTGCCGGGGGCGCTCGCGCCCCCCGTTGTGGGGGTCGTCATCCGGGAACGCTACCTGTGAACCACCTCCGTGCGCCAGTCCGCACTTAGGCGGCCCGAATACCGTGGTGGGCGTGACACTCGATCCACCAGAAGTCCTCCGCCACAATGCCGAAGTCGTGACGAGCATCCTCTCCGACGTTCTCACCCGGGTCTCGACCCCGGGCCACGTCCTCGGATTCATCCAGACCGACGGCGACGAATTCGTCGCTCTGAAGGGCAATCACGTGACCAGTGCCGAAGTAGTGGGCCGCTATTCGACCTACGGACTCGCCCTCGAGGCCGTCCGCCTGCGAAAGCGCAGCCTGTGACGGCGGCCTGGCTGCAGCCGGTCATCGCGGTGGCGGCGGCGGTCGTCATCGCCTTCGTCGTCTCCGCCGTCGTCGGCCTCGTCTTCCGGGCCGTCGCGAGACGCGAGGCGTGGGCCGGCAGGCTCATCCTCCGGGTGCGGCGGCCCTTCCGCATCACCCTCCTCGTGCTGCTGGTCTGGATCGGCTTCGAGCAGGCCATGACGAACGTGGCTCCGCACGGCTACGACGGCCAGTCGATCGTGAACCAGGCGTTCCGCTGCGCCCTGATCGTCGTGGTCGCCTGGCTGATCGGCGCGATGGCGATCTTCTTCGAAGACCTGGGGCTCGCGCGCTACCGCCTCGACCAGCCCGACAACCGGGTCGCGAGGCGGCTCCGCACGCAGGTGCTGATCATCCGCCGGCTCACGATCGCCGTGATCGTGATCATCGCGGGAGGCTCGGTGCTGCTCGGATTCCCGGGCGTGCAGGCCGTGGGTGCGAGTGTCCTCGCCAGTGCCGGCATCGCCTCGGTCGTTGCCGCGCTCGCCGCCCAATCCACTCTGGCCAACGTCTTCGCGGGCATCCAACTCGCCTTCAGCGACGCCCTCCGGGTGGACGACGTCGTCGTCGTCGAGACGCAGTGGGGGCGCATCGAGGAGATCACGCTGTCGTACGTCGTCGTGCACATCTGGGACGACCGCCGCATGGTGCTGCCCTCGACCTACTTCACCACGACGCCGTTCGAGAACTGGACGCGGCGGAACTCCGAGCTCCTCGGGTCGGTCGACTTCGACCTCGACTGGCGGGTGACCGCGGGCGAGATGCGCGCCGAACTCGATCGCATCCTCGACGGCGCCGACCTCTGGGACGGCCGCGTGAAGGTGCTCCAGGTGACCGACGCCGTGGGCGGCTACGTGCACATCCGCATCCTCGTGTCGGCGCTGGACGCCGGAGCGCTCTTCGACCTGCGCTGCCTGGTGCGGGAGGAGATGATCGTCTGGCTGCACGAGCACAGCCCGCAGTCCATCCCACGGACCCGGGTTCAGATGGTCGAGCCCGAGAAGGCCTCGACGACCCGCCGAGGTCCGTCGACCGCCGGGGCTTCGGCCCTCTTCACCGGCGACGACGCGGACGCCGAGCGAGCGGCGCTCTTCACCTCGGCCATCCCGATCGTGACGGCGAACCCGGACGAGGATCCGGGCCGGACGGCGACGCGCCCCATCCCGACGCAGCAGGCCACTCAGCCGTTGCGGACCCAGCAGGCGCCGGCGAGGCCTGCGCCCGTCGACCGCGCCGGCGATGGCATGCCGGGAGGGCCGAGCGTCGGCAACCCGGCGGGGCCCTCCGTCGGCAACCCTTCCGGCCCGACGACAGGACGCCCCGACGGCGAACCGTCGGGGCGTCCTGATCGGGGCTGAGAGCGACTACTCGTCGGCGGCCTCGACCGCACGGGCGTTGTCGACGACATTGCCGATCGCGATGGCGGTCGACGCGGCCCAGCTGAGCCAGAGGAGCGCGAGACGCCAGTCGCGGGGGCCGCTCCGGGTGGCCTTGAGGGCGCTGAAGCCGCTGAAGGCCGCGCTGATGATGGCGCCGTTGAAAAGGAATTTACGCAACAGGTCTCCTCGAAGTGTTTTCCTGAACGGTACTCGCCTCGCGGGGAGGAACGCCGCAGCCGATGCCGTCATCCCCAGCAGACGACCCTGTCGTCCCCCATTCAGGGGTCAAGTAACGATTCGATCTCGGTTAGGGTCGTCCAATGCGACTCCACAGAAGAGCCACACTCGTCCTCGCAACAACCCTCTCGATCGTCGGAGTCACCGCAGCCGCGGGCGCCTCCGCACCTGCACCGGCCGAAGCGGCCACCTCCACCGCCATCCCCACCGGGTCCGTCACCTCGAACGGCCACACCTGGACTCCGGTCGTCTCCCGGGACTTCACGACCAACGCCGCTCTCGGGTCGTTCACGAACGTGTACGGCGCGGCGCAGGCGGGCTACTCCAACCTCCGCGACACGTCCGGCAAGGGGCTCTACTCCCCGGCCAAGGTCCTCTCGGCGCAGAACGGCAACCTCGACTACTACCTCCACACCGCGAGCGGGCAGCCCCTCGTCGCCGCGTACATGCCGAACGGCTACACCGGCCAGACCTATGGGCGGTACGCGGTCCGCCTCCAGGCCGACAACCTGCCGGGCTACAAGGTGGCCTTCAACCTCTGGCCGACCTCCAACAACTGGAACCAGGGCGAGATCGACTGGCCCGACGGGGGGATCAACGGCCCCGTGTTCCCGGCTTCTGCAATCGCCGGCAGCTACAACTCCTCCACCGGCTCCATGTCGTTCGACAAGCCTCCGACTTCGGCCGCGCCCACCATGGGCACCGGCTGGCACGACTACGTGATCGAGTGGAGCCCCGGGCACGTTCGCTGGTACTTCGACGGCACGCTCGTCGGGCAGACGACGAACCCCAGTGGAGTGCCGACGCAGCCCCTGCGCTGGACCCTCCAGGCCGAGACCAACCTCGAGGGCAAGACCGTGGCCGCCTCCACCGCCGGTCACCTGCGGGTCGCCTGGGCCGTTCAGTACAAATACTGACCCGAGTCCGATGACGGGCACAGGACCCGCCGACCCACTACTGTTCCGACAGTGAAAACAGCAGTGATCGGCGGGTTCCTCGCCGTCGTCGGCATCGTCGCCGCATTCCTCGGCATCCTCACCCCGGATGCTCTCGTGGCGTTGCTCGACCGGGTCGCTCCGGTCCTCGGCTTCGTCGTCGGCCTCACGATCGTGGCCGACCTCTCCGCCGAAGCCGGCCTCTTCTCCTGGCTCGCGGGCGTCGCCGCTCGGTTCTCCCTCGGCCGCGTCTGGGTGCTCTGGCTCCTGGTGGTCGTGCTGGCGCTGCTCTGCACGGTCTTCCTCTCGCTCGACACGACCGCGGTGCTGCTGACGCCGGTCGTGGTGCTCGTGGCCCGGAGGGTGGGGGCATCCCCCCTGCCGTTCGCCCTGACGACCGTCTGGCTCGCGAACTGCGCGTCGTTGTTCCTGCCGGTCTCGAACCTCACGAACCTCTTGGCCGTGCATGCACTCGGCTCCCCGGCGCCGCTCACGTACGCGGCCCTCGTGCTGCCGGCGGCCGTCGTCTGCGCGCTGGTGCCCGTCGTCGCCGTGGGTATCCGCTACCGGCACGAGCTCGCGGCCCGGTTCCCCGCGGCGTCGGTCGAGGCGGCGCCCGATCGGACCCTCTTCCTGGTCTCCGCGATCGTCGTGGTGCTACTGGTGCCGGCGCTCGTGTCCGGTGTCGAGGTGTGGATCCCCGCGGCGATCGGCGCGGCCGTCCTCGTCGTGGCGTTCGCGATCAAGCGTCGATCGGCCCTGCGCATCGGGTTGGTGCCGTGGGGCACGCTGCTCTTCGCCGCCGGCCTCTTCCTCGTCGTGGCCGCCGCGCAGGCCCTCGGCCTCGCCCAGCTGATCGGCAGCGCCGTCGGAACGGGCACCTCGTTCGGCGACCTGCTGCGCCTCTCCGGCGGCGCCGCGCTCTCCGCCAACGTGGTGAACAACCTGCCGGCCTACCTGGCTCTCGAACCCGTCGGCGGATCGTCGGTGCGGATCATCGCGATCCTCATCGGCGTCAACGTCGGCTGCATCGTCACGCCGTGGGCGTCGCTCGCGACGCTGCTCTGGCACGGTCGGCTGCAGGCGCTCGACGTGCACGTGCCGTGGGGGCGCTACGCGCTGGCCGGCCTCGGGCTCGTCGTCGTGATGCTGCCGCTGTCGATCCTGCTGCTGTCGCTCGCCCCGTAGCCCGGCGCTGGAACGAAGGGCCGTACCGAGCTACGCCGCGCGCTCGGCCGGACGCATCGCCGCACCGCTCGCCAAGGCGGCCCGGGCGTAGTCGAGGGTCTCGGTCAGCATGGCGAGCCGTGCATCCTCGCTCGCCTTCTTGGTGTTGACCTCGGCCACGATCGAGCCGCACCAGGCGCGGGCGGCCAGTTCGCGCAGGACCGCCGCGACCGGCTCGGCACCCCGCCCGGGAACGAGGTGCTCGTCGAAGATGCCGCCGGCGTTCTCGCCGTCGCTGGAGGCCCTCGACCCGTCGCAGAGGTGCACGTGGCGCAGCCGGGTGTCGAGTGCCCGCGCCAGCTCGAGCGAGTCCCGCCCCGACAGAGACGCGTGCGAGAAGTCGAGCGTGGCGGCGGCGCAGTCCATCGTGCTCGGGTCCCACCCCGGGGCGTACGCCTTCATGGTGCGGCCGCCGATCCGCCACGGGAACATGTTCTCCACCGCGATCGTCACGCCGTAGCGCTCGCTCACTCCGGCCACGATGTCGAGGAACCGTTCGGCATACGCGCCCTGCCAGCGGAACGGGGGATGCGCGACCACCGTGGGTGCGCCGGTCGCCACCGCCAGCTCCGCCGTCCGCTCGAGCTTCACCCGCGGATCCCGTCCCCAGACGAAGTGGGTGAGCAGCAGGACCGGCGCATGCACGGAGAGGATCGGCTGCCCGTGCTCCCGGGACAGCTCGCCCAGCCGTCGGGCGCTGTGGGTGGAGGCGTCGTTGGTCACCATGACCTCGACGCCGTCGTAGTCGATCTCGGCCGCCAGGCGGAACGCGGGTTCGAGACCGGAGGGGTAGACGCAGGACGTGCTCATGCCGACGCTGATCATGGCAGCGACGCTAGACGTCGGCTGTGGACACGCCGTGAACGCCGCGTTGCCGCGGGGTCGCGGTTCGCTGACGGGTTGGGACGGGCATCCCGCGGGCCCGGTGGTCTTCGGGAACCCGAGCTAGAGCCAGTCGCGCTTCTTGAACGAGAAGTAGAGCACCACCGAGGCGATCACGATGACGATGCACGACACCACGAACCCCGGCCAGGTCGAGTAGCCCGGGAAGGGCACGTTCTGGCCGAAGAACCCGGTCACGGCCGTCGGCACCGCGATGATCGCGGCCCAGCTCGTGACCTTCTTCATGACGAGGTTCATCCGGTTGCCCTGGATGCTGAGGTTGGTGTCGAGGATGGTCGAGACCAGGTCGCGGAGCGAGTCCGTCTGCTCGGTGACGCGCAGCACGTGGTCGTAGACGTCCTGGTAGTAAGGCCCCATGCCCTTCGTCGTGTTCATGTCGTCGCGGCGGAGGAGCGTGTTCAGCACCTCGCGCATCGGCGTGACCACCCGTCGCAGCTGCACGAGGCTGCGGCGGAGCGCGAACGAGCGGCGCTGCACGTCGAGCGTCTGCGGCTTCGGGTCGAACATCCCGTCTTCCAGGCCGTCGATCTCGCCGTCGAGGCCGTCGGCGCAGACGTACTGGCGGTCGACGATCGAGTCGAGCAGACCCCAGAGCAGGTACGGGATGCCGTGCGAGACGAGGTCCTTGTTGTCGTCCCAGTGCTTCGAGACGACGCCGATGTCGAAGTCCTCGCCGTGGATCGTGACGAGCGCCCGGTGCGTGATGAACGCCTTCACCTCGGCGCTCGTCAGGTCGCCGGAGTCGGCGTCGAACGTGGTGTCGTAGACGGTGGCGAACAGGAACCGGTCGTAGCGGTCGATCTTCGAGCGCTGGCCGGGCACGAGGGCGTCCTCGATGGCGAGCTCGTGCAGGTCGAGCTCGTCGCCGACCTTCTCCAGGTCTTCGCGCGTCGGCGACTCGAAGTCGGCCCAGACGAAGCAGTCGCCGTTGGCCAGATAGTCGCTGATGTCGTCGAGAGGGAAGTCTTCGCCGACGATCTTTCCGTCGCGATAGGCGCGTGTGCGGGGCATGAGGGGGATCGTATCCCGGCGAGCCCCGGCGGAGACCGAGGGGCACGATGGACCGGTGAGCCACGTCAAGACGAACCCCGAGGCCCCCGACCGTTTCTTCGAGGCAGAGGCCGCCGGGCTCCGGTGGCTGGCCGACGCCGAACCGACCGGGGGAGTGCGCGTCGTGCGGGTCGACGCCGTGGCCCCGGGCCGCATCGACCTCGAGGCCATCACCGAGACGCGGCCGACCGTCGAGGCCGCCCGGGCGTTCGGCGCCGCCCTCGCAGCGACGCACGCCGCCGGAGCCGAGGCGTTCGGAGCACCGCCGTCGGGGTGGAACGGCCCCACCTACATCGGCCGGCGTCCCCAGGCGACGCGGCCCCGAGCCTCCTGGGGCGCCTTCTACGCGGAGCAACGCGTGCGACCGTTCGTCGACATCGCGGCAGTGGCCGGCACCGTGACCGACCGAGAGCGGGGGATCCTCGACTCCCTGTGCGACGAGATCGCGGCCGGCCGGTTCGACGACGACGCCCGGCCCGCTCGGTTGCACGGCGATCTCTGGGCCGGGAACGTCCTGTTCTCGCCGTCCGGCGTGGTGCTCATCGACCCGGCCGCGCACGGCGGGCACCCCGAGACCGACCTCGCCATGCTCGCGCTCTTCGGGTGCCCCTTCCTCGACGACGTACTCTCCGCCTACGACGCGGCCGCGCCGCTTCGAGAGGGGTGGGAGGCGCGGGTGCCGTTGCACCAGCTGCATCCGCTGGCCGTGCACGCGGCGGGGCACGGTCGCAGCTACGGGGTGGCGCTGGCCCGGGCCGCGGAGGCCACACTGCGGCTGCCGGACTGACCGGCGGCACGTTCCGAACGACCCGGCCCCGAGCATCCTGGACGACATCCGTCCCTGATCGGCGGGCCGTACCCCGCTGATAGCCTGAGATCCCCGGACGAACCTGACCCGGGGAGACGAGCGGAGCAACCCCGGCCATGACAGACACCTCTGACCCGAAGACCTACCCGTTCGTGGTCGTCTCCAACCGCCTTCCCGTCGACCACACGATCGACGAGAACGGCGACGTCAAGTGGGAGCACTCGCCCGGCGGTCTCGTCACCGCCCTCGAGCCCGTCATGCGCTCGAACGAGGGCGCCTGGGTCGGCTGGGCCGGCCAGCCCGACCTCGACGTCGACCCGTTCGAGAACGACGGCATCACGATCGTCCCGGTCCCGCTGAGCGCCGAAGAGGTGCAGCGCTACTACGAGGGCTTCAGCAACGACACGCTCTGGCCGCTCTACCACGACGTCATCTCGCCGCCCACCTACCACCGCGTCTGGTGGGAGGCCTACGTGGCCGTCAACCGCCGGTTCGCCGAGAAGTCCGCCTCCGTCGCGGCCGAGGGCGGCGTGGTCTGGGTGCAGGACTACCAGCTCCAGCTCGTCCCGAAGATGCTCCGCGAACTCCGCCCCGACCTCACCATCGGATTCTTCGACCACATCCCGTTCCCCCCGCTCGGCATCTTCTCGCAGCTGCCCTGGCGCGAGGCGATCCTCGAGGGCCTCCTCGGGGCCGACGTGATCGGCTTCCAGCGCGCCGACGACGCCTCCAACTTCTCGCGCGCCGTGCGACACCTCCTCGGCTACAGCACGACGCGCCCCTATATCGAGGTGCCCGTCGACGACGAGTCGGCACCGCGCTCGCGGCGGGGCAAGACCGTCCGTCGCGTCCTCGCCAAGCAGTTCCCGATCTCCATCGACTCGGCCGACTGGGAGTCGCTGTCGCGCCGCCCCGACATCCAGGCCCGTGCCCGCGAGATCCGCGAGGGGCTCGGCAACCCGAAGACCGTGATCCTCGGCGTCGACCGGCTCGACTACACCAAGGGCATCCGCCACCGCATGAAGGCGTTCGGCGAACTCCTCTCCGACGGGCGGCTGAGCGTCGAGGACGCCACGCTCGTCCAGGTCGCCTCGCCCAGCCGTGAGCGGGTCGAGGCCTACATGGCCCTCCGCGACGAGATCGAGCTGACCGTCGGCCGCATCAACGGCGACTACGCCACGATGAGCCACACCGCCATCAGCTACCACCACCACGGTTACCCGCGCGAAGAGATGGTGGCCCTCTACCTGGCCGCCGACATCATGCTGGTCACGGCTCTCCGCGACGGTATGAACCTCGTCGCGAAAGAGTACGTGGCCGTGCGGCACGACAACGACGGGGTGCTCATCCTCTCCGAGTTCGCCGGGGCCGCCGACGAGCTCCGCAGCGCCCTGCTGGTCAACCCGCACGACATCGGCGGGCTGAAGAACACGATCATGCGAGCGATCTCCATGCCGAAACGCGATCGCGTGACGAGGATGCGCGCCCTACGCCGGCGTGTGCTCGACAACGACGTGGCCCGCTGGTCCGCCAAGTTCCTGCAGGCCCTCGAAGACGTGCGCCCGGGTTCGAGCATCAGCGCCATCGCCTCGACTTCCACGACGACGGGGGAGAAGGCGGAATCCCCCGCCTCGACCCGTGCGGCCGCGTCGTCGGACGCCGACGAGGCCAACGAGGGCACGGAGGGCGCCGCATGACGAGCGTCGACCCGTCCATCGCTCTCTCCGACGCTCTCGGAGTGATCGCGACGACCCCCACGCTCCTCGTCGCCCTCGACTTCGACGGCACCCTCGCACCCGAGGTCGACCAGCCCGGTGCCGCGCGCGCCCTCCCCGACGCGCAGGCCGCGCTGCTCCGGCTCGTCGACCAGCCGGGCACCTCGGTCGCGCTGGTCTCCGGGCGCGCCCTCGCCAGTCTGCAGGAGGTCTCGGAGGCCCCCGCGAGCTTCCTCCTGGTCGGCTCGCACGGAGTCGAGTACCGCGTCGGCGGTTCCACCGAGGTCTCCCTGTCCGACGACGAACTCGCGCTGCGGCGCACGGTCGAGACGATCCTCCACGAGGCCTCGGCTCCCTACGACTCCGTGATCGTCGAGGAGAAGCCGGCCGGGTTCGCCCTCCACACCCGCCTGGCCGACGAGGCCACCACGACGGCGGTCCAGGCCGAGGTCCGCCGCCGCATCGCTGTGGAGGCGCCCGGCGTCACCGAACGTCTCGGCAAGAACGTGCTCGAGTACTCGGTCAAGTCGGCGTCCAAGGGCGATGCGCTCGACCGCCTCCGCGAGCTGACCGGGGCGACGGCCGTGTTCTTCGCCGGCGACGACGTGACCGACGAGGACGGCTTCCGCGCTCTCGGCGACTCCGACTTCGGCCTCAAGTGCGGTCGCGGCGAGACGGCGGCCCGATTCCGGGTGGATGCCCCCGCCGACGTCGCCCACGTGCTCGAAGACCTCGCCGAGCTCCGCGCCCACCTCGGACGGGCCTAGCCCGGCGGGCGCGCGACGCTCGAACACACTCGCCCGGCACGAACACCCCTCCTAGGCGGCAGGTTCACTCCGCTGACATGTGTTCGAGCCGACGGCGACCGCTCAGCCGGCCGCGCGAGCCGCCCGCTCGATGCGCGCCCGGTACGCCGCCCACTCCTCGGCACTCCGTGACGGGATGTTGGGATCCCCGCGGCCGTTGCCGATGGACTCGTCGATCAGCTCGCGCACGATGTCGGCGTGGCCGGCATGGCGGGCGGTCTCGGCGATCATGTGAGCGAGGATCCGCCCGAGCGTGACGTCGCGCCGGTCGACCGGCCACCAGGGCACGACCCCGGGGGAGTCGAGGTCGAGGGCGTCGATCGTGGCATCGCTGTGCTCGGCCGAGAAGCGGTGGAACTCCACGATCGAGGCCCGGGACTCGGACTCGGGCGCCCAGAGGTCGTCGTCGTCCGCCGCTCCCTCGGCGAGCCAGACCGGCGTCACCGGCGAGGGCCGATCGAAGACCTCGCCGAAGTAGCCGAGCTGCGTGCTGGCGACGTGCTTGACGAGCCCGAGGAGGTTGGTGCCGGTGGGCGTCAGGGGTCGACGCGCGTCGTATTCGGAGAGGCCGTCCAGCTTCGCCAGAAGGTCGTCTCGCCGCACGCGGAGGTAGTCATGGAGAACCGTCTTGAGATCCATGCTGCGAGTGTGCCCCACAGGGCCGACATCGGGGTTACTCTCCCTTCATGACCGGCGTCGGGGAGACGAGCGGGCACCACCCTCCGGGGCCCGCGGCGGATGCACGGCGCCGCGAACTCGAAGCCCTCCTCTTCGACGGCGGCACTCCCACCGCCGCCGAGATCGACGAGTTCCGGCGTCTGACGGCGAGCCCGGGCATCCCCCTCTCGTCTCCGCTCGGCGCGGCGGAGGTCGAGGCGGCGACGGCACCGGACGTGCCTTCCCCCGCTCCGTCCGCGCCGGGTTCGTCTTCGTCGCAGGGTCCCTCCGCTCCGGGTCCGTCTGCGTCGCAGGGTCCGTCCGCTCCGGCGTCGACCCGCGACCGCCGGGGGAGGCGGCTGCTCGCCGTGGGCGCCCTCGTGGTCGCGGCGGGTCTCGTCGGCGCAGCGGTCGCCGGTCTCGTGCCGCATCAGGAGACGACGGCCGCGCACGGCACCGCCTTCCAGGACCTCTCGGGCGTCAGCCCGGCCTCGCCGTCGAAAGGCGGCAAGACCGTGACGGTGGACACCGCCAGCGGAGCGGTCGTGTCGTCGTCCGCTGCCGCCGCTACCTCGACGGCCGCCGCCTCCGCCGCGGCCGCTGCAGCGCTCGGCATCGAGGCGGAGCAGGTCGGAGCACGGTACTTCGCGGCCGCGCAGGCCGAGGGCGACCAGCCGGCGGTGCTCGTGCCCGGGATCGACCCCACCAGCACGCGGCGCGTCCTGGCCGAGTGGGGGCAGGCCGAGGGCGAGGCCAAGGTCTGGATCGGCCGCGGAGACGATCACTCGTTCTGCCTCGTCATGAGCGAGGGGGCGAGCGTCGCGAGCTCGTGCACCGCTCGCGATCAGGTGCTCGCCAGCGGAGTCCGCCTCGACATCGCCACGGGCGACGGCTCGGTGTCGACCACCTGGAACCTCACCGCCGGGCTTCTCGAGATGACGCCGAGCCCAGCCGGGGCCTCCGTCTCGTCGACATCGCCCACCCCCTGACGGCTTGCCGTCCGGGCAGCGCTTCGTAACACGGCGTAAGGACTCCTCCCGCTTATCCACAGGTCGTGCTGGGGCGTCCGGGCCGGCCCGGCGCAGCGCCTAAACTGAGCGGCATGCCTGAGATCCTCAATGAGAACGGCGTCGACATCAAGCCTCGTAGCAGAGACGTGACCGATGGCGTCGAAGCAACCACCTCCCGGGGCATGCTCCGGGCCGTCGGAATGGGTGACGCCGACTGGAGCAAGCCGCAGATCGGCATCGCCTCCAGCTGGAACGAGATCACGCCCTGCAACCTGTCGCTCGACCGCCTCGCGCAGGGCGCCAAGGAAGGCGTCCACTCCGGCGGCGGCTACCCGCTGCAGTTCGGCACGATCTCGGTCTCCGACGGCATCGCCATGGGCCACGAGGGCATGCACTTCTCCCTCGTCTCGCGCGAGGTCATCGCCGACAGCGTCGAGACCGTCATGATGGCCGAGCGCCTCGACGGGTCGGTCCTCCTCGCCGGCTGCGACAAGTCGCTGCCCGGCATGCTCATGGCCGCCGCCCGCCTCGACCTCGCCAGCGTGTTCCTCTACGCCGGCAGCGTCGCCCCGGGCTGGGTCAAGCTGTCCGACGGCACCGAGAAGAACGTCACCATCATCGACTCGTTCGAGGCGGTCGGCGCCGCCAAGGCCGGCACCATCAGCGACGAAGACCTCCACGCCATCGAGTGCGCCATCGTCCCGGGCGAAGGCGCCTGCGGCGGCATGTACACCGCCAACACGATGGCCAGCGTGGCCGAGGCCCTCGGCATGAGCCTCCCCGGCTCGGCTTCGCCGCCCTCCGCCGACCGCCGCCGCGACTATTTCGCCCACCGCTCGGGCGAGGCCGTCGTCAACATGCTCCGCCACGGCATCACGGCACGTCAGATCCTGACGAAGAAGGCGTTCGAGAACGCCATCGCCGTCGCAATGGCCTTCGGCGGCTCGACGAACGTCGTCCTCCACCTCCTCGCCATCGCCTACGAGGCCGAGGTCGACCTCACGATCGACGACTTCAACCGCATCGGCGACAAGGTGCCGCACATCGGCGACCTCAAGCCCTTCGGCGAGTACGTCATGAACGACGTGGACCGGCACGGCGGCGTCCCCGTGGTCATGAAGGCGCTGCTCGACGCGGGCCTGCTGCACGGCGACTGCCTGACCGTCACCGGCAAGACCGTCGCCGAGAACCTCGCCGAGATCAAGCCCAAGGCTCTCGACGGCAAGGTCCTCCGCACGCTCGACAACCCCATCCACCCCACCGGCGGCCTCACCGTGCTCAGCGGCACGTTCGCGCCCGAAGGCGCGGTCGTCAAGACGGCCGGCTTCGACGCCGACGTCTTCGAGGGCCCGGCCAAGGTGTTCGAACGCGAGCGCTCGGCGATGGACGCCCTCACCGACGGCACCATCGAGAAGGGCGACGTCGTCATCATCCGCTACGAGGGCCCCAAGGGCGGCCCCGGCATGCGCGAGATGCTCGCCATCACGGCGGCCATCAAGGGCGCGGGGCTCGGCAAAGATGTACTACTCTTGACGGACGGCAGATTCTCAGGCGGCACAACCGGCCTGTGCATCGGCCACATAGCACCCGAAGCAGTCGACGCAGGTCCGATTGCGTTCGTGCGCGATGGTGATCTGATTCGGGTCGATATCGCTGCTCGCTCGATCGACCTACTCGTCGATCCGGCAGAGCTTGACGCTCGCCGTGACGGCTGGGCCCCGCTGCCCCCCGTGTACACCCGCGGTGTCCTGGCAAAGTACGCCCGCCAGGTCCGCTCGGCAGCGGAAGGTGCCGTGACCTACTGAGAGGCTCCGCCTCCTAGCATCACGGCTCCGACCGACAGGCGGGTGGGCCCCTCACGGCGGCCCTTTCATCAGACAACTCATCACCATTCGGAGAAGACGGCACCGATGCCTCCAGAGTCCACCCCCCTGCCCAGCGCCCCGCCGCGTCCGCGGTCGAACGCACCCGAGATCCTCACCGGTTCCGGGGCGATCCTCCGCTCCCTCGAGAAGCTCGGTGTCACCGACGTCTTCGGCCTCCCCGGCGGCGCGATCATCCCGTTCTACGACGAGCTGATGGCGTCCACCACCATCCGTCACATCCTGGTCCGACACGAGCAGGGCGCCGGCCATGCGGCCGAGGGCTATGCGGCCGCATCCGGCAAGGTCGGCGTCGCGATCGCGACGTCGGGCCCTGGCGCGACGAACCTCGTCACGGCCATCGCCGACGCCTACATGGACAGCGTCCCGCTGCTCGCCATCACGGGGCAGGTCTTCTCGACGCTGATGGGCACCGACGCCTTCCAGGAGGCCGACATCGTCGGCATCACGATGCCGATCACGAAGCACTCGTTCCTCGTGACCAAGCCGGAAGACATCCCCGCCACGTTGGCCGCGGCCTACCAGATCGCCTCCACCGGTCGTCCGGGCCCCGTGCTCGTCGACATCACCAAAGACGCTCAGCAGAACAGCGCCCCGTTCGTCTGGCCCGACAGCGTCGAGCTGCCCGGCTACCGGCCGGTCACCAAGGCCCACGGCAAGCAGATCACCGCGGCCGCGCAGCTGCTCTCCGAATCGCGTCGCCCCGTGTTCTACGTCGGCGGCGGCGTCATCCGCGCCGGGGCCTCGAAAGAGCTTCTCGCTCTCGCCGAGGCCACCGGTGCTCCGGTCGTCACGACGCTGATGGCCCGTGGCGCGTTCCCCGACACCCACCCCCAGCACCTCGGCATGCCCGGCATGCACGGCACGGTTCCGGCGGTGCTCGGTCTGCAGGAGAGCGACCTCATCATCGCGCTGGGCGCTCGATTCGACGACCGCGTGACCGGCAAGGCCGAGCTGTTCGCGCCCGACGCCAAGGTCGTGCACGTCGACATCGATCCCGCCGAGATCTCGAAGATCCGCATCGCCGACGTTCCCATCGTGGGCGACGCCCGCGAGGTCGTGATCGACCTGACCGCGGCCTACGCCGACGTGACAGCGGGCGGCAAGCCCGATCTCACCGACTGGTGGGCGCGTCTCGACGGCCTCCGCGCCGAGTTCCCGCTCGGCTACAGCGAGCCCGACGACGGCCTCCTCTCGCCGCAGCACGTGATCCAGCGCATCGGCGAGCTCACGGGGCCGGAGGCGGTCTACGCGTCCGGCGTCGGGCAGCACCAGATGTGGGCCGCGCAGTTCATCAAATACGAGCGCCCGCACTCCTGGCTCAACTCCGGCGGTGCCGGCACGATGGGCTACTCCGTGCCCGCGGCCATGGGGGCGAAGGTCGGCCAGCCCGATCGCGTCGTCTGGGCGATCGACGGCGACGGCTGCTTCCAGATGACCAACCAGGAGCTCGCCACCTGCGTCATCAACGACATCCCGATCAAGGTCGCGATCATCAACAACTCGTCGCTCGGCATGGTGCGCCAGTGGCAGACGCTGTTCTACGAGGGTCGCCACTCGTTCACCGACCTCAACACCGGGCACGAGACCCGCATGGTGCCCGACTTCGTCAAGCTGGCCGACGCCTACGGTGCCTTGGGCATCCGCGTCCGCAAAGAGGACGAGATCGACGCGGCCATCAAGCTCGCCCTCGAGACGAACGATCGTCCGGTCGTCATCGACTTCGTCGTGAGCCGTGACGCCATGGTGTGGCCGATGGTGCCGCAGGGCGTCAGCAACTCCCTCATCCAGCACGCCCGCGAGCTCGCTCCGGAGTGGGACGACGAAGCGCCCGGCACGAGTGCCACCGACACCACCCGCGACGGCGACATGACCGGAGAGCACGCATGAGCCACGTCCTGTCCCTGCTGGTCGAAGACAAGCCGGGTCTGCTGACCCGCGTCGCCGGACTCTTCGCCCGCCGCGGCTTCAACATCGAGAGCCTGGCCGTCGGCAAGAGCGAGATCCCCGGGCTCAGCCGCATCACGGTCGTCGTCGACGTCGAAGAGCTCCCGCTCGAGCAGGTCACCAAGCAGCTCAACAAGCTGATCAACGTGATCAAGATCGTCGAACTCGACTACTCGCAGTCCGTGCAGCGCGAGCACATGCTGATCAAGGTGCGGGTCGACAACACGTCCCGCTCCCAGGTCCTCGAAGCCGTCAACCTCTTCCGGGCGAGCGTCGTCGACGTGTCCACCGACGCTCTCGTCATCGAGGTCACCGGCGACACGGGCAAGACCACCGCGCTGCTCCGGGTCCTCGAGCCCTACGGCATCAAGGAGATCTCGCAGTCGGGCCTCCTGGCCATCGGCCGCGGGGCCAAGTCCATCACCGACCGCGTCTTCAAGAACTGACCCCACCACTTCACGCACCACGTACGACCACCAACAAGGAGAACCACTCACGTGACTGAAATCGCTTACGACAAAGACGCCGACCTGTCGATCATCCAGGGCAAGAAGGTCGCCGTCATCGGCTACGGCTCGCAGGGCCACGCCCACGCGCTGAACCTCCGCGACTCCGGCGTCGAGGTCGTCATCGGTCTCAAGCCCGACTCGAAGAGCCGTGTCAAGGCCGAAGAGGCCGGCTTCACCGTGCACACGCCGGCCGACGCGTCCGCCTGGGCCGACGTCATCGTCATCCTCGCTCCCGACCAGGTCCAGCGCATCGTCTACCGCGACGACATCGCCCCGAACCTCCAGGCCGGCAACGCGCTCGTCTTCGGTCACGGCTTCAACATCCGCTTCGGCTACATCGAGGCCCCCTCGGGCGTCGACGTCATCCTCGTCGCCCCCAAGGGCCCCGGTCACACCGTCCGTCGCGAATTCGAGGCCGGCCGTGGCGTCCCCGTCACCGTGGCCGTCGAGGTCAACGGCACCGGCTCCGCCTGGGACCTGGCCTGGTCCTACTCCAAGGGCATCGGCGGCCTTCGCGCCGGCGGCATCAAGACGACCTTCACCGAAGAGACCGAGACCGACCTCTTCGGCGAGCAGGCGGTCCTCTGCGGTGGCACGTCGCAGCTCATCCAGTACGGCTTCGAGACCCTCACCGAGGCCGGCTACCAGCCCGAGATCGCCTACTTTGAGGTGCTCCACGAGCTCAAGCTGATCGTCGACCTGATCTGGGAGGGCGGCCTCGCCAAGCAGCGCTGGTCCGTCTCCGACACGGCCGAGTACGGCGACTACGTCTCCGGCCCGCGCGTCATCACGCCCGACGTGAAAGACAACATGAAGGCCGTCCTGGCGGACATCCAGTCGGGTGCCTTCGCCAAGCGCTTCATCGACGACCAGGACGCCGGAGCACCCGAGTTCAAGGCCCTTCGCGCCAAGGCCGAGCAGCACCCGATCGAGGCCACGGGCCACGACCTCCGTGCGCTCTTCGCCTGGAAGCAGCAGGACGCCGACTACGTCGACGGCAGCGCCGCCCGCTGAATCGCCGCACTGCACTGATCGCTGCACTGGCTGCAACATCACGGAAGGGTCTCGCCTCGCCCGCGAGGCCCTTCCGTGTCACGGGCCCCACACGCACGTCTGGCATGATCGAGGGATGGCTTTGAGCAAGAAGGCGGTCCATTTCGGGGCCGGCAACATCGGCCGAGGCTTCGTCGGGCAGTTCTTGAGCGCGTCGGGGTACGAGGTCGTGTTCGCCGACGTCGACGACGCCGTCGTGTCCGCGCTCCACGAGCAGGGTGCTTATCGCGTGCACGAGATCGGCGGCGACTCCCGGGTCCTCGAGGTCTCCGGTTACCGGGCCCTCAACAACCGCCGTCAGCTCGACGAGGTGGTCGCCGAGATCGCCACCGCCGACATCGTCACGACGTCCGTCGGGCCTCGTGTCCTCCCGTCGCTCGCTCCGGCACTCGCGGCCGGCCTCGCCCTCCGAGCCGGCGATCGCGATCCTCTCGTCGTCATCGCCTGCGAGACCGCGATCAACGCCTCCGGCACTCTCGGCTCGATCGTGCGGGCGACCGACGACGGCGTCAACGCGATCTGGGCCGATTGCGCGATCGACCGCATCGTCCCCGAGCAGTCGCCAGGTCTCGACGTCACCATCGAGTCGTTCTTCGAATGGCTGGTCGAGAGCGGCCCCTTCGACGGCCGCCTCGCGCTCCCCGAGATCCACGGCGTCACTTGGGTTGACGACCTCGCTCCCTTCATCGAGCGCAAGCTCTTCACGGTCAACACTGCGCACGCCACGGCCGCCTACCTCGGCTACACCCGTCACCTCGACAGCGTCCGCGAGTCGCTCGAAGACCCCGAGGTCCACGCGGTGGTGGCCGGCGTCCTCGCCGAGACCAAATCACTCCTCGTCGCGAAGTACGGCCTCGATCCCGACGAGCAGCAGGCCTACATCGAGAAGAACCTCGAGCGCATCTCCAACCCGCACCTGCCCGACACCACCGGTCGAGTCGGTCGCAATCCGCTCAGCAAGATCAGCCGCCACGAGCGTCTCGTCGGTCCCGCCGCGCAACTGGCCGAACGCGGGCTCCCGAGCGACCATCTCGTCCTCGCCGTGCGTGCGGCTCTCGACTTCGACGTGACCGACGACGTCGAGAGCCGCGAGCTCCAGTCGCTGCTGCGCTCGGGCGTCGGCGCCCCGCTGCTCACGCAGACCCTCACGGGCATCTACCCCGAGCATCCCCTGTTCCCGGCCCTCCTCGCCGTGTTCACCGACAAGCTGGCGTCC
Source organism: Frondihabitans cladoniiphilus (assembly GCF_039544345.1). Lineage (NCBI taxonomy): Bacteria > Bacillati > Actinomycetota > Actinomycetes > Micrococcales > Microbacteriaceae > Frondihabitans > Frondihabitans cladoniiphilus. The sequence goes on from NZ_BAABLM010000001.1 coordinate 250,539, forward strand.
CTCAAGGCGGAGGCTTCCGCCCGCAAGACCCCGAGGCCGGTGAGCGCATGAGCGTCGATTCGGGCCGCGACGAGGCCGGCGTCGGCACCTCCGACGACGACGACGAGGCCCTCAGCTGGGGCGAGTCGAGCGACAAGAGCTACGTCGAGGGGCCGGTCGTCGAGCGCACGGGCTGGGTTCCCGACCAGGGCCTCGAAGACGACGACGGCGACGACGACGAACTGCCCGAGGGTGTCATGAGCTCGACGATGCTCGTGGTCCACGGCGTCTTCGGCGCCATCTTCCTGCTCTTCGCGGTGGCCTGGCTCAAGTCGATCTCGAACGTGGCCCCGTCGTTCGCCAGCCCTCTCGCCGACTGGATGTGGCGGATCGGCACCTGGTTCGCCGTCGCGAGCCCCGTCATCTGGTTCCTCGCGACCGTGTACCTGGTCCCGGTCGCGAAGCCGAGCCGCCGCTTCGTCTGGTTCGTCGTCGGCGTGGTCGTCCTGATCCCGTGGCCCTTCCTGATCGGAGCGAGCGCATGAGCACGAGCGACGCGACACCCGGCCTCGAAGACGAGCCTCTCGAGACGCAGGGGCCCGAGGCGGAAGGCCCCGACTCCTTCGACGGCGAGGGCGCGGTCGAGCATCCCGCGGGCCCTCGCGCCGTGGCGGTCCTGCTGCTCGTGGCCGGCGTGATCTTCGCCTGGAGCATCTACGCCGCCGTCGGCAACCTCACGCAGGTGCCCGCGCAGTTCGACGCCTATCGCGACTTCGTCACGAAGGGCGGTGCGCCCGAACTCGCCAAGACCACGCCCTGGCCGGCTCTCATCGCGGTGCTCCTGGTGCCCGTCGTCGGCTACCTCGTCGCCCTCCGCCTCGGTCGGGGTCGCAGCCTGCGCGTGCGCCTCGTGTCGTTCGCTCTGACCTACGCGGCCGTCTGCGCCTTGACGGTCAGCCTCACCGCCTACGTGTTCAAGGTGTCGTCCCTGCTCTGAGGCGGCTCCTGCTCGGCCGGCGCCGTGATCGCGTCGAGCGGCGGTGAATATGGTCCGGCGTTCCTGCGCAAATTCTGCTGATTCACAGCTTCGAGCCTGCAGAGGCCGCCTGGGGCCGAGAGCGTGGGATGCCCGCCGATAGTGTGAGAAGACCTTGCGTCGTCCGCCGCGGGGGTTCCCATCACCTGCTCTCCCACTCCGAAAGGCGCAGCTCGTGCCCAAACCGATCGTCCTGATCGCTGAAGAACTCTCGCCCGCCACCGTCGACGCCCTCGGCCCCGACTTCGACGTCCGCAACGTCGACGGCACCGACCGCCCGGCGCTCCTCGCCGCTCTGGCCGACGCGGACGCGATCCTCGTCCGGTCCGCGACGAAGGTCGACGCCGAGGCCATAGCCGCCGGCAAGCAGCTGAAGGTCGTGGCCCGCGCCGGAGTCGGCCTCGACAACGTCGACATCAAGGCGGCGACGCAGGCCGGCGTCATGGTGGTGAACGCGCCGACCTCCAACATCATCTCCGCCGCCGAGCTCACCGTCGGGCACATCCTGAGCCTCGCCCGCCACATCCCGGCCGCTCACAACGCCCTCGCCCAGGGGCAGTGGAAGCGTTCCGCCTTCACCGGCGTCGAGCTCTTCGAGAAGACCGTCGGCATCATCGGCCTCGGCCGCATCGGCGCCCTGATCACCGCCCGCCTGCAGGCCTTCGGCATGAACATCGTCGCCTACGACCCCTACGTCACCCCGGCCCGTGCCCAGCAGCTCGGCGTCACCCTCCTCTCGCTCGACGAGCTGCTCGCTCAGGCCGACTTCGTCACGATCCACATGCCGAAGACGCCCGAGACGACCGGCATGCTCTCGACCGACCAGCTCGCACTCATGAAGCCGACCGCGTTCGTCGTGAACGTGGCCCGCGGCGGGCTCATCGACGAGGACGCCCTGTTCGAGGCGCTGAAGAACGACGTCATCGCCGGTGCCGGCCTCGACGTCTTCGTCTCGGAGCCCCCCACGAACACCGACCTCCTCGCGCTGCCCAACGTCGTCGTCACGCCGCACCTCGGCGCCTCGACCGACGAGGCCCAGGAGAAGGCGGGCGTCTCGGTCGCCAAGTCGGTGCGCCTCGCCCTCGGCGGCGAGCTGGTCCCCGACGCGGTGAACGTCGCCGGCGGTGTCATCGACGAGTACGTGCGTCCGGGCATCCCCCTGATGGAGAAGCTCGGCCAGGTCTTCGCCGGCCTCGCCGACAGCCCCCTCACGACGATCGACGTCGAGGTCCACGGCGACCTGACCGAATACGACGTCAGCGTCCTTCGTCTCGCGGCGCTCAAGGGCGTCTTCTCCGACGCCGTGCAGGAGACGGTGAGCTACGTCAACGCGCCGGTGCTGGCCGAGCAGATGGGCATCACCGTCCGCCTGATCACCGACGCCACGAGCGACGAGTACCGCAACGTCCTCACGATCCGCGGCGCGACGGCCGATGGCACCCAGCTCTCGGTCTCGGGCACGCTCACCGGCACGAAGCAGGTCGAGAAGGTCGTCGAGATCAACGGCTACGACGTCGAGGTCCCTCTCGCGAAGCACCACATCGTCATGCTCTACACCGACCGCCCCGGCATCGTCGCGGTCTACGGCAAGGAGTTCGGCGAGGCCGGCATCAACATCGCCTCGATGCAGATCGCCCGGACCTCGGCCGGCGGCCAGGCGCTGAGCGTCCTCACGATCGACAGCCCGGCGCCCGAGGGGCTGCTCGAGAAGGTGCGCGGCGCCATCGACGCCGACATCATGCGCGAGATCGACGTCACGCTGTAGGCGTCCTGGAATGACTGCGAAGGGCCCTGTGGACAACTCCGTGGGGCCCTTTCGCCGTCGCTAAGCTGGAACGATCAGAACCGCACCGCACGAAGGCAAGGAGCCCGCATGAGCCGCACCGTCAAACTGGCCGCGATACCCGGCGACGGCATCGGGCCCGAGGTCGTGGCCGAGGCGCTCAAGGTCCTGCGGGCCGCGACCGACGGCGGCGAGGTCGACTTCGACGTCACCGAGTTCTCCCTCGGTGCCGCGCGATTCAAGGCGACCGGCGACATCCTCACCGATTCCGACCTCGCGGCGATCTCGACGCACGACGCGATCCTCCTCGGTGCGGTGGGCGGCGATCCGCGCGATCCCGAGCTCCGGGGCGGCATCATCGAGCGCGGCCTCCTGCTCAAGCTGCGATTCGCCCTCGACCACTACGTCAACCTCCGGCCGACCAAGGTCTACCCGGGTGTTCCCTCGCCGCTTTCCGACCCCGGCGCGGTCGACTTCGTCGTGGTCCGCGAGGGCACCGAGGGGCCCTACGTCGGCAACGGCGGCTCCCTCCGCACCGGCACGCCGCACGAGATCGCCAACGAGGTCAGCGTCAACACGGCCTACGGCGTCGAGCGCGTCGTGCGCTACGCCTTCGAGCTGGCGGCCAAGCGTCCCGCCCACAAGCTGACCCTCGTGCACAAGACCAACGTCCTGGTGTTCTCCGGCTCGCTCTGGCAGCGCACGGTCGACGCCGTGGCCGTCGACTATCCGACAGTCGCTGTCGATTATCAGCACGTCGACGCGGCGACCATCCATCTGGTGGCGAATCCGAGTAGATTCGACGTCATCGTCACGGACAACCTCTTCGGCGACATCCTCACCGACTTGGCCGGCGCGATCAGCGGCGGCATCGGTCTGGCGGCCTCGGGCAACATCAACCCCGACGGAGCCTTCCCGAGCATGTTCGAGCCGGTCCACGGTTCCGCCCCTGACATCGCCGGGCAGCAGAAGGCCGACCCCACCGCAGCCATCCTCTCGACGGCACTCCTCCTCGACCACCTCGGTCTCCTGGAGGCGGCCGCTCGGGTGACGGAGGCGGTCGAGGCCGACATCGCAGCCCGGACCACGACGGTCGACGGTGCGCGCTCGACCACCGAGATCGGCGACGCGATCGCCCGACGCGTCTCGAGCATCCTCACCCCTTCTTCGGCCCGCTAGGGCCCTCCTCTCCCGACAGGATCCCGCGAATGACGACTGCTGCAGACACCTACCCGCTCCACTTCGAGCTCACTCCGAACGACGCGGCCCGCGCCGATGCCGAGCGCGAGACGATGCTCTCGGATCCCGGGTTCGGCAAGTACTTCACCGACCACATGGTCTCCATCGAATGGACCACCGAGGGCGGCTGGCACGACGCCGCAGTGCTTCCCTACGGTCCGCTCACCCTCGACCCCGCCGCCTCGGTCTTCCACTACGCGCAAGAGATCTTCGAAGGCATCAAGGCCTACGCCCACGAAGACGGTTCGGTCTGGACCTTCCGGCCGGAGGCCAACGCTCGTCGCTTCGCGCGCTCGGCCGCCCGCCTCGCCCTGCCCGAGCTCTCGGCCGAGGACTTCATCGAGTCCCTCAAGCAGATCGTGCGGGTCGACAAGGGGTGGGTGCCCACCTCCGACGAGACGAGTCTCTACCTGCGTCCGTTCATGATCGCGACCGAGAGCTTCCTCGGGGTGCGCGCCGCCCACAAGGTCGGCTACTACGTGATCGCCAGCCCGGCCGGCGCCTACTTCACCGGCGGGGTCACGCCGGTGTCGATCTGGCTCTCTGAGAACTTCTCCCGCGCCGGCAAGGGCGGCACGGGGGCGGCGAAGACCGGCGGCAACTACGCGGCGTCGCTCCTGCCGCAAGAAGAGGCCTACGCTCACGGCTGCTCGCAGGTCCTGTTCCTCGACTCGGTCGACACGACCTACATCGAAGAGCTCGGCGGGATGAACGTGGTGCTCGTTTACAAAGACGGCACCATCGTCACGCCCGAGTCCGACTCGATCCTCGAGGGCATCACGCGCGACTCGATCCTGCAGCTCGCCGCAGACCGCGGCCACAAGGTCGAGCGCCGTCGAGTCAGCCTCGACGAGTGGAAGACCGGCGTCGAATCCGGCGACATCGTCGAAGTGTTCGCCTGCGGCACCGCCGCGGTCGTCGTGCCGATCGCCGAGCTGAAGGGCGAGGGCTTCTCGATCGTGTCGCCCGTCGCAGGCCCCGACTCGCTGACGCTCTCGCTCCGCGCCGAGCTGACCGACATCCAGTACGGCCGCCGCGCCGACCCGCACGGCTGGCTGACGCGGCTCGACGCGTAGGCGCGGTGGTGGCTGCTGCTGCGTTTGCGGCTGCGGCTGTTGTTGTTGTCGCTGCGGCCGCTGCCAGGGTGTCGGGCGTCCATTCTCCGTCGTCCGGTCTCGACTCCGGGCGCCGAGAGTGGACGCTCGTGCCGCCGGCGAGCATCGTCCGACGCGCCCCGGACGGGGGAGCGTGGCATCCCGCCGCCCCTCGGTAAGCTCTCGCTCTGGCCGCCTCGATTCCGTTCGAGAGATCACGCGGCGACGAGGGGGAAGGACCCGTTCGATCATGACGGACAGCACCACAGCAACACCGGCCACCGTCCGCGAGGCGTTCTCCGCGCTGGCACCCGGGGTCGAGACGGCGGTCGTCGAGGGCCACTCCGACGTCGACACTTCGGGAGCGAACGACGCGCCGGGCGCGAACGACGGTGCGGGGGCGGGGTCGGCCGACCCGAGCATCCTGCGCGTCGTTCTCGGCGAGAGCCGTCGTCTGGACCTGCTCGGCTCGCCCGCCGGATGGCTCGTGGTCCCGCCGGTGGCCGACGGAGGCGAGCCGTACACAGCACCGCTCGGGCAGCCGCTCACCGCCTCGGCGGACGAGGTCGCCCACGCGCTGGTCGCCGCCGTTCGGTACGCCGCCACGACCCTGCCGACGGGCGACCTGTCGGAGGGCGTCCGTGTGCTCGTCGTCGGCTCGTCGGCCTCCTCGGATGCGCCGGTGGCATTCGCGTCGCCTTCGGGTGGAGCGCAGCCGCCTGCGGCCTCGCCGCAGCAGCCCGAGACTCGGCCGCAGCAGCCCGCGGCTTGGGCGCAGCAGCCCGGGGCCTGGCCGCAGCAGCGGTCCACCCCGTACGGCGCGTCCGCCTTCGGGGGAGCCGCCTCGGCGAGTGCGCCCGGCTCGACTTCGTACAACCCCAGTCCATACGGTCCCGGCGGAGCGACGGCCGCGCCGTACCTCACGGCGGGCTACGCGCCGGCACCCGTGCCTCGCCGACGGCTGTCGCCGGTGCAGTCGACCCTGGTGATCGTGGCGATCGTGGTCGCTGCGCTCCTGATCCTCGGGGGAGCGGGATTCGGACTCGTCGTCGGCGTGAGCGCGCTCTCGAGCAAGGGCGCGTCCTCCGGGTCGTGGGAGCCCCTGAACGGGTCGGACGGAAGCGACGCCGGCGACTCCGGCGACGGTGACGACGGCGCCACCGGAACGACCCCGGCCACCTCGCTCAAAGAGGGGGACTGCTTCGATCTGGCCGACGCCTACGACCTCACCGACGACATCCTGCCGAAATCGTGCACCTCGAGCCACGACAGCGAGGCGTTCGCGGTGATCACGCTGCCCGACACCGTCGAGTCCGTGTCGGATCGCACCCTGTACGACGCGGCCGACGCGGCCTGCTTCTCGCACTTCAAGACGTACGTGGGCGACTCTGCCGACGATTCCGAATTCGACTACGACTCGTTCGCGCCGTCGCACGACGAGTGGGACTCGGGGCAGCACACCGCGATTTGCTACGTCGCGCTGGACGACAACCGCTCGTCGAGCGTGAAGGGTTCCGGCGAGTAGTCGCAGGCTGCGGCTCTCGCGCGCTGGGGGTGTCGCGCCGTGGGGATGCCGCGCCGTCCGTGCTGCGCGCCGAGTAGCCCTGTTTCTCACGAGTCGCCCGTTTCACGTGAGTCGCCCCGTTTTACGCAAGTCGCCCTGCCGTGCCGGGGCGACTTGCGTGAAGCGGGGCGACTTGCCGTGTGTGCGACGCCCCGCCCGCACCGCACCACGCTTGGCACCGCGATTCACGCAAGGCATCGCGCCGCGCGCCGCTACCTCACGTAAAACGCGATGCCTTGGCGCGAAAAGTTCGCCCGCGGCCAGCGACCGCCGGCCCGTCACACCTCGAGCGACTCACCCGCCTGCAGCACGACGCCCGAACCGCCGAACGACTCGGCCATGGCCGCGAGGCGTGACGAGTGCATCGCGAAGCCGGCCTCGGACAGCGTCTGCTCGTGCACCGGGAACGACCGCGCGGCCTTGACGGCGAGCACGTAGTCCATCGCGTCGCCGATCTTGAGCCAGGGTGCCCCCACCGGTGCCGCGAGCACCTCGACGGGGAACGGCGGCACGAAGAACGCGTCGCCGGGGTAGAAGAGCTTCGCGTTGACCAGCACGCCGGTGTTGGCGGGAACGGTCACGGTCGAGTGGATCGTCGCGTGCGTGGTGCCGGCGAACGTGAGCGTGAACGGCCCGACCTCGACCGTCTGCCCGTCGGCGACGGTCTCGACCGCGAACCCCTCCAGCGCGGCTGCGATGCCGGCGTTGCCGAACACCTTCGCCCCCGGGTTCGTGGCCAGCAGGGCCGAGAGCTGCTCCGGAGTCCAGTGATCGGCGTGCTCGTGCGTGACGACGATCGCATCAACGTCGGCGATGTCGCCGAGCGAGCGCGTGAAGCTGCCGGGATCGACGACCAACCGGCGCCCGGACTCCTCCACAACGAGCGCCGCGTGTTCGTACTTCGTGACCTTCATGGCGCCACAGTACGCCGCCCCTCCGACACCGAATCAGGCCCGTGGGATGCCCGATCCGCCCCCTCTCGGAACGCGAGATTCCCGCTCCCCAGACACGAACATCCCTCGATTTGTGAGCCCCCCGACCATGTGGCATACTCGTGGAGTTGCAAATGCGGCCCCATCGTATAGCGGCCTAGTACGCTGCCCTCTCACGGCGGTAACACCGGTTCGAATCCGGTTGGGGTCACGCGAGCCCCTGTCTATTTCCCTCTGAAACCGACAGGGGCGTTTCTGTGTTTATTTAACGACGCTAAAGAGGGCGCTGCGCGGCAGCGGGTTCGACGCTTAAGGTGGCGCTGCACACCCGTCGCGGCAGCGGGTTTGACGCTGAGGGGGGTGCTGGGCGCCAGCGCGGCAGCGGCTTGACGCTGAAGTGGGCGCTTGGTGCGGGGCACGCGAGTCGCTCGGAAGGTGCACCCTCGGCACCCGGAGCCGCACCCCCGTTCCTCGGAGGTGCACCCCGGACCCGCGGAGGTGCACCCCGGCAACCGCGCGGCACCCCGGTCGACCAAGGGGTCCCCGCGGAGTCGGGGGTGCGGGTGCTGCCGTGGGGATTCACCCGCACAACACCGCCCTGCCGGACGCGGCAGCGGCAGCAAGGGGCCGCGCTACTCCGCGGGGCGCGCCTCGTGGTGCGGAGCGCCGTGGGTGCGACGATCCTCCTTCATCTCCGCCTCGAAGAGGTGCCGCCGTCCGCCGGCCAAGAGATCGCGGGCCTCCTTTTCGGCGTCTTTGAACGGCGTGTAGTAGTTGTCGTCGTAGTCCTCGACGATCTGGAAGGTCCAACGCCCCTGGATCGCGTTCCGCCCCACCATCGACGTCTCGAGCGAGTCGGCCAGAGCCGAGTGCCCCGCCGCCCGCAACAGATCGACGGCCTCGCCCAACGCCAGGTCGGCCTTGCCCGTCAGGCGGTGGAAGCCGTACAGGAACCCGCGTGCCTGCTCCACCACCTCGAGCGCCTCCGAGAGCTTGCCGAGGGCCTCGACGGTCTCGTCCGAGAGACCTGCGGGCCGCGTGTGCGCCTCGTCGGGCCCGTCTGCAGGAGAAAAGCCAGCCCCGGAACCCCCGCTCATCGCCCGAACTCCCAGCCCGTGACGTCCGGGTGATCCTCGCCGTGCTCGTACGCGTACGCTCGCGCCTCGTCGCGCAGCCCCTGGAACCGAGCGGCGGCGGTCGGGTTCGAGGCGGCCAGCCCCGGCACGTACTCCAGCACGTCGAGCACCAGCTTGTACCGGTCGATGTCGTTCAGCATCGCCATGTCGAAGGGGGTCGTCGTGGTGCCGCGCTCCTGGAAGCCGCGCACGTGCAGGTTGTCGTGGCCGTGCCGGTGGTAGGTGAGCTGGTGCACGAGCGACGGGTAGCCGTGGAAGTCGAAGATCACGGGCTTGTCGGTCGTGAAGAGCGCGTCGAACTCGTCGTCGGTGAAGCCGTGCGGGTGGTCGCGGACGTCCTGGAGTTTCATCAGGTCGACGACGTTGACAACCCGCGTGCGGACCGACGGGAACTCGCGCCGCAGGATGTCCGCCGCCGCGAGGGTCTCGAGCGTCGGCACGTCACCTGCGCAGGCGAGCACGACGTCCGGCGTCGCGGGCGAGCCGTCGGCGTCGAGGCCCGCCGTCCCGGCCCAGTGCCAGATGCCTGCGCCGGCATCCACGTGCGCCTCCGCCTCGTCCATGGTCAGCCACGCGGGCTGCTCCTGCTTGCCGGCGACGATGACCTGCACCGTGTCGGTGTCGCGAAGGGCTTTCGACGCCACGACGAGGAGGGTGTTCGCATCGGGTGCCAGGGAGATCCGCACGAGATGCGCCTGCTTGTTGACGACGACGTCGAGGAACCCGGGGTCCTGGTGCGAGAACCCGTTGTGGTCCTGCCGCCAGACGTGCGACGAGAGCAGGTAGACGAACGACGAGATGGGCTCGCGCCACTCGATCTCGGTCGACGACTCCAGCCACTTGGCGTGCTGGTTGAACATGGAGTCGACGATGTGCACGAACGCCTCGTAGGTGTTCAGCACCCCGTGTCGGCCGGTCAGGAGGTACCCCTCGAGAAGGCCTTGCAGCAGGTGCTCGCTCAGCACTTCCGTGACCCGGCCCGAGCGGGCGAGGTTCAGGTCGGTGTCGAGCAGGTGCGCGGCCCAGCCGCGGTCGGTCACGTCGAACACGGCGTCGAGCTTGTTCGACACGGTCTCGTCGGGCCCGAAGAGGCGCCAGGTGTGCGGGTTGTCGCGCACCACCTCGGCGAGCCACTGCCCGAGCACGTGCGTCGCACTGACGGCAGCACCCCGGGCGAGACCCGAAGAGTCCGACGGCGACACCGCGTGCGCCCGATGGTCCGACAGCACCAGGGGCGAGCGCAGCCGACCCCCGTTGGCGAAGGGCGAGGCGCTCATCCGCTTGTCCCCGACGGGGCGAAGGGAATCGAGGATGCCCGTCGGCACCCCGTCGTCGCCGAACAGCTCGCGGGGCCCGTACGACTCCATCCACTCCTGCAGTTGAGCCAGGTGCTCCGGGTTCTCGCGCACCCCGTTCAGCGGCACCTGGTGCGCGCGCCAGGTGTTCTCGACCGGCTCGCCGTCGACGACCTTCGGGCCGGTCCAGCCCTTGGGGGTGCGGAGGATGATCATCGGCCAGGCCGGGCGGGCGGCGTCGTGCGGCCCGGCCGACTGCCCGGCGGCGGTCGAGTCGTGGCCGGGAGCGTCCGCACCGGAGCCGCCGGAGCCGCCCAAGCCGCCCAACCCGCCGGAGCCGCCGGACGCCCCGGCAGCGGCCGCACTCGCAGCCGCCCGCGCGGCGATCTTCGCCGCGTCGATCAGCCGGAACGCCTCGTCCATCGCCTCGGCCATGCGCTGGTGCACCGCCATCGGGTCCTCGCCGTCGTAGCCGCCCGCGACGACGATCGGCTGGTAGCCGTAGCCGCGGAAGAGCGACAGCAGCTCGTCCTGGTCGATGCGCGCGAGGATCGTCGGGTTGGCGATCTTGTAGCCGTTGAGGTTGAGGATCGGCAGCACGACGCCGTCGTTCACCGCGTCGATCAGCTTGTTCGCGTGCCAGCTCGTCGCCAGCGGCCCTGTCTCGGCCTCGCCGTCGCCGACGACGCAGACGGCCACGAGGTTGGGGTTGTCGAGCACGGCGCCGTAGGCGTGAGCCAGGCTGTAGCCGAGTTCGCCGCCCTCGTTGATCGATCCGGGCACGTTGGGGGCGTCGTGCGACGGAATGCCCCCGGGGAACGAGAACTGGCGGAAGAGTTTCTGCATCCCACCGCCGTTCCGCTCGATCGCCGGCATGAGGTCGGAGTAGGTGCCCTCGAGCCAGGTGTTCGCGACCATGGCGGGGCCGCCGTGGCCGGGCCCGCAGACGTAGATCAGGTCGCGGTCGTCGCGTCGGATGATCCGGTTGAGGTGCGCGTAGACGAAGTTCAGGGCGGGGGAGGTGCCCCAGTGCCCCAGAAGGCGTGGCTTGATCTGGTCCGGCGCGAGCGGCCGGGTGAGCAGCGGGTTGTCGAGCAGGTAGATCTGCCCGACGGTCAGATAGTTGGCGGCTCGCCACCAGGTGTCGACGACCTCCAGATCGGTCGAGACGGGGGATGCACTGGCTGAAGTCACGCGGAAGGCCTTCCTGGTGGGAGCCTCCCACTGTGCACCCGTGCCCTCGACCGGGGCGCAGGATCCGTACCCCTCACCCGATCCGCCGCGCCGCCCCGTCCACCCCGATGTCGATCAGATGACCGCCCCAGACCTGCACCTGCTGCTGGGCCGCGTGGGTCCAGAGACGCTTCCCGCTCGAGAGGTCGAAGGCGATGACCGACGATCGCGAGCCCGAGATGCCGTACGCGAGCGCGTAGCCGACCGTCTGACCCGCCGCCGACACGGACGCTCCGGCCGGCACGGGCGTGCGGAACCGGATCGCCCCGGTCCTCCCGTCGATCGCGGTGACGGCCGACGAGTCCGTCGCCGAGACCGCGTACACGTCGTCGCTCCGCTGCCCCGATGCGCTGCCTGCCGACGTGAACGCCCCCACCTGATCGGTCCAGAGCGCCTTTCCGGTGCGGTAGTCGAGGCAGGTCAGGTGGTCGTCGGAGTAGTCGGTCACGGCGAGACAGGAGCGGGTCATCGAGTAGCTGCCGCGGAGGGTCATCGACGACGACCAGAGCTCCTTCCCGGTCTTGTCGACGGCGACGAAGCCGCGCCCGGGCTTCGTCGTCACCCCGCTGCCGGTGACCTTGGCCGCGTAGACGATGTCGTCGTTCACGGCGTAGCCGAGCGTCGTGTCCACCGACGGACCCCAGGCCGACACGGCGCCGGTCGACACCAGCACCTGTTCGGTCTTCTCGTCGCCGAGCAGCAGCCGATCGCTGAGCGCGATCATGGTGGCGGACGGGTTGCCGGTGCCGCTCCAGACCACGCGTCCGAGGTCGTCCACGTCACGGAGGTCGTACTCGTACGACAGGTAGTCCGTCGAAAGATGCCCCATCGCGACGACCTTCCCGGACGCCTCGAAGCGGTCCTGGTCGTTCCAGGGCAGACCGCCGGTGGTCTGCACGATGTCGCCGGTGTCGGCCGACAGCGTCTCGGCGACCGATCGGTCGGAGGCGACCGCGTGCACGAGGATGCGCGTCCCGCCGTCGACGACCGACAGCGAGTCGACCGTGGCCGACCTCGACCGGGGCTGGCCCGACGCCGGCGGCACGTCGCCCGACACGTCGTGGGTCCAGCGGAACACGCCCACGGCGGTGTTGAACAGCGCGATCCGCGAGCGGAACGCCGTGGGCGCCGAGGTGCAGGCGGGATCCGTCGCGGCGGCGAAGTTGTAGCCCGTGTCGGCCCGGACCACGGCCAGGTCGCGCCCGAGGTCGACAGCGGTGAAGCGCACGCATTCGGCCGGAGCCCCGGGCGCCAGCGTGCCCGCCAGGTCGGCCGCCCACCGACTCGTCCGCGGCCCACTGCGGACGTCGTCCACGCGGGTGCCGCCGTACGGGGTCAGCGATCCGTAGGTGGGCTGCAGGACGACTCCCACGCCCACGACGAGGGCGATCACCGCGGCCAGGGCCAGATAGGAGACGAGGATGCGCGTCCCGGCCGAGAACCGCGCCCAGAGCCTCGCGACCCGCCCGCGGTACCGGGGACGCCGACCCTGCGGGCGCCGACGGGAGACGGCCATCGGGCCTCCTCGCACGACGGTGGGCGGCGGCGGATGCCGGCGCCCTCCGAGACTATCCGCCGAGGACCGGTCCGGCCCGGTTGGTGAGCTGCTCCGTCCGCCCGGAGCCGCTGAGGTGGACCAGGTGGCCGCCCCAGAGCTCGGTGTCGCCGCCGCTGAACGCCGGGCGGTCCCAGAGGGTGACCCCCGAGCGCGTGTCGAAGCCGGCGACGTCGGTGGCCGTCCCGCTCGCCGTGTAGGTCACCCGGTAGGCCATCGTGCGAGCACTCGCGTCGATGTACGTCAGAGGAGCCAGGTCGAGCGTGAACCGCGCGGCCCCGGTCGCTCCGTCGAGCACCAGGACGCTCGACCGGTCGCCTCGGCTGCGATAGGCGTAGACGCTGTCGTCGGTCTGCCCGGGCACTCCGGAGGCCCGGGTCGCGGTGCCCACGTCCGCCGTCCAGCGAGTGCGACCGGTGCGTGAGTCCAGGCAGCTCATGTCGGTCGTGCCGAGCAGGGAGACGAGCGTGCAGTCGCGGGACGACCCGATGTAGCTGCCGACGCCGCCGCGGTTCCAGAGCGACGTCCCGTCGGCGCTCCACGCGGTGAGGACCGGGCCGGCGTTCACCAGCTCGGTCGTGACGAACGAGCCGTCCGGAGCCGAGCTGGCGCTGTCGAGCGGCACCGCCCCGCCGCCGAAGGAGGCGACCCGCCCCGAGGTGCCGTCGATGCGGACGCTCCTCCCCGACAGGACGGCGAACGCGGCGACGGGCGTGAGGACGGGGGTGTTCTGATCGGCCAGGACCCCGCGCCAGATCGGCCGGTCGACGTGCCGCACGTCGACGAGCGTCCAGGCCGTCGACCCCTCCCGCGAGGTGCTGCCGCCGAAGAGGGCGAGCCCCCCTTCGAACAGCGCCGTCACGCCGACGTTCGACGCGCCCAGGTCGAGTCGGCCGGCGGCCGTGCCGGACTCGAGATCGAGGGACGTCAGCAGAAAACGGCTGCCGAGGGTGAACTCGACCACGGCCCGCCCCGCGCTCGCCGAGAGCGACGTGCTCCCCACCGCCGCACTGCCGCCCGCCGCGTCGAACGCCGTGGCGAGGTTCGTGGACCAACGGACGACTCCGGTGGCGGTGTCGAGGAGCGCGACGGTCGAGCGCACCTGGAAGATGGTCGTGGTCGAGCATCCCGCGTTCGAACCGAGGGACGGCGGTTGTCCGACGAGCAGCACGAGGGATCCCGAACTCGACGAGACGCCGAACCCGGCGCAGCGGGTCGGCACCCCCGGCAGCATCGCGCGGGCCAGATCCACCGACCAGCCGACCGCCGTGGGAGCCTGGCGCACATCGTCGACGCGGCTCGACATCCACGGCGAGTCGTCGCCGTAGGGCGGCGTCAGCGAGGCGGCGACTCCGGTCACGGCCAGGACGACCGCCACGAGTGCTGCGAACGCCGCGACGACACGACGGCCGGGGGAGAGGCGGCGGCGGCGGCGGCGCACGCGGCGCCGAGCGGACGGGGTGCTTCCGGCGGGGGTGCCGCCGGCGGGGGTGCCGCCGACGGGGGGAAGGGCGACCAGCCTGCGGCTCATTCGAGAACCGGCGCGGGATGCGCGTTCCCGGCGTCGTGCATCCCCGTGACCTCGCCGTTCCGCACCGACACCAGGTGGCCCGCCCAGAAGTCGAGGACGGCCCCCTGCGGCCCGTGCAGAGTCCACAGGATCCGCCCGGAGGCGAGATCGACCGCCGCCATCCGTCTCGAACGCGAGCCGAACTGCGCGTTCGCCGCGGTGTCGAGGCTGTAACCGACCGTCCGTCCGGCGGCCGCGAGCTGCGCCCCCTCGCCTGTGACGACGAACCGCTGCCGACCCGTGTCGCCGTCGAACACCCGTGTCACGGCGCCGGCCGGGTCGCCGGTCGAGAGCCGCGCGCTGACCACGTCGTCGGACGTCGCCCCGGGCAGCATCCCCGCGAAGGGCTGCGTGCCGAGGTCCTGCCGCCACCGCTCCCGTCCGGTGCGATGGTCGAGGCAGACGAGATCGGGGGATGCGGGGGTCGTGACGAGCACGCAGGTCCGGCTCACCCCGGCGACCCCGTCGACCGGGAGCGGAGCGGTCCAGAGAGTGCGACCCCGGGCATCCCACGCCTTCACGGTCGTCGAGGGGATGCCGCTCGACCGTTCGCGCCCGTAGAGAACGCCGCCCTCGGACATCGACGTGCGCACGTCGACCCGGCCCGAGGCGAAGGGCGTCTCGACACCCGTGCGCCCGTCGACCGCGACGGACCGGCCGTCGACCGTCGCGACCATCGTGTCGCCGAGGAACTGCGGCGGCGACGACTGCGAGAGCGTGCCCGTCCAGACCGGGGTCTCGAGGTCGTCGAACGACCACAGCTTCGACTCGGTGGCGCCCTCGTCGAGATTGGGATTGACGACGACCAGCCGCTCGTTCTGGTAGTTCGAGCCGAGGGCGACGCCCGGGACGGTCGCGGTGGACCGCGTGCGCCCGGTCTCGGCGTCGAGGGTGACGAAGCGGCCGGAGTCGTCGTCGACCATCTGCACCACGAGCCGCGACGGGTCGGAGGTCGGCAGGACGTCCTCGACGATCGACCCCGGTGCGCCGGACAGGCCGAGGTCGCGAGTCCAGAGGACCCGCCCGGTCGTCGGATCGAACAGGGCCACGCGGTGCGCGTAGAGGCTGTTCGGCACCGCCGTGCACGACGAGAGGGTGAAGCCGCCCGAGACCGCGAGCGACTGAGAGCTCACCAGGACCCGCCCCGGAGTCGCCGGGAACGCCTGGAGGTCGACGCACGACGGCGGCACACCGGGTGCCAGGACGGCGGCGAGGTCGGTCGTCCAGCCCCGGGCGACCGGCGCGCGCCGCAGGTCGTCGTACGCGATGCCGCCCCAGGCCGAGGATCGACCGTAGGACGGCTGGAAGCCGACCCCGACCAGGACGACCAGTGCCGCGACCAGCCCTCCGGCGAGGTACGCCAGGGCGACCCGCAGGGCGGGGTGCGCTCGCAGCAGCCGCGCCCTCGGTCCGCTCCGCGTCGTCATGCCGCAATGCTAGGCGGGGTGAGGAAACAACCCGGAAACACGTCTGTAGACTCGGCAGATCAACCCGTAGAAGGAGGACGACCCGTGGTCGATTCTGTGAGTGGCCGTACCTTGGCCGAGAAAGTTTGGGACGACCATGTGGTCGTCAAGGGCACCGACGGGGCCCCCGACCTCCTTTACATCGACCTCCACCTCGTCCACGAGGTCACGAGCCCGCAGGCGTTCGACGGCCTCCGCCAGGCCGACCGCCCCGTGCGTCGCCTCGACCTCACGATCGCGACCGAAGACCACAACACGCCGACGCTGGCGATCGACCGGCCCATCGCCGACCTCACCAGCCGCACCCAGATCGAGACCCTCCGCACCAACGCTCGAGAGTTCGGCGTGCGTCTGCACTCCCTCGGCGACGCCGAACAGGGCATCGTGCACGTGGTCGGCCCGCAGCTCGGCCTGACCATGCCGGGCATCACCGTCGTCTGCGGCGACTCGCACACCTCGACCCACGGCGCGTTCGGGGCCATGGCGTTCGGTATCGGCACCAGCGAGGTCGAGCACGTCCTCGCGACGCAGACGCTGCCGCTCAAGCCCTTCAAGACCATGGCCATCACGGTCGAGGGCGACCTGCGCCCCGGCGTCTCGGCGAAGGACATCATCCTGGCGGTCATCGCCAAGATCGGCACCGGCGGTGGCCAGGGCTACGTGCTCGAATACCGCGGCAGCGCCATCCGCGCCCTTTCGATGGAGGGCCGCATGACCATCTGCAACATGTCGATCGAGGCCGGCGCCCGCGCGGGCATGGTCGCCCCCGACCAGACCACCTACGACTACCTCCGAGGCCGCGACCACGCGCCCGAGGGCGCCGACTGGAACGAAGCCGTCGCCTACTGGGACACCCTGGCGACCGACGACGACGCCGTGTTCGACGCCGAGGTCTTCCTCGACGCGAACGAGCTGGAGCCGTTCGTCACCTGGGGCACCAACCCCGGCCAGGGCGTCTCGCTCAGCGACACCGTGCCGAACCCGGCCGACTACTCCGACCCCAACGACCAGGCCGCGGCGAACCGCGCGCTCGAGTACATGGACCTCGAAGCCGGCACCCCGATGAAGGAGATCGCGGTCGACGCCGTCTTCATGGGCTCGTGCACCAACAGCCGCATCGAAGACCTCCGCGCGTTCACCTCGATCATCCAGGGGCAGAAGAAGGCCGACGGTGTGCGCGTCATGGTCGTGCCCGGTTCCGCCCGGGTGCGGATCGAGGCCGAGGCCGAGGGCCTCGACAAGATCGTGACCGACTTCGGCGGCGAGTGGCGCTTCGCCGGCTGCTCGATGTGCCTCGGCATGAACCCCGACCAACTGGCACCGGGCGAGCGCTGCGCCTCCACCTCGAACCGCAACTTCGAGGGCCGTCAGGGCAAGGGCGGGCGCACGCACCTGGTGTCGCCTCTCGTGGCCGCTGCGACCGCGATCCGCGGCACGCTCTCCAGCCCATGGGATCTCGGGATCGACACGCCGGCCGTCGCCGGTTTCACCGACCTGGCCACCAAGCCCGCCGACCTCGAAGGAGCCCGCTGATGCACAAGACCACCGTCGTCACCGGCACGCCTGCGCCCCTGAAGCGATCGAACGTCGACACCGACCAGATCATCCCCGCCGTCTTCCTGAAGCGGGTCACCAAGACCGGCTTCGAAGACGCCCTCTTCTACTCGTGGCGTCAAGACCCCGACTTCGTGCTCAACCAGGCGCCGTTCCAGGGGGCGAAGGTGCTCGTCGCCGGGCCCGACTTCGGCACCGGTTCCAGCCGTGAGCACGCCGTCTGGGCGCTCCGCGACTTCGGGTTCGAGGTCGTCATCAGCCCGCGGTTCGGTGACATCTTCCGCGGCAACTCGGGCAAGCAGGGCCTTCTGGCCGCCGTCGTGTCCGAGCCCGAGGTCGAGAAGATCTGGGCGGTCATCGACGAGGCCGTCGCCGCCGGGAATCCCGCGCCGGAGATCACCGTTGACCTGCAGGAGCAGACCGCCACGATCGCGAGCCTCACCGTTTCGTTCGAGGTCGATGCTTACACTAAGTGGCGCCTCCTCGAAGGTCTCGACGACATCGCACTCACACTGCGCGACGAGGCCGCCATCACAGAATTCGAATCACGCCGCGCGAACTGGCGGCCCAAGACATTGCCGGTGAAGTAGTGAACTCTCTTGTCCAGGATGCAGCAGCAGCGGGGGCCCGCGTCGGCCTCAAATCCGACGAGATCGTCATCCGCGGCGGCAAACCGCTGATTGGCCGGATCGAGGTCCGCGGCGCCAAGAACCTCGCCACCAAGGCCATGGTCGCAGCCCTCCTCGGCGACACCCCGAGCATCCTCCGCGACGTTCCCGACATCAGCGACGTCAACGTCGTCCGCGGCCTCCTCTCGATCCACGGCGTCCGCATCACCGACCCCGCCCGCGGCGAGATGATCCTCGACCCGTCCAACGTCGAGAGCGCGCACTTCGCCGAGATCGACGCGCACGCCGGGTCGAGCCGCATCCCGATCCTGTTCTGCGGCCCGCTCCTGCACCGTCTCGGCGAGGCCTTCATCCCCGACCTCGGTGGCTGCCGCATCGGCGACCGTCCCATCGACTTCCACCTCGACGCCCTCCGTGCCTTCGGCGCCGTCGTCGACAAGAACTACAACGGCATCCATCTGACGGCCCCCAACGGCCTCAAGGGCGCCGAGATCGAGCTGCCCTACCCGAGCGTCGGCGCCACCGAGCAGGTCCTCCTCACCGCCGTCCTCGCCGAGGGCGTAACAGAGCTGCGCAACGCGGCCATCGAGCCCGAGATCATGGACCTCATCGCGATCCTCCAGAAGATGGGGGCGATCGTCAACGTGGAGCCCAACCGGGTCATCTTCATCGAGGGCGTCAAGTCGCTGCGCGGCTACACGCACCGGGCGATCAACGACCGCAACGAGGCCGCCTCCTGGGCCGCCGCTGCTCTCGCGACCAAGGGCGACATCTTCGTCGAGGGCGCCAAGCAGCAAGACCTCATGACCTTCCTCAACGTCTTCCGCAAGGTCGGCGGCGAGTTCGACGTGCATGAAGACGGCATCCGCTTCTATCACCCGGGCGGCGAGCTCAAGCCCGTCGTCATCGAGACCGACGTGCACCCCGGCTTCATGACCGACTGGCAGCAGCCCCTGGTGGTGGCGCTCACGCAGGCGCACGGCGTCTCGATCGTCCACGAGACCGTCTACGAGAACCGCTTCCAGTTCACCGAGGCGCTCAACGACATGGGGGCGCAGATCGTCGTCCACAAAGACGGTCTCAAGGGCGCCGAGCGCCGAGTGGCCCGTCGCGAGTTCGAACAGGCCGCGGTCATCACCGGTCCGACGCCGCTGCACGGCGCCGACATCCGAGTCCCCGACCTGCGCGGCGGCTTCAGCCACCTGATCGCAGCGCTCACCGCCGAAGGCGAGTCGAAGATCTCCAACGTCGGCATCATCGCGCGGGGCTACGAGCACTTCGTGGCGAAGCTGCGCAAGCTCGGTGCGGACTTCGACTTCGCCGGCTGAGCCGCTCCGTGTCCGTCTCGCCTGACGCCCCGCTTCCGCCCGCCCGCAAGCGGGTGCGCGAGCACAACGCCACGTTCGGCGTGCTCGGGCGTCTCGCGATGCCGATCCTGAAGCTCCAGGCCGGCTACGACGTGCGCGGCAGCGAGAAGCTGCCCGCCGTCGGGCCCTTCATCGTCACTCCGAACCACTACAGCAACTACGACCCGATCGCGGTGGGTGTGACCCTGTTCAACCTGGGTCGCGTGCCGCGGTGGCTCGCCAAGGCGTCGCTCTGGAAGGTGCCGGTGCTGGGCTGGATCATGCGGAGCACGGGGCAGGTCCCGGTCGACCGCACCGGCCGCACCCGGGGGTCCGACCCGATCAAGGCGGCATCGGCAGCGCTCGCGCGTGGCGAGGGCGTCATCATCTACCCCGAGGGCTCGCTCACCCGCGAGCCCGACTTCTGGCCGATGCGCGGCAAGACCGGCGCCGTGCGGCTGGCCCTCGAAACCGGCGTGCCCCTCATCCCCCTCGCCTCCTGGGGTGTGCAGGAGATCATGGGTCGAGGCGCGAAGTCGCCCCGCTTCTTCCCGCGGACGCACCTGCGCTTCGCGTTCGGCGACCCCGTCGACCTCTCCGCCTACCGAGGGCGGCACCTCGAGGCGCACGAGTTCGCGGAGGCGACCGAGCTCGTGATGGCGAGCATCACCGAACTCCTGCAGGGCATTCGCGGCGGCACCCCGCCGGCCGAACGCTACGACCCCGTGAAGCACAACCAGACCGAGATCGGACGTTTTGAGTAGAGGCAGCGCACATGAGTAGAGGCAGCGCACATGAGTAGAGGCAGCGGACCCCGCGCCTCCCTGGACGCCCTCGGCGAAGGCGCCGTGACCACCGAGGCCATCTCGGTCATGAGGGCCTCCGCACTCGAGCGACGGGTCGCCGTCCTCGGCGCCGGCAGTTGGGGCACCACGTTCGCGAAGGTCCTCGCTGAAGGAGGCGCGGAGGTCGCCCTCTGGGCCCGCCGCCCCGAGATCGCCCGCGAGATCACCGAGACGCACCGCAACAGCGACTACCTCCCGGGCATCAACCTGCCCATCGGCCTCACCGCGTCGTCGTCGTTGCGGTCCGTCCTGCAGAATGCCGAGCAGGTCTACGTGTCCGTTCCGAGCCAGACGCTCCGGCAGAACCTCTCCGACATCCGCGACCTGATCCCCTCGGGCGTACCCGTCATCAGTCTGATGAAGGGCGTCGAGAAGGGCACCGGGCTCCGGATGAGCGAGGTGGTGATCGAGTCGCTCGGCATCGACCCCAGCCTGGTCGCCGTGGCCTCCGGGCCGAACCTCGCCCTCGAGATCGCCAAGCGGCAGCCGACCGCAGCCGTCATCTCGTCCGAGAGCCTCGAGACCGCGACCCTCGTGGCGGCCACCGCCACCAACCCGTACTTCCGCTCGTTCGTCAACACCGACGTGATCGGCACCGAGTTCGGGGGCGTGCTGAAGAACCTCATCGCGGTCGCCATCGGCATCGTCGACGGGGTCGGCTACGGCGAGAACACCAAGGCCTCGATCATCACGCGCGGCCTCGCCGAGATGACGAGCTTCGCGGTGTCGTTCGGAGCGAAGCCCGAGACGCTCTCGGGGCTCGCGGGCCTCGGCGACCTGATCGCGACCTGCCAGTCGCCGCTCTCGCGCAACAACACGGCCGGCCGCCTCCTCGGCCAGGGCTACCGCTTCGACGACGTCGTCCGGCAGATGAACCAGACGGCGGAGGGCCTGGCGTCGGTCGCGCCGATCCTCGAACTGGCTGCGCGCCAGGGCGTCGACATGCCCATCGTCACGCAGGTCGCCGAGGTCCTCGCCGGTACTCTGGACCCGCGCAACATCGCGCCGCACCTCACCGAGACGGACGAGCCCCAGGGCGAATGAGCCCCGGGCCCGACGGCCGTCTCGCCTCCCGAAGGGCCTTGTCGTGACCTTTGACCCCACCGCCTCCGGCGTCTCGGAATCCCTGATCGGCGAGACCGGCGACGCTCCCCGCCTGCGAGTCGTCCTGCTCTTCGGCGGCCGCTCGAGCGAGCACTCGATCAGCTGCGCCACGGCCGGCGGCGTGTTGAAGGCCCTCGACCGCACGCGCTACGACATCGTTCCGGTGGGCATCACGAGCGACGGCGCGTTCACGCTGCAACCCGACGACGCCGATCTGTTCGCCCTCGACGCGACCAAGCTGCCCACGGTCGTCGACAACGGCACCCGGGTGCGGTTCCCCGAGTCCGCCGCGACCCGGGAGATGACCGTGGTCGACGAGCTCGGCGTGGAGACCTCGCTGGGCGACATCGACGTCGTGTTCCCCATCCTGCACGGGCCGTTCGGCGAAGACGGGTCGGTGCAGGGGCTGCTCGAGCTGGTGGGCCTGCCCTACGTCGGCGCGGGCATCCTCGCTTCCGCCGTCGGCATGGACAAGCACTTCTCCAAGACGGTCCTTCAACAGGCCGGCATCGCGGTCGCGCCCTGGGTGACCGTCCGCTCACGCGAGTGGGCGGGGGATCCCACCGCCGTCACGGCCTCCGTCGCCTCCCTCGGGTACCCCCTCTTCGTCAAGCCGGCCCGCGCGGGCTCGAGCGTGGGCGTGTCGAAGGTCTCGGCCCCTGCCGAACTCGCTGCGGCGATGGCGGTCGCATTCCACGAAGACAACAAGGTGCTCGTCGAAGCCGCGGTCGTCGGGCGCGAACTCGAGTGCGCGGTGCTGGGCGGCCGCGGGGGATCCGCCCCCCGGGTCTCGGTCGCGGGCGAGATCGTGCTGGCCGAGAACACGTTCTACGACTTCGAGTCGAAGTATCTCGGCGGGGCGGGCGCCGACCTGGTGTGCCCGGCCGACCTCACGGCCGACGAGCTCAGCACGTTCCAAGACCTCGCGGCCCGTGCCTTCGACGCGATCGGCGGAGCCGGGCTGGCCCGCGTGGACGTCTTCCTGACCGCCGACGGCTTCGTGGTCAACGAACTGAACACGATGCCCGGTTTCACGCCGATCTCGATGTTCCCGGCGTGCTGGTTGGCGAGCGGCCTCAGCTACCCCGAGCTGCTCGACGAGCTCATCGAGCTCGGGCTCGAGACCGAACGCTAGCCCGGAGGCGAGATCAGGGGGTCGGCGTCGGCGCGGGAGTCGCGGAGGGCGTGGAGCCCGGGGCGTCGCTCGCCGATTCGCACTTCTTCGTCTGCTTGAGCGTGCCCACCGCGCTGCCGAGATCGAACAGCACGTTGCTCGAAGCGGCGCTCGACGCCACGACCTGCACGCCGGGAACCCGGCCGTAGGTCGTGTAGACGGCGGTCGACTTCTGCTGGTCGACGAGCCAGTCGACGCCCTCGACCGTGTAGCAGGCGAGGTCGGAGACGGCCGGGGTCGTGATCCCGCAGTGCAGCACCACGGCGGCGGGGGAGCCCCAGACGGCGGTGCCCTGGGCGTCGGTGTCGCGGATCGCGAACTTCGAATCGAGGGTTGTGGGCAGGTGGACCGTGACGTCCGCGCACCCGACCGTGTTCGCCAGGGGCGACGGGCTCAGCGAGACCGTCGACGAGCAGCCGGCCAGGACGGGCAGAGCGGCGGCCACGACGAGCAGGGAGACGAGGCGGCGCGACACGACAGACACGGCATTGACGTTACCGTGAAGCCATGGACGCCAGCCCCGCCGAACGAACCCCCGACACCGTCGGCAGCCTCGGCGAGGTCGCGACCCTGGCGCGGATCCTGCCGCATCTTCCCGCGGGCGACAGCACTCTACTCGGCCCCGGCGACGACGCCGCGGTCGTGAGCGCCCCCGATCGGCGGTTCGTCGTGACGACCGACCTGATGGTGCACGGCCCCGACTTCCGGCTGGCCTGGTCGCGGGCGTCCGACCTCGCCTGGCGCGCCGCGGCGTCGAACCTGTCCGACGTCGCCGCGATGGGCGCACGCCCGACGGCCCTGGTGGTCGCGCTGGCGGTCCCGGCGGAGACGACGGTCGCTTTCCTCGAGGAGTTCGCAGCCACCCTCAGGCTGGCCTGCGACACGCTCGCCCCCGGCACCGGAGTCGTCGGCGGCGACATGTCCGTCTCGCCGACCATGACCATCGCGATCACCGCGTTCGGCGACCTGGAGGGCCGCGCGCCGGTCCGTCGGGACGGCGCGGCGGTCGGAGACGTCGTGGCCGCGGCAGGCGTCCTCGGGCGCTCCCACCGCGGACTCGCACGGCTCTTCGCCGAGGCGGTCGACGACGAGGGCGCGCCGGATGCACGGATCGCCGACCGACTCCGGGCGAGCGACCCCGACGTGGCCTGGCATCTCGCGCCGCGTCCGCCGGTGGGCGACGGGGTGCTCGCGGCAGAGGCCGGTGCGACGAGCATGCTCGATCTGTCCGACGGACTGGCGCTGGACGCCGGGCGGGTGGCCCGGGCATCCCACGTGACTCTCGACCTCGACGGCGCAGCCCTCGGCGGTTCGCCCGCCGACGTGCGGAACGCCCTGGCCGGGGGAGAGGACCACACGCTGCTGGCGACGTTCCCTGCGGGCACGGCGCTGCCCGGGTCGTTCCGGGCCATCGGTCGGGTCGTGGAGGCCTCGGCCGACGGCGGGGTGACCCTCGACGGACGGGCTCTGGCTGCGGCCGGTGTCGGCGACGCGTCGGGCTGGGACCCCTACCGTGCCTGGTCGGGCGCCGCGGGCTGAGCCTCGGCGTGCTGAGGCGCGAGCTGGTCGGCCTCGGGCTGGTCGGCTTCGGGCGCGACGGCCTCGTCGGCGCGCACCCGCCGCGCCCACCACAGCACCGTGTCGCCGTACGACTTCGACGTCTCCCGCTCGAGGCCTTCGGGCCAGGTCGGCTCGCCGCTGCGGGACCGGCGCTCCACGACCACGAGCGCGTCGTCGTCGAGAGCGGGGACCAGCGCAGCCAG
The DNA here is from genome assembly GCF_039544345.1 of Frondihabitans cladoniiphilus. Lineage (NCBI taxonomy): Bacteria > Bacillati > Actinomycetota > Actinomycetes > Micrococcales > Microbacteriaceae > Frondihabitans > Frondihabitans cladoniiphilus. Next base: position 274,836 of record NZ_BAABLM010000001.1, read on the forward strand.
GTCGCCGGCGAGGTCGGAGTCGCCGAGATCGTAGGGCGGGTCGATGATCACGAGATCGTAGGATGCCCGGGCCGACTGCTCCACGAACGTGCGAACTGCTCGCACCGCCACCTCGACGGCCGGCGCTGCACCGCGGGGCGCCCGGCCCACCACGAGCTTCGCGTTCTCGCGGCACACCCGGGCGGCGGACGGAGCCTTCTCGACCAGCACCACCCGCGCTGCTCCGCGCGACGCCGCCTCGAGCCCGAGCGCACCCGTGCCCGCGTAGAGGTCGAGCACCCGCCGCCCCCGGATCTCGTCGCGCGCCTGGAGAGCGGAGAAGAGGGCCTCGCGAACCCGATCGCTCGTCGGGCGCGTGCCCGTCTTCGGCACGGCGAGGGTGGTGGAGCCGGCGAAACCGGAGATGATGCGAGTCACCCGCCCATCCTCGCAGGTGGTGGCCGTGCCGCCACAGCAGGCGGTGTCGGAGGGGCCGGGTAGCGTGGACCCGTGGCCACGACCTCCGTCACCGAGACGTCCCCGCTCGACGTCACCCTGAGCAACGCCCTGGGCGGCCGCACCGCCCAGGCCCTCCAGCGCGCCTTCGGCTTCCACACGGTCGGCGACCTCCTCACGCACTACCCGCGGCGGTACGCCCGGCGGGGCGAGCTGACCGCGCTCGACCAGCTGGCCATCGGCGAGAGCGTCACCATCGTGGCCGAGGTGCTCGACGTGCGCGAGCGCACCATGCGGGCGAGGCGCGGCTCGATCCTCGAGGTCCGTATCAGCGACGGCGCGGGCATCCTCACCCTCACGTTCTTCAACCAGGCCTGGCGGGCCAAAGACCTCGTCCCCGGTGTTCGTGGCATCTTCGCCGGCAAGGTGGGCGACTACCGCGGCAACCGGCAGCTCGCACACCCCGATTACGAGCTCTTCGAGTCCGGCGACGAACGAGGCGCCGAGGCGGGCGACGCGACGGCGCAGAAGTGGGCCAAGCAGCCGATCCCGATCTACCCGGCCAGCGCCTCCGTCGCCTCGTGGCAGGTCCAGAAGTCGGTCGAGGTGGCGCTCGACACGCTGCCGCCGCTGCCCGACTCGGTGCCGCCCGGCGTGCGGGCCGAGTTGCAGCTCCTGCCGTTGCGCGAGGCGTTCGAGAAGGTGCACCGCCCCGAGAAGGACCGCGACTGGAAGGCGGCCCGCGAGACGCTCAAGTTCGACGAGGCGTTCGTGCTGCAGGCCGCTCTGCTCCAGCAACGGGCCGAGCTCCGGCGGGTGAGCGCGGTGTCGCGCTCCCCGAAGGCCGACGGTCTGCTGGCCCGGTTCGACGCCGCCCTGCCCTTCGACCTCACCGGCGACCAGCGCGTGGTCGGCGACGAGATCTCGCGCGATCTGGCCTCCGACGTCCCGATGAACCGCCTCGTCCAGGGCGAGGTCGGATCCGGCAAGACCCTCGTCGCGCTCCGGGCCATGCTGGCGGTCGCCGAGAGCGGCGGGCAGTCGGCGCTGCTGGCACCCACCGAGGTGCTCGCGTCGCAGCACCTCCGGTCGATCGTCGCGACCCTCGGCCCCGACCTCAGCGCGCGGCTCCGGCCCGTGCTGCTGACCGGTCAGATGTCGACGGCCGAGCGTCGCAAAGCCACCCTCGCCATCGTCAGCGGGCAGGCCCACCTCGTCGTCGGTACCCACGCCCTCATCTCCGAGGCGGTCGAGTTCTACGACCTCGGCCTCGTCGTGGTCGACGAGCAGCACCGCTTCGGCGTCGAACAGCGCGAGGCGCTCCGGCGCAAGGGAGCGACCCCACCGCACGTGCTCGTCCTCACGGCCACGCCCATCCCGCGCACCGTCGCCATGACGGTGTTCGGCGACCTCGACGTCTCCACCATCGCCGAGCTCCCGCGGGGGCGGCAGCCCATCGAGTCGTTCGTGGTCGCCCTGCCCGACCACCCGGCGTGGATCAGCCGCGTCTGGGAGCGCGCTTCCGAAGAGATCGCCCGCGGCCGTCAGGTCTTCGTGGTGTGCCCCGCCATCGACGCCGCCCCGGGCGGCGAGAGCACCCTCGAGGCCGGCGATCCGCCCGACGAGGCAGGTGGGGCCGACGGTGTCGACGGAGCCGCGAGCACCGACGGGGCGCCGGACGCGCCTCGCCCGCTCGCGAGCGTGACCGGCGTGCTCGCCTCCCTCCGGCAGACTCCCGCTCTCGCAGGGCGCCGTATCGAACCCCTCCACGGACGCATGTCGTCCGCCGAGAAAGACGAGACCATGCAGGCCTTCGCCCGCGGCGAGATCGAGGTGCTCGTCGCGACCACCGTCATCGAGGTCGGAGTCGACGTTCCCAACGCCTCGACGATGGTGGTGCTCGACGCCGACCGGTTCGGCGTCTCGCAGCTCCATCAGCTCCGGGGTCGAGTCGGCCGAGGCGGATTCCCCGGGCTCTGCCTGCTCGTGACCACGAGCGAGGAGGGCACCGTGGCTCGCGAGCGGGTCGCCGCCGTCGCCTCGACCACCGACGGCTTCGAGCTAGCCCAGATCGACCTCGATCTGCGCCGCGAGGGCGATGTCCTCGGCAGCACGCAGTCGGGAGGCCGATCGGGGCTGCGGCTGCTGCGAGTGGCCCACGACGGCGACGTCATCCAGCTCGCTCGAGAGCACGCGCACGACGTGATCGAGGCCGATCCCACTCTCGCCGAGCATCCCGCGCTCCGGGCCGCGCTCGCGCGCCGACTCGACGAGGGCAGCCGGGCATCGCTGTCGAAGAACTGAACCTCGCGTGAACGCCGGGCGCTGCACGCACCAGCCGCCGCTGCGGGGGCGAGGGGCCCCGAACGGGCGACAGCCGACGGGCAGACGCGAGCCACCCTCGCCGGATAGGGTGAGCGGATGAGCACGATCGCCGTCGTCCCCGGGTCCTTCGATCCGGTGACCCTGGGCCACCTCGACGTGATCGCGCGGGCCTCCGGCCTCTTCGACGAGGTCCACGTCCTCGTCGTGCACAATCCCGGCAAGAAGGCGTTCATCCCCCTCGAACAGCGCGTCGCCCTCATCGAGGCCTCCGCGCGCGACGCCTCGTTGCCCGAGTCCGTCCGGGTCGCGAGCTGGAGCGAGGGCCTCCTCGTCGACTACTGCACGCAGGTCGGGGCCAAGGTGCTGGTCAAGGGCATCCGGTCGCAGGTCGACGTGGCCTACGAGACGCCGATGGCCGTCGTCAACCGCGACCTCGTCGGCGTCGAGACGATCTTCATGCTCCCCGACCCGTCGCATGCGCTGGTATCGAGTTCGCTGGTCCGGCAGGTATCCTCTCTCGGAGGTGACGTGTCACCGTATGTGCCCGCAGCCGTCGCCTCCTACCTCCGAGACGCCTGACTCCGAATCCGGGGAGGAGAGCCCATGACGACGACGACGACAGACACCCACTCCGCGGCCGAGAGCCACGAGTCCGGTGCCTCCGGCCTGCCGCCCATGCCTCTCGAGGAGGTCCAGCAGAACGCCCGCCGTATCCTCGACGCCGTCGCCACGGTCATCGACGGCAAGGCGGGCGCCATCTCGACGGCCCTGACCGTCCTCCTGGCCGAGGGTCACCTGCTCATCGAGGACGTCCCCGGCGTCGGCAAGACCCAACTGGCGCGAGCGCTCGGCAAGGCGGTGGACGCGAAGGTCAACCGCATCCAGTTCACTCCCGACCTGCTGCCCTCCGACATCACCGGCGTCTCCATCTTCGAGCGCCAGCGCGGCGAGTTCGAGTTCAAGCCCGGCCCCGTCTTCGCGAACATCGTCATCGGCGACGAGATCAACCGGGCCTCGCCCAAGACGCAGTCCGCCCTGCTGGAGAGCCTCGAAGAGCGCCAGGTCACGGTCGACGGCATCTCGCATCCGCTGCCCAATCCCTTCCTCGTGGTCGCGACCCAGAACCCGGTCGAGATGGAGGGCACCTACTCGCTGCCCGAGGCCCAGCGAGACCGGTTCATGGCGCGCATCTCGCTCGGCTATCCCGACGCCGAGAGCGAGTTGCGGATGCTCCGGCAGCGAGAGACCGCCAGCCCCCTCGACAGCCTCGAGCCGCTGGTCTCCCTCCTCGACCTCCGGCGCATGATCACGTCGGTCCGGGCGGTCTACGCCGCGGCGGTGGTCGAGCGGTACGCGGTCTCGATCGTGCAGGCGACCCGTGTGCATCCCGACCTCCGCCTCGGCGCGAGCCCGAGAGCGACCCTGCAGCTGATGCGGGCGGCCAAGTCGTGGGCGGCGTTGAACGGCCGACGCTACGTGATCCCCGACGACGTCGACGCCCTGAGCGGGCCGGTGCTCTCGCACCGTCTCGTCCTCGCCGGCCGCACCGGTGCCGGTGCCGTCTCGGCGGCCGCCGACATCGTGCAGTCGATCGTCGCCGCCACCCCTGTGCCCCTCGACGAGGCGTCGCGCTGACCGTGGCCGACGTCGCCGGCTCCGAGGTCACCGAGCGGGGCGGGTTCGCCTTCTGGCCGCGCCCGACCTCGCGAGGCGTCGGCGCGCTCGTCGCCGGATTCGTCCTGGGCGCGCTCGGCTACCTTCTCGCCTCGATGCCGCTCGTCTTCGCGGGCGTCGTGCTCCTCGTGCTCGTGGTGGCCGCTCTCGTCACCGTGGCGGTCCGTCCGCCCGTTCTGACCGCGACCCGACGTTTCTCGCCCGACCGCGCGGTCGCGGGCCGGGACGTCGCCGAAGCCCTCACCCTGGCCACGACGGCCCGGCATCCGGTGGCCGTCCGCGTCCGCGACACGCTCGACTGGCGCCGAATGGCGAAGGACGAGTCGGCCGAGGGCACCATCGAGGCGAGCGGCCGCGCCGGTGTCTCCTTCCTCCACCTCGACCTGCCGCGAGGCCGCCATCGCGTGGGTCCCGCCCGGGTCGAGGTCGTCGAGTCCTTCGGCCTGGCCCGCCGCCTCGTGCTCGTGCCCGGTCGCACCGAGCTCGTCGTCATCCCCGACGTGGTCTCCATCGGAGGCGGGCGCGAGTCGCGGTCGCTCGGCGAAGGTGCTCGGCAGCGACGCGACCACAGCCTCGCCGGCGGCCAGGACGACCCGATCACGCGCGAGTACCGCCGCGGCGACCCCATGCGACGCGTCCACTGGCGGGCGACGGCGCGGCAGGGCGAGTTGATGGTCCGTCAAGAGGAGCAGCACGGCCTGCCGAGCGCTCGGGTGGTGCTGCCTCTCGATTCGTCGAACTGGCGGGATGCGCATCCCACGTCCGGTTCCGGTGCCTCGGTCAGCGAGGGCTTCGAGTGGGCGGTGTCCATGGCCGCGTCGATCGCGGTAGAACTCGGCCTGGCCGGGTCGCAGACGCGTGTGATCGACCTCGGCGGCGGCACCCTCGCGCTGCACGACCCGTCGTCGACGCCGCTGTTCCTCGAGCTCCTGGCCGATGTGGCACTGGGCGGAGCGGCGCACGAGCGCAGCCCGGAGCCGGCGCCGCGCGAGCCCATCGTGGCCCTCGTGTCGACCCTCACCGCCGCCGAAGTCGAGCGGCTGGGCGGTCTCCGCGGCCCGGGCGTGCCCGGCGTCGCTCTCGTCGTGCACCTCGACGACGACGTCCTGACCGCTCCCGACACGGCCCCCGACTCGCCGCGCGACGTGGTGGCGGCCCTTCGCGAGTCCGGTTGGTCCGTGGTGGAGACCACCGCCACCGCCGATCGGGCCGCGGTCCTGGGGTTGCCGGGGGTGCTCGGTGGTTGACCTCGTGACGCCGCCGACGCGGCCCGTCCCACCGAGCCCGGCGACACCGCCGCGGCCCGACGCCGACCTGCCCGATCGCTTCGCTCCGGGCAATGCGCGCTGGCTCCAGACCGCCATCCTGTGGGTCGCCCTCGTCGCGAGCGTGGGCTCGCTGCAGCCGCTCTTCCAGGGCATCGGGTGGTGGGCCGTCGCCTCGGGGGTCGCCGCCCTCGTCCTCGGCTTCGCCGCCGCCGCTCGCGCCGCCCACTGGCCGTCGCTCGTGGCCTGGTTCGTCGGGGTCGTCGTGGCCGCGCTCACGTCCACGTTCGTCGTCTCCGGCGGCACCGCCGTCGCGGGGGTGATCCCCACCTCCGACACGCTGGAGCGGGTCCGTCTCCTGATGGACCAGGCCCGCGAGAGCATCGTGGGCGACCAGGCCCCCGTCCACGTCAGCGACGCGCTCCTCGCGGTCGTGGTCGTCTCCGTCGCGGCCGCGGCCCTCCTGATCGACCTCGTCTCCCGTGTCGGTCGGATGCCCGGGCTCAGCGGCGCCGTGCTCGCCGTGATCGTCGTCGTCCCCTCCCTGATCCCCGACATCGAGCCCGCGTGGGGCTGGGTGATCGTCGCCGTCGCCGCCTTCCTCGCGCTGCTGATCGTCTCGACCGGGCGCCGCCCCTCGCGCACCGGCGTCGTGACCGGGGTCGCCGCCCTGGTCGTCGCCGGGGTCGTGACCGCCCTCCTGCCGCTCTCCGCCGTCTCGCCCATCACGGGCGTCGGCTCGGCGACGGGGATCTCCACCGGGGTGAACCCCGTGATCAACCTCGGCAACGACCTCCGCCGAGGCACCTCGGTGCAGGTGCTGAGCTACACGACGACGTCGACGGCGGGGGAGTACCTCAAGCTCACCGACATCCGCAACTTCTCCGGGCGTTCGTGGAGCCCCGACCCCGTGACGGTCGACCCGAAGAACGCCGTCACGAACCTCCCGGCGGCTCCGGGCGTGTCCGACTCGACGAAACGGTCGCGCGTGACGACCGACGTGTCGATCAGCCTCCTCCGCAGCCCGTACCTGCCGGTCCCGGTGCCGGCGGCGCGCGTGACCGGTATCGACTCGAAATGGAAGTACGTCGACGCCTCCGGGGTCACCGTCCGCTCCACCACCGAGGGCACCCAGGGCCTCGACTACACCGTCGTCTCGAACCCCGTCGCCCCGACCCGGTCGCAGATCATCGCGTCGCTGTCCGAGCCCGTCCCGGACATGAGCGCGTACCTCAGCGTGAAGGGCGTGCCCGCCTCCATCACCCGCCTGGCCGAGCGGGTCACCTCGGGCACCGGCAACAAGTTCGACGCCGCCGTCGCCCTTCAGGACTACTTCCGCAGCGGCGACTTCACCTATTCAGAAGACACGCCCGTCCAGCAGGGCTACGACGGCACCGGGCTGGACGACGTCGAGACCTTCCTGCAGCGCAAGAGCGGGTACTGCATCCACTTCGCCTCGGCGATGGCTGTGATGGCGCGCACCCTCGGCATCCCGTCCCGCATGGCCGTCGGCTTCCTCCCCGGCACCCAGGCCTCCGCAGGCACCGATTCCCCCTGGACCGTCACGAGCAACGACCTCCACACCTGGCCAGAGCTGTACTTCCAGGGCCTCGGCTGGGTGCCTTTCGAGCCGACCGTCGGTCAGGGCACGACGGCCGCGTATCTCCAGCAGACGGGCACCGACGCCACGCCCGCTCCGACCGCGACACCCGTGCCCACGGCGACGGCCGGCACCACCGCCCAGCCGACGGCCACCGCCTCCGCGACCCCGACCTCGAGCACCGGCGCCGACGACTCGGCCTCGTCGTCCACCGGCAGTGCCTCATCGGCCGGTCCGGTCACCCTCTCCACCGTCGGCATCCTCGTCCTGCTCCTCCTGCTCGCGATACCCTGGTGGCTGAGGCGCGCGCGTCGCCGCCGCCGGCTGTCTGAGCTCCCGCCCGACTCGGCCCTCGCCGCCTGGCGCGAGGTCGTCGACTCGGCCCGCGACCTGGGTGTCGACGTCGACCCGGGAGCCACCCCCGGTGCGACGGCGGCCTCCCTCCACAGCTTCTTGAAGGAGAGCGGAGCGCGGGATGCACTGCGCCGGCTCCTGGGGAGCCTCGAGAACGAGCGCTTCGGCCAGGCGACGGGCGAAGCCGGGGTGCAGGAGGCCGCGCGGGCCGTGATCGACGGGCTCCGTGCATCCTCGTCGCCGCTTCGCCGGGTCCGGGCCTCGCTCGCGCCGAGGAGCCTCTTTGTGGAGCAGCGCCCGCGAACGGCGGAGTGAGCGTACACTTTTCGCTCGTGCCTCATTTCGAAAAGACCCCTTATACCGTTCCGGTGTACGACCTGATGCACCGTCCCGGCGAGATGCGCGAGAGTCAGCTCGACATCGCCGCCCCGTCGAAACTCGGCGAAGGCCTCACTGCCGTCGCGGAGGGCTCGCCGGTCGACATCGACCTCCGCATCGAGAGTCTCCACGACGGTCTGCTGACGTCGGGGCACGTGTCGGCGACGGCCACGGGCGAGTGCTCGCGCTGCCTCAAGGCCATCGAACAGAGTGTCGAGGTCGATTTCGCCGAGCTTTTCGCGTACGCTGTGGACGAAGCTTTTGACTACCAGGTTCAAGAAGATCACATCGATCTCGAGCCGGTCGTCAGAGATGCAGTGGTTCTCTCACTGCCCTTCCAACCGGTTTGCCGGCCTGACTGCCCAGGTCTCGACCCCGAAACGGGCGAGCGTGTGGAAGACATGGTCGACTACCACCCCCGTGAAGTGCTCGATCCCCGGTGGTCGGCGCTGTCGCAACTGGCAAGCGAAAGCGTCGCCGGCGAGACCACGGACTCCAAGCCCACCGACTAGTTCGGAGCGAGGGCTGAAGAAAGCCCCCGTGTGTGCGGGTGAGCGTCCAGCTCATGCAGCACGATCCGACCAGCACCACAGACCTCGCGTCTGAGACACAGAGAAGAGACAGCCATGGCCGTTCCCAAGCGCAAGCAGTCGCGCTCCAACACGCACGCTCGTCGTTCGCAGTGGAAGGCCACTCCGGCGACGCTCGTCAAGACCATCGAGGGTGGCAAGACCGTCTACAGCCTCCCTCACCGTGCCAAGGTCGTCGAAGACTCCGCCGGCACCGCCCTGTACCTCGAGTACAAGGGCCGCAAGGTCGCCGACATTTGATCTGCTCCGCGACCGCGGGCGTGAGCCTCGGTCGCGAGTCGTCCGGTTGCTCCGTGTGTCTTCACCGACACGGCGAGCATCCCTCGGCACAGTAAGATGACGAACATGAATCAGCCCGCGTCAGGTCCCGCACCTGACCGGGCTGATCTTGTGTCGTACCTCGGTGTCGCCGTCACGCCCGAGCTCCTCGAGCTCGCCCTGACCCACCGCTCGTACGCGTACGAGCACGGCGGCATCCGCAACAACGAGCGCCTCGAGTTCCTCGGCGACTCCATCCTCGGTCAGGCCGTCACGGTCATGCTCTACACCGAGAACCCCGACCTCGACGAGGGCGATCTGGCCAAGCGCCGCGCCAGCCTCGTCTCGACGGTCGCCCTGGCCGAAGTGGCCGAGCACATCGGCCTCGGCCGGTACGTCCTCCTCGGCCGCGGCGAAGAGATGACCGGCGGGCGCCAGAAGCACTCCATCCTCGCCGACACCGTCGAGGCGGTCATCGGCGCGACCTACCTCGACGCCGGACCGCAGGCGGCGACAGGCCTGGTCATGCGGCTGATCGCCCCCCTGCTGGCGAACCCCGACCGGTTCGGTGCCGCGATGGACCCGAAGACGAGCCTCCAAGAGCTCTCGTCGTCCCTCGGCCGCGGCATGCCCAACTACGTCATCAGCGACTCCGGCCCTGACCACGACAAGCGCTTCCACGCCATCGTCCGCCTCGGCAAAGACGAGATCGCGTCGGGCGTCGGCAGCAGCAAGAAGGCGGCCGAGATGGGCGCCGCCCTCGAGGCGTGGACCTTGCTGAGCGCGCCGGCCTCGGCCACCGCCGGAGCGAAGGGCGCGGCCGACATCCTGAGCCGGGCCGGTGACCGGGCGGACGCCTCGGCGCTTGCCGGGTCCGACGTCGACGAGCGGGCCGAAGTCGACGAGCGGGCCGACGCCTCCGCGCTTGCCGGTGCCGACGCCGACGACCGGGCCGACGCGGTCGGCGGCTCCCGCTAGGTGCCCGAACTCCCCGAGGTCGAGGTCGTCCGCGCCGGCCTCCACCCCGCCGTCACCGGCGCCGTCGTCCAGCGCGTCGAGGTGCTCGAACCCCGCTCGCTCCGCCGCCACCCCGGCCCGGAGGAGGACTTCGTCGACCGCCTCACCGGCGCCACGATCCACTCCGCGGTGCGGCGGGGCAAGTTCCTCTGGTTCCCGTACGCGCCTGCGTCGGGCGAGGGGGACGTGCATCCCGCGCTCGTGGCGCATCTCGGCATGAGCGGACAGGTGCTGCTGCGCGGTCGCGACCAGCCCGACGACCGTCTGCTGCGGATCCGGCTCGACCTCGTGCATCCCACCCTCGGCGACGTCCGCCTGGCGTTCGTCGACCAGCGCATCTTCGGCTCCATGGCCCTCGACGAGACGGAAGCGACCCCCGACGGGCGCGAGGCCGGCTACTCGGGCGCCGCCCTGCTCGGGAGTTCGCTGCCGGTGCCTTTGCCAGATCATGGGTCGGAAACGAGCCCGGGGGATGCACGGTCCTGGGCCACACGGATCCCGCACCAGGTGGCGCACATCGCCCGCGACCCCCTCGACCCCGCGTTCGACGAGCGCCTCTTCTTCGAGCGGTTGCTCGCCCGGAAGTCCGGCGTGAAGCGCGCCCTTCTCGACCAGGGCCTCGTCTCCGGCATCGGCAACATCTACGCCGACGAGTCGCTCTGGGCCGCGAAGATCCACTTCGAGCAGTCGTGCCACACGCTGTCGCGGCGGCGGGCGGGGTTGCTGCTGCTCGAGGTGCGGGCCGTTCTCTACAAGGCGCTGGCCGAGGGCGGCACCAGTTTCGACGCGCAGTACGTGAACGTGAACGGGCAGTCGGGCTACTTCTCGCACAGCCTCAACGCGTACGGGCAGCAGGGCAAGCCGTGCCCCCGGTGCGGCACCCTCATCGTGCGGGAGGCCTTCATGAATCGCTCGAGTCACTTCTGTCCGCGCTGTCAGCGGCTCCGCCCTTAGCGCGCCCGCTGCCCCGCGCCGCTGCCCCGCGCCGCTGCCGCCGCGCCGGCTGCCCGGTGCCGCGCCGGCTGCCCGGTGCCGCGCCGGGCACCTCGCTTGCGGCGAGCGATCCAGTCCGCGGACTAGATCTTGTGCCGCATGCGAGGGTGCTCGCCCCACCGACGACCTGCCACCTCCTCTCCACACCCGTCGGCAAGGCGAGAGTTGTCCACAGATGCTCTCCGCATCGATGAGCTCGGCCTTCCCCTTGCCAGTCTGGGCGCATGCCTCCACTCCACGAGCCCCTCCCGCAGCCCTTCGCGCCCGGCGACTTCGTCTCCACCGGGCGCGACGACCGCGGCCTGCGCCGACTGGCCGAGCGCGGACTCCTGGTCCGTGTGGTTCGAGGTGCCTACGTCCCTTCCGAGACCTGGCAGGCGTTCAGCCCTCGGCAGCGCTACCTGACACTCGTCCAGGCGAGTCTCAGCCGACTCGACGGGGCGCTCACCGCCTCGCATTGGTCAGCGGCTGCCGTCTGGGGCTTCCCGGTTCCGAAGAGCTGGCCCAAGGTGGTCGAGACCATCGACGAGCGTCGCGAGTCCAGCAGCCGAACCTCGCGGATCATCCGACGGCCCGGCACGATCGACCCTGGCGACCTCGTCGACTGGCACGGGGTCCGGGTCACCTCACCGGCGAGGACTGCGACCGATCTCGCACTCACCTACGGGTTCGACGACGGGGTGTTGGTCATGGACTTCGCCCTGCATTCCGCCCTCGGCGAGCACGAGCGACTCCGCGAGGAGATCAAAGTGCAGATCGAAGCGCAGATCGAGCAGCGACCGCACCTGCGTCGGGCACGAGCGGCGAGGGCAGCCGTCGATTTCGCCGATCCACTGGCGGAGTCGCCGCTCGAGACCATCAGCCGAATCACCATTGCTCGTCAGCGATTCCCTGCGCCGACCCTGCAAGAGACGCTGGCCGACGACGCGGGCACCATCGGGCGGCCCGACTGCTGCTGGCGTGAGTACGGCCTGCTCGGCGAGGTGGACGGCGACCTCAAGTACACCGACCCGGCCTTCATGGGCGGTCGCTCTGCCGCCCAGGTCGTTCGGAACGAGAAGACTCGTCAAAGGCGCTTCGAGAACCTGCCGTGGGTGAGGCGCGTGGTCCGGTGGGGCGCTCGCGAGGCCCGAGATCCTCAGGCGCTCTCGAGCATTCTGAGCGCCGCCGGTCTTCCGCGGCTTCCGGCCCGAGAGGCGCTCGTCCTGCCGGGAAGGAGAACAGCATGATCCTCGGGGCGGTTGCCGCTTTCGTACGCCACGCAGGGCTCCTCTTGATCCGCGGGCAGACAGCGGCGCGCACGCGCCAGCGCTGCCGCGGAACGGCCCGACACGCCGGTACCCTAGGGGCAGCGCGGCCGAGAGCCGGGCTAGCGGGGCGCAGGGCCCCGCGGCAGGGCCGGCGAGAAGCCGGGGCGGAGGAGGCACGGGGCGTGTACCTGAAGAGCCTCACCCTCAAGGGCTTCAAGTCGTTCGCCCAGCCCACCACCTTCGCGTTCGAGCCCGGCGTCACGTGTGTCGTCGGGCCCAACGGCTCCGGTAAGAGCAACGTCGTCGACGCCCTCGCCTGGGTCATGGGCGAGCAGGGGGTCAAGACGCTCCGCGGCGGCAAGATGGAGGACGTCATCTTCGCCGGCACCTCCACCCGAGGCCCGCTCGGGCGAGCGCAGGTCGTGCTCACGATCGACAACTCCGACGGCGCCCTGCCGATCGCCTACACCGAGGTGACGATCAGCCGCACCCTGTTCCGCAACGGGGGCAGCGAGTACGCGATCAACGGCGACAACTGCCGTCTGCTCGACGTGCAAGAGCTGCTGAGCGACTCGGGCCTCGGCCGCGAGATGCATGTCATCGTCGGTCAGGGGCAGCTCGACGCCGTGCTCCGGGCCACCCCTGAAGAGCGCCGCGGCTTCATCGAAGAGGCCGCGGGCATCCTCAAGCACCGCCGCCGAAAAGAGAAGACGCTCCGCAAGCTCGAGGCGATGCAGACCAACCTCACCCGCCTGAGCGATCTGGCGGGCGAGATCCGGCGGCAGCTCAAGCCCCTGGGGCGTCAGGCGGAGATCGCGCGCGAGGCGCAGGGCATCGCCAGCATCGTGAGGGATGCCCGGGCGAGGCTCCTCGCCGACGAAGTGGTGGGTCTCCGCACGGTCCTGACGGCGCAGTCCCGCAGCGAGGCGGAGCGCAAGAGCGAGCGCATCGTGCTGCAGGAGCAGCTCGATCAGAACAAGCTCCGCGAGCAGCGCCTCGAGCAGGCGATGGTCGGCGACGCCGTCGACGATGCCCGTCGGGTCGCTTTCGGGCTCGAGTCCGTCCAGGAGCGTCTGCGGAGTCTGTCCAGCCTGGCCAACCAGCGCCTCACTCTGCTGGCCCAGCAGGCGGACTCGCCGGGAGTCGTCTCGAGCGTGAGCTCCGGCATGGTGGCCGATGCCCGCGACGAGGCCGAGCGACTGCAGGAGGGGGTGGCCGACGCGGAGCTGGCCGTGGCGCAGGCGGCGGCCGAGGTCGCGACGACCCGGGCGTCCCTCGACTCCCTCGACGACGAGATCGCGGCGCAGAGTGCTCTCGTCTCGAAACACGATCTGGAAGTGGCTCGACTCGCAAGCGGCGTCGAGGTCGCGCGCTCCAAGCTCGCGGCCGTGCGCGGCGAGCAGTTGCGGCAGACGAACGCGCTGGAGGCCTCCGAGGCACGGCGCGACGGCAGCCGGGCGGAGTTCGCCGCCCTCGAGAAGGAGGCCCCTCGCATCCCGGCGGACGGCGACGAGTCGCCCGGGGTCGACCTTCCCGCGGCGGTCCAGGCGGCGGAGTCCCGGGTCGGCGACTCCCAGCAGCAGGTCGACACCTTGCGCGACGAGTTGCACGGGCTCGAGCGCGAGCGCGACTCCCTGGCCGCCCGGGCGAGCGCTTTGTCGAGCGCTCTCGACCAGAAGGACGCCTCGAGCGCCCTCGTGAAGGCCGCGCGCCCCGGTGTCCTCGGCCTCGTCGCCGAGCACGTGCAGGTGGCCCCGGGCTACGAGGCCGCCATCGCCGCGGCGCTCGGCGTCGTCGCCGACGCCGTCCTGGCCGAGACCCGTGAGGCCGCATTCGACGCCGTGGCCCACGTCACGGCGGAAGACCTCGGTCGCGTCGGAGTCGTCGTCGCCTCGCCGGCCCGCGAGACCGCGCCTCAGTCGTTCGACCTGCCCACCGGAGCGGTCACCGCCGTGTCCGTCGCGACGGCACCGGCCGGGATCCTCGGGGTGCTCGCCGACACGGTGCTCGCCGACGACCTCGGGGTCGCCCGCCGGGTGTCCGAGTCGCTCGCCCGCACCGAACGGCCGGTCACGGTCATCACACGCGCCGGAGAGGTGCTGACCGACTACGTCGTGCGCGGCGGTTCAGCCGGCGGCCGGTCCCGGCTCGAACTCGTGGCCGACCGCGACGCCGCAGCCGAGTCGCTGACGTCGGTCAGCGTCCGGATCGAGACGGTCGCGGCCGACCTCGAGGCGGCGCGTCAGACACTGTCCGCCGCGAAGACGGAGGCGAAGGAGGCCGCGGCCGCCGCCCGTGAGCACGAGACCCGTCTGGCCGCCCACACGCAACGTGCCGGTCGGCTCCGCGCCCAGCTCGAGGCCGCTGAAGCCGAGGCCGAGCGGTTGTCCGGGGCCCTGGCCGCCTCCGCCGAGAACGTCCACCAGGCGGAGCGCGCCGTGGCAGCAGCTGTCGCCGCGCACGACGAGTACAGCAGCCGGCCGCGACCGATCCTCGACGTGTCCGCCCGCGACGGCGTGCTGGCCGAGGTCGAGAACGCGCGAGGCGTCGAGATCGAGAAGCGGATCCAGCTCGAGACGATCCGAGAGCGTGTCCGAGCCGAGGTCGCCCGGGCGAACCAGTTGCAGAAGCAGTTGCACGAGCAAGAGGCTGCGGCCGAGGAGCACGCGCGGCAGACCGTCGTCCGGCAGCGCGAGATGGCGGCGACGTCGTCGGTGCTCGAAGCCCTCCCCGCCGTGCTCGACGCCGTCGACCGGTCGGTGGCCGAGGCGCGGGCCGTCCTGGCGCAGCGGGAGTCCGAGCGATCGGTGCAGAACGAAGAGCTCGCCTCGCTCCGCCGCGAAGAGCGCGAGATGCGCGAGCGGCTCCACACGCTGACCGAGAACGTGCACGGCCTCGAGATGGAGATCTACGAGAAGAAGCTCCACCTTTCGGGGCTTCTCGAGCGGGCGGGGTCCGAGTTGGGCCTCGTCGAGAGCGTCCTCGTCGACGAGTACGGCCCCGAGGTGCCGATCCCCGGGCCGACCGAGGAAGACGAGCCCGTCCCCTTCGACCGCGACCAGCAGAAGAAGCGCCTCGCCGCGGCGGAACGCACCCTGGCCCAGCTCGGCCGCGTCAATCCGCTGGCCCTCGAAGAGTTCGCGGCCCTCGAGCAGCGCCACAAGTTCTTGACCGACCAGCTCACCGACCTCACGTCGACGCGAAAAGACTTGCTCACGATCATCGAGGAGATCGACGAGAAGATGCAGGTCATCTTCAAGAGCGCCTTCGACGACACGAAGGAGGCGTTCAACCGGGTCTTCCCGATCCTCTTCCCGGGCGGCAGCGGCAGCATCCACCTCACCGACCCCGAAAACCTCCTCGAGACGGGCATCGAAGTCACGGTCAAGCCGGCGGGCAAGAAGATCGAGCGCCTGTCGCTGCTCTCCGGCGGCGAACGGTCGCTGGCCGCGGTCGCCCTGCTCATCGCCATCTTCAAGGCGCGGCCCAGCCCGTTCTACATCATGGACGAGGTCGAGGCCGCCCTCGACGACGCCAACCTCGGGCGCCTGCTCACCATCTTCCAAGACCTCCGCGAGTCCTCGCAGCTGATCGTGATCACCCACCAGAAACGCACGATGGAGATCGCCGACGCGCTGTACGGCGTCTCCATGCGGCAAGACGGCGTCTCGGCGGTGGTCGGCCAGCGGGTCGTGACTCCCGAAGCCGCTCCGGCCACCTGAGCCGGGCATCCCCGTTTTCAACGGGAGAGCGGGGGATGCCCGGGGCGGCGTCACCCGGAGCTCCCGCCCGAACGGGGTCGGGCGTCGTCGGTCGCCCGGACGGTAGCCTCGGGGGATGCGCGGATTCTGGCCACCACCCCTCTGGGTCCCGGCAGAGGTGCCCGCGAAGAAGTGGCTCGGGCGTCGCGGCGGCCTCTGGATCGCCGCCGGCGGCGTCGCCTTCTTTCTCTACCTGATGCTCGTCGGCGGGCTCGCTCTGCACAACGGCGCCGCCGTCACCATCGGTCTGCTGGTCGGCGCGGTGACCGTCGCAGCATCGTTCCTCTACACGATGGCGTACCGCATCGGGCCCCGCGACACCGTCACCGTGCCGCTGCTGCTCATCGCCTTCGGATTCGGCGGCCTGCTCGCGGTGACCGTCGGCTCGACCACCGACTCGCTGCTCGTCAAGCTGACCGGCCACTCCGAGGTCCAGACGAACACCGTCGTCCTGCTGCTCGCCGGTATCTCCGAAGAGCTGGCGAAGATCATCGCGGTGGTCGTGGTCTCGTGGCGCCTGAAAGACAAGAGCATCCGCAACGGCTTGTTCGTCGGGGGAGCGGTGGGCCTCGGTTTCGCGGCCCTCGAAGACCTCTCGTACGCGCAGAGCTTCTACCAGGATCCGCCGGCGCTGATCCATCTGACGCATCTCGGTTCGGCCCTGGTCTTCGTTCCCGTCCGCGCACTGCTGACGCCGTTCGGGCATCCGCTCTGGACGGCGCTGTTCGCCGCCGGCCTGTTCGCCGCCGCGCGCAACGGCCGCTTCCGCGTGACCTGGAAGGTCGTCGTCGCGTACCTCGGCGTCTCCGTGGCCCACGGGCTGTGGGACGGCTCGGCGGGCGTGCTCGATGCGACCGGCATCAAGCCGCTGGTGCTCCTCGAACTGCTCATCCTGCCCGGCATCGTCGTCGGCAGCGGGCTGATCTGGATCCACGTGGCGCGCAAGGCGCGATGGGACTTCCAGACGCCGGTCGCCTGGTGGCGCGCGGGCCCGCCGCATCCGGCCCACCAGGTTCCGCCGCCGGCGCCGCCCGATCCGCGCCATCGCCTGCCCGTGCCGCCCGGGGCCTGGCCGCCGCCTCCGCGCTGACGCGGGCGGCCTCGGGGCGGTACACCGTGCATCCCCCGCTCTGGTCCGGTCACGGCTGTGAAGCGGCCACGGCCGCGAAGCGACTACGAGGCGGCGGAGACCAGCGCCCCGTTGATCGACAGCACGCGCCAGCCGCCGTCGGCCCACTCGACGGTGCTCGCCGCGGCGTTGTGGATGTGGCCGACCTCGCGGCCCAGGATGGCCGAGAGCAGGAAGCGGATGATCGTGCCGTGGCACACGACGACGATGTTGCTGTCTTCGCCGTCGAGGGGGAGGCGCGTCTCGCGGATGTCGCGAAGGGCCCCGAGGCCGCGATGAGCGACGGATGCACGGGGTTCGATGTCGGGGAAGTCCGCGTTGGGCTCGTCTGGGATCTTCGTCGTCGCGACCGTACCCTCGCGGGAGGCGTAGTCGCGCTCGATCAGCTCGGGATAGGCGGCGCCCAGTTCGATGCCGAGCTGGGAGGCGATGATGCGTGCCGTCTCGCGAGCCCGACCGAGGGGCGACGACACGATCGCGCTCCAGTCGAAGTCCTTGAGGAGCTCGGCCGCCGCATGCGCCTGCTCACGACCCGTCGCATTGAGGGGGATGTCCGACGAGCCCTGCAGCTTGTCGGCGGCGTTCCAGTCGGTCTGGCCGTGGCGGATCAGTTCGAGGCGCATGCTCTTCGGTCTTCTTCTGTTCTCTTCGTCGGCGCCCGCGGCGCCGGGAACGGAAGCCCCGAGGGGCTTCCGCTCCGTCGGTGGAGGTGCCCGGTGTCGGGCAGCAGCGGTGCGAGCGGCGCAGATGTGATCAGCTACGCAGCAGAGACCTCGCGTCGCTCGTCTCGGGCCGTCTTGCGAAGGCTGAGAACGGTGGCGACGAGGATCGTCAGCACGATGAATCCGAGAGAGAACCAGATGGGGATCTCGGGGATCCAGTCGATGGACCGACCGCCATTGATAAAGGGTACTTCGTTGACGTGCAGAGCGTGGAACACGAGCTTCACACCGATGAACGCGAGGATGATCGCGAGCCCCTGAGCGAGGTAGACGAGCTTCTCGAGCAGCCCCGAGATCAGGAAGTACAGCTGACGCAGACCCAGCAGCGAGAACGCGTTCGCGGTGAACACGATGTACGGGTCTTGAGTCAGGCCGAAGATCGCCGGGATCGAGTCGAGAGCGAAGAGCACGTCGGTGAAGCCGATGGCGAGCATGACCAGCAGCAGCGGCGTGAAGAGGCGCTTGCCGTTGACGCGGGTCGTCAGGCGGTCGCCGTCGTAGTCGTCGGAGGTCGGGACGATGCGGCGCAGCAGACGGATGAGGCGGCTGTCGGCTTCGTCGTGCCCGTCGGACTCGCCGCCCGCCTTGACCTGGCTGTAGGCGAGCCAGAAGAGGAGGAGGCCGAAGAGGTAGAAGACCCAGGAGAAGTTGTCGATGATCGCGACGCCGGCCGCGATGAAGACGCCGCGGGAGACGAGGGCGATCGCGATGCCGACGAGCAGCACCTTCTGCTGGTAGATCCGCGGGACCGCGAAGCTCGTCATGATGATCAGGAAGACGAAGAGGTTGTCGACGCTCAAGGCCTTCTCGGTGATCCAGCCGGCGAAGTACTCGCCGCCCGGCTGCCAGCCGGCGAAGACGCCGACTCCGACGCCGAAGAGAATCGCGATGGCGATGTAGACGATCGACCACGTGGCCGACTCGCGGATGGTCGGCTCGTGCGGGGTCTTGACGTGACTGTAGAAGTCGAAGACGAGAAGCCCGAGGATGCCGACGATGGTCAGCACCCAGACGAGAAGAGAGGTGTCCATAGGAAAATCCATTCAGTACGTGCTGCATTGACCGTCTTACGGGTTCCAGGCAGCGCCATGTACTGAAGGTCTCTAACGCCCTGAACCGAGACGATGTCTCGATGATCAGGACCGGCGGTACGGGCTCACAACTGTATGAACCGTATTGACGACACCGCCGCGTTGGGAATACTCCCCTTCAATGAACCCCACCGTACGGGACCGAAAACGGGTGCGCCACCCCTCCGACTAAAGTTGCAGACATGGCAACTCCTTGGTCGCTCTCGGGCGCACTCCGCGGCATGTTCGGTCGCAAGACAATCGACGAGACGACGTGGGACGACCTCGAGACGGCGCTGATCGGCGCCGACTTCGGGCCCGACGTCACCGAGCAGATCACCGAGGATCTCCGCGAGCGGGTCAACCGCTACAACACGACGGATCCCGCCGACCTGAAGCGGATGCTCCGAGAGATCCTCGAGGAGCGGCTCTCCAAGCTCGACTCGACGCTCAAGCTCAGCAACCGTCCGGCCGTCGTGCTGGTGGTCGGCGTCAACGGCGTCGGCAAGACGACCACGATCGGCAAGTTCGCCAAGTTCCTCCGCAACTTCGACCGCAGCGTCGTGGTCGGTGCGGCCGACACCTTCCGTGCCGCAGCCGTCGAGCAGCTCGCGACCTGGGCCGACCGGGCCGGCGTGCAGATCGTCAAGCCGCAGGCGCAGGGGCAGGATCCCGCGTCGGTGGCCTTCCAGACCGTCGAGAAGGCGATGCGCGAGGGCATCGAGATCGTCATCATCGACACCGCCGGCCGGCTGCAGACCAAGGCCGGACTCATGGACGAGCTGGGCAAGATCAAGCGCGTCGTCGAGAAGCAGACCGAGATCGCCGAGGTCCTGCTCGTGCTCGACGCCACGACGGGTCAGAACGGGCTCGCCCAGGCCGAGGCGTTCATCCAGCACGCCGGGGTCACCGGTCTCGTGCTGACCAAGCTCGACGGCTCGGCCCGCGGCGGCTTCGTCCTCGCGGTGCAGGAGCAGACCGGCATCCCGATCAAGCTCGTCGGGCAGGGCGAGAAGATCGGCGACCTGACCGGATTCACCCCGCACGTCTTCGTTCAGAATCTGATCGGTTAACCTGGAGTCACCATGGCAACCTTTGGATCCCTCTCCGACCGCCTCGCGGAAACCCTCAAGAACCTCCGCGGCAAGGGCAAGCTCAGCCCCGCCGACGTCGACGGCACCGTCCGCGAGATCCGGCGCGCCCTGCTCGACGCCGACGTCGCGCTGGAGGTCGTCAAGTCGTTCACCGGCAAGGTGCGCGACCGCGCCCTCGGCGACGAGGTCAACAAGGCGCTGAACCCCGCCCAGCAGGTCGTCCAGATCGTCAACGAAGAGCTCATCGAGATCCTCGGCGGTCAGCAGCGACGCCTCGAGTACGCCAAGCGTCCTCCGACGGTCATCATGCTCGCCGGCCTCCAGGGTGCCGGTAAGACGACCCTCGCGGGCAAGCTGGCCAAGTGGCTGAAGAAGGAGGGGCACACGCCCCTGCTGGTCGCGTCCGACCTCCAGCGCCCGAACGCCGTCACGCAGCTCCAGGTCGTCGGCGAGCAGGCGGGTGTGCCCGTCTTCGCGCCCGAGCCCGGCAACGGCAAGGGCGACCCGGTCAAGGTGGCCAAGAACGGCGTCAAGTTCGCTCAAGACAAGCTCTACGACACCGTCATCGTCGACACCGCCGGTCGTCTGGGCGTCGACGCCGACCTCATGAAGCAGGCCGCGAACATCCGCAAGGCGGTCGAGCCCGACGAGGTCCTCTTCGTCATCGACGCCATGATCGGTCAAGACGCCGTCGCCACCGCGAAGGCCTTCCAAGAGGGTGTCGACTTCACCGGCGTCGTCCTCACGAAGCTCGACGGCGACGCCCGAGGTGGTGCCGCGCTGAGCGTCGCGCAGATCACGGGCCGTCCGATCATGTTCGCGTCGACGGGTGAGGGTCTGGACGACTTCGAGCCCTTCCACCCCGACCGGATGGCCTCGCGCATCCTCGATCTCGGTGACATCCTCACCCTCATCGAGCAGGCCCAGGGCGCCTTCGACGAAGACCAGGCCCGCGAGATCGCGGAGAAGTTCGCGACCGACAGCTTCACCCTCGACGACTTCTTGAAGCAGATGCAGCAGCTTCGCAACATGGGCTCGATCAAGGGCATGCTGAGCATGCTCCCGGGCGCGAAGGGCATGCGCGAACAGCTCGACAACTTCGACGAGAAAGAGATCGTCCGCACCGAGGCGATCATCCAATCCATGACCAAGGCCGAGCGGGCCAACTCGAAGCTGCTCAACGGCTCGCGTCGCCTCCGCATCGCCAAGGGTTCGGGCATGACCGTCACCGACGTCAACCAGCTCGTCAACCGCTTCGAGCAGGCGGCGAAGATGATGAAGACGGTGGCCAAGGGCGGCGTGCCGAACGTCCCCGGCATGGGTCCGATCCCCGGTGCCGGGTTCGGCGGGGGCCGCAAGCAGGTCGCCAAGAAGAAGGGCTCGAAGGCCGGCAACCCGGCCAAGCGGGCGGCCGAGAACGCGCGTCTCGCCAGCGGCGAGAAAGAGGCGGCACCCAGCGGGGGAGGCACGGGCTTCGGTCTCGGCGGCAAAAAGGGCCCCAAGGCGCCTCCGACCGAAGAAGAGCTCGCCAGCCTGTCGAAGTTCCTCGGCCGCTAGAGACCGTGACCGAGGTGCACGGCGGAGTCGACGGCGACTCCGCGGGGCCTGACGGCTTCGCCTGGCCCGAGTCGGTCGACCCGCGGGCGGCTGCCTACATCGAGGGTGCTCTGGGCGACGCGAGTGCTCGCAACTTCGCCGCCTGGCGGGAGCACCTGATCGTGCCGCGAGTCCTCCGCGACGTCACGCAGGTCTCCACCGAGTGGCACCACGACGGCCGCACCTCCTCCGCGCCCATCGCGATCGCGCCGTGGGCGAGCCAGACGTTCGTGCACCCTGACGGCGAGCGTGCGACCAGCCGAGGTGCGTGGGCGGCCGGGGTTCCGATCGTCCTGTCGTCCAACAGTGCCACTCGCGTGGCCGACCTGCCGGGTGTCGACGAGGGCGGGGCTCCCTTCTGGTCGCAGCTCTACGTCTCTCCCGATCGGGGCGACATCGTCCCCTATCTCGAGGCGTCGAAGGCGGCCGGAGCGCTCGGGTTCGTCGTCACGGTCGACGCTCCCACCGTGCCGACCGACTTCCCGTTCCGGGCACCGATCCGCGACATCGCGCCGCCGAGCGTCAACTTCGCCGGGGGAGTGATGCCGGCGATCGCGGCCGACCTGAGCCTCGACGACTTCCGCCGGATCCGGGAGACGACGGGCCTGCCTGTTCTCGCGAAGGGCGTGCTCTCGCCCGCGGACGCCGCGATGCTGGTCGACGCGGGAGTCGACGGGGTGATCGTCTCGAATCACGGTGGGCGCCAGCTCGGCGGGGTCGTCTCCACCGGCGCCGCTCTGCCGGGAGTCGCCCGAGCGGTCGCGGGACGCGTGCCGGTGTGGGTCGACGGCGGCATCCGGTCCGGAGAGGACGTCTTCCGGGCGATCGCACTGGGGGCGGATGCGGTGCTGGTCGGGCGTCCGGCCGCCCGCGCGCTGGTCGACGGAGCCGCCGGAGTGGAGGCGCTCGTGCGGCGGCTGCGCGACGAGCTCGTCACCGTCATGACGATGGCGGGATGCACGACCCTCGCCGAGATCGACCGGAGCCTGCTCGCCTGAGCCGGCCCGGGCATCCCGCGCTCTCGTCTCGGCGCCTTGCGCCCTGCTACGAAACGGTGACGCCGTCGCGCAACTCGGCCACGAGCGACGCCACGACCGCTTTGAGCGACCCATCGTTGCGCGCCGCCACTGCGAGCTGCCGCTGGTAGCTGGCGCCGCCGGCGATGATCGTCTCGACCCCGTTCAACTCGGCCAGGCAGCCGAGGCGTTCGGCCACGGGGGCCAGGCGCGTGACGAGGTCCCGGACGTCGTCGACCACGAGCCGCTCGTCTCCGGCGGCGTTCTGGATGATGATCGCCTCCATGCCGTACCGGGCCGCCCGCCATTTGTTCTCGCGGACGAACCAGGGCTGCATCCGCGGCAGCTCCTCTCCGCGGTCGAGCCGCTCGGAGAAGTCGTCGACCAGGCACTGGACGAGAGCCACCAGCGTCGCGACCTCGGCCACGCTCGAGATGCCGTCGAACACGCGGACCTCGAGGGTGCCCCACTTCGGAGAGGGACGGATGTCCCAGCGCAGTTCGGAGTGGTGGTCGATCACGCCGGTGTGCGTCATGTCCTGCACCATCGACTCGTAGTCGCCCCACGAGTCGAACTGAGGCGGCAGGCCGGCCGTGGGCAGCTGCTGGAACATCATCGCCCGGTTCGAGGCGTAACCCGTGGCCTCGCCGACCCAGAACGGGCTCGACGCCGTCAGCGTCTGGAAGTGCGGCAGGTAGGTGAGCAGCGCGTTGAGGATCGGCAGCACCTTGCGGCGGTCGTCGATGCCGACGTGGGTGTGGACGCCCCAGATCATCATCTGGCGGCCCCACCACCGGGTCCGGTCGATCAGGGTCTCGTAGCGTTCGCTGTCGGGCGTGACCTGCTGCTGGAACCACTGGCTGAATGGGTGAGTGCCCGCGCACATCAGGTCGGCGCCGAGGATCTCGGCCTCGGCCCGGACGGCGTCGATCGAGCGTTCGAGGTCGGCCACGGCGTCGCCGACCTTCGTGTGCACACCGGTGACGATCTCGACGGTGTTGGTCAGCAGTTCGTGCGTCACCCGATCGCCGTCGTCGTTCAAGTGCCTCAAGGCGGGCAGGATGCTCGGGGCATGGGGCGCGAGCTCTCCGCTCGAGCGGTCGACGAGGGCGAGCTCCCACTCGACGCCGAGAGTGGAGCGGTCGGACCTCGCGAAGTCGATCTGCACCCGCCCATCCTGCCAGGGCAAGGAGGCAACCTCCGAAGAAGGACGCGCAAATTTGCAGGGACCCTCACGAGTTGTTCTCGCCGCGGACCGACACGGAGTACCACACGCTCCTGGGGGCGAGCGTTGGGCTAACGTAGCTCGACGGGACCGACGCCGGTGGGTCTTCCGACCCACGGCAGCGCCCCCGCACGCTACGTAGAGGAGAAGACCGATGCAGTTGGTCGTTCGCGGAACATCCACCCGGCTCGAAGGCGAGCTCGACATCCCGGTGTCGAAGTACCACGCGCACCGCGCCCTGGTCCTCGCCTCCCTCGCACCCGGTCGCAGCGTGATCACCGGCGTGTCGACCACTCGCCAGGTGGAATGGACCGTCGGCACCCTCCGTGCGCTCGGCACGAAGATCACCAAGGTCGGTGACACCTACGTCGTCGAGGGCGGTCCGTACAAGGCGACCGACATCGTCGACCACGGCTCCAAGGGGGCCGAGGGCCTGCTCAACATGGGCTCGTCGGGCACCACGCTCTACTTCATGGTCGGTCTCGCCTCCCTCGCCGACCAGCCGATGACCCTCACGGGCATGAAGTACTTCCGCCGCCGTCCGATCAAGGCGCTCCTCGACTCCTTGAAGGAGATGGGCGTCCAGCTCGAAGCCGATCAGGACCGCCCGCCCGTCCACGTGCAGCCGGTCCGCCCCCGCGGAGGCGAGATCTCGATCGCGGGCACGTTGAGCCAGTGGATCAGCGGTCTCCTCCTCCTCGCGCCGTTCGCCGAGAACGACACCGTGATCCACGTCACGGGCGGGACGCTCAACGAGCAGCCGTACGTCGACCTCACGATCCGGATGATGCGCCTCTGGGGCCTCACGGTCGAGCACGACGACGACTGGCTCACGTTCCGCATCCCCGGCAACCAGACCGCGACTCCGCACGACTACGTCATCCCCGCCGACATCGGCTCGGCGGCGTTCGGCATCGCCGCGGCCGCGATCCACCCGTCCGACGTGCTCTTCAAGGGCCTCCGCACCTTCAAGACGAGCGAGACCGATCACCCCGAGTCGGAGTTCCTCGACCTGGCGACCGAGATGGGGGTCGAGTTCTCCATCGACGAGGCCACCGGCTTCGTGCGCGTGAAAAGCGACGGCTCGAAGCTCAAGGCGATCGACATCGACTGCCAGCCGATCCCCGACTTGCTGCCGATTTTGTCGACCATGGCGACGTTCGCCGAAGGCACCTCGACCTTCCGCAACGTCGGCCACATCCGCTTGAAGGAGAGCGACCGCGTCTCCGCGATGCTGCAGCTCAACAACCTCGGCGGCAACGCCGACCAGACGCAGGACGAGCTGCGAGTCACCGGGGCCTCCGGCCCGCTCGTCGGCGCCGCGCTGTCGTCGTTCAACGACCACCGAGTGCTCATGTCTCTCGCCATCGCCGGCACCCGCGCCTCCGGGGCCTCGACGCTGACCTATCCGCGGGCGTATCGCATCAGCTATCCGACCTTCCTCGAGGCGATGAACTCGATCGGGCTCGACCTCGACATGGGCGATCCGAAGAGCCTCGAGTCGGCCGAGAACGTCGACTTCGAGCGCGACGACCTGACCGAGGAGGCCGCGCTCCAGGAGGCGCCCCTCGAGCTGCAGGGCGTCGACGCCGACCCGCTGGTCCTCAGCGAGAAGGTCCGTCGCATGGCCGACGAGCACCCCGACGAGGCCGCCGTCATCGAAGTCGGCGGCGTCGAGCCCGTCACGACCACCTGGCGCGAGCTGCAAGACGAGGCAGACAAGGTCTCTCAACTGCTCATCGAGCTCGGCGTGCAGCACGGCGAGTCGGTGGCGATGCAGCTGCCGAACTGGAAGGAGTTCGTGGCGATCACACTCGGCACGGTCCAGATCGGCGCCGTCGCGACCCCGATCATGCCCGTCTTCGGCCCGCGCGAGACGACCATGACCCTGGCCCGCTCGCGTGCCCGAGTCGTGTTCCTTCCCAACCTGTTCCGCCGTCGGCGTCCCGCCATCGAGCTCCTCGAGGTCGTCGACGAGGCCCGCGCCCAGAAGCGCCGCCTGTCGCTCGAGCACGTCGTCGTCCTGCGCTCGAACGCGCGCGGCGACGCCTCGGCGCACAACGACATCACGCCGATCCCGCAGGACGCGGCCGATGCCGTCGAGGCCTCCGAATGGAACTGGCGCTACTACGACATCGCGCTCGGGGCGGTCACTCCCGACGTCGAGGCCATCCGAGCGCTGTCGCCCAAGCCCGACGACATCTGCCAGCTCCTCTTCACCTCGGGCACCACCGGTGAGCCGAAGGGCGTCCAGCACCCGCACCGCACCCTCGGACTCGCCACCGCGATGGAGGTGGCCCACCTCGGACTCGGTGACAGCGACCGCATCTACATCCCGTCGCCGCTCGCCCACCAGACCGGATTCCTGTACGGCATGCTCCTCTCCTGGCGTCTCGGCGTCGCGAGCGTCATCCAGCCGGTGTGGGACCCGAAGGTGTCGCTCACCCAGGCGTTCCACGCGGCCAAGGCGACCTTCGTCCAGTGCGCCACCCCGTTCCTCACCGACCTGGTGGCCGAGGTCGAGGGCGGTGTCGCCGTCCCCGAGTCGCTGCGCATCTTCGTCGCGACCGGCGCCGCCGTGCCCCGGGCCCTGGCGCAGAAGGCGACCACGGTGCTCGAGACCAGCGTGCTCGGAGCGTTCGGCACCTCCGAGACCTGCCTCGGCGCGCTGTCGACCCCGTTCGACGCCCCGGAAGACGCCTGGGGGAGCGACGGCAAGCCGCTGCCGGGCATGCGCCTGCGCATCGTCGACGACGAGGGCGTCGAGGTCCCGGCCGGCACCGAGGGCAACTACGAGCTGCACTCGCCGACCATGTTCGGCGGCTACCTCGACCGCCCCGACCTCACCGACGACGTGTTCACCTCCGACGGCTGGTACCGCACCGGCGACCTCGCCCGCATCGACGAGAAGGGCTTCCTGCACATCACGGGTCGCATCAAGGACGTCATCAACCGCGGTGGCGAGAAGATCCCGGTCGTCGAGATCGAGAACCTCCTCTACCAGCACCCGCTGGTCTCCGACGCCGCGATCGTCGCCATGCCCGACCCGCGACTGGGCGAGCGCGCTTGCGCGTTCGTCGTCGCGGCGAAGGACGGGGTCCACCTCGCCTTCGCCGACATGCAGAAGTACCTCGGCGACGCCGGGGTCTCGAAGTACTACTGGCCCGAGCGGCTCGAGTTCATCGACGAGATCCCCCGTAACGCCATCGGCAAGGTCCAGAAGAACGTCCTCCGCGACACCGCGGCCCAGCTCGTCGCCGCCGACGCGACCGTGAAAGAGAAGTGAGACCGATGACCACGACAGCCACCCCCACGACGAGCGGCGCCCGCGACTCCGAGTCGTTCGACGAGGCCCCGTTCGACGAAGAGGCCTTCCAGGACCTCAAGGCCGAGATCACCGCCTGGGTCGAAGGCCCGGGCGAGGACTACGCCGACGAGATCGAGGCGACCGGCCAGGTCCCCGACCGCCTGCTGCCGGAGCTCCGCGACCGCGGCTACCTCAGCCTGGCCGCGCCGGTGGAGCTGGGCGGGCGCGGGATCCCGTTCTCGCGCTACCTCGAGCTGATGGAGATCGTCTCGCGCTCGCACGCCTCGATCCGCATGCTCGTGCATGTGATCAACGGCACCTGGCGCGCCATGGTGCCGTTCGCCACTCCCGAGCAGCTCGAAGAGGTCGTCAAGCCCTCCATCGCCGGCACGAAGCTCGTCGCGTTCACCCTGACCGAGGCCACCGCGGGCACCGGCCAGGACCTCCGCACCACGGCTCGCCTCGAGGGCGACACCTGGTACCTCAACGGCGAGAAGCACCTCATCACCTTCGGCGTGAAGTGCGACTACTGGCTCATCGCCGCCCGCATCGAGGGCTCGACCGAGAAGGACGGCTTCGTCGCCTTCCTCATGCCGAACTCCGGCCTGCCGGGTGCCGAGGTGATCGACGACTCCGACACCATGGGCATCCGCGGCACCGACCACGCCATCCTCCGGTTCACCGAGACCCCGGTGCCGGCCTCGGCTCTCCTCGGCGAGCAGGGCGACGGCCTCAAGGTCGCGCTCGGCGGATTCCTCCTTCCGAGTCGTGTCTCGGTGGCAATGAGCGCTGTCGGCCTCGCCGAGCGGGCCCAGCAGCTCGCCGTCGAGTACGCCAACCGTCGTGAGACGTTCGGCAAGCCGCTCTCGAGCCGCCAGGCGATCCAGTTCTACCTGGCCGAGAACTACGCCGACATCGCCGCCGCCCGCGCCCTCGTCATCGAGGCCGCCAAAGCCTACGAAGAGGGCCGCGCCGACGCCGGCGTGCTGTCCAGCGCCTCGAAGATGGTCGCCGTCGACATGCTCGCCCGCGTCACCGACAAGGCCCTCCAGGTCCACGGCGGCCAGGGCTACTGGAAGCGCAACAAGATCGAGCGCGTCTACCGCGACGCTCGGGCACAGCGCTTCGAAGAGGGCACCAACGAGATCCAGAAGCTCGTCGTCGGCCGGGCCGTCGTCACCGGCGCCGTCTCCTACTAGTCACCCCGCGCATCCCACCCTTTTCTACCGAAAGGCCCGTCTTGGCTTCCGAAACACCCGTCCGTCCCCTCGCCCTGATCACCGGAGCCTCGCGCGGCATCGGCAAGGTCCTCGCCCTCAAGCTCGCGGCCCGCGGCGTCGACGTCGTCGTCACCTACAAGAACAACGCCGAGCTGGCCGAGGGCACGCTCGCCGAGGTCCGTGCGCTCGGTGCCGACGGCATCACCGCCCAGGTCGACATCGAGCAGCCCGAGTCGATCGAGGCGCTGTTCGCGACCGTCACCGAGAAATACGGCAAGCTCGACATGTTCATCGCCAGCGCTGCGGCGTCGGCGTTCAAGCCGGTCTCCGAGCTCAAGCTGCACCACCTCGACCGCAACTACGCCACGAACATCCGCTCGTTCGTGCTGGGAGCCCAGGCCGCCGCGCGGATCATGCCGAACGGCGGGCGCATCGTCGCGATCACGAGCTACGGCTCGCTCCGCGCGTTCCCGACCTACGCGTCGCTCGGTGCCGCCAAGGCCGCGAACGAGGCGTACGTCAAGTTCATGGCGACCGAGTTCGGCCCCCGGGGCATCACCGTCAACGCCGTCAACGGCGGCCTCATCGACACCGACTCGCTCGACTTCTTCTACAACTCGGTGCCGGGCATGGCGCCGATGGAGACGGTGCTCGAGAAGATCCCGCTGCAGCGCAAGGGCACGGCCGACGACGTCGCCGACGCCGTCGACTTCCTGCTCTCCGAGAAGGCCGGCTACATCACCGGCCAGGTCCTCTCCGTCGACGGCGGTCTCACGGTCGTCGCCCCGCCGTTCTGGGCCGACACGACCAGCCCCCTTCGCGACGCCGTCCTCTAGAGCCTCGTGAGCACCGCCGAGCGCCCCGGTCCGTCCGCCCCCGCCGATCCCGGCTCCTCCTCGGAGCCGTCCGATCTCGCGGTCACGCAGACACCGTGGGCGCTCGGTCGTCTCCGCCTGCGCCACCGCATCGTCGTCGGCAGCATGCACACGGGGCTCGAGACCCGCGACGACGGCGGTCTGGCGCTGGCGCAGTTCTACCGCGAACGGGTCGACGGAGGTGCTCACCTCGTCATCACCGGAGGGCTCGCCGTCAACGACGAGGGTCGGGGCGGCGCGGACTACGCCGTCCTGGGCGATCCGTCATCGGACGAGCGCTTCGGCGTGGCCGTGGCCGCGGTGCACGAGGCCGGTGGCTCGATCTCCGCCCAGCTCTTCCACGCCGGTCGTTACGCCCTCACCGACGGCCTCGTCGACGCCGCCGGGGAGCCCGCGCAGTCGGTGGCGCCGTCTGCTGTGCCGTGGCGAGGCGCTCGAGGAGCCGTGCCGATCGCCTTGGACGAGCCGGGCATCCTCCGCACCATCGCCGATTTCGGCGCCGCCGCCCGCCGGGCGGAGGAGATCGGGTTCGACGCCGTCGAGATCATGGCGTCCGAGGGGTACCTCGTCAACCAGTTCTGCTCGCCGATCACCAACCTGCGCGACGACGCCTGGGGCGGAGACGCCCTCCGGCGGCAGCGCTTCGCCGTGGCCGTCGTCGAGGCCGTGCGCGGGGCCGTGTCGCCCGGCTTCCCGGTGAGCATCCGGATCTCGGGCGACGACCTCATGCCCGGTTCGTCCACGCCCGACGAGGTGGATGCCCTGGCCCTCGCCCTCCTTGACGCCGGCATCGACGGCCTGAGCGTCGGCGTCGGGTGGCACGAGTCGCGGGTGCCGACCGTGCAGGGCGCCGTGCCGCACGGGGTGTGGGTGCCGCTGGCCTCCCGTCTCGCCGACGTCGTGCGGGGGTCCGCGCATCCCACCGTCGCCGTGATCGCGAGCAATCGGTTCACCGACCTGCGCGACGCGGAAGACGTGCTGGCTCGGGGTGTGATCGACGCCGTGGCGATGGCTCGGCCGTTCCTGGCCGACCCCGAGATCGTGGCGAAGAGCACCGCCGGGCGTTTCGATCTGGTCACCACCTGCATCGGCTGCAACCAGGCCTGCATCGACCGGTCGATCTTCGGCAAAGAGGTGTCCTGCCTGGTGAACCCGCGGGCCGGTCGCGAGCTCGACTTCCCGCTCGTCCGGTCGCGGATCGCCGTTCGCGTCGCCGTCGTCGGTGCCGGCCCGGCCGGGCTGGCCGCCGCCCTCGACCTGGCGAGGCGGGGCAACGACGTCACCGTGTTCGAGGCGTCGCCGCGCCTGGGCGGGCAGTTCGATCTCGCGGCGTCGATCCCCGGCAAGGAGGACTACGCCGGCCCCGTCCAGTCCTGGCAGGCGATGCTGTCGTCGCTCGGCGCCGCGATCGTCACCGGTCGCCGCGTCTCGGCCGCCGACCTGGTCGACTACGACCACGTCGTCGTGGCTACGGGGGTCCGCCCGCGGGAACTCGACGTGCCGGGCATCGATCTGCCCCACGTGCTCAGCTATGAACGTGCGCTGCGCGAGGGCGTGCCGGCGGGGACGGTCGCACTCATCGGCGCGGGAGGCATCGGCGTCGACACGGCCGGCTACCTCGTCGAATCCGGTCATGAGTCGGCACGCGCCATGTCGTTCGTGACCGCGAACGATCTGCCCCGCAGCAGCGCGTTCCTCAGTTCGCGCCCTCAGCGGCGTGATGCGTCGCGGCCCCATCCGGTGCGTCGCGGCTCGCAGGTGTCGATCGTCAGTCGCTCCGGCAAGTTCGGCAGCGGTCTCGGCCCCACCTCGCGCTGGGTCGCCGTCGGCCGACTGCGGGATGCCGGCGTGAACTTCGTCGAGAAGGTGTCGTACCGGCGGATCCGGCCCGGCGTGCTCGAGGTGGTCGCCGAGTCGGGTGACGTGCTCGAGGTACCGGCCGACACGGTGATCGTCTGTGCCGGTCAGGAATCGGTCGAGGTGCTCTCGGCGGTGCTCTCGGCGCAGGGCACGCCTTTCACGGTGATCGGCGGAGCGTGGGATGCACGGGCCGTCGACGCAGTGCGTGCGACGTCCGAGGGCCTCGAGGCCTCTCGCGCCGTCTCGCCCTAGTCCTCCGGTGGCGGCCGGCGTCCGCCGTCCGTCGTGCCCGACTCACTGTCGCGTGCCGTGCGCGTCTCGACCACCGGGACCACGTTTTGCTTTTGCACTGCTGTCCGTGGCCGTGAATTCACGTCGACCGACAACAACGCGAGAGGTGGCTGGTTGTCGCCGGTGGTGAATTCACGCCTCGGGACAACGACGGGGGCGTGGGCTGGTTGTCGTCGGTGGTGAATTCACGGTGGGCGACAACGACGCGAACGGGGCGTGGTCGTCCTCGATCGTGAATTCATGGCGACCGACAACGACCAGAACGGGGGCTGGTCGTCCGCAGTCGTGAATTCACGGCGACCGACAACGCGTCCGCGAAGGATCGGCTCGCGTGAGAGCGCGGTCTCATATGCAGGGCGGTGCGCGGCTCGGGGCGATCGGCGGCTCGGACGGGAACACGACTCCTCGACAGGCGCCGGCGCGCGGTCGTGTGAGTCTCAGGGCTGTGGAGAACTACGCGCCCGAGTTCGTGTCCGAGCATCCTTGGGGCCATGCCTGCGCCCCGAAATCCGTCCGGTCCGTCCCCCTTCTCCCTCCTGCCCTGGCTGGAATCGAGCCACGATCCGTTCCACGCGATGGGCCATCCCGTCCGCCGGTACGTCGTCGACTACCTCGCCCAGTCGGAGGCGACCGCAGGCGAGTTGGCGGAGATGATCCAGCACCACTTCGGTATCGGGTGGCCTGCCGTGTCCAAGCACCTCCGAATCCTGCGGGAGGCCGGCTTCGTCCGAGCCCGCAGCGAATGGTCGTCGCGCATCTACCGGCTCGACGACGAAGCCATCGACAAACTGGAGTGTCGAGTGCTCGACCTCCGCCAGAAGTGGATCCAACGGAACGGCGCCGGCTACTTCACGCCGTTCGAGCCGGAGGAGGCGCCGTGGCCTGCCCCGCGAACCCGGCGCCGGCCGACCGACGCGGACGACGCGATCGATCGCATGATGCGCGAAAACGGTTACGACCCCGAAACGGGTAAGCGGATGGTTGGCCAGCCGGCGCAGAGTCTGCAACAATGAGAGGTCGAGTCTGCGGCCACCCGACCCTCTAATCAGGCGGCCGAGTCGTTCCAACCGAGAACGGCGTCAGACTTCATCAGAGCTTTCGAGCCGAGTGTGCCCCCACGCTCACGGCAAAATACTCGCCCTTCAGCAATGCCAACAGGAGAATTGTGGCTGTCAAGATCCGCCTTAAGCGTCTCGGTAAGATTCGCGCCCCGTACTACCGCATCGTCGTCGCCGACGCGCGCACCAAGCGCGACGGTCGTGTCATCGAAGAGATCGGTCAGTACCACCCCACCGAAGAGCCGTCCTTCATCAAGGTCGACTCCGAGCGTGCGCAGTACTGGCTCGGCGTCGGCGCTCAGCCGACCGAGCAGGTCGCTGCGATCCTCAAGCTCACCGGCGACTGGGGCACCTTCAAGGGTGACAAGAACGCCGTGAGCACCGTCAAGACCAAGGCCGACAAAGAGGTCTTCGTCGCCGACGAGAAGAAGAAGCCCGTCCTGAAGCCCAAGTCGGAGAAGCCCGCTGCTGCTCCGGCCCCGGCCGCCGACGAGGCTCCCGCCGCCGAAGCCGACTCCACCGAGTCCACCGAGGCGTAGTCAGTGCTCGCACCTGCACTCACACACCTCGTCCGGGGGATCGTCGATCACCCGGACGAGGTGCAGGTGGTAGCGAAGACCTCCCCGCGCGGCGACGTGCTCGAGGTTCGCGTCCACCCCGAAGACCTCGGTCGCGTCATCGGACGCGCCGGGCGCACCGCCAAAGCGCTCCGCACCCTCGTCACGGCTCTCGCCGACGGCAAGCGGGTCCGCGTCGACGTCGTCGACACCGACTTCTAGTCGTGGCATCGCAGAACGCCTCCGCCCCCGACGGTTCGACTCAGCTCCGCGTAGGGCGTCTGACCAAGGCGCACGGGCTCAAGGGCGCCCTCAAGCTCGAACTCTTCACCGACGCACCCGAGAAGCGCTTCGTGCCCGGTGCCGTCTTCACGCTCCAGGTTCCGAGCGAGTCGCCCTGGCACGGTAAGACCCTCGAACTCGCCGAGTTGCGCTGGTACAACTCGCACCCCGTCGGCTTCTTCAAGGGCGTCGACGACCGCAACGCGGCCGAGACCCTCGTCAAGGCGATCCTCTGGGTCGAGCACGAGGGGCTCGAAGTCTCCGACGAGCCCGACGCCTGGTTCGATCACCAGTTGGTCGGCCTCGCTGTCGAGCGCGACGGCGTCCGCGTCGGCACGATCGAGCGACTCGAGCACCTGCCGGCACAAGACCTCCTCGTCGTCGCCACCGACTCGGGCGAGGTCCTCGTCCCGTTCGTCAGCGCAATCGTCCCGACCGTCGACCTCGCGGCCGGCGTCGTGACCGTGACCCCGCCGATCGGCCTCTTCGAAGAGCTGCCGGACGACGAGCCCGCGTCCGCCGACGAGCCCGCGTCCGCCGTCGAGCCGACGCCCGCGTCCGCCGACGAGCTGACGCCCGCGCCCGACGAGTCGACGTCCGCCGACAAGTCGACGCCCGCCACGCCCCCGACCGACTAGTCGGCCGATGCGCATCGACATCGTCACGATCTTCCCGGAGTTCTTCGGGGTGCTCGACATCTCGCTCCTCGGCAAGGCCCGGCAGCAGAAACTGCTCGACGTCACCGTGCACGACCTCCGCGACTTCACCCACGACCGGCATCGCACCGTCGACGACACCCCGTACGGCGGCGGTGCCGGCATGGTCATGAAGCCCGAGCCGTGGGGCGAGGCCCTCGACCGGATCCTGGGGGATCCCCTTCCCGGCACCGTCGTGGTCGTGCCCTCGCCGGCGGGCCGTCCGTTCACGCAGGCCGAGGCCCGCGAGCTCGCTCTGGCGCCGGCTCTCGTCTTCACCTGCGGTCGCTACGAGGGCATCGACCAGCGCGTCATCGACCATGCGGCCACCCGGCCGAACGTCGAGGTCCGCGAGGTGAGTCTCGGCGACTACGTGCTCAACGGCGGCGAGGTGGCCGCGATGGCCATGATCGAGGCGATCGGCCGACTCGTGCCGGGCGTCGTCGGCAATCCCGAGAGTCTCACGGAGGAGAGCCACGAAGACGGACTCCTCGAATACCCCAGTTACACCAAGCCGTCCGTCTGGCGCGACCTCGAAGTCCCGCCGATCCTGCTCGGCGGCAATCACGGGGCCATCGCGGCCTGGCGGCACGAGCAGCAGCTCGAGCGGACCCGTCGCGTCCGCCCGGACCTCCTGCCCGACGGCCTCTCCTAGCGGGCCGTCAGCACCAGCGGGCCGTCCGGCGTGATCGCCACGGTGTGCTCGACGTGCGCGGCCCGAGAGCCGTCCGCGCTCCGGAGGGTCCAGCCGTCCCCGTCGGTGTAGATCTCGTCGGTGCCGGCCATGAGCCACGGCTCGATCGCGATCACCAGGCCGGGTCGGAGCGGGAAACCTCGTCCCGGGCGCCCGTCGTTCGGCACGTGCGGGTCGCCGTGCATCTCGGTGCCGACTCCGTGGCCGCCGAACTGGAGGTTCACGGTGTAGCCGGCGCGGTGTGCGACGTCACCGATGGCGGCGGAGACGTCTCCGAGCCGACCGCCCGGCTGCGCGGCGGCGATGCCCGCCTCGAGAGCCTGCTCGCAGGTGGCGATGAGCCGTGCATCCTCCGGTGTCTCGTCGCCCCCGACCACGAGGCTGACGGCGCTGTCGCTGACCCAGCCGTCGACCTTGGCGGCGAAGTCGAGGCTCAACAGGTCGCCTTTGGCCAGGGTGTAGTCGTGAGGGAGCCCGTGCAGGACGGCGTCGTTCACCGAGGTGCAGATCACCTTGCCGAAGGGGCTGGCTCCGAAGGAGGGGTGGTAGTCGACGTAGCAGCTCTCCGCTCCGGCGGCGCGGATCATGCGGTGCGCGAGGGCATCGATCTCGAGGAGATTCGCGCCGGGAACCGCCGCTGCTCGAGTGGCCTTCAGGACGGAGGCGACGAACTCCCCGGCCGGTCTCATCGCTTCGATTTCTCCGGGCGTGCGCAAGTCGATCATGCAGCCATTCTTCACCGTCCCCTCGTAGAGTCCGATCCATGTGGCTGCGGCGGGGTTTCTATCGGGTCCTCTGGGGTGCCGTTCT
This sequence comes from Frondihabitans cladoniiphilus, assembly GCF_039544345.1. Lineage (NCBI taxonomy): Bacteria > Bacillati > Actinomycetota > Actinomycetes > Micrococcales > Microbacteriaceae > Frondihabitans > Frondihabitans cladoniiphilus. Next base: position 310,237 of record NZ_BAABLM010000001.1, read on the forward strand.
CGTCCTGCCGCTCTGGGTCTTCCTGGGGCGTGCGTTCTTCGGAGCTCCGCTCGGCTACCAGTTCCTCGCGCAGATCCTGCTCGTGCCGCTGCTCTTCGTCGGGCAGCTCGTCGTGTCGCTGATCCTCTTCCTCCGGCCCTCGGTCCGACGCGACCGCGCCGTCTCGTGGCTCGACGTCGGCGCCCTGACCCTGTCGTGGCTCGGCCAACTGGGCATCGGCTTCTTCCTGGTCGACTCGGTGTCCTCCGCTCGGGCGTCGGCCTTCACCGCCCTCGTCGGCCGCGATGCGCTTCCGCTCTCCACGGCTCTGTCCGCCGCGGCCATCGTGCTCACGGTCGTGATGGGGGTCGTGCTGCTCGCCCTCGGTGTCGCGGAGGCCATACGGGGCGCTCGGGCAGGAATGCAGAAGGCGTTCGCGGACCTCGAAGGCGTGAGCGGTGCATCCCCCGCGATGCCTTCTGTTTGGGCCAACGACCCGAAGCATACGATCGTCCTTCCGCCACGGGCCTGAGCGACTCGGCGCCCGCCTGGTGCCGGCCTGGCGTCGAGCGCCCCTCGTATGGCAAGATGGGTGTTTGTGCCCGCGCACGACTCTGCCACAGGGGAGTCGGCCATTCTGCGGCACGAGCGCCGTTCTCGGCGTCACCTCCTTTTTGAAAAACGAAACCGCGGTCGACCTGTGGCGGTTGCAGAGAGCGAATCCTCATGAGCCACATCCTCGACAGTCTGGATGCCGCGTCGCTTCGCAGCGATGTCCCCGACTTCCGCGCCGGCGACACCGTCAAGGTCCACGTCAACATCATCGAAGGCACGCGCTCGCGCGTCCAGGTCTTCCAGGGCGTCGTCATCGGCCGTCAGGGCGACAGCGTCCGCGAGACCTTCACCGTCCGCAAGGTCAGCTTCCAGGTGGGTGTCGAGCGCACCTTCCCGGTCCACTCGCCGGTCATCGACCACATCGAGCTGGTCAGCCGTGGCGACGTCCGTCGCGCGAAGCTCTACTACCTGCGCGAACTCCGTGGCAAGAAGGCCAAGATCAAGGAGAAGCGCGACAACTAGTCGCCGACTCCGACGCGCTGCTCTCAGCGCTCGTTCACGAACAGAGCTCCCCGCCACGTATGATTTGGCGGGGAGCTCTGGTGGTTAAATGACATATGACAGTTCGATGATCGGGTCGACGGCGCGAGGTGCGCACGAGACCGGACGGCCCTTCATGGGGCGTCTGCGGCGGGGCCTTCTGATGGCCAGCCACGCAGAAGCGGCTTCGGGCCGCCGCGACGGCAGCGCGGGTGGCGAGGGCAACGGCGGCGGCTCGGGCCATGACGCCGGGGATGGCGACCGCCGCTCGAAACAGCCCCGGAAGGGCGGCACGGGGCGCTTCCTCCGCGACGTCGTCATCATCTTCCTCGCGGCTCTGCTCATCTCGTTCCTGATCAAGACCTTCTTGATCCGCTCGTTCTTCATCCCCTCCGGCTCGATGGAGAACACGCTGCAGATCCACGACCGGATCATCGTCAACGAGCTGGTGCCGAAGCTCATGCCGCTCAAGCGCGGCGACGTGATCGTCTTCTCCGACCCGGGCGGCTGGCTCGGAGCGGAAGACCAGGTGTCGACGTCGTCCGGCAATCCCGTCGTCAACGGCGTGCAGTGGTTCCTCACCCAGGTCGGGCTGGGCACCCAAGACAGCGACAACCACCTGATCAAGCGAGTGATCGGGCTGCCGGGCGACAAGGTCGCCTGCTGCAACTCGTTCGGTCAGACGACCGTCAACGGCGTACCGCTCGACGAGCCCTACACGAAGCAGCCCGCCATCGCGACCGACCAGATCGACGACCTCCACTTCTCCGTGACGGTGCCCGCCGGGTCGCTCTGGGTGGAGGGCGACAACCGAGGAGACTCCGCCGACTCGCGTCTCCAGCAGAAGACCCCCAGCGGCGGCTTCGTGCCCCTCAGCGACGTCGTCGGCCGGGCGGTGCTGATCACCTGGCCCATCAAGCACTGGAGTTGGCTCGACGACTATCCGGCCGTCTTCCGGGGCACCGACGAGTCGACTCAGTGAGCGGGGTTTCGCCCCGTGCCTCGTCGATCGCCATGAGAAGATCGGCCCCATGATGGCCGTGGTCGATCCGACGCTCGAGCTCGAACGCGAGTTGCACGAAGCGGGTGCCGCCTGGGTCGTCGGCTGCGACGAGGTCGGCCGTGGTGCGATCGCCGGGCCGGTAGCCGTCGGCGTCAGTGCCGTTCTCGCCCCCTGCGCCGATATCCCCGCGGGCCTGCGCGACAGCAAGATGCTGAGCGAGAAGCGTCGTGAAGAGCTGTATCCGCATGCGATCTCCTGGTCGCACGCTTCGGCGGTCGGCCTGGCCGACTCCGACGAGGTCGATCGGCTCGGCATCGTCAAGGCCCTTGGGCTGGCGGGGCGGCGGGCTCTGGTCCAGCTCCACGAAGCCGGGGTGCGCATCCTCGATTCCGTCGTCGTGCTCGACGGCAGCCACGACTGGCTGACGCCCGCCCTCACCTCGGCACCCCGTGTGCTGACCCGGGTCAAGGCCGACCGCGACTGCGGATCCGTCGCAGCCGCCTCGGTCATCGCGAAGGTCCACCGCGATCGGATGATGATCGCGTTCGACGAGACCCACCCCGGCTACGGCTGGACCGGCAACAAAGGCTACGGGTCGGCGGCTCACTACGAGGCGCTCGAGGCGCTCGGGCCGTCACCGCTGCACCGCCTCACCTGGCTGCACTGACGGGCTCGAACCCCCGCCGACCGCGTAAGCTGGCTCCTCGATGGATGACGACGAGTTCGAAGACTACGACCGCGAGGTCGAGCTCGCGCTGTACCGCGAGTATCGCGACGTGGTGTCGCAGTTCCGCTACGTGATCGAGACCGAACGGCGCTTCTACCTCGCGAACGAGGTGGATCTCGTCCGCCGCGATACCGAGCACGACTTCTACTTCGAGTTGACGATGAACGACGTCTGGGTGTGGGACGTCTACCGCTCCGACCGCTTCGTCAAGTCCGTGCGCGTGCTCACCTTCAAAGACGTCAACGTCGAAGAGCTGACGACGCGCGACCTCGAGTTGCCGAAAGAGCTCGCCCTCGACGAGTAGAGCCGTTCTCCACAGGCTCACGGTTCCGGCCGTCTTTCCACAGATCTGATCAGAGCCCTCGCCGGGGATGCCCGCTCCGCGATCCTCTTCGCAGGAGGTCGTCATGACGAGTAGAGATCAATCGGAGACACGAGCAACACCACCCCGAGCCGGCGGGGGAGGGGGTGCGCGTACCCGGCCGGGGCCGACGTCCCGACCCGCCTCCCGGACCCGCGAGTTGGGGGTTCGGGGCGAAGACATCGCCGCCGGCCACCTCGCGCGGTCCGGCTGGTCGATCCTGGCCCGGAACTGGCGCTGCAGCGAGGGTGAGGCCGACATCGTCGCTCGCGACGGCTGCGACGTCGTCGTCGTCGAAGTCAAGACCCGATCGTCAGGAGGCGCGGGGCATCCCTTCGAGGCCGTCACACCGGCGAAGGTGGCCCGGCTGCGTCGGATCGCGATGGCATGGGCTCTCGAGCATCCCGGCACCTGCCGTCAGGTGCGCCTCGACGCCATCGCCGTCACGGCTCCCGACGGTCTGCCGCCGCTCGTCGAGCACCTTCGGGCGGTCGGCGCATGAGCGTGGCTCGTACCCGTGTCGTGTCGCTGCTCGGTCTCGACGGCGCCATGGTCGAAGTCGAGGCGGACATCAGCGACGGGCTCCCCGGGTTCGTGATAATCGGGCTTCCCGACACGTCTCTCGGCGAAGCGCGCGACCGCGTCCGTTCCGCAGCGAGCAACTCGGGCTGCCCGTTGCCGCCGCGCAAATTGACCGTCAACTTGTCACCCGCTTCGCTGCCCAAGCACGGGTCGTCGTTCGACCTCGGCATCGCTGTGGCCGCCCTCGCCTCGGGCGACCTGCTGCAGTCGGAGTCGATAGAGCGCGTCGTCCATCTCGGCGAACTCGGTCTCGACGGGCGGGTCCGGCCGGTCGACGGAATCCTTCCGGCCGTCGTCGGGGCCTCTCGGGCGGGGGCCCGCATCGTCATGGTGCCGTTCGACAACGTCGACGAGGCCTCGCTCGTCCCCGACGTCCGCGTGGTCGGTGTCGCGAGTCTGCGCGACGCGGCCATCTGGCACGGGGCCGACCTCACTCCCGAAGTGGTCGAGCCGCTGCGTCGGCCGGTGACCCGGTCGACGCCGACTGTGCAACCCGAGCTCGCCGAGGTGATCGGCAACACCGAGGCGGTGACGGCCTTGATGACCGCGGCGACCGGTGGGCACCACCTCCTGATGGTGGGCCCGCCGGGTGCCGGCAAGAGCATGCTCGCGGCCCGGCTTCCCGGTCTCCTGCCCGATCTCGACGCGGACTCGGCTCTCGAGGTGTCCTCCGTGCGTTCTCTCTGCGGAGTTCCGCTCTCCGGCGAACTCGAGACGAGGCCGCCCTTCGAGACGCCGCACCATTCGTCCAGCGCGGCAGCCCTCATCGGCGGCGGGAGCGCCCGCATCCGACCCGGGGCGATCTCGCGCGCCTCGCGCGGCGTGCTGTTCCTCGACGAGGCGGCCGAGTTCCCCGCGACGGTTCTCGACTGTCTGCGGCAGCCGCTCGAGTCGGGCGAGATCGTCATCCACCGCTCCAAGTCGGTGGCGCGGTTCCCCGCCCGATTCCAGCTGGTCCTCGCCGCGAATCCGTGTCCCTGCGGCCAGTACGGGTCTCGCGACGTCCCCTGCTCGTGTTCGCCGTTCATGAGGCGTCGCTATCTCGGCCGCCTTTCGGGCCCGCTCGTCGATCGGATCGACATGCAGATCCGAGTGAACCGGATCGGCTCCGCGCAGTTCCGACTCTCGGGCGAGCCCGGTTCCGATTCCTTGACGACGGTCGCAGCCCGGGAGCGGGTCGAGGCGGCGCGAGCACGAACGGCGCATCGTCTCGTCGGCACGCCGTGGCGCCTCAACGCCGAAGTGTCGGGGCACTGGCTGCGATCGGGCGACCGACGACTCCGAGCCTCCGAGACGGGTGCGATCGACCGCGCCCTCGAGAACGGCTCCTTGACCATGCGGGGCTACGACCGTGTCCTGCGCGTCGCGTGGTCCGTCGCCGACCTCGCGGGCGAAGACCGTCCCTCGGCCGAGCACATCTTCGAAGCGCTCTCCCTCCGGAGGTCGCTGTGATGCGGGCGGAGGCGCTCGGCCCGTTCGACGAGCGGTCCCGAGCGGCGCTCCTCGAGGGGGTGCGCGGAACGGGCACGGCTGCCGAACGCGAGGGCTCGCCGGGAGCGCCTGCGGCCGACGAGGTCTTCGCGGCGGCGGTGTGGTCGACGCTGACCGAACCGGGAGACGCGGCTGCGGGCATCCTGCGTCTCGTCTGGGGTCCTTCGGGCGCGCTCGAAGCCCTCGACCTCACCGGCGACGAGGTGGCGAAGCGGCTGCGCGAGCAGGGGGTGTTCGATGCGGCGCGCTTCGACTTCTCGGCGGCACGGGCCCGCTGGCAGCCCCGCGTGTCCGAGCAGCTGATCCGCGCCACCCTTCGATCGGCGTCCGTCCTGGGCATCCGTCTCGTCGTTCCCGGCGATCGCGAGTGGCCGACGGGCTTCGACGACCTGGGAGTCCATGCGCCGGCGGCCCTGTGGGTCCGGGGCGACCCGGGCGCTCTCACGCGATCGCCCGGCGTCGCGCTCGTCGGCTGTCGAGCGGCCTCGTCGTACGGCGAACTCGTCGCGGCCGAGCTCGCCGACGGTCTGGTCTCCCGGGGCCTCGCGGTCCACTCGGGCGGCGCCTACGGCATCGACGGCATGGCGCACAGAGCCACCCTGGCGGCCGACGGCGCGACGGTGGCGGTCATGGCCGGGGGAGTGGACCGCTATTACCCGAGCGGCAACCACGACCTCCTCCAGCGGGTCGCCGAGAACGGCGCCGTCGTCTCCGAGATGCCGTGCGGCACGGCGCCCAGCCGATGGCGGTTCCTTCAACGCAACCGGCTCATCGCAGCCCTGTCGGCCGGAACCGTGGTCGTCGAGGCGGGTCACCGCTCGGGTGCGAGCAACACGGCCGGGCACGCCCGATCCCTCGACCGGCCTGTGGGTGCCGTCCCGGGGCCCATCAGTTCGCCCGCCTCGGCCGGCTGTCATCGGCTGATCCGTGAGGGGCAGGCCGTCTGCATCACCTCGGCGGCCGACGTCCTGGAGATGATCGAGCCCGGTCTCGATGTCGACCAGCCCGGCATCGACAGATCGGGCGGCACGAGCCACGAGGTCCGACTGCTCGACGCACTCAGCAGCCGCCGAGGTCAATCCGACGTCGAACTGGCGATCTCGAGCGGCCTGTCGCCCGGTGTCGTCCGGGGCACCCTGTCGCTGCTCGAAGCCGCCGACCGGGCCGTCGAACGGGAGACGGGGTGGTTCCGTGTCGAGCGGTGAACTGCGGCTAGCCTGCAGGGGTGACTTCTCTCGGACAACATCCCGACCCCGAGTTCACGATCGCGCACCTCAGCGACACGCACTTCCTCGCCGATCGGGCGAAGTGGGGCGGCGCGATCGACACCGACTCGCAGATCGTCAAGGCCCTCGCGCAGGTGACCCGATCGGGTCGACGGCCCGACGCCATCGTGATCACGGGCGACCTGACCGACCTCGGCGAGCCGGAGGCCTACGACAGGCTCCGGGCGATCGTCGAGCCGGTGGCGACCGAGCTGGGCGCGGAACTCGTCTGGGTCATGGGCAACCACGACGAGCGTCCCGAGTACTCGCGTCACCTGTTCGGCGCCGAACTCGAGGGCGCCGAGGAGGAGCATCCCCAAGACCGGGTGCACGACGTCCGCGGGCTTCGAATCATCTCGTTCGACAGCACCGTGCCCGGCTTCCACCACGGCGACGTCACACCTCAGCAGCTCGAGTGGCTCACCGAGGTCCTCTCCGTCCCCGCGCCGCACGGTACCCTCCTCGCGCTCCACCACCCGCCGATCCCGACGCCTCTCGAACTGATGGACGTCCTCGAACTCCGGCATCAGTCCGAGCTCGCCGACGTCGTGCGCGGTACCGACGTGCGAGGCATCCTCGGGGGGCATCTGCACTACTCGACCTACGGCACCTTCGCGGGGGTCCCCGTCAGCGTCGCGTCAGCGACCTGCAACACCATGGACCTCGGGGCGCCCCGGCGCGAGATCAGCCAGATCGACGGTGCTCGCACGTTCTCCCTGGTCCACGTCTACCCCGACGGCATCACGCACTCGAGCGTTCCCGTCGACGAGTTCGAGGCCATCGACAGCCTCGACGAGGCCTTCCTGGCGCGCATCGAGGCGATGTCGCCCGAGGAGCGCGTCGAGGCCTTCTCACGCAAACGGCCTCGGCCGTCGAACGACTGACCCATGCAGCCCATCGGCGTCGCCCGAGCGGTCGAGGAGTTCCTCGACCACCTCGAGCACGGGCGCGGGCTGAGCGCTCACAGCATCAGGGCCTACAACGGCGACCTCGACAACCTCGTCGCGTTCGTCCGGCAGCGGGTCGACGGCGAACCCGACGCGTCGGGGCTCGATCTCGACACGCTCCGCGACTGGCTCTGGGCGTCCACCGAACAGGGCCTCGCTCGCGCGACGATCGCCCGCCGCTCCGCTTCCGCTCGCGCATTCACCCGGTGGATGCACGAGTCCGGGCGCATCGACACCGACCCCGGTCTGCGCCTCCGAGCCCCCAAGGCCGAGAGCCGCCTGCCCCGCGTCCTGACCAGCCCCCAGATCGGCGGAGTACTCGACTCCCTCGCCGCCGGCGCCGTCTCGGGCGACCCGGTGGCGTTGCGCGACCTCGCGGTCGTCGAGCTGCTCTACGGATCAGGTCTTCGGGTGGGAGAGCTGATCGGGGCCGACCTACCGGACGTCGACCTCGAGCGTCTGACCGTGCGCGTACTCGGCAAGGGGGCCAAGCAGCGCGTCGTACCGTTCGGTGTTCCAGGCGCAGCCGCCCTCGGTCGCTACCTGACCGAGGGGCGCCCGACGCTGGCCGCCCGACCCTCGGCCGACCCGCGAGCCTTCTTCCTCGGACGCACGGGCAAGCGGCTCGGGACTCGCTCCGTCTACGCCCTCGTCGCCCGCCTCCTCGAACCCCTGCCGGGGTCCGGCCCCGCCGGCCCGCACACCCTCCGGCACACGGCCGCGACGCATCTGCTCGACGGAGGGGCCGATCTGCGCGCCGTTCAGGAGCTCCTGGGGCACGCGAGCCTGGGCACGACGCAGATCTACACGCACGTCTCGACCGAGCGGTTGCGCGAGAGCTACCGCTCCGCGCACCCTCGCGCCTGAGCCGCACGTTCTCGGGGCGGTCGTCGACTCCGTCGCCCGCCCGCCCACTCGCGCCCGGCTACGGCAGAGGTCGCGTCGGCAGGAGCACCGACCGCTGCAGCACCCCCAGCAGCAGGAGCGGCGACACGTACTTGCCGTCGATCCGTGCGCCGACGTGCACGCACGCGACTGGGTCGCAATGGTCGCCCTCGACACGCCCGACGACCTGCCCCCGGCTGACGTGCTCGCCGGCGGAGACGGTCGCCACGACGGGCTCGAAGCTCGAGAGGACTCCATCGGCGTGCTCGATCGAGAGCACCGGACGGTCCACCACGGTGCCGGCGAAATGCACCACTCCGTCGTCCGGTGCCGTGATCACCGCGCCGTCTTCGTCGCCGGAAGCTCCGGCCACTCCGGCAGCTCCGACGGCCGCGCCGCCGTCCCCGACTTCCACGTCGATACCCCGATGGCCGGGCGACCACGTCTCGACCGGCGCCTGGAACCCCCTCACCACGCGATGAGGCTCGGGCACGGGCCACGACCACGCGGGCAGAGCGCGTGCTCGTCCGGCACCCGCGGCGGGCACCCCGCCGGCGGGATCGGCGACCAGCACGATGAGCAGCGCTGCGAGCACGATCGCGAGCGCGATCGACGTGACCCCATGCCGCAGGACGACAGCCTTGGTTGGGGGCCGGGCGGAAATGGGCGGGAGAACCTGAGAAGGAGCACAATCGAGTCCGGGAATCACGGACCCACGGTGCCGCATCGGGTGGTGCCGTCGACCGCGTAGCCTGAACCAGTGCACAACGACTCGTGCATGTCACAGCTGTGGAGAAGTGGCGGTCACGAGTCGCTGCTTCCCGCGAAGGAAAGTAGAGAAAAGTGTCCGAAGCGACGAAATCCACGCCGGCCGAAGTCAAGAAGCTCGACAGACGGGTCACGGCCCTGGCCGTCGTGGCGGCCATCGGCGGCTTCCTGTTCGGGTTCGACTCCTCCGTCATCAACGGCGCGGTCGACTCCATCGGCAAGGAGTTCCACATCCCCGACGCCGCCTCGGGCATCGTCGTCGCATCGGCTCTGATCGGCTGCGCCGTCGGCGCCTACCTGGGCGGCCGTTTCGCCGACCGCTGGGGCCGCATCCGCGTCATGTTCATCGCGGCGATCCTCTTCTTCGCCAGCTCGATCCTCGCCGGCCTCGCCTTCGCCACCTGGGACTTCATCATCTGGCGCCTCGTCGGCGGCCTCGGCATCGGCATCGCCTCCGTCATCGCGCCGGCCTACATCTCCGAAGTCGCCCCCAAGGGCATCCGCGGCCGCCTCGGCTCCTTCCAGCAGCTCGCGATCACGCTCGGCATCTTCGCGGCGCTCGGTTCCGACCAGCTCTTCCAGATCATCGGCGGCTCGGCCTCCGGCATGATCGGCCCGTTCCCCGCCTGGCGCTGGATGTTCCTCGTGGGCGTCATCCCCTCCGTCGTCTACGGCATCCTGGCGCTCCGCCTGCCCGAGTCGCCCCGGTACCTCGCTGGTGAGGGGCGCCGCGACGAGGCGCGAGACGTGCTGAAGCAGATCGTCCCGACGGAGACGGTCGAGACCAACCTCCACGACATCGAAGACGCGATCAAGAAAGAGGAGGAGCTCACCAAGAAGTCGAGCATCCGCGGCAACCGCTTCGGCCTGAAGCCGATCGTCTGGGTGGGCATCATCCTCGCCGTCCTCCAGCAGTTCGTCGGCATCAACGTGATCTTCTACTACTCGACCACCCTCTGGCAGGCCGTCGGCTTCAAGGAGTCGCAGTCCTTCCTCATCTCCACCATCACCTCGGTGGTGAACGTCGCCGTAACGTTCGTGGCCATCGCCCTGGTCGACAAGGTGGGGCGTCGCCCGATGCTCCTCTGGGGTTCGGTCGGCATGACCGTGAGCCTCGCGTTCATGGCCATCTCGTTCAGCCAGTCGCACATCGTGGGCGGCAATCCGCAGCTCCCCGGCGCTTGGGGGCCCATCGCCCTGGTCGCCGCGAACATCTTCGTGATCTCGTTCGGCGCGACGTGGGGCCCGCTCATGTGGGTCCTGCTCGGCGAGATGTTCCCCTCGAACATCCGTGCCGCCGCCCTCGGCATCGGCTCCTCGGCCAACTGGATCGCCAACTTCGTCGTCACCGTGGCCTTCCCGGCGCTGGCCGCCGTCAGCCTGGCCCTCTCGTACGGCATCTTCGCCTTCTTCGCCCTGATCTCGATCTTCTTCGTCCTGTTCAAGATCAAGGAGACCAAGGGGCGCTCGCTCGAAGAGATGGGCAGCGAAGCACTCGAGGGTGCCACCGCGACCGCCTAGCGTGGGATCCACGGGTCGACAGACCCGGAACGCCCCGTTCTCCGCACGGAGACGGGGCGTTCGTGGTGCTACTATTGAGGCGCAGTCTGCTCAGCAGGCTGACTTCGCGTGCCCAGTCGGGCTGCATCCCCATTCGGTCCCCACCTCTCCCGCACCGCTTTCGAGCAGTGCTCTCGAGTTCTGGGGCGGGGAGGCGTCCGGGCACCAGGCAGAGGCGACCGACCGGTCGTCCATCCAACCGAGAACCCGTGCGTGTGCCCTGGAGAGGGCGCGTGCGGAGAGAAGGAGAACGGCCATGGCCGTCGTCACCATTCGCCAGCTGCTCGACAGCGGCGTCCACTTCGGACACCAGACCCGTCGCTGGAACCCGAAAGTCAAGCGTTTCATCCTCGCCGAGCGCTCCGGCATCCACATCATCGACCTGCAGCAGTCGCTCGGCTACATCGACAAGGCCTACGACTTCGTCAAGGAGACGGTCGCCCACGGCGGCACCATCCTCTTCGTCGGCACCAAGAAGCAGGCTCAGGGTTCCATCTCCGAGCAGGCCATCCGCGTGGGCCAGCCCTACGTGAACCAGCGCTGGCTCGGTGGTCTCCTGACCAACTTCCAGACCGTCTCGAAGCGCCTCGCTCGCATGAAGGAGCTCGAGGAGATCGACTTCGACGACACCACCCAGGGCTTCACCAAGAAAGAGCTCCTGATCAAGAAGCGCGAGCTCGACAAGCTCCACAAGACGCTCGGTGGTATCCGCAACCTCACGAAGACGCCGTCCGCTCTCTGGATCGTCGACACGAAGAAGGAGCACCTCGCGATCGACGAGGCCAAGAAGCTGGGCATCCCGGTCATCGGCATCCTCGACACGAACTGCGACCCCGACGAGATCCAGTTCCCGATCCCGGGCAACGACGACGCCATCCGCTCCGTCGGTCTGCTGACGCGCATCGTCGCCGACGCCGCCGCCGAGGGCCTCATCCAGCGTCACCAGAAGCCGGAAGAGGGCGAGACCCCGGTCGAGCCCCTCGCCGAGTGGGAGGCCGAGCTGCTCGCGCAGACGACCGAGGCCGACGACAAGGAGGCCGTCGAGCTCCGCGAGGCCGTCCGCTCCGTCGGTGCGACCACCGACGCGGCCGAGCCGACCGAAGAGAACGACGCCGACGCGCAGCTCGAGGGCAAGGAGATCGGCGCGCCGGTCGCCAACCCCGTCGCGACCGCCGACCCCGAGGTCGCGAACGCCGTCGACCCCGACGCCGCTGCGATCGACGCCGCTGCTGCGGACGCCAAGTAACACCACTTCCTCGCTGATCCCGTCGGCGGCCGGCCGCTCCCTCTTGGGGCGACCGGCCGCCGACGGGATCGACACAGAACGACCAGACTTACGAAAGGTGGGCCCTCCATGGCCAACTATTCACTCGCAGACGTGAAGACGCTCCGTGACCGCCTCGGTGCCGGCATGCTCGACAGCAAGAACGCGCTGGTCGAGGCCGACGGCGACCTCGAGAAGGCGATCGAGATCCTCCGCGTCAAGGGCCTCAAGGGTGTCGCCAAGCGCGAGGGTCGCACGACCACCGCCGGCCTCGTCACCGCCAAGCCCGGCACGGCCGGAACCGCGACGATCATCGAGCTCGGCAGCGAGACCGACTTCGTCGCGAAGAACGACAAGTTCATCGCCCTGGCCGAGACCGTCCTCGACGCCGTCGCCGCTTCCGGTGCCGACGACGCCGAGACCGGCAACGCCGCCGTCGTCGAGGGCACCCAGAACGTGGGCGACTTCGTCGCTCAGGAGGCCGCTCTCCTCGGCGAGAAGATCGAGCTCCGCACCGTTCACACGGTCCCCGGCACCGAGTTCGCGATCTACCTCCACAAGACCTCCAAAGACCTGCCCCCGCAGGTCGGCGTGGTCGTGGGCTACGAGGGGGGCGACGCCGAGACGGCTCGCTCGATCGCGCAGCACATCGCGTTCGCCGCGCCGAAGTTCCTGAGCCGCGACGAGGTCCCGGCCGACGAGGTCGCTCGTGAGCGCGCCATCGTCGAGGAGACCGCGAAGAACGAGGGCAAGCCCGAGGCCGCCCTGCCGAAGATCATCGAGGGTCGCCTCACCGGCTTCTTCAAGGAGATCGCCCTGCTCGACCAGCCCTACGCGAAAGACTCCAAGCAGTCCGTCGAGAAGGTGCTGAAAGACGCAGGCATGACCATTTCGGGCTTCGCCCGGGTCAAGGTCGGCGCGTAACCAGCCGATGAACGGGGTTCGAGACGAGCAATCGTCTCGGGCCCCGTTTCTTCTGCCCTGAAACGGCCCCTGCCGGAACGACGTATCTCACCGAGGCAGGCGGCAACTGGATAACCTGGCACGAGCCACGATCGAGGAGAACCCCGTGAAGAACCCCAAGACCACACGACGCCGAGTCCTTCTCAAGCTCTCCGGGGAGGCGTTCGGAGGCGGCTCGCTCGGAGTCAACCCCGACGTCGTCTCCGCCCTCTCCCGAGAGATCGCCGAAGCGTCGGCCGAGGTCGAGGTCGCCATCGTCGTCGGTGGCGGCAACTTCTTCCGCGGCGCCGAGCTCAGCCAGCGCGGTATGGACCGGGGCCGGGCCGACTACATGGGAATGCTCGGCACGGTGATGAACGCGCTCGCCCTGCAGGACTTCCTGGAGCAGGCGGGGGCGGCCACCCGGGTGCAGTCGGCCATCGCGATGACCCAGGTCGCCGAGCCGTACATCCCCCGTCGCGCCAGCCGTCACCTCGAGAAGGGGCGCATCGTGATCTTCGGTGCCGGCGCCGGCCTGCCCTACTTCTCCACCGACACCGTCTCGGCGCAGCGCGCGCTGGAGATCGGTGCCCACGAGGTCCTGGTCGCGAAGAACGGTGTCGACGGCGTCTACTCGGCCGACCCGCGAAAAGACCCGTCGGCGAAGAAGCTCGACAGGCTCACGTACCAGGAGGCGCTCGTGCAGGGCCTCAAGGTCGTGGACTCGACCGCGTTCAGCCTCTGCATGGACAACGGCATGCCCATGCACGTCTTCGGCATGGAGGGCGCCGGAAACGTCGCGCGCGCCATCCGGGGCGAGCGCATCGGCACCCTCGTCTCGAACTGATCCCGAGCGCGCTGACCACGGTCAGCCGGTGCCCGCCCGTGCGCGGGTAAGCTGACGAAGACCTAAGGAGCATTGTGGCGATCACAGACGTATTGACCGAGACCAAAGAGAAGATGGGCAAGGCCGTCGACGTCGCGAGAGACGACTTCGGCACGGTCCGCACCGGCCGCATCAACCCGGCTCTCTTCCAGAAGATCCCCGTCGACTACTACGGCACGCCGACTCCGCTCGCGCAGCTGGCGTCGCTCCAGGCACCCGAGGCGCGCACGCTCATCGTGACGCCCTACGACAAGACGGCGCTGAAAGAGATCGAGAAGGCCATCGCGACCTTCCCAAACCTCGGTGCGAGCCCGACCAACGACGGCACCATCGTCCGCGTCACCATCCCCGAGCTCACGCAGGACCGCCGCAAGGAGTTCGTGAAGATCGTGCGGGGCAAGGGCGAGGACGCCAAGGTCGCGATCCGCAACATCCGTCGCCGCGCGAAAGACGACCTCGACTCGCAGAAAGAGGTCGGCGACGACGAGGTGGCTCGTGCCGAGAAGGAACTCGAGGCCATCACCAAGAGCCACATCGACGCGATCGACGAGGCCCTCAAGAAGAAAGAGGCGGAGCTCCTCGAGGTCTGAGGCCCACAGCGCATGACAGACGATCAACCCGGTTCCGAGCATCCCTCGTCGCCCTCCAAGCACCCCCGCGGCGACTTCGACAACCGAGCGACCGCTGCTCGGCACGACCTCGAGAACCAACTGCGCGCGCAGCGTGCCCGCTTCGAAGAACGCAACGAGAAGCTCACGGCCCGAACGGGTCGCAACCTTCCGGCGGCGATCGGCATCGGCGCGGGTATGGGGGCGATCGTCCTTCTCAGCCTGATCCTCTTCAAATGGATCTTCATGATCGTCGCGGCGATCCTCGTCTTCTTCATGGTGCTCGAGCTGACCAACGCTCTCCGCACCGCAGGGCGACGGGTGCCGCGCATCCCCAGCATCGCCACCGGGTTGGCCGTCGTGCCCGCCGCCTACTTCTGGAAGGCCGAGGGGCAGTGGCTCGTCCTCCTCGGTGGCATCGTGGTCATCTCGCTCTGGCGCCTCGTCGAGGCCGCGCTGCCCACGGGGGCTGAATCCACGACGGCATCGGCGACCGAGGGGCGCCGGGGCGGCAGAGCGCTCTTCAAAGACCTGCAGTCCGGCGCGTTCGTGCAGATCTACACGACCTTCCTCGGCTCGTTCCTCGCTCTGCTGACGGCTCAGCCCGGTGGCCAGTGGTGGACCCTGACGGCGCTGATCGTCGTCATCTGCGTCGACACCGGCGCCTATGCGACGGGTCTCAACTTCGGCAAGCACAAGCTCGCGCCGAAGATCAGCCCCGGCAAGACCTGGGAGGGCTTCGCCGGCTCGGTCGGCGTGAGCATGATCGCGGGCATCATCCTGTCGATCTTCATGATCCACCAGCCCTGGTGGTTCGGACTGATCCTGGGTGCGGTCTTCAGCATCACGGCCACCATCGGCGACCTGAGCGAGTCGCTGATCAAACGCGACCTCGGCGTCAAGGACATCTCGACCTGGCTGCCCGGTCACGGCGGGTTCCTCGACCGGCTCGACAGCATGCTTCCCTCGGCCGTCGTCGCCTACGGTCTGTACCTGATCTTCACGCACCACTGACCCCTCGGTGAACCGCCCCGCTCTGCGTTGACCGGTTCCCTGGTCGTCCTAGGGCACAATGGGGCGCGTGAGTGCGACTTTCCCCAAGGTGACCGGTTCCGAGCGCGGCTACGACGTCCAAGAGGTCGAGAACTTCCTCAAGGACGCCCGGCGTGCCTACTCGGGCGACGCCGGTGCCGATCCGATCGACGCGGCGAGCATCCGCCACATGGCGTTCTCGATGACCAAGCACGGCTACTCGCCCCAGCACGTCGACAGTGCCCTCGAGAGGCTCGAAGACGCGTTCGCGATCCGGGAGCGAGATCGAGCCCTCCGGGCGTCGGGCGACGAGTCGTGGTTCTCCGACGCCAAGTCGAAGGCTGAGGCCATCGTCGCGCGCCTCGAGCGTCCTGAAGGGCATCGATTCGACCGGGTCACGTTCCTGTCGGTCGGCTACCACCCCCGCGACGTCGATCGGCTCGTCGGCCGGCTCAAGGGCTACTTCTCCGATGGGCGGGCGCTGAGCATCGAAGAGGTGCGCACCAGCGTGTTCCGCCAGAAGCGCGGTGGGTATCGCGAGGCCCAGGTCGACCTGGTCCTCGACAGCGTGGTCGACGTCATGCTCGCGGTGCGCTGAAACGTCGACTCGACCCTGTCACTTCAGTCACATCGGCACCATTCGTCACATTCGCCTCACCCGTACCGATTCGGTGAGTCCGGTTGGGTCCTCGTGATCCTTCCGTTACACTCGTCCGAATATGGGTAGGCACGCAGCAGTCAACGTTCCGAGCAGAGGCTCCGCATCCAAGGCCGAAAGGCCCGCGGGTTCCCCTCGCCGCACGGTCGACGCCAGGCGACACTCCGACACCGCGAAGGCGTTCTCGCGGTCGGCGACCGCACCGGCCGCTGCCGTCCAGTCCGCGGCGGTCCAGCCGACCTCGGTTCAGGCGGTCCAGGCGGTCGCCGCTGCATCCGTCGCAGGCTCCGCCCCGCTGTCGTTCCGCAAGCCGAGCCACACGGGCCGACGCATCGTCCTCCCGCTCGTCGGCTTCGCCGCGACCTTCGCCTTCCTCTCGGCGTCGCTGGTCAATCCGCTCTCCGGCGCAGTCGCCGCGACGGTCCCGGCCGCCGATGCGAGCGCCGCTGCCGGTGTCGCCACGGTCGCCGCCGGTCAGTCCTACTCGTCCGACGGCGCCACCGCCCCATCGGCATCGCGCGACGCGTACACGGTCGTCTACACGCCGCCCGTCGTCGTCAAGGCGCCCGTCGCGGCGACGACGGCCACCACCGCCACCACGGCCAAGACCGCCTCCACGGCGAAGGCCGCCACCACGACCGCTGCTCCGACCGCAGCCGCACCGAGCCCGGGCACCGCCCAGGCCGCCGGCGCCGCCGCAGTCGCCGCGCACGGCTGGGGCACCGACCAGTACAACTGCCTCGTGTCCCTGTGGAACCGCGAGTCCGGCTGGAACGTCTACGCCTCGAACAAGTCGAGTGGCGCGTACGGCATCCCGCAGGCCCTTCCCGGCAGCAAGATGGCCTCCTTCGGTGCCGATTGGCAGACGAACCCCGCCACGCAGATCGCCTGGGGCCTGTCGTACATCACCGGCCGCTACCAGACCCCCTGTGGCGCCTGGGCCCACTCGCAGTCGACCGGCTGGTACTGATCCACCTCTGACCGACCTTCGGTAGGGTGGCAGGCATGCCCCGCAGCAACCGCCCTCGCCGTCCGGTCGGGCGGGGCGGGGCTCGTCCGGCTCCGGCGCGTCCTGACGACGACGAGTCTGGCGACCTTTCGCGGGTCCTGTACGGCGGTCAGCACCTCGAGACCCGCCACGGCAGGTCCTTCACGGTCCAGTCGATCGCCGGCACCTCCTCGACCAAGCCGTACGTGTGCCCCGGCTGCTCCCTGACCGTCGAGCCCGGCACCCCGCACATCGTCGCCTGGCGCGCGGACGGCCTCTTCGGTGAAGAGGCGGATCTCGCGGCCCGGCGACACTGGCACACCCACTGCTGGAGAATCTCGTGACCGACGCCCCCACGCCCGACGCCCCGGCCGGTTCCGGCCCCGCGACCGTCGAGGTGCGAGGCGGCGTCGAGCTCTCCGCCGAGCGCCGCGACATCGAGCTCCACACCTCCGACGACCTGACCCTCGTCGGCGAGCTCGCCCTGCCCGTCGGGCGCCCCCCGGCCGCCACGCTCCTCACCCTCCATCCGCTGCCGACGGCCGGCGGCTTCATGGACTCGCACATCATCCGCAAAGCGGCGGCCCGCCTTCCGGCGCAGGCCGATCTCGCGGTGCTGCGCTTCAACTTCCGCGGTGCATCCTCGCCTCGCGGTCGTTCCGAGGGTGAGTTCGGCGACGGCGTCAGCGAGCGCTTCGACCTCGCGGCGGCCGTCGACTTCGTCCGGCAGCAGGGGCTGCCGACCCCGTGGCTGGTCGGCTGGTCGTTCGGCACCGAGGTCGCCCTCAAGCACGGGCTCGAGCACGAGATCGCCGGGGCGATCCTGCTCTCGCCTCCGCTTTCGCGCACGTCGCAGGCCGAGCTCGCCCGGTGGGCCGACAGCGGGCGCACGCTCGTCGCGCTCATCCCCGAGTTCGACGACTTCCTGCGTCCGGCCGAGGCGCGTGAGAAGTTCGCCGTCGTGCCCGAAGCCCGACTCGTCGAGGTCGCGGGCGGCAAGCACCTCTGGGTCGGCGAGCACCAGACCCGGCGGGTGCTGTCCGAGATCGTGCGGGTCGTGCATCCCGCGGCCCTGCCCCTGTCGGAGACCTGGCCGGTCGCCTAGCGGCGTCGTCGACGGCGAGAGCGGGGGATGCACGCCCGCGCTTCACCCGAGGGTGCGGCGCCTGCCGGCACGCCGGTGCGTCTCAGCGGCGGTCCTGCCGCGGGATCACGACCTCGCGGATGATGAGCAGCACGGCCGCGGCCACCGGCACGGCGATCAATGCTCCGAGCACGCCGAGCAGGGTGCCGCCGACGAGCGCCGCGATGATCACGATCACGCCGGGCACCTTCACCGCCTGGCGCATCACGCGAGGTGCGAGGACGTACGCCTCGACCTGCATGTAGACGAGGTACCAGACCGCGAGGGCGATCCAGGTGGCGGGGGAGAGCGGCTGCAGAGCGACCTGGGCGACCACGATGACGGCGGCGGCGCTGACGGTGCCGACGAGGGGGATGAGGGCTCCGATGAACGCCAGGAACGCGAAGAAGGCGGGCAGTTGGGCGTGGATGATCGAGAGCACGACGAAGCTCAGGATGCCGTTGAGCAGGGCCAGGGCGACCTGGCCGATGACGTAGCGACCCACGGACTGGCTGATGGCGTCGGAGAGGCGCACGAACTCGGTTCGGCTCGAACGGGCCACGAGGTGCGAGAGGCCGCGTTTCATGCTGTCGAGAGACGCCATGAAGTAGAGGGTGAGGATGAGCACGACGAGCACGCCCGCGAGACCGTTGCCGATGGCGATTGCCACGCCCAGGACGCCGCCGAAGATCGTCACGAGGTTGCTGGGGTTGGTGAGGAACGAGACGACCGATTCGAGGGCGTTCTGCACGTTGAAGACGTTCTTCGGAACCAGGTCTTGCAGGTTGTCGACGAACTGCTGGGCCGTGACGCTCTGGAGATAGGACGCCAGCTGGCCCACCAGCGTGGACGTCTGAGTGACGATCGTGGGGACGATCGCGAAGACGACGCCCACGAACGCGAGCAGCACAGCCACCATGACGATGGTGATGGCGAAGCCGCGTTTGATCCGTCGCTTCTCGAGGAACCGAACGACGGGATCGAGGCCGAGTGCGAGGAACAGCGCGATTCCGACGTATGTGAGGACCGTCGACAGGCGTCCGATCGCCGCGCCGATGACCAGGGCGGTCAGGACGCCGAGCGCCCCGACCAGCCCGAGGCGGAAGGCGTTCTGGATCTTCACTCGGTCGAGGTCTGGTCGATCTGATCGACCTGGTGCACCATGCTGCGGAGGTTCTCGAAGTACTGAGCGATGGAGTCGCGTTCGCGATTCAGGTCGGCGAGACGTTCTTCGGCGTCGCCGACGAGTTCGCGGGAGCGGCGTTCGGCGTCGGAGACGATGAAGTCGGCACGGTTCTGCGCGTTGGTCAGAGTCTCGTTGGCGACCCGGTCGGCGTCGGAACGGACCTTGCGAGCGTCGCTGTAGGCGGACTCCTCGGCCTTCCGAGCCTCGCGGCGCTTGGTGTCGGCCCGCGCCGTGACGTCGGCGAGCTGGGCGTTGGCCTCGTCGAGGTACTGCTGCGTCTCGGCGACCGCGTCGTTGTGCCGGGCCACGAAGTCCTGCTCGGACTCGTCCCGACGCGTGGCGAGCTCGACCTCGAGCGCGGTGCGCGCCTCCTCCTGCTCGCGCTCGAGGACAGCGTGGATCCGCTGCCGCTCGGCGACGATCTCCGCGTCGAGGGTCTCCCGCTCGTTCCGCAGCCGGGCTCGCTGCTCTTCGTCGTCGTGCGCCAGGCGCGCGCGTGTCTCCTCGAGGTCGGCGGCCAGGTCGGCCTCGGCCCGTTCGCGCTCGGCGGCCAGGCGGGCGGTGTGCTCCTCGGTCTCGCGGGCGAGGCGTTCGCGCGTCTGCTCGATGTCGCGGGCGATCTGCTCGCGCGTCTGCGAGGTGGTCCGCTCGATCTCTTCCGCGGCAGCCGCGCGGGCGCCCTCGATGTCGTTGTGCGCCTCCTCCACCTCGCGGTCGAGGTCGGAGCGCGTGGTCTCGGCCTCGCGCTCGAGCGCGAGACGGGTAGCTGCGGCGTCGTTCTCGAGGGATGCACGGGCCGCGGTGATCTCGCGCTCGAGAGTCGCCCTCTGGTTCTCGGCGTCGTCGGCCAACTCCGCTTGCGCGCCGAGCACCTCCCGATCGAGCGCCTCGCGGCGGGTGGTGACCTCGTGGTCAAGGTCGGCGCGGGTCGTCTCGTCGAGGCGGCGGAGGTCGTCGCGGACCGTGGTGCCTTCGAGCTCGAGCTGGGCCCGCTGGTTCTCGGAGTCGCTGATGAAGCGCGCCCGGCCCTCCTCGGTCTGGCGGGCGAGGTCGGCCGCGCCCTCCCGGGACTCGGCGACCTCCGCCTGGACCACGGCGCGCAGGTCGGCGGCCTCGCGCTCGGCCTCGGCACGGATCGCCGCGGCTTCGCGGCGAGCGGTCGACAGGGCTTCGGCCGCCTCGGTCGACGCGGTCGTGCGGACGGCTGCGGCATCGCGCTCCGCCTCTGAGAGCATCGTCTCGGCATCGGCGCGAGCCCGGGCGACGAGGCGGTCGGCCTCGCCGGTGGACTCCTCGATCTGCGCGGCCGCGCGGCCCCTGGCGTCGTCGAGGATGTCGGCCGCTCGCTCGCTCGCCTCCTCCACCTGGCGCTGCGATTCGCTGGCGGAGGTGGTGCGGAGCTCCTGCGCCTCGCGTTCGGTCTTGGCCATGAGCTCGTTCGACTGCTCTTCGGCCAGGCGGAGCGTGTTCTCGAGTTTGGCGCCGAGGCCCTTGTAGGACGGGTCGCCGACCTCGGCGAGCTCGCTCTCGAGTTCGTCGATCCGCTGCTGGAGCTGGCGCGCTTCGGTGCGCTCCTCCTGGCGGTCGGTGTTCGCTTTGATCAGCTCTCGGCGGAGGTCGCCGAGGGCCCGCTCGACCTCTTCCTTCTTGTAGCCGCGGAGTTCCGTTCCGAATTCAGCCTCATCAGTGGCCACGTTTTCTCCCTGTGGTCGGGCGAGCCCTGGACTGCGGGGCGCGGTGCGATGAACGTATGAGCAGGTCGCCGTCGAGGCGGACCCGAGGGCCGCCGACGCTGCACGCCCGGAAGGGGACGCGGACACGGCGAACTCCCGCATTTTAGCCGGAATGGGGCGGTGCTCGGGCCGGAGAGGCGCCACACAGTGAGGTCGGCTATCGTGAAGGGTCTTAAATGCAGGGAGAAAAGGTGCGCTTCGTTCTGGCTGTCGTCACATTGGTGGTGGCGGCACTCCTGGTGCTGCTCGGTCTCGGTCAGCGAACCGTCTTCGCTCCGCCGGATTCCGTGACCTCCTCCGTGGTGACGAAGAGCGGCGCGACCCTCACCGTCCTCCCCGGCAAAGCGCTCAAGGGCTACCCCGGGCGTGAGACCATCTCGATCTCCGGGGGCGCGAAAGTCTTCGCGGCCTACGCCCGGACCGCCGACGTCAAGGGCTGGGTGGGCGACACCACCTACAACTCGATCTCGTTCGACACGACCACGAACGAACTCGTCTCCAAGACTGTGAAGGGCTCGTCCGCCAAGGCCCCGGATCCCGCCGGATCCGATCTCTGGCTTCAGCAGTACCAGGGCGAGACCCTCTCGATCCCGCTCGACGCCCCGTCCGACATCTCTCTGCTCATCGCCTCCGACGGCAGCACCGCCGCCCCGTCCAAGGTCTCCGTGACCTGGCCGTTGTCGACCGCGACGCCGCTGGTCGGGCCGCTCGTCGCCGGCGGTCTCCTCGTCTTCGTGATCGGCATCCTGCTCTTCGTCTGGGCCATCGTCCACCACCGCCGAACCCGTGGGCCGCGCCGCACGTCCGGCACCGGGGGCAAGCGGCCCAAGCTGCCCCGCTCCGAGCGTCCGCGCTCCGTCCGACAGGGGCGCAAGGCGGCACTCGGCAGCGGTTCGTCGGGCGGAGCCGTCGAGGGCCGGGGGCGGCGAGGCCGCCGTTTGATCGCAGTCGTGCCGGTGATCCTGGTCTCGTCCATCGCTCTCGCGGGCTGCAGCTCGCAGTACTGGCCGCAGTTCTCCTCCGACTCGTCGTCGTCCGCGGCTACGCCGTCGGCGCCGACGACGACCGCCCCGGCGCAGGCCGCCGCACTCCAGCCCCCGGCCGTCACGGTCGGCCAGGCCAAGGAGATCCTCTCGCGTATCACGGCGGTGCAGACCAAGGCCGACACCGATCTCGACGCGACCCTCGCCGCCACGCGGTTCACCGGCTCCGCCTTGGCCGAGCGCTCGGCCAACTACGCCATCCGCAAGGCCGACTCGACCGCCGCCGGCCCGCTGACGATCCCGACCGGCAAGCTCGACGTCACGCTTCCGCAGCAGACGAACTCCTGGCCCCGGACCGTCTTCGCCGTCGTGCAGACGACGAGCGCAGCCGTCGGAGTGACCCTCCTCCAGCCCACGGCCCGCGATCCCTACAAGGTCGAGTACCTCGTGGGGCTCGACGGAGCCCAGGTGCCGAAGCTGCCCGCGGCGTCGGTCGGTGCGGCCCGTCTCGCTCCCGACGTCAAGCTGCTCACCATGGAACCCGACCAGCTCGCCGCCGCCTACGCGGACATCCTGAAGAACGGCGACGCCAGCACCGAGGCCGCGAAGTTCCAGGCCACCGGCGACACGCTCCGCGACAAGATCGGCAAGCCGTACAAAGACGCGAAGCAGGCGGCCCTCCCGACCACGGCGTCCATCGCCTACTCCAGCGAGGTGTCGAGCGATCCGAGCGTCGCCCTGGCCACGTTCGATGCCGGTGCCATCGTGTCGGTGTCCCTCGACGAGATCGAGACCGTGACACCGACCAAGGCCGGCGCGCAGGTGAACCCCGAGGGCGAGGTCAAGGCGCTGTCCGGTCTCTCGCAGACCACGAAGGGGATCACCGCCACCTACGGCGTGCAGCTGCTCTTCTCCGTGCCGCCGGTCGGTTCCACCGACAAGATCGTGCTGCTCGGTTTCAGTCAGGGTTTGATCTCAGCGAAAGAGGTGCCATGAGCAACGTCCCTCCCCTTCCCGCCGGTCTTCGAGGCGCGGTCGACCTCTCGTCCCTCGTGAGTCGAGGTGCGGCGCCCGCGGGTGCGGGTCACGCCTCCGCCGGTGCTCCGCCGGCGGGTGGGCCCGCCGGGCCGTCCGCCGTCCCCGGTGGCGTCGTCGACGTTCCGTCTCTCGTCCTCGACGCGACCGACGCGACGTTCACGGCCGTCCTCGATCTGAGCTCGTCCGTCCCGGTGATCGTCGACCTGGCCACCGATCGCAGCGAGCAGAGCCGTCTCCTGTCGCCTCTCCTCGAGAAGCTGGTCCTCGGTCTCGCCGGTCGTCTGATCCTGGTCCGCGTCGACGTCGACACCAACCCGCAGCTCGTCCAGGCCTTCCAGGCCCAGTCGATCCCGACGGTGGCCGCGGTGATCGGGGGCCGGCCGGTCTCGCTGTTCACCGGGGCGCTGCCCGAGGCGCAGTTGCAGGACGTCCTCGACCAGGTGCTCGAACTGGCGGCCCAGAACGGCGTCACCGGCACCGCGGCCGCCCCTGAGGGCGTCGCCGGCGACGCGCCCGGCGAGCCCGAGCCGGCTCCGCTCCCTCCGCACCACCAGGCCGCCTACGACGCCATCGAGTCGGGCGACTACGAGAAGGCGAAGGACGAATACCGCACCGCCATCGCTCAGGACCCACACGACCAACTGGCCGTCGCCGGTCTCGCCCAGGTGTCGCTCCTCGCCCGGCTCCAGGGCGGCACGCTCGCCGACATCCGTAGCGCCGGCGCCGCGGCTCCGGACGACCTCGAAGCGCAGTTGGCGGTCGCCGACCTCGACGTCAGTGGCGGACATGTCGTCGACGCGTTCGACCGTGTCCTGACCCTCTTCCCGAAGCTCGACCAGGCCGGAAAGGACGCCGCACGGACCCGTCTGCTCGAGTACTTCGAGATCGTCGGCGTCGATGCACCCGAGGTCACGGCGGCCCGGCGCAGGTTGACGATGCTGCTGTACTGAGCGCCGAGCCCCACTCGCACCGAACCGTGCTCGCACCGAGCCCTGCTCGCATCGAGCCGTGCTCGCATCGAGCCGCCGCTCGTATCGAGTGGCGAACACACGAACGGCCCCCACTCCACGAGTGGGGGCCGTTCGTGTGTCGGCTTCGGCCGGCTGCGGTCAGCGAGCCAGCTTCAGCCAGATGACGCCCAGCGGCGGCAGCAGGACGTCGGCCGAGGCGGGGCGTCCGGCCCAGGGCTCGTCGGTGGCCGTCACGCTGCCGTAGTTGCCCACACCCGAGCCGCCGTACTCTCCGGCGTCGGTGTTGAGGATCTCGTACCACTCGCCGGCCTCGGGAAGCCCGAAGCGCATCGAGACGGGCTCGCCGGAGAAGTTCGCGAGCACGGCGACGCTCTCGCCGTCGCCCGATTTACGGAGGAACGCGACGACGGAGTGCTGAGCGGCACCGCCCTCGATCCATTCGAAGCCCTCGGTGTCGAAGTCGTGCGCCCAGAGAGCGCGTTCGTCGCGATAGACCCGGTTGAGGGTTCCGACGAGCGAGTGCAGACCCTCGTGGGCGGGCTGGTCGAGCACCCACCAGTCGAGACCGCGCGATTCGCTCCACTCGGAGGGCTGCCCGAACTCCGACCCCATGAAGAGGAGCTGCTTGCCCGGGTGCCCCCACATGAAGGCGAGGTAGGCGCGGAGATTGGCGCGCTTCTGCCAGTCGTCGCCGGGCATCTTGCCGTAGAGCGACCCCTTGCCGTGCACGACCTCGTCGTGGCTGATCGGCAGCATGAAGTTCTCGCTGAACGCGTAGACGAACGAGAAGGTGATCTCGCCGTGGTGGTACCCGCGGTAGAGCGGGTCGCGCCCGATGTACTCGAGCGAGTCGTGCATCCAGCCCATGTTCCATTTCAGGCCGAAGCCGAGGCCGCCGTCGCTGGTCGGCCGAGTGACGCCGGGCCAGGAGGTGCTCTCCTCGGCGATCATCATGATGCCGGGGTTGCGCTTGTAGGCGGTCGCGTTGGCCTCTTGGAGGAACGAGATGGCCTCGAGGTTCTCACGGCCGCCGAACTTGTTCGGCACCCACTCGCCCTCGTTGCGGCTGTAGTCGAGGTAGAGCATCGAGGCGACCGCATCGACGCGGAGCCCGTCGATGTGGAACTCCTCGAGCCAGTAGAGCGCGTTCGAGACGAGGAAGTTGCGCACCTGGGAGTCGCCGAAGTTGAAGACGAGGGTGCCCCAGTCGGGCTGCTCGCCGAGCCTCGGGTCGCTGTGCTCGTAGACCGCCTGGCCGTCGAACTCCGCCAGCGCCCACTCGTCTTTCGGGAAGTGCCCGGGCACCCAGTCCATGATGACGCCGATGCCGGCGCCGTGCAGCCGGTCGATGAGGTACTTGAGGTCGTCGGGCGTGCCGAAGCGCGAGGTCGGCGCGTAGTAGCCCGACACCTGGTAGCCCCAGGAGCCGCCGAAGGGATGCTCGGCGAGGGGCATGAACTCGACGTGCGTGAACCCGAGGTCGCCGACGTAGGCGATCAGGTGGTCGGCCAGCTCGCGGTAGCCGAGCCCGGGTCGCCAGGAACCGACGTGCAGCTCGTAGACGCTCATGGGGCCCGCGGACGGTTCGGAGGCGGCGCGCTTCGCCAGCCACGCGTCGTCCTGCCACTCGTGGGTGGAGGCGGTGATGACCGAGGCGGTCTGCGGGGGAGTCTCCGCCTGGCGCGCCATCGGGTCGGCGCGTTCGACCCAGCGGCCGTCCTGCGTCAGGATCTCGTACTTGTAATTGCCCCCGGTCAAGCCCGGGACGAAGAGCTCCCAGACGCCGTTGCCGTCCATGCGGCGCATCGCGTGGGCCACCGCGTACCAGCCGTTGAAGTCGCCCTTGATACGGACCGCCTGCGCGTGCGGCGCCCAGACCACGAACGACGTGCCGCGGACACCCTGGTGCTCGATGACGTGAGTGCCGAAGACCTTCCAGAGGTCTTCATGGCGCCCCTCGCCGAAGAGGTAGAGGTCGACGTCGCCGATGGTCGGCCAGAAGCGGTACGGGTCGTCGGTGGTCCACGGGGAGCCGCCGTCGTAGGTCGCCTCGACCCGGTACGCACCGGGCTCGATGATCGCGAGAGCCTCCCAGACGCCGTCGCTGATGTGCGCCATCGACAGGCGGGCGCCGCTCTCGAGGATCACCGTCACGGAGGAGGCGAGGGGGCGCAGCACCCGGACGACGACGCCGGCGTCGACGTGGTGCGGGCCGAGCACCTGGTGGGGGTGCGCGTGAGCACCGGCTGCGACCAGGTGGGCCTCTCGCGGATCGAGGGTGGGGATGACGAGGGATTCTGCGGACACGGGGTCTCCTCCTATGGAGCGCGGTTGAAGTCGACGACGAGCACGTGCGCCGGTTCGACGAAGGCGTCGAGTCGGACGTAGTTGTCGTCGCTCCAGGTCCAGGACTGTTGGGTGATCAGGTCGCGGACGACGAAGCTCGAACCGGGGGTCAGCCCGAGCGCGGTGAGGTCGAGGCGGACGGTGGTCTCGCGGGCCGAGTGCGGGTCGGTGTTGGCCACGACGATGATCGCGTCGGAGCGGCCCGAGCGGGTGAATTCGCCCGAGAGGTACTTCGAGTACACGAGGATCGCGTCGTCGTCGCTGCCGTGGACCGTCAGGTTGCGCAACTGGCGGAGCGCGGGATGCGCGGACCGGATTCGATTGAGCTGGGTGAGGTACGGGGCGATGGACACCCCGGCCGCCTCCTCGCCGGCCCAGTCGCGCAGCTTGAACTCGTACTTCTCGTTGTCGATGTTCTCTTCGGAACCGGGTCTCGCGACGTTCTCGATGAGCTCGTAGCCGGAGTACACGCCCCAGGTGGGCGAGGCCGTCGCGGCGATGGCCGCTCGGACCTTGTAGGCCGGCACCCCGCCGAATTGGAGGTACGGCGTGAGGATGTCGTGCGTGTTGACGAAGAAGTTGGGGCGGAACCACGCGCTCGTCTCGGTGGAGATCTCGCGGAGGTACTCCTCCAACTCCCACTTCTCGTTGCGCCAGGTGAAGTAGGTGTACGACTGCTGGAACCCGACCTGCGCGAGCGACTGCATCATCGCCGGCTTGGTGAAGGCCTCGGCCAGGAACACGACCTCGGGGTGCTTCTGCGCCACCTCCGCCAGCAACCACTCCCAGAAGTGCACCGGCTTGGTGTGCGGGTTGTCGACCCGGAAGATCTTCACTCCCCGCTCGATCCAGAACAGGACGATCCGCAGGATCTCCTTCGAGATGCCCTCGTAGTCGTTGTCGAAGTTGAGCGGATAGATGTCCTGGTACTTCTTGGGCGGGTTCTCGGCGTAGGCGATGGTGCCGTCGGGCAGCGTCGTGAACCACTCGGGGTGCTCGGTGACCCAGGGGTGGTCGGGCGAGCACTGCAGTGCCAGGTCGAGGGCCAGCTCGAGGCCGACATTGGCCGCCGCGCCGACGAACCACTCGAAGTCGTCGAGGGTGCCGAGGTCGGGATGCACGGCGTCGTGACCGCCGTCGGGGGAGCCGATCGCGTAGGGCGACCCGGGGTCGTTGGGGCCCGCCACCAGGGTGTTGTTGGGGCCCTTGCGGAAGGTCGTGCCGATGGGATGGACCGGCGGGATGTAGACGACGTCGAACCCCATGCGGGCGATGGACGGCAGCCGGCGGGCGGCGGTACGGAACGTGCCGCTCTTCCAGGTGCCGTCGTCGCTCTTCTTCGCGCCTTCGCTCCGGGGGAAGAACTCGTACCAGCTGCCGACGGCGGCACGGGCGCGCTCGACCCGGATGCGACGCTGCGGGCTCTGGGTGACGAGGCTCGCCAGCGGGGTGCGCGCGAGGGCGGCCGCGAGGCGGGGGTCGGTCGCGACCCGGAGGCGGGACGCGGGGGAGAGGCCGGCGTTGCCCAGGGCCTTCGCCCCGTCGCGGAAGAGGGTGACGTCGGGTGCCGACTTCGCCGCCCGCTCGAGCAGCTCTCGGCCGGTCGCGAACACGTTGTCGACGTCTTGTTCGGCCGGGATCTTGATCTCGGCGGTGTGCAACCAGGTCGCCCAGTCGTCGTTCCAGGCCTCGACGTGCCAGGCGTGGACGCCCGGCAGCTGGAACTGCGCCTTCGCGCTCCAGCGATCGGTGCCGGGGATGCCCGGGGTCATCGGGTGGCGAGTGACGCCGCCCTCGGGGTCGACCACGATCAGAGCCGCGTCGATGATGTCGTGGCCTTCGCGGAAGACGGTGGCCTCGAAAGGCACCACCTCGCTCACGAAGGCTTTGGTGTCGAACAGGTCGTCGGGCGTCCGCGGAAGCAGCCCCGTGATGGGGATGCGTCCGACTCGGGGTCCGACCTTGGATTCGTCTCGTGGCGCCACGACTTGACCGTACCCGGTCCGTCGCCCCCGCGCCCCAGCCACGACGGAGGCCCTAGGCGCCGCGGCCGGTCTTCTGCTGAAGACGGTCGATGTGCTCGCTCGCCTCGGCCTTCGTGATGTCGGCCGGGATCTCTTCTCCGGCCTCGCGGGCCAGGGTGTCGAGGTAGCTCTTCTGCGGGCCGGTGGCGGGCTCGTCGCCGGTGACCCAGTCGCTGGGGTCCTTCTCGGCGGTCTCGCCCTCGGCGACGGGGGAGCCGAGCATCGGCTTCTGCGTGGGGTCGGTGGTGCCGGTCGTGTCGACGTCGGTGCTGTCGGGGGTCTGGTTCTGGTCGCTCATGGGCTGCACGGTACGCCGAGCCACCGACAGAGGGGATCGGCGGGGTACGTCCGGAGACCCACGGCGGGCACCCGAAGGCACGGGGCGGGCGGCTCGGCGTCGCGCCCCCGTGATCGGCGCGGATCGTGCATCCCGCGGCCCCGGTTCAGGGCCGTGCGATCGCAGCGAACGTCGCACCGGTCGCGCGGGCGAGGTCGGCGGGTGAGATCTCGATGTCGAATCCGCGCCGGCCTCCGCTCACGAAGACGGTGTCGTAGAGCTCGGCGGTCTCGTCGACCACGGTGGTGAGGGCGGTCTTCTGGCCGATCGGGCTGATTCCGCCGACGATGTAGCCGGTGCGCCTCTGCGCCAGGGCGGGATCGGCCAGCGCCGCCTTCTTCGCCCCGACGGCCGCTGCGAGGGCCTTGAGGTCGAGTCGCCCGGAGACGGGCACGACCGCGACCACCAGCTCGGCGTCGGCCTGGACGACGAGCGTCTTGAAGACCTGGTCGTCGTCGAGGCCGAGAAGGGCCGCGGCCTCCTCGCCGAAATTCGTCGCGGTGTCGGCGTGCTCGTAGGTGTGGCCGGTGAAGGGGATGCCCGCGGTGGTGAGGGCGACGGTGGCAGGTGTTCCCGGGGCGGCGGCGCTCACCGCACCCACGCCCGCGTCATCGCACTCACCGCGGCGTCATGGGACTCGCCCCGGCGTCATCGGACTCGCCTCGGCGTCATCGCACGCGCCACAGCGTCACCGTCGGTCCTCGCAGCTCGTAGACGCTGCCGGGGGCCGCGGGCGTCGGGTCGAACACGTCGCCGCTCGTCCACAGTGCCTCGTAGGCCTCGATGCCCGTCTCGACCGGCAGGGTGACCGTGGTGGCGGTCTCGGAGCCGTGGACGACGACGAGCACCCGGTTGAACTCCTCGACCTCCGGGGTCGACGCCGCTAGGTATTGGAGCGTGCGCTTGTCGGGGTCGTTCCAGTCCTCCGGGCTCATGTACCGGCCGGAGGCGTCGAACCAGCTCATGGCGGTGGCGGACAGGGTCGCGAGGCCCGGGCTGCCGAACCGCACGGGGCGCAGCGCCGGGTTCTCCCGACGCAGACGGATCAGCGCCTTCGTGTCGGCGAGCAGCGCCTCCCGCTCGTCGTCGAGCTGCCAGTCGACCCACGAGATCTCGTCGTCGCTGCAGTAGCTGTTGTTGTTGCCGCGCTGGGTGCGCCCGATCTCGTCGCCGGCGGTCAGCATCGGCACGCCCGCCGAGAGGAACAGCGTGGCCAGGAGGTTCCGGGAGGCGCGCCGCCGGGCATCCAGGATCCACGGGTTGTCGGTCGGCCCTTCCGCCCCGTGGTTGAACGAGCGGTTGTCGTCGGCGCCGTCGCGGTTCTCCTCGCCGTTGCGGAGATTGTGCTTGTGGTCGTACGCGACGACGTCGGCCAGGGTGAAGCCGTCGTGCGCCGTGATGAAGTTCACGCCCGAGAGCGGCCCGCGCTCGTGCGAGTAGATGTTGCTCGACCCGGACAGCTTCGAAGCGAAACTACCGAGACCGTTGGATGCACGGCCGTGGTGGCGGGCATCGGCGACGTCCCTCAACCAGAAGTCCCGGGCTCGGTTGCGGAACCGGTCGTTCCACTCGCTCCACCCTTCGGGGAAGTTGCCGGTCTGCCAGCCGCCGAGCCCGACGTCCCACGGCTCGGCGATCAGCTTCACGCCCTGGAGGGCGTCGTCGTCGCGGATGGCGGCGAGCAGGGGGTCGGCGCCGGAGAAGACCGCGTCGGGTCCGCGGCCGAGGGTCGCGGCGAGGTCGAACCGGAAGCCGTCGATCTGCATCTCGGTGGCCCAGTAGCGGAGGCTGTCGAGGACCAGGCGGGCGCCGGCGGGGAGGCTGGTGTCGAGCGTGTTGCCGCAGCCGGTCACGTCGATGGGTGCGCCGGTGGCGTCGTGCCGGTAGTAGGAGCCGTCGAGGCCCCGGAAGCTCGTGACCGGACCCTCCTCGCCCTCCTCCGCGGTGTGGTTGTAGACGACGTCGAGCCAGACCTCGATACCTGCGGCGTGGAGCAGGCGGACCATGCCCTTGAACTCGCGGGCGATCGCCGACGGGCCGCCGAGCTGCGCGTCCCGAGAGGCGTAGGCCGCGTGCGGGGCGAAGTACGAGAGCGTATTGTAGCCCCAGTAGTTCTCGAAGCCCTGGGCCACGAGCCGCTGCTCGTCGATGTGCTGATGGACGGGGAGGAGCTGGACGGCCGTGACGCCGAGGTCGTTCAGATAGGCGATGGTGCTCTCGTGGGCCAGCCCCGCGTAGGTTCCGCGCAGGTCTTCGGGAACGGTGGGGGAGAGCCTCGTCAAGCCCCGCACGTGCGCCTCGTAGACGACCGTGTGGTCGAGGGGCACGGCCGGTTTGGCCACGCCGCCCCAGTCGAACGACTCGTCGATGACGACGCTGCGCCATTCGCCCCGGCCGGTCTTGCCGAGCCCGCGCCCGTACGGGTCGAGGAGGTCGACGGTCGGGTCGAACGGCGTCTTCACGCCGTCGTCGCTGACGGGCTCGCCGTCGGCCCGCAGCCAGTAGCGCCGCCCTGGCACGAGACGCGGATCGCTGCCCGTCCACACGCCGTGGGGGTCGCGGATCATCGGGACGACCCGCTCCTGGGGAGCGTCGTCGATCACGAGGTCGACACCCGTCGCGGCGCCCGACCAGACGCGCAACGTCGGGCCGTTCTCACCGACCCGGAGGCCGAGGTCGTGCAGAGGATCGGCACGAAGCGGATCGTCGGGCCGGGGAGCGAGCACAGTCACGAGTCCTAGAGTAATGAACGAACGGGACACCGACGGCAGGAGGCACTTTGGCGGTCTATCTCGACCACGCGGCCACGACGCCCATGCTGCCCGAGGCCATCGACGCCTACACGGCAGCGCTGCACGGCGTGGGCAACCCGTCGTCGATCCACAGCGCCGGGCAGAACGCCAAGAGGGTGCTCGAAGAGGCGCGCGAGCGCGTCGCCGACTCCCTCGGCTGCGACCCCATCGAAGTGGTGTTCACCTCCGGCGGCACCGAGTCGGTCAACCTCGCGGTCAAGGGCCTGTGGTGGGCGCGCCAGGCCGAGAAGCCCCGCCCGCGCATCCTCGTCCCCGGCGGCGAGCACCACGCGACCGTCGACACCGTCGAGTGGCTCGAGCGCTACGAGGGGGCCGTGATCGAGTGGATCCCCCTCGACGAGCTCGGCCGGGTGCGGGTGGACGCCCTCGCTCGGGCCCTCGAGCGCTTCGACGACGTCGCGCTCGTCACCCTGCTCTGGGCCAACAACGAGGTCGGCACGATCCAGCCGATCGCCGAGGTGGTGGCGCTCGCCACGGCCCACGGCGTGCCGGTCCACTCCGACGCGGTCGCCGCCTACGGGCAGATGCCGCTCGACTTCCGTTCGACGGGCCTCGCCGCCCTGAGCGTCTCGGCGCACAAGATCGGCGGCCCCATCGGCATCGGCGCGCTCGTGCTCTCGCGCACGGCCACGGTCGTGCCGCTGATCCACGGCGGGGGCCAGCAGCGCGACGTGAGATCCGGCACGCAGGATGCCCCGGCCGCCGTCTCCTTCGCCGTCGCCGCCTCTGCGTCCCACCCGTCCTACGAGCCGCTCCGCGACCGTGTCGTCGCGGGGGTGCGAGCGGCCGTCCCCTCCGCGATCCTCCGGGGCGACCCCGTCGACCGCCTCCCGGGCAACGCGCACTTCACCTTTCCGGGCTGCGAGGGCGACTCCCTCCTCTTCCTCCTCGACGCCGCCGGGGTGTCGGTGTCGACGGGCTCGGCCTGCCAGGCCGGAATCCCCGAGGCGTCGCACGTGCTGCTCGCGATGGGGCTCAGCGACGACGAGGCCCGGGGCGCCCTGCGCATCACGGTCGGCCACACGACCACGGGGGCCGACGTCGACGCCTTCCTCGCGGCCCTGCCCGACGCCGTGGCCCGCGCCACCCGCGCCGGGTACGCCGACCGCGCGCCGCTGCTCGGCCGCTGACCGGCGCTGTCGCCGCGCCAGGCGCGCCACTGCTCGGCCCCTGACCCGCGCCGTGGCCGTGTCAGGCCGGCCGCCGACCGGCCCGATCCGGCCCGAGCGGCGCACACTCGACCGATGCAGCTCTACTCGAAGACGCCCGGAGCACGCCGCCGCCAGATCGCAGCCGATGTCGCGAGCGTCGTGGGCGTCGTCGTGTTCGCGACCACGGGCATCCTTCTCGCCGCCCTGATCCGAACACTGGGCGACCTCGGCGAGAACGTCGCCTCGGCCGGCACCTCGTTCGAGACCACCCTGGGCCGCGCGGCCCGCACCCTCGGCGGCATCCCCCTCGTCGGCGGTGCGGCGAGCTCCCCGCTCAAGGGCGCCAGCGGTGCCGGGGCGGCGCTCGCCGAGGCCGGCCGTCGCCAACAGGAGCTCGTCGGCCACGTCGCCCTCGCCGTCGGACTCGTCGTGGCGCTCGTCCCCATCGCCTTCCTGGTCGCCGGTCTCGTCGCTCGGCACCGGCGCTTCGCGCGAAAGGCCGAGGGGGTGAGGATGCTCGCCGCCTCCGACGGGGGAGTGGAGCTCCTCGCGTTCCGCGCGCTCTCCAGCTCCGACAGTGCCGCTCTCCTGCGGATCAGCCCCGACCCGGTCACGGCCTGGCGGGCGGGGGACCTGCTCGAGATGCGGCTGCTCGCCGAACTGACGCTGCGGGAGGCCGGCGTCGGCGGCTGACGCCGGGCGGTGGCGGCCCACCCGCACGGCGGCCGACGCCCGGCTCGCCCCGGTAGACTCGGGCACCATGATCGAGCTGGACTTCTCCGACAAGATCGCGGCACTGCGGTCGACCTTCTCCGACATCGCCGCGGTCATCGGACCCGACCGTCTGGCCACCGAGATCGCCGAGCTCGAGAAAGAGGCCTCCGATCCGGAGCTCTGGAACGACACCGAGAACGCCCAGCGCGTCACCAGCGACTTGAGCCACCGCAAGTCGGAGCTCGACAAGATCACCCACACCGGGCAGCGCATCGACGACCTCGAGGTTCTCGTCGAGATGGCCAACGACGGTGACGACCAAGAGAGTGCCGACGAGGCCGTGGTCGAGCTGGCGAGCATCCAGAAGATGATGGACGAGCTCGAGATCCAGACCCTGCTCGACGGCGAGTACGACCCGCGTCCCGCCGTCATCACGATCCGTGCGGGCGCCGGCGGCGTCGACGCCGCCGACTTCGCCGACATGCTGCTGCGCATGTACCTGCGGTACGCCGAGAAGCACAACTACAAGGTGACCGTGATGGACACCAGCTACGCCGAAGAGGCGGGCATCAAGTCGGCCACGTTCGAGGTCGACGCGCCCTACGCCTTCGGCACGCTCAGCGTCGAGGCCGGCACGCACCGCCTCGTGCGCATGTCGCCGTTCGGCGCGGCGGGCAAGCGCCAGACGAGCTTCGCCGCCGTCGAGGTCATTCCGCTGATGGAGGTGACCGAGGCCATCGAGATCCCGGAGAACGACATCCGCGTCGACGTCTTCCGCTCGTCGGGCCCGGGCGGCCAGTCAGTCAACACGACCGACTCCGCGGTCCGCCTCACGCACATCCCCACCGGCACCGTCGTCTCGATGCAGAACGAGAAGAGCCAGATCCAGAACCGGGCCGCGGCCATGCGCGTTCTGCAGTCGCGCCTCCTCGTGCTCCAGAAAGAGGCCGAGAACGCCAAGAAGAAAGAGCTCGCCGGCAACATCACGGCGAGCTGGGGCGACCAGATCCGCAGCTACGTGCTCGCGCCGTACCAGATGGTCAAAGACCTCCGCAGCGAGCACGAGGTGAACAACCCGTCCAACGTCTTCGACGGCGACCTCGACGGCTTCATCTCGGCGGGCATCCGCTGGCGCAAGCGCAGCGACGACTGAGCGGCGACGACTGAGCAGCGCTCAGCAACGAAGCGCCGGCGGACAGCCGCGACGGAGCGTTCGTTCAGGAGATTGCGAGGCTCGCCCGGGGAGGCGCGCCTCCTGCCGAATCGGCCTCGCCGTGCCTAGTCTTGGCCCGTCATGATTCGCTTCGATGAAGTCTCCAAGTTCTACGCCGGCAACCCTCGCCCGGCGCTCAACGGTGTCACCCTCGAGATCCTCAAGGGCGAGTTCGTCTTCCTCGTGGGCGCCTCGGGGTCGGGCAAGTCCAGCTTCCTCCGCCTCGTCCTGAAAGAGGAGAAGCCCTCCAAGGGGCAGATCCACGTGCTCGGGCAGAAGCTCGGCACCCTCTCGAGCCGCAAGGTGCCGTACTTCCGCCGCAACCTCGGCGTCGTCTTCCAGGACTTCCGGCTGCTGCCGCAGAAGTCCGTCTTCGACAACGTCGCCTTCACGCTCCAGGTGATCGGCAAGAGCCGCGGCTACATCCAGGAAGCCGTCCCGGACGTCCTCAAGATGGTCGGGCTCGCCGGAAAGGCGCAGCGCCTTCCGCACGAGCTTTCGGGTGGCGAACAGCAGCGGGTGGCCATCGCCCGCGCGATCGTCAACCGACCCGCCATCCTCCTGGCCGACGAGCCGACCGGCAACCTCGACCCGGCGACCAGCGCCGGCATCATGACCCTCCTCGACCGCATCAACGCGTCGGGCACGACCGTCCTCATGGCCACGCACGACGCCGGCATCGTCGATCAGATGCAGCGTCGGGTGATCGAACTCTCGGGCGGCACCATCGTCCGCGACGAGCGTTCCGGCGGCTACCAGACCCAGGCCGTACCGATCCAAAGGGTCGGGCAGGATGCACAGCCCGCCACTCAAGGAGTCCCCGTTCAGCAGTTCCCGGCACCCCAGCTCGATCCCACGTCCGTCGAGGCGCAGGCCGTCCCCACCTGGGGAGGCGACGAATGAGGCTCGGACTCGTCTTCGGCGAGGTCGGCAGCGGCCTCAAGCGCAACGTCTCGATGGTCGTCTCCGTCGTCCTCGTCACCTTCATCTCGCTGACCTTCGTCGGCACGGCCGTCCTGCTCCAGATGCAGATCAACCAGATGAAGGGGTACTGGTACGACAAGGCGCAGGTCGCCGTCTACCTCTGCACCGACACCGACACGACCGGCAACTGCACCGGGGCGAAGGCCACGGCCGACCAGCGGGATCAGGTCGAGGCCCAGCTCAAATCGACCACGCTCGCGCCGTACATCAAGGCCGAGTACTTCGAGACGCAGAACCAGGCCTACACGCGCTTCAAGCAGCAGTTCGCCAACAGCCCGGCCACCGAGTTCGTCCAGCCGTCGTACCTCAACGAGACGTTCTGGGTGAACCTCAAGAACCCTTCGCAGTCCGACATCCTCATCGAGAGCCTGTCGAGTCAGGCCGGCGTGCAGAGCGTCGTCGACCAGCGCGGGTACTTGCAGCCAATCTTCTCCGTGCTGAGCGCGGCCTCCTACACGGCCATCGGCATCGCTGTGCTGATGCTCATCGCGGCCGTCCTTCTCATCGCCACGACCATCCGCCTCTCGGCTTTCAGTCGAAGACGGGAGCTGGGCATCATGAGACTCGTGGGGGCGTCGAACCGGTTCATCCAGACGCCGTTCATCCTCGAGGGCGTGATCGCCGCGCTCGTGGGATCGGTCCTGGCCGGTGGGGCCATCGTGCTGATCGTGAAGTTCTTCGTGCGGGGATACCTCGCGCAGTCGTTCGCCTCGACGCCGTTCGTCGGCCTGCAAGACACCGCGTTCGTGGTACCGCTGCTGATCGTGATCGGGGCGCTGCTGGCCGCGGTGTCCGCCAACGTCGCCATCCGCCGCTACCTGAAGGTCTGACGTCGCGCGACCGCCTGCGCTATGCTGAGAGGCTGCCCGGGTTCGGGCAGCACTCCCGCAGAACCGAAAGGGCATGAGCCATGCCGAAAGACAAGGGCGAGAAGGTCGTCGCGACCAACCGTCGCGCGCGGCATGACTACCTGATCGACGACACCTATGAGGCCGGAATGGTCCTCACCGGCACCGAGGTGAAGGCGCTGCGGCAGGGCCGTGCATCCCTCGTCGACGGGTATGCGTTCGTCGACGGCGGTGAGGTCTGGCTCGACGCCGTCCACATCCCCGAGTACTTCCAGGGCACCTGGAACAATCACGCGCCGCGCCGCAAGCGCAAGCTACTGCTGCACAAAGACCAGATCGTCAAGATCAGCCACAAGACGAAAGAGGGCGGGTTCACCCTCGTCCCGATGAAGATCTACTTCTCCGACGGTCGGGCCAAGGTCGAGATCGCCGTCGCCAAGGGCAAGCGCGAGTACGACAAGCGGCAGACGCTGCGCGAGCGCACCGACAAGCGCGAGGCCGACCGGGCGATGTCGGCCCGACGCAATCTGGGCGACTAGGCTCCTAGACACTTCCGTCGTAAGATGGAGGGCTGCGAAAGCAGCAGGCATCATCACAATTCCACAGTGCTCATGACAAGGCCTCTTCGAGGGGATGATCGGTTTCGACATCGCCTGTTTGCGAACGAGAAGCGGGCCGAGGATGTGGGGTTATCTCGTAAACGCTCCCTGCAAAACAATAAGTGCCAATTCCAAGCGCACTGACTTCGCTCTCGCTGCGTAAGCAGTAGAGCCACATAAGTCCGTCGGTCCGGAGACTGCTCTCTATCCGGGTGCCGGCGTCAGCTAGAGAGCTCGCTGTGTCATTACGCCAGAGGGTGACACGGGACTCGCACTCGGGCTGGGCTCGTCGACCTAGATGCCAGTAGCAAAGGTCGGAGCCGAGTAGAACGTCTTATCTGGCTACGCCCGTAGAATGCGTACAATTTCAGCGATGGACGGGGGTTCAATTCCCCCCATCTCCACCACTGGCCTGTCATGAGCACTGTGTGATGCGCGCACGAAAGCCGTCCTTCGGGGCGGCTTTCGTCGTCGTGCGGCGTTGCAGCCCCTGCACGTTCGGAGGGGTCTCGCATCCCCGACCGTTATTCCTTGACGATGCTTCCCGATCCCGCCGCTCTGCTCGAAGGCCTCGGCCCGTGGGCCCTCGCCGGACTCTCGCTGATGATCTTCATCGAGTCCGGCGTCCTCTTCCCGTTCCTGCCCGGCGACTCGCTGCTCGTGACCGCCGGTCTGCTCCACGACGCCCTCGACCTCAGCGTCTGGGTCATCGCGATCTGCGGCTTCGTGGCGGCGGCGCTCGGCGACAGCGTCGGCTACTTCCTGGGGTCTCGGTTCGGGCGTCGTCTCTTCAAGCCCGACGCCCGCATCCTCAAGACCTCCCATCTGCGGCAGGCCGAGGAGTTCTTCGAGAAGTACGGGGGAGCAGCCCTGATCCTCGGGCGCTTCGTGCCGATCGTCCGCACCTACGTGCCGCTCGCCGCCGGTGCGACCCGTTACCGCTACCCGAAGTTCCTGCTCTTCAATCTCGTCGGAGCGGCGCTCTGGGCCGGCGGCCTCACGATCGTGGGCTCGCTTCTTTCCGGCTTCCCGGTCATCACCGAGAACATCGACGTCCTGGCGATCGTCCTGGTGCTCATCTCGGTCGTGCCGATCGCGATCCACGCCCTGCTCCAGCGGCGCAAGTCGAAGCGGGCCGCCGTCACCGGCTGAGCGGGGGATGCCCGAGCGGGCTCCCGGCGTCTGAGAGGTATACCCTCAGGGGGTATCCGCCCCGCCCGGGGCCGCCGACCGCAGGAGGGCCGCCATGTCCGTCGTCGCCTTCGTCGTCACCGAACTCCTCCGGGCCCTCGCCGCGGCGGGTTCCATGGCCTGGGAGATCCTCTGGCCGCTCGTGCTCGGCTTCGCCCTGTCCGGCGTGATCCAGGCCGTCGTCCGCACCGACCGCATCACGCGTCTCCTCGCCGACGACTCGCCGCGGGCTCTCGCGACGGCCACCGGCCTGGGCGCCCTGTCGTCGTCGTGCTCCTATGCGGCCGTCGCCCTCGCCCGCGCCCTGTTCCGCAAGGGGGCGAGCTTCTCGTCGGCGATGGCGTTCGAGGTCGCCTCCACCAACCTGGTCGTCGAGCTCGGGTTGATCCTCGCGTTCGTGCTCGGCTGGCAGTTCACGCTGGCCGAGTTCGTGGGGGGTCCGATCATGATCCTGCTGATCGCCCTGGGGTTCCGCCTGTGGATGCGCGGGCGAATCGTCGAGGCCGCGCGCGAGCAGGCCGACAAGGGGCTCGCCGGCTCGATGGAGGGCCACGCCTCGATGGACATGTCGGTACAGGGCGACGACGGGTTCTGGCGTCGCCTCCTCTCGCGGCGCGGTGTCACGGCCGTGTCGCAGTACTTCGTCATGGACTGGGCGTCGGTGCTGCGCGACATCGTGATCGGCCTGCTCATCGCGGGAGCCTTCGACGCGTGGGTGCCGAAGAGCTGGCTCCAGGCGGTGTTCGCGTCGGGCGACCCCGGCCTGTCGTTCGTCGTCGGGCCGCTGGTCGGGCCGATCCTGGCGATGGTCAGCTTCGTCTGCTCGGTCGGGAACGTGCCGCTGGCCGCCGTCCTGTGGAACGGGGGAATCAGCTTCGGCGGAGTGATCAGCTTCGTCTTCGCCGACCTGATCATCGTGCCCATCATCCTGATCTACCGGCGCTACTACGGCGGGCGGGCGGCCCTGCGGATCACGGCCGTG
Source organism: Frondihabitans cladoniiphilus (assembly GCF_039544345.1). Taxonomy (NCBI): domain Bacteria; kingdom Bacillati; phylum Actinomycetota; class Actinomycetes; order Micrococcales; family Microbacteriaceae; genus Frondihabitans; species Frondihabitans cladoniiphilus. The sequence goes on from NZ_BAABLM010000001.1 coordinate 349,514, forward strand.
TTCTACGGGGCGATGGTCGTGGCGGGTTACCTGGTCGAGCTGATCTTCACGCCGCTGCGCCTGGTGCCGACGAACCGCTCGGTGGTGGTGCTCGACGCCGGCGTCTCGTGGGACTACACGACGTGGCTGAACATCGTGTTCCTCGCCCTCGCTGCGGTCTTGCTGGTCGTCTTCGTCCGGTCGGGGAGCTGGTCGATGCTGCGGATGATGGGCGGGGCCCCGGGCGAACCGAGTGCGGGCGATGCCGACGGCGCTCCGGCACACGACCACGCGGGGATGCACGGCCACGCGGGGGTGCACGGGGACGACCGCTGATCGACGGCGTCCAGTGGGCGCAATCGGCCGCCTCCGCGTGTGGGGCCGGCCGTTTGCGCCCACTCGCGTGCCCGCAGGCGGCAGCGGCTGGCGGCGCCGGCACGCGCGAGCCAGAAGCAGTGCTGCGGCGACGGCCGCTAGGGGCGCGCGAAGGCGGCGACGGCCGCGTCGTGCAGGAGGCCATTGGTGGCGAGGGCGCTACCGTGCCAGATGCCGGGCTCGCCGTCGACGCTCGAGAAGCGTCCGCCCGCCTCGGTCACGATCGGCACCAGCGCCGCCATGTCGTACGGGGCCAGCCCGGGCTCGCCGGTGACGTCGACGGCGCCCTCCGCCACGAGCATGTACGGCCAGAAGTCGCCGAAGGCCCGGGTCCGCCAGACGGTTCCAGCGAGCGACAGCAGCTGCTCGGTGCGGCCGTCGTCGATCCAGTACTGCAGGCCGTTGTAGCTGAGGGAGGCGTCGGCGAGGGTCTTCACCGTCGAGACGCGGAGCTGGGCATCCCTGTCGCTCGCGAAGGCTCCGCCGCCGAGGGAACCCCACCACCGGCGACCCAGTGCGGGGGCGCTGACCACCCCGACCACGGGCGCGCCGTCGACTACCAGAGCGATCAACGTGGCCCAGATCGGCACGCCCCTCAAGAAGTTGGCGGTGCCGTCGATGGGGTCGACGATCCACTGCCGGTGCGTGTGCTCGGGGTCGGCGGGAACGCCTTCGGCTGCAGCGGTCTCCTCGCCGTAGAAGGCGTCGTCGGGTCGGACCTCGGCGAGGCGGGAACGGAGGATGCGCTCCACTCGCTGGTCGGCATCGGTCACGTGGGTGTGGTCCGCCTTGAGCGTCACGTCGAGGTCGGCCGCCCGGTAGCGCTCGAGGCTGACGGCGTCGGCGTCGTCGGCCAGCGCGAGAGCGAGGGCGAGGTCGGCGGCGTACGGCGCGGCGGCGCCTGCGGGGGAGTCGGCGGCAGAGTCGGTCACCCGATCAGCGTATCGAGCCCCTGGGCGGCTTCGCCCCCGCCGGATCGGCGGGCCCCCGCTGAATCGGCACAAGCCCGTCGGAGCGGCGAAGCCCCCGTCATTTCGGCGGGCCCCCTCCATCGCGGCAGGCAGGCCCCCGCTGAATCGGCACAACCCCGCCGGGATAGCCGAGGGGCCTCGCCGGATCGAAGGGGGTCGGCGCGCGCGGCAGGGTGCGTGTGCGAGGCGGCGGCGGGCGAGGGTCGGGCGGCAGGGTGCGAGAGCGCGATGTCATCAGGCCGGCGCCGAATCACCAGGCCGGCGCCGAAGAGGCGGAGGGACGCCCGGCTGACGACAGGGCGGCGAGAGCTAGCCCTTGCTGACCAGCAGCGCTTGCAGGCTCTCGATCCGCTCGCGGCCGACGTCGCCGAGCTCGCCGCCCTCGACGCGGTCGACGATCTCCCAGTCGTGGGCCTGGTCGAGGGGGATCCCCCCGGGCGGCTGGTAGCCCTCCGGGAAGACCGCATGCGACGCGAACGACTGCAGGATGTTCTCGGGGTTCACGTGCCCGAGTCCGAACGAGCGCACGCCGGGCGTGTCGATGATCCAGCCGCCCGAGGGCACCTTGAACGAGACCGTCGATGACGACGTGTGACGCCCGCGACCGGTGACGGTGTTGACGACGCCGACCGCCCGCTTCGAGCCGGTCAGGGCGTTCACGAGGGTCGACTTGCCGACGCCGGAGTGGCCGACCGTGACGGTGACGTGGCCATCGAGTACCCGGCGGAGCTCCCGCAGCTCGGGCGACTCGGCACGCGCCGCTTCCGAGTCGGGCTCGGCTCCGGCCGCCGCCGTGTCGAAGGCGGTCGAGGTCGAGGTGAGGATGCGCAGGTCGAGGCAGGAGAAATGGGCCGCGAAGGGCGCGGGGTCGGCCAGGTCGGTCTTGGTGATGACGAGGATCGGCTCCACCCCGGCGTCGAACGCGGCCACCATGTAGCGGTCGACCAGCCGCGAGCGGGGCTCGGGGTCGGCGGCGGCCACCACGATGAGCATCTGGTCGGCGTTGGCCACGATGACACGCTCGACGGAGTCACTGTCGTCGGCGGACCGGCGCAGCAGGGTCGAGCGCTCGTGCACCCGGACGATGCGGGCCAACGACCCCTCGGCGCCGCTCGTGTCGCCGACGATGTCGACGCGGTCGCCGGTGACGACGGACTTCTTGCCCAGCTCGCGGGCCCGGGCGGTCGTGATCTCGCGCTCGTCGGGCGTGCCCGCGTCGAGCAGCACGCCGTAGCGGCCGCGGTCGACCGTCCAGACGACGCCTTCGATGGCTTCGGCGTAGGCGGGGCGCTGCTTCGTCCGCGGACGGTTGCCCTTGGGGTTCGGGCGTACCCGCACCGAGCTCTCGTCGTACTCGCCGTACTCGCGCTCGTCCTCGACGCCGTCGGCCTCTTCGCCGTCACTCCACCACGACATCGCGCGGCCTACAGGAATCCGAGCAGGTCGACGTCGGCCGCACTCGTCGACACCTTGCGGCCGAGCAGCTCGGTCCAGAGGTCGACGAACTGCGGAAGCGTCTTCGAGACCACGCGGACGTCGTCGAGTTCGACGTTCGGCACGGCGAGCCCGATGATCGCGGCGGCGTGCGCCATCCGGTGGTCTTCGTAGGTGCGCCATTGGCCGGCGTGCAGAGGAGAGGGCTCGAGGTGGAGACCGTCCTCGAGTTCGGTGACGCTGCCGCCCAATCCGTTGATCTCGGCTGCGAGAGCGGCCAGGCGGTCGGTCTCGTGACCGCGGAGGTGCCCGATGCCGGTGATGGTGGACGGGCCCGAGGCGAGGGCGCAGAGGGCCACGAGCGCGGGCGCCAGTTCTCCGCCGCGCGACAGGTCGACCTCGACCCCGGGCAGCGAGCCGCCGCCGATCAGACCGTCGCCCCCGTCGACCGTGAGGATGCTCGTCTCGGCGTCGTACGTGACGACGGCGCCCCACAGCGGCAGAAGCTCGCGCAGGTCGGCTCCGACCTGAGTGGTGTCGGCGGGCCAGTGCTTGATCGACACCGTGCCTCCGGCGACCAGCGCGGCCACGAGGAACGGAGCGGCGTTCGAGAGGTCGGGCTCGATGACCACGTCGCGGCCGCGGATGGGGGCGGGCGGCACGACCCACACGCCGGGCTCGGGCGAGTCGACGACGACGCCGCGAGAGGCGAGGGCGTCGATCGTCATCTCGATGTGCGGCATGCTCGGCAGCTTCTCGCCGGTGTGGCGCAGGGTCAGCCCCTTCGTGAAGCGCGGGGCGGACAGCAGGAGGCCGGAGACGAACTGGCTCGAGGCCGAGGCGTCGATCGCGATCTCGCCGCCTTCGATCTCGCCCGTGCCGTAGAGCCGGAACGGCAGCGTCCCCCGGCCGTCGTCGCTGACGTCGACTCCGAGGGCGCGCAACGACTCGATGGTGGTCTTCATGGGGCGTCGTCGGGCGTTGACGTCGCCGTCGAACGTGACCGGCCCCTGGGCGAGAGCGGCGAACGGGGGCAGGAAGCGCATGACGGTCCCGGCGAGGCCGCAGTCGATCGACGTGCCGCCCTCGATCGGTGCCGGCGTGACCGTGAGGTCGGGCCCGAACGGTTCGTCGCCGGGCACCTCCTCGATACCGGCGCCCAGGTCTTTCAGCGCCTGGATCATCAGGGCCGAATCGCGTGAGTGCAGGGGGGCAGTGAGGGTCGAGGGATGCTCGGCGAGGGCCGACAGCACCAGCTCGCGATTCGTCAACGACTTCGACCCCGGCAGCGAGAGAGTCGCGCGCACCGGACCCTGCACCGTGGGCGCCACCCAGAACCCCTCGTCGACTTCGGGCTCGCGCCGATCGTCGTAGGGATTGAACTCGGGGTCGGAATACCTGAATACCTGCATCGGTTGTCAGGGTAGTACAGCGACGCCCTGCGAACCGCGCGAAGGAGGACTCATGCCCGTTGCCACTGCACCGGTTGCCATCGACGTCACCGAACTAGAATCGGCTGCGATGAGCACCCCCGACGGCGAGCACGACTCGTCCCCCACCACCACCAGCGATGCCGCCGCCGAGGCGGCCGACGCCAAGCGCGCCCTCTTCGAAGAGCAGGCGCTCCCGTTCATGGACCAGCTCTACGCGGCCGGAATGCGCATGACCCGCAACCCCGCCGACGCCTCCGACCTCGTCCAGGAGACCTACGTCAAGGCGTTCGCCGCCTTCGCCCAGTTCACGCAGGGCACGAACCTCAAGGCGTGGCTGTACCGCATCTTGACGAACACCTTCATCAACACGTATCGCAAGAAGCAGCGCGACCCCTACCAGGGCACGATCGACGAGCTCGAAGACTGGCAGCTCGGGGGAGCATCCTCCGCCACCCTCTCGACCACGTCGCGCTCGGCCGAGGCCGAGGCCATCGACCACCTGCCCGACAGCGCGGTCAAAGACGCGCTGCAGAAGGTCCCCGAAGACTTCCGTCTGGCCGTGTACCTGGCCGACGTCGAGGGCTTCTCCTACCAGGAGATCGCCGACATCATGAAGACGCCCGTGGGCACGGTGATGAGCCGGCTCCACCGCGGTCGTCGCCTCCTGCGAGAACTGCTGGCCGACTACGCACGCGACCGAGGCATCGCTGTGCCGGCCCCGACCACGAAGGGAACCAAGAAATGACCGACTGCGGGTGCGACAAGGCCAAGGCCGAACTCGAGGAATACCTCCACAACGAACTGGCCCGCGATGATGCGGCCGACATTCGTGAGCACATGAAGACCTGTGTCGACTGCTCCAGCGAGCTCCACGTCAACGTCGTCATGACCGAGGCCGTGCAGCGCGCGTGCCGTGAGACCGCGCCCGAAGACCTCCGTCTCCAGGTGCTCTCGAAGCTGCGCGACCTCCAGGCGACGCACTAGCTCCTCGCTCGTGGGCCCGGCCGCGTCACACGGTTCGAGCCTGCGGTAGTTTCGGGGGATGACCGCGTCCGTCGAGCCCCTGGGCATCCCCTCCTCCTCCGACCTCGACGACCTCGTGTCGCTCATCCGGTCGCTCGGCTACACCCTCGACGCCCCGGCCCTGTCCGCGCGGCTCACCCGGCTGACCCTCGAGGCCGGGCACGAGACCTGGGTGATCCGCGACGACGCGGGTCGCATCGCAGCCGTCGCGGGGGCGCACGTGATGTGGGCCTACAACACCGACGCCCCCACGGCGCAGCTCCTGCTGCTCGTCGTCCGCGCCGATGCGCGTCGCGACGGCGTCGGGTCGCAGTTGCTCTCGCACTTCGAGGCCTGGGCTCGCTCGCACGAGGCGTCCACCCTGAGCGCCGTCTCGGCGGCGGCGACCGACTCGGCGCACCGCTTCTACCAGAAGCGCGGCTACCACGAGTCCGGTACCCGGTACGCGAAGCTCGCCTGACGGGGGATGCACGGGGCGATGCACGGAGCGAGGCAAGCCGAAGGCCGCCGCCCCCGCAGGGGACGACGGCCTTCGGCGGACTCGACCTAGAGCGAGAGCGCCCGGTCGAGCAGGTCGGCCAGCTCGGCCGCACTGCGCTTCGCGGAGCCGGCGGCGGGAGAGGCCGAGGCGGGACGCGACGCGACCGTGATCGTGCGTCCGCCGAGCTGCGGCTGCAGCTCGAGGGCGACGAACGGCCAGGCACCCTGGTTTTCGGGCTCTTCTTGCGCCCAGACGAGCTCGGCCGACGGGTAGCGGTCGAGCACCGCGCGGATCTCGGCGAGGGGCAGCGGATAGAGCTGCTCGAGACGGACCAGGGCGATGTCGTCGGCGTCGACGCCGCGCTTGTCGAGCTCGGCCTTGAGGTCGTAGTGGATCTTGCCGGAGTGCAGCACGACCTTCTTCGCCTTCGAAGGATCGGTGACCCGCGTGCAGTCGAGCACGGGTTCGAATCGGCCGGTCGTGAACGCCTCGACGTCGCTGGTCGCACCGCGGAGTCGCAGCATGGCCTTCGGGGTGAAGACGATGAGCGGGCGGCGCGGACGGGCGTAGGCCTGGCGACGCAACAGGTGGAAGTACGAGGCCGGGGTCGAGGGGCGGGCCACGGTCATGTTGTTCTCGGCGCAGAGCTGCAGGTAGCGCTCGATGCGCGCCGAGGAGTGGTCCGGACCCTGGCCCTCGTAGCCGTGCGGGAGCAGGAGGACGACGCTCGAGCGCTGCCCCCACTTCTGCTCGGCGCTGGAGATGAACTCGTCGACGATGGTCTGCGCCCCGTTCGCGAAGTCGCCGAACTGCGCCTCCCAGAGCACCAGGGCGTCGGCCCGCTCGACCGAGTAACCGTACTCGAAGCCCATCGCCGCGTACTCGCTCAGCAGCGAGTCGTAGATCCAGAGCTTCGCCTGGTTGTCGGTGACGTTCTGAAGGGGGATCCACTCCTGGTCGTTCTCGCGGTCGTGCAGGACGGCGTGCCGCTGGACGAACGTGCCGCGCCTCGTGTCTTGACCGGCGAAGCGCACCGGGGTGCCCTCGGTCAGGAGCGAGCCGATCGCGAGCAGCTCGCCGAAGGCCCAGTCGATCTGGCCGGTCCGGCTCATGTCCGCGCGCTTCTTCAAGAGCTGCTGGAGCTTCGGGTGGACCGTGAAGCCCGCCGGCGGGTTGTCGAAGGAGTCGCCGATCGCGTGGATCAGCGAGGTGTCGACGGCCGTGGAGAACTCGTCGCCCTTGGCCGAGTCGTCCTGCTGCGCGGCCGGACGCTCGAGGTCGGCGACCGCGTGGGCGTCGCCGGTGACGATCGGGATGGACCCGGTCTGTGCGGCGTGCGTCTCGGCGAAGGCCTGCTCGAGCTGGTTCTGGAAGTCGGCGTGAGCGCCCTCGTACTCCTCCTGGGTGATGTCGCCGCGGCCGACGAGCGCCTCGGTGTAGAGGGTGCGGACGCTGCGCTTGGCCTCGATGAGGTTGTACATCAGCGGCTGGGTCATCGACGGGTCGTCGCCCTCGTTGTGACCGCGGCGGCGGTAGCAGATGAGGTCGATGACGACGTCGCGCTTGAACTCCTGGCGGTACGCGAACGCGAGCTCGGCGACGCGGGCGACGGCCTCGGGGTCGTCGCCGTTGACGTGGAAGATCGGAGCCTGGATGGTCTTCGCGACGTCGGTCGAGTAGACGGAGGTCCGACCTTCTGAGGGGGAGGTGGTGAACCCGACCTGGTTGTTGATCACGATGTGGATCGTGCCGCCCACGCGGTACCCGCGGAGCTGCGACATCTGCATCGTCTCGACCACGATGCCCTGGCCGGCCATCGCCGCGTCACCGTGCACGAGGAGCGGGAGGACAGCGAACGAGCCGGGCTCCTGGCGGTCCTGCTTGGCGCGGACGATGCCCTCGAGCACGCCGTCGCCGGCTTCGAGGTGCGAGGGGTTGGCGGCGATGTAGACGGGGATCTTGACGCCGGCGGCGGAGACGAACTCGCCCTCGGTGCCGAGGTGGTACTTGACGTCGCCGGAGCCCTGGACGGTCTTGGGGTCTTGCGTGCCCTCGAACTCGCGGAAGATCTGGCCGTAGGTCTTGCCGGCGATGTTCGTCAGCACGTTGAGGCGACCGCGGTGGGCCATGCCGATGGCGACCTCGGAGAGGCCCGCCGTCGCGGCGTCCTGGATGATCGTGTCGAGGAGCGAGATCGCGGACTCGCCGCCCTCGAGGCTGAAGCGTTTCTGACCGACGTACTTGGTCTGCAGGAAGGTCTCGAACGCCTCGGCCTCGTTGAGCTTGCCGAGGATGCGCATCTGGTCGTCGTGCGTCGGCTTCGTGTACGGCACCTCGACGTGCTCCTGGACCCAGCGGCGCTGCGCGGGGTCTTGGATGTGCATGTACTCGATGCCGATGGTGCGGCAGTAGGAGTCGCGGAGGACGCCGAGGATCTCGCGGAGCAGCATGCCCGGCTTGCCCCCGAACCCGCCGGTGACGAACTCGCGGTCGAGATCCCACAGGGTGAGGCCGTGACGCTCGATCTCGAGGTCGGGGTGCGTGCGCTGGCGGTACTCGAGCGGGTCGATGTCGGCCATCAGGTGACCGCGGACGCGGTAGCTGTTGATCAGCTCCTGCACGCGGGCGGTCTTGCCGACGCGCTCGGCGAGGTTGACGTTGATGTCGGGGTTCCAGCGGATCGGCGCGTAGGGGATGCGCAGGTCGCTGAAGACGTCCTCGTAGAAGTCGTTCTCGCCGATGAGCAGCGAGTGCACGATCTTGAGGAACTCGCCGGAACCCGCACCCTGGATCACCCGGTGGTCGTAGGTCGAGGTCAGGGTGATGGTCTTGCCGATGCCGAGCTCGACGAGGGTCTTGGGAGCCGAGCCCTGGAACTGCGCCGGGTACTCGAGCGCGCCGGCGCCGATGATGGTGCCGGCACCCTTCATCAGCCGGGGCACGCTGTGCTCGGTGCCGATCCCGCCGGGGTTCGTCAGCGAGATCGTGTTGCCGGCGAAGTCGTCGGCGGTGAGCTTGTTGGCGCGGGCCTTCTTGACGATCTCTTCGTAGGCGGCGACGAACTGGGCGAAGTTCAGCGTCTCGCACTTCTTGATGCCGGGGACGAGCAGGGCGCGAGTGCCGTCGGGCTTCGGGATGTCGATGGCGAGACCGAGGTTGATGTGCGCGGGCGTGACGACCGACGGCTTGCCGTCGACCACGTCGTAGTAGACATTCTGGCTCGGGAACCGCTTCAGAGCCTGGACCAGCGCCCAGCCGATGAGGTGCGTGAAGGAGACCTTGCCGCCGCGGGCGCGCTTGAGGTTGTTGTTGATGACGATCCGGTTGTCGATCAGCAGGGTCGCCGGGATCGTGCGGACGCTCGTGGCCGTGGGGACGGTCAGGCTGGCGTCCATGTTGGTCGCGAGGCTCTTCGCCATGCCGCGAAGCGGCTGCACCTGGTTCTCGGACTCGGGCTTCGGCTGCTCGCTCGCCTTGGCGTCGGGCTTGGTCGGGGCGTCGGCCGGGATGGGCTTCTCTTTCGGCTCGACCGAGGTGGTGCGCGCCGCGACGACCGGCGTCGACGCCGGGGCTGCGGCGGCCGGCTCAGCGGCGGGAGCGACGGCGGGCGCCGGGGCCCCGGTCGCAGGAGAGGACGAGGACGGCGAGGGCGGGGACGACGGGGCGTCGGACGCGTCGGCGGACCGATAGCTCTCGAGGAGCGGCCACCAGGACTTGTCCACCGAGTTCTTGTCCGCGACGAACTGCTCGTACATCTCGTCGACGAGCCATTCGTTGGCTCCGAACTCCGCAGCACCCTCGTCAGTCGTACCGGTCACGTGGCTTGACACAGCCGATCGCCCACTCTCCGTTGATTGTTGATCAGTCTCCGGGCCTCCTGCGGCCCGTTGCCTTCCAAGAGTAATCGTTAGGACCGCACGGGGTGGGAGCTTCCCGCAAGGTTTAGTTTGTCTGGCATGAGGTTCTACGAGACGACACCGACGCACGATCTGACCTATTCCGACGTGTTCCTCGTCCCGTCACGGTCGGCGGTCACGTCGCGGTTGGACGTGTCGCTCGCTCCCGACGACGGCACGGGGGCGAGCATCCCCCTGGTCTCGGCCAACATGAACTCGGTGACGGGCCCGCGTCTCGCCGCCACCCTGGCGCGTCGCGGAGGCCTCGGGGTCCTGCCGCAGGACATGCACCTGCAAGACCTCGATGCGGCGATCCGCTGGGTCAAGGAGCAGCCGGTCGGCTACGACACGCCGTACGCCATGGCGCCGTCCGACACGGTCGAGGATGCCCGGGCCACTCTTCCGTCGACCGAGGGGCACGGCATCGTCCTCCACGAGGCCGACGGCACCTTCGTCGGCTGCATCCCGGCGACGCGCCTGGGGTCCGCCGCCCGGGACGCGACGCTCGGCGACCTGGTCCACGGATCGCTCGCCTCGCTCGACGCCGACGACCTCGACGGGCCCCGCGCCGCCTTCGACCTGCTGGTCGCCGCCGACCTCGACTTCGCGCCCGTGCTCCACCAGGGGCACGTCATCGGCACGATCAGCCGCAAGAGCGCGCTGCGGTCCACGCTCTACACGCCGGCCGTCGACGCGTCGGGGCGGCTGCGCGTCGCTGCGGCGGTCGGCGTGAACGGCGACGTCGCCGACAAGGTGAAGGCGCTGGCGGCGGCGGGCGTCGACGTGCTCGTGCTCGACACGGCGCACGGCCACCAGGACGCCATGATCCGAGCGATCGCCGAGGTCAAGGCCCTGGGGCTCGGGATCCCGATCGTCGCCGGGAACGTCGTCACCGCCGAGGCCGTCCGACACCTCGTCAACGCCGGAGCCGACATCGTGAAGGTCGGGGTCGGCTTGGGCGCGATGTGCACGACCCGCATGATGACCGCCGTCGGACGCCCGCAGTTCTCGGCCGTAATCGAGACGGCCGAGACCGCCCGCTCCCTCGGGGCGCACGTCTGGGCCGACGGCGGGGTCCGCTACCCGCGCGACGTGGCCCTGGCCCTGGCCGCGGGGGCCGCCTCCGTGATGATCGGCTCCTGGTTCGCCGGCACGATCGAGGCCCCCGGCGAGCTCGCGACCGACGAGGCGGGCGCGGTCTACAAGGAGAGCTGGGGGATGGCCTCGACGAAGGCCGTGCAGAGCCGGTTCGAGCGGCTCGACCCGTACGAACTCGCGCGCAAGACGCTCTTCGCCGAGGGCATCTCGTCGTCGCGCATCTACCTCGACCCGCTTCGGCCTTCCCTCGAAGACCTCCTCGACATGATCACGTCCGGCGTGCGCAGCTCGTTCACCTACGCCGGTGCGCGAAGCGTGCCCGAGTTCCGCGAGCGGGCCCTGGTGGGCATCCAGTCGGCCGCGGGCTACGAGGAGGGCAAGGCCCTCCCGGTCTCGTGGTGACTCCGGTCTGCGAGTGACGCGACGGCCCCGGCAGGCGACAGGCTGAAAGGCGATGAGCGCGGGATGCTCGGGGTGATTCTTCAGACGGAGGGCCGAACGCTCCGGTACGCTTCTCTCACCATGGACGACCCTCCTCATAGTCTCTCGCCCCCTCCCGACCTCCTCGATCCGACGCGGGTGACCCGCGCGTGAACGAGTGGATCCTCCTCGCCATCGGCCTCGTGCTCACGGTCGGCACCGGCCTGTTCGTGGCCAGCGAGTTCTCGTTGGTCAACCTCGACCGGGCCAATCTCGAGTCGCGTCAGAGCCGCGGAGAGAAGCGGCTCGGCACGACCATCGGCGCGCTCAAGGTCACCTCGACCCACCTCTCCAGCGCCCAGCTCGGCATCACGCTGACCACGCTCCTCACCGGCTACACGATGGAGCCCGCGATCTCGACTCTGATCGAGGACCCGTTCCGTCAGCTCGGGGCGTCGCTCACCGTCGTCGACGTCGTCGCACCGATCGTCTCGATCGTCGTTGCGACTCTGCTGTCGATGATCATCGGCGAACTCGTACCGAAGAACTTCGCCCTGGCGCTGCCACTCGGCACCGCCAAGCTGGTCATGCCGTTCCAGGTCGGGTTCACCCGCGTCTTCAAGCCGGCGGTCGCGCTGCTCAACGGCACGGCCAACGTCGTGCTGCGCGGCATCGGCATCGAGCCGAAAGAAGAGCTCTCCGGCGCCCGCACGGCGGAGGAGCTCTCCTCGCTCGTGCGCCGCTCCGCCTTCGAGGGCAGCCTCGACCTCGACACGGCGACTCTGCTGGCCCGCACCCTCGTGTTCGGCGACCACACCGCCTCCGACGTCATGACCCCGCGTCCGCGTGTCACGAGCGTCGGGCGCACCGACTCGGCCGAGACCGTCCTCGAGCTCGCCCGGCGCACCGGCTACTCGCGCTTCCCGGTGACCGACGACGACATCGACGACGTGGTGGGTCTCGTCCACGTCAAGCAGGCCGTCGCGGTGCCGAGAGAGAAGCGGGCCGATGTGCCCGTGTCCGCCCTGCAGACCGACGTCATCCGGGTGCCCGAGACGATGACCCTCGACAACCTCCTCGGCGAGGTGCGCGGCAAGGGCTACCAGATGGCCGTCGTCGTCGACGAATACGGCGGCACGGCCGGTGTGGTCACCCTCGAAGACCTCATCGAAGAGCTGGTCGGCGAGGTCTCCGACGAGCACGACCGCAGCCGGGTCGACGTCGTGCGCTCCCGCGGGTGGCTGACCTTCCCGGGGATGCTCCGTCCCGACGAACTCTGGGAGCGCGCCTCCGTGAAGGTGCCGGAAGACGGCCCGTACGAGACCGTCGGAGGCTGGCTGATGAGCGGCCTCGGTCGCCTGCCGGTGGTCGGCGACACCGTGGAGACCGACGACGGGGTGTTCCGCGTGGAGCGCCTCGACGGGCGCCGCATCGACCGCATCCGCTTCACCCCGACGGAGGTTCCCGCATGAGCGACTGGCTCGGAATCGTCTGGCTCGTGGTGCTGCTGCTCGGCAACGGCTTCTTCGTCGGGGCGGAGTTCGCCGTGATCTCGGCGCGCCGCTCGTCCATCGAACCCAAGGCCGAGGCCGGCAACCGTGCGGCCAAGACCACGTTGTACGCCATGGAGCACGCCACGCTCATGCTGGCGACGACGCAGCTCGGCATCACCGTTTGCTCGCTGCTGATCCTGAACGTGTCCGAACCCTCGATCCACCATCTGCTCGAGGGGCCGCTGCACCTGACCGGCTGGAGCGTCGGGGTCGTCGAGACCGTCGGCTTCGTCGTCACCCTCGTCATCGTCTCGTTCCTGCACGTCGTGTTCGGCGAGATGGTGCCGAAGAACATCTCGTTCTCGGTCCCCGACCGGGCGGCCCTGCTGCTGGCGCCGCCGCTGGTCTTCATCGCCCGCATCTTCCGCGTCGTGATCGTCACGCTCAACTGGCTCACCAACGCGGTCGTCAAGGCCTTCGGCGTCGAGCCCAAGAGCGAGGCGACGAGCGCGTTCACGGTCGAAGAGGTGCAGTCGATCGTGGCGCAGTCGCAGCGCGAGGGCGTGCTCCTCGACACGACGGGCACTCTGCGCGCGGCGTTCGAGTTCACCGAGAAGAAGGTCTCCGACATCGCCGTGACGATGGACTCCATGGTCACGCTCTCGGAGGCGACCACGCCGGCCGAGGTCGAGAGGGCCGTCGCCCAGAGCGGCTTCTCCCGCTACGTCCTGGTCGACGACGAGGGCGAGCCGACGGGCTACCTGCACCTCAAAGACGTGATCGACCTCGATGCGGACGAGTTCTTCGACCCCGTGCCGCCGAAGCGCATCCGCCAGCTCATCTCGATCTACCAGGGCACCGAACTGGAGGACGCCCTCGCCACCATGCGCCGGGCCGGTATCCACGTGGCCCGGTCGTTCGACGAGCAGGGCACCACGATGGGCGTCGTCTTCCTCGAGGACATCCTCGAGGAGCTGATCGGCGAGGTGCAGGACGCCACGCGTCGCTCCTGATCGAGGGGCCTCGAACACACGAGAGCGGCACGAACCTTCCTCCTCGGAGGAGGGTTCGTGCCGCTTCGATGTGTTCGGCGAATCAGGCCGGAACGGGCGCGTGGAACGGCGCGCGGTGGTACTGCTGCGGGTAGTAGTCGAGCTCGACGCCCAACTCGAACGCGGCGCGAAGAGCGAAGTGCGGGTCGCGCAGGAACTCGCGGCCGACGAAGACCACGTCGGCCTGCCCCTCCTCGACGATCTCCTGGGCCTGCTGGGCGCCGACGATGAGGCCGACGGCGCCGGTCTCGACGTGCCCCTCGCGGCGGACGGAGTCGGCGAACGGCACCTGGTAGCCCAGCCCGACGGGGATGTCGGCGTGGGCCGCGATGCCACCGGAGGAGATGTCGAAGAGGTCGGCACCCGCATCCCGCGCCCAGCTCGCGACCGTCGCGGTCTCGTGCTCGTTCCAGCCGCCCTCGACCCAATCGGTGGCGGAGAAGCGGACGAGGATCGGGAAGTCGTCGCCAGTAGCCCGGCGGATGCCCGTCACGGCGTCGATCACGATGCGGGCGCGGTTCTCGAGCGAGCCGCCGTACTGGTCGGTGCGCTCGTTGCTGAGCGGCGACAGGAACTGGTGCATCAAGTAGCCGTGGGCGGCGTGGAGCTCGACGAAGTCGAAGCCGGCCTCCTGGGCGCGGACGGCGGCGGCGACGAACGCCGCGACGACCTCCTCCACCTCGGCGGTCTCGAGGGCGCGCGGAGTGTCGTAGCCCTCGAACGCGATGGCCGACGGACCGACGACCGGCCAGCCGTGCTCGCTCTCGGACAGGGTGCCGTTCTGCGGCTCCCAGGTGCGGGGAGTCGACGCCTTGCGGCCGGCGTGCGCGAGTTGCACGCCGATCTTCGCGCCCTGCGTGTGGACGAAGTCGACGATCGGCACGAAGGCGGCCTTGTGCTCGTCGTTCCAGAGCCCGAGGTCTTGAGGGGAGATGCGGCCCTCGGGCACGACGGCGGTCGCCTCGGTGACGATGGCACCGGCACCGCCGCGGGCGAAGGAGCCGAGGTGGACGAGGTGCCAGGGCGTCGGCACGCCGTCGCGCTTCTCGACCGAGTACTGGCACATGGCCGGAACCCAGAGGCGGTTGCGGAACTCGGTACGACGGAGGGTGATGGGGGAGAAGAGAGTGGCCATGTGAAGGCTTAAGGCGTGTGGCGGTCGGATCATTCCGCCCCGGCTACGCTCGAGGAGTGCATCCCGCCTCTGATTCCGCGCCCGTTCGGGGGCGGGTCGCCGTCGTCTACAACCCGATCAAGGTGAAGGTGGCGAAGCTGCGGGCCAGCGTCGCCGCAGAAGAGCGGCGCAGCGGCTGGGCGGAGTCCACCTGGCACGAGACGGCGGCGTCCGACGACGGACGCGCGGCTGCCCAAGAGGCGGCTTCGACGACACCCGACGTCGTTCTCATCGTCGGCGGCGACGGGACCCTCCGAGTGGCTGCGGAGGTGCTGCACACGACGGGGATCCCGATGGCCCTGCTGCCGGTCGGCACCGGCAATCTGTTCGCGCGCAACCTGCGTCTGCCACTGAACGACATCGACCTCTCGGTCCGGACCGCCTTCACGGGAGCGAACCGCCCGATCGACATCGCCTTCGCGGAGCTGGAGGCCGAGGGGCAGCCTCCGTCTCGACACGCGTTCCTCGTCATGGCCGGAGTCGGGCTCGACGCGAGCATGGCCGCCAACACGAACGCCCGACTGAAGAAGCGCGTCGGCTGGCTCGCGTACACCGACCCGATCGCGCGGTCGGTCTTCGGCAACAAGCAGATCGATCTGAGCTACCGGCGGGACGACGAGAAGAGGCGCTCGATGGCCGCGCACACGGTGATCGTGGGCAACTGCGGCACCTTGACGGCCAACATCCTGTTGCTGCCGGCGGCGGTGCCCGACGACGGGATCCTCGACGCGGTGGCGTTCCGGCCGCGCGGGGGAGCGGGCTGGACCAAGATCGGCTACGGCCTGGCCTTCAACCGGTTCTTCCACCGGACGGCGTTCGGGCGGTTCCTCGCCCTGTTCCTGCCGACCTCGCGCACGCTCCGCTACACCACGGCTCGGCGCCTCGAGCTCCGGTTCGCGCGGCCGGAGGAGATCCAGCTCGACGGCGACCCGTTCGGCCTCGTGACGGCGGCGACGCTGACGGTGCTGCACCACGGGCTCACCCTGCGGGCGCCCTCGCCGAGCTGACCCGTCGGGCCGGGCCGGGCCGGGCGGCTAGAGCCGGTCGATCGCCCTCTCGAGGCGCTCGACCTTGCCATCGAGCTCGCCGGTGTGACCGGGGCGGATGTCGGCCTTCAGGACGAGGGACACGCGGCGTCCGAAGGGGGCCACGGCCTCGGTGGCGGCCTTGACGACGGCCATGACCTCGTCCCAGTCGCCCTCGATCTCGGTGAACATCGACGAGGTGCGGTTCGGAAGGCCGGAATCGCGCACGACCTTGACGGCGGCGGCGACGGCGGTGTGGACGGAGTCGGGCTCGTCGCCGGCGGGGGCTCCACCGCTGGGCGACACGCTGAATGCGACGATCATGCCCTCATCCTCCCACCGGAGCGGAGGTCGCTCCCGCCGACCGGCCACGCGGCCTGTCCGCCCGTGGCCCGTCCAGCCGTGGCCCGTCGAGACGCCGCCCGTCCAGCCGCCAGAGCTGGACCGCCGCCACGACGAGGAGCGCGACCAGCAGGGCGTTCCGGAGGGTGATCACCAGCACCATCCCCGGGTGGGCGAGCAGCAGCCCGTCGTAGTGGAACGGGTAGACGACCTGCGTCAGGCCGGCGATCGCGAGCGTCAGGACGCCGGGCAGGACGAACGACGGCCCGCCGTCGCGAGCCAGCACGAACCCCGCCAGCACCACCACGGCCAGCCAGGTCACGTACTGCGGTGAGCCGACCTTGTTGCCCACGATGAGCGCCGCTGTCAGGCCCAGGGCGAGGGGGCCGAGGATCGACGTCGATGGCACGCCACGGTGGCGAGCGCGCCAGCCGAGCAGCACGACGCCCACCAGGATCACGAGCTGGACGGGAGTCATCACGGCGGCGGCCACCACCGTGCCCGGCCCGTGGATCTGGAACGTGTTGATCGCGACGTCGTACTGCGTGGAGACGCCCGGCACGTGCAGGGCCTCGAGCCACAGCCACCAGGTCGAGACGGGCGCCTCGACCTGCAGGCCCCGGGACGTCTGTTGCCCGACGAACCCGAAGATCGCCGCACTCGTGCCGCCGAAGACGAAGGCGAGGAGCACGACCGCGACCGAGGTGGCGAGGACGGAGACGAGGATGCGCATCCACCGTCTCTCGGAGATCAGCACGGCGCCGACCAGCGCCACGGGCCAGACCTTGATCCAGGTGCCGACCGTGAGGAGCACTGCGGCGAGGGCGGGCCTCCGGCTCACCAGGAGGAGCCCGACCAGGGCGATCGGCACGGTGATGGAGTCCAGCCGGCCGACGGCGATCGGCCCGAGCAGCACGAGGAACGCCAGCCACCACCAGCCGAGGGCCCGTCGTCGGGTGCCGCCGCGCGTGAGGACCGCGAACGCGACGGCGTCGAGGACGGCGACCAGCACCAGCCAGACGTGCACGTAAGCGGCGAGGCCGAGGGCCGCGCTGAACAGGAGAGGAGCGAGGGCGAGCGTGGGGTAGACCCAGACACGGTCGAGGCCGACCCAGCCGTTCCCGGCGAGACCGTCGGCCACCCAGCCGTGGTACTGGTTGACCACGTCGCCCAGCGGGAGGTGCGGGCCGTGGATCGCCAGCCACGAGACCCAGAGGTGCACGACGACGAAGCCCACCCAGAGCAGGACGGTGGCGGACACCGCGACGGCGGACGAAGAGCGCTGCGCGGGCATTCTGTCAGGGTAGCGGGGTCGACAATGGACCTGCCGCAGCGTCCCCGCGCGGCAGGAACCCGGAGTACCCGTGCAGAAGAAGACCGTCTTGTGGACCGTCGTGGGAATCGTCGTCGTCGTGGGCGGCACCCTCGCGATCGGGGGGCCGATCTTCTATCGCGACGTGATCGTCGGGCCGCCGGCCGCCGTGCCCACCGCCGCCGTCACCCCGGGGGACTCCTCCCTCGTGGGGACCCCGTTGACGGGCGACTGGGCCATCGGGTCGGGCAGCACGGCCGGCTACCGGGTCAAGGAGGTCTTGAACGGGACGAACGTGACGGTGGTCGGCACGACCTCGAAGGTGTCCGGCCAGGTGACCTTCTCCGGCGACACCCTGTCAGCCGCCACCGTCACGGTCGACGTCGCGACGATCGCCACCGACAGCTCGTCGCGCGACGAGTACTTCCGCACCTCGGCGCTCGAGACCGACCTGCATCCCACCGCCACCTTCACGCTGACGGCGCCGGTGGAGGCGACCGGCCTGGACGAGGGGAAGCTGGCCTCGTTCTCGGCGACCGGCACCCTCGAACTGCACGGAGTCACGAAGACCGTCACCGTGCCGCTCAAGGCCGCGCTCGCGGGCAAAGGGGCCGAGGTGAGCGGGAGCATCCCGATCACGTTCTCCGACTACAAGGTCGTCGCGCCGAGCCTCGGGTTCGTCACGGTGCAGAAGCAGGGGTCGGTCGAGTTCCTGGTGAAGGCGTCGCCCGCCTCCTGACGGGAGCGGCCGCCTGACGGGAACGGCCGCCTGACGGAAGCCGCCTCCCGCCGATGCCCCCTCAGCGGAGCAGCTCGGCGATGGTGGCCGGCAGGGCGTCGATCAACGACAGCACCGTGATCGGACCGCCGCCGCTGGACCGCTCTGCAGCGAGGCCGTGGACGACGCTGGCGGTCGCTGCCAGCCGGGCCAGGGCATCCTCGTCACCCGCGATCTCGTCGGCGTGGGTGGCCACGAGTGCCCCCAGGATGCCGCCGAGGGCATCGCCGGCGCCCGCCGTGGCCAGCCAGGACGGAGCGCTGGCGGCGACGAGTCGGAGGCCGCCGGGGGAGGCGACGTAGGTGTGGTGCCCCTTGAGCAGGACGGTGGCGCCCCACTCGCCGGCGGTGCGGGCGGCGGCCTCGGCCGGGTCGTTCGCGACGTCGGCCACAGTCTTTCCCAGAGCCCGGGCGAGCTCGCGGAAGTGCGGGGTGACGACGACGGTGGCGTCGGTGCGCTCGCGGAGGGAGAGGGCGCCGGCGTCGAGGACCAGGGGCAGGCCCGACTCGGCGGCCTGCCGGAACCGGTCGGTCGTGACGCCGTCGAGGGTGTCGGGGTCGATGCCGGAGCCGAGCAGCCAGGCCTGGACGCGGCCGGGGCTCGTGACGGCTTCGGGGCGGCGGTGCAGGACGAAGTCGGCGGCGCGGTCGGGGCCGAGGTAGCGCAGCATGCCGACGCCGGTGTGGAGGGCGGCTTCGACGCCGAGGACCGCCGCGCCCGGGTACTGGTTCGAACCGGTCACGACGCCGAGCACCCCGCGGCTGTACTTGTCGTCGTCGTCCTTCGGGACGGCGATCCACGCCTTCGCGTCGTCGGGGGTCCAGGGCGTGTAGTCGGAAGACGTGCTGTCGGTCATGCCGTCAACGGTAGGCGTCGATCGCTAGCGTGGTCGCATGGCTTCTCTCTCGATCCCCGGTTCCACCGTCGTCTTCGACTACGGCGAGGTGATCAGCCGATCGCCGTCGGCGGAGTCGAGGCAGGCCCTCGTCGACCTGGCCGGGGTTCCGGCCGAACCGTTCTGGGCGAGCTACGAGGCGCACCGCGACGCGCTCGACGACGGATCGCTCGGCGTCGTCCGCTACTGGAAGGCGATCGCCGACGACCTGGTCGTGACCTGGTCGGAGGCCCTGGTGCACCGGCTCTGGGTGCTCGACTTCACGTCGTGGTTCGATCCCGAGCCAGGCACGCTCGAGGTGCTGCACGACCTGCACGAGGGCGGGACGCGACTCGCCCTGCTCTCGAATGCCGGCTACGACTTCGGCGGCCCGTTCCGCTACTCGCCGATGGGGGCGTTCTTCGAGCGGCTCTTCGTGAGCGCCGAGCTGAACGACCTCAAGCCGAGACCCTCGATCTACGAGCACGTGCTGGGCGAACTGGGCATCGAGCCCGGCGAGATGGTGTTCGTCGACAACAAGCGCGTCAACGTGGAGGCGGCCGAGGCCCTGGGGATCGTCGGGCACGTGTTCACGTCGCCGGAGGAGCTGCGACTGTTCTTGGAAGCGCTGGCGGCGGCTTAGAAGGGTTGGCGGCGGCTTAGGCGGTGCCGGGTCGGAGACCGACGGCCGGCAGGATCACGCCGTCGATGATCGAGACCAGGTACTCGCGATCGACGGGCTTCTTGACGATGAGCGTGCGGTAGGCGACCATCGACGGACTGATCATCGACAGGGTGTCGAGGTCGCACTCGGGGGCGATCTCGCCACGGTCGATCGCGCGTTGGAACAGCACCCGGTTGATCTTCGCGCGGGGCTCGACGATGGCGGAGTTGACGGCGTCGGACAGCTCGGGGTTGCGCGAGAGGAGCGACATGAGGCCGCCCATGACGCGCATCTTCTTCTCGTTGTCCTCGATCGAATGGGGTCGGATGAGGGCGACGAGGTCGCCGCGCAGCGTGCCGGTGTCGGGAAGGGGCAGGTTCTCGAGGTCGCCGCGCTTCATGCACGCGACCGAGTCGATCACGAGGTCTTCTTTCGACGCCCAGCGTCGATAGACGGTCGCCTTGCCGGCCTTGGCGCGAGCGGCCACCATCTCGATGGTCATGCCCTCGTAGCCGACCTCGCCGAGCACTTCGACCGCACAGCGCTGGATCTCGGCGTCTCGAGAGGGGTCGCGCTTGCGCCCGAGACGAGGCGTCTCGTCGATCTGCACCAAGCCGCTCACGATGGCCTCCCTTGCTGCCCCGATCCTAGACCTGTCGGATCCGAAACTCAACAGTTCCGAAACGTGCAGTATCCGTTTATAGTCGACACTATGTCTCAGACCTCCACATCTCCGGGTGCCGTCGGCACCCCTGCGCCCGACGCCCGGCGCTGGCTCACCCTCGGGGTCGTCGGCCTCGCCCAGCTCATGGTCGTGCTCGACTCCACCGTCGTGAACATCGCCCTCCCCGCCGCCCAGAAAGACCTCGGCTTCACCAACGGCGAGCGGCAATGGATCGTCACGGCCTATTCGCTTGCCTTCGGCAGCCTCCTGCTCCTCGGTGGCCGCCTCTCCGACCTCATCGGTCGCAAGCGCACGTTCGTCATCGGGCTCATCGGCTTCGCCGGAGCGTCGGCCCTCGGCGGCGCGGCGACCAGCTTCGGTGAGCTCGTCGGCGCCCGAGCACTGCAGGGCGCCTTCGGCGCGATCCTCGCTCCCACGGCCCTCGCGGTCCTGACCACGACCTTCACGGTGCCGAAGGAACGCGCCCGGGCCTTCGGCGTGTTCGGCGCCATCGCCGGTGCCGGCGGCGCCATCGGCCTGCTGCTCGGCGGGTTCCTGACGCAGGACTTCTCCTGGCGCTGGAACCTCTACATCAACGTCGTCATCGCGATCATCGCCATCATCGGCGCGATCTTCTTCGTCCACTCCGTCGTCCGCAACGGCCCGCGGCCGAAGCTCGACGTGCCCGGCACGATCCTCGTCTCGGCGGCGCTGTTCTCGCTCGTCTACGGCTTCTCGAACGCCGAGACCGACGGCTGGTCCTCGCCGCTGACATGGGGCTTCCTGGCCGCGGCGCTCGTGCTGCTCGTCGTCTTCGTCCTCTGGCAGCGTCGAGCGGCTCACCCCCTGCTGCCCCTCCACGTGATCCTCGACCGCAACCGCGGCGCGGCCTACAGCTCGGTCGCGATCGCCGGCGCGGGGATGTTCGGCATCTTCCTCTTCGTCACGTACTACCTCGAGACGACTCTCAAGTTCTCGCCGATCAACACCGGGCTCTCGTTCCTGCCGATGATCGGCATGCTGGTGCTCGCCGCCCAGCTGTCGACCAACATCTTCGTGCCGCGGTTCGGGCCGAAGATCATGGTGCCCTTCGGCATGACCCTGGCCACGGTGGGGATGCTCATCCTCACGCGTCTCGGCGTCGACAGCCACTACGCCGCCGACGTCCTGCCCGCCCTGCTCGTGCTGGGCTTCGGTATGGGCTCGATCATGCCGGCCTCCATCCAGACCGCCACCCTCGGCGTCGAACGCGAGTACGCGGGAGTCGCCTCGGCGATGGTCAACACGGGGCAGCAGGTCGGCGGCTCGATCGGCACCGCGCTGCTCAACACGTTGGCGGCGTCGGCGGCGACCAGCTACCTCGCATCCCACGTTCCGGTCTCCGCCGCGGTCGCGGCCGAGGCGGCCGTGCACAGTTACGCCACCGCCTACTGGTACGGCGCCGGGTTCTTCGCCTTCGGTGCGGTGCTGTCGGTCCTGCTGTTCCGTCGTCGCGGCCACGGCGGCGCGCACACCGCCGCCCCCGGCGGTTCGGCGCACGCCGACGCGCACTCGAACGACGAGCCGGTGATCGCTCACTAGAAGTCGCGCGCGGGGTCGTGCGGGGGAGGACGCGCTCGCCTTAGAATCGTCTCGGAGTTCCTGTAGGGCTCCACGACCGGTTCAAGGGCGAACCGCAGTCCTCCCCGCATCCGTCTCCTCGCAGGAAGCCGTCGCCCGTGACCGCTCTCACCGCCCGCCGCCGCCGCTTCGCGCTCCTCTCGTTGGCACTCGGCGGCTTCGCCATCGGCTCGACCGAGTTCGTGGCGATGGGCCTCCTGCCGAACATCGCCCACGACCTACTGCCGCAGCTCTACGGTCAGTCGGTCGAGCAGGCCACCGCGCACGCGGGCTGGCTGGTCAGTGCCTACGCCCTCGGCGTCGTCGTCGGCGCACCCACCATCGCGGCGACGACCTCGCACGTGCCGCGCAAGAAGCTGCTGCTGATACTCCTCGTCGCGTTCGTCGTGGCCACGCTGGCGTCCGCGGTCCTGCCGAATTTCCATCTCGTGCTCATCGCGCGCTTCGCCGCCGGTCTGCCGCACGGCGCCTACTTCGGCATCGCCTCGCTGGCGGCTGCGTCGATCATGGGGCCGGGCAACCGAGGCAAGGGCGTCGCGTTCGTCCTCGGGGGCCTGACCGTCGCCAACATCGTCGGCGTGCCGGCGATCACGGCCCTCGGCCAGGTGGCCGGGTGGCGGGTCGCGTATCTCGCGGTCGCCGGCCTGTTCGCGCTGACCTTCCTGGCCGTCGCGGCGGCGCTGCCGCACCAGGCCGCCGACGAGGGAGCCTCGATCCGGCGCGAGCTCCAGGCGTTCCGCCGGCCGCAGGTGTGGCTGATGATGGGCGTCGGCGCGATCGGCTTCGGCGGGTTCTTCGCCGTCTACAGCTACGTCTCGACCGCGGTGACCATCGGGGCGGGGCTCAGCGAGAGCATCGTGCCGCTCGTGCTGGTCGGCGTCGGGATCGGCATGACGATCGGCAACGTGATCGGGGGATGGGCGAGCGACAAGAGCATCCGGCGCACCCTTGTGGTCGGGTTCGTGGCGCTGATCGGCTCACTCGTCGGCTACGCCCTGACTGCCGACACGATCTACGGCATCTTCGCCTTCGCGTTCCTGCTGGGGCTGTCCAGCTCGGTCATCAACCCCGCGATCCAGAGCCGCCTCATGGAGGTGGCCGGCGAGAGTCGGGTCATCGCCGCCGCCCTCAACCACTCGGCGTTCAACCTCGGCAACAGCCTCGGGGCGTACCTGGGCGGCGCGGTCATCGCAGCCGGGCTCGGCGTGGCCGCTCCGGCCTGGGTGGGCGTGGTGCTGGCCTTGCTGGGCGTGATCCTGACGGTGGTCAGCTTCACCGTCGAGCGACGGTCGACGCGGCGCGCGAGTCTCGAGGCCGCGGGCCTCACGGCGGGGTCGTCGCGCGTCTCGGCCTGACGCCGGGTTCTGGCACGAGAACACCCCGCAACGGCAGAAGCACACCTCCGAGGAGGTGTGCTTCTGCCGTTGCAGGGTGTTCGGCGAGACGGGACTAGAAGCCGCTCGGCGCCGCGTCGTCCGTCTGCAGCAGGATGCCGTCTTGGATGGCGCGCTTCCGCAGGGCGACCTTCGTGCCCACGTCGTACCCGGCGACGCGGTACTTCTCGCGGATCCGCTTGAGGTAGCTCTTGGCCGTCTCTTCGGAGATGCCGAGCTGGTACGCCACGGCCTTGACGGGCTCGCCACCGCCGTAGAGGGCCATGACGCGGCGCTCTTGGGCGCTCAGCTTCGGCACCCCGCCGACCTCGGCCGCGTTGAGGGCCAGGTCGAGCTCGGCCGAGATGTAGGACTCGCCGTTGGAGGCGCTGCGGATCGCCTCGACGATCATCTCCGCGTCTTCGCTCTTGACGAGGTAGCCGAGCGCGCCGGCGGCCAGCGCCTCGCGGACCACGTTGGGCTCGGAGTAGGTGCTCATCAGCACCGTCTTGACGCCGGCCGTCTTCAGGGTCGAGATCTTCAGCGAGATCGGCAGGTTGTCTTTGAGGTCGAGGTCGAGGAGGACGACGTCGACGGGGAACTCGGCATGCGTGAGCAGCTCGGGCCACGACGCGACCGCGGCGACCATGGAGATGTCGCTCGCGGCCCCTCGGATCCACTCGCTCAGGGCACCGAGAAGCATCTTGTGGTCGTCGACCAGGGCCAGGCGGATGC
The DNA here is from genome assembly GCF_039544345.1 of Frondihabitans cladoniiphilus. Lineage (NCBI taxonomy): Bacteria > Bacillati > Actinomycetota > Actinomycetes > Micrococcales > Microbacteriaceae > Frondihabitans > Frondihabitans cladoniiphilus. Next base: position 373,730 of record NZ_BAABLM010000001.1, read on the forward strand.
GACCTTCGGAGTCAGGCACGGGGTTGTCTCTCTTTCGGTGAAGTTGGGGTAATGCTAAGCGTCAGCGGGGTTCTCGACGATGCACCGGATGGCGAGCCGCAGACTCCCCTGATGCGTCGAGGTCGAATAGTCACCCATGCGCTGGAGGGCGTTCCAGGTCGCGGGGGTCACGCGGTTGCGGCGGATGCCGGTCGAGGTGATGTCGATGGGCACCTCGACGCTGCGGCCCGCCATCGACTGGATCGAGGTGCCGATGGGCCCGAGGGTGAGGGTCACGCTCGTACCCGCGGCCCGGGTGCGGCGGTCGCCGAGCAGCAGCCAGACGGCCTGGAGCAGGCCGTCGCGCTGCTCGGGAGTGAGGAGCCCGGCCAGCGACGAGGGGTCGGCGAGTTTGACGGCCCGGCCGAGGTACTCGGACTCGGTGACCGCGTGGTACAGCCAGGTCTCGCGGCGACCCTCGATGAGGTGGAGGCGCAGTTCGGTCGCAAGCGAGGCGGCCGTCGAGGCGACCTGGGGTTCGAGGGGGAGCGGGACCTCGCCGGTGGCGACGCCGTCGAGGAGCTTCTCTGCGGCGAGGTCCAGACGGGCGAGCTCATCGCTGGCCAGCATTCCGACCGCGAACCGCGGCTGGGTGACGTTCGACTGGACCAGGACCCGGTCGAGCTCGATCTGGACCATGTGCCGGAACCGCTGGACCGCGTAGACGGCGATGCTCGGCGGCAGGCAGGCGAGGCCGAGGGCGGCGATCTGACCGGGGAACGTGCGGGCCGTCAGCGGCGTGGTGAGGACGATCGCCGCGACGAACAGGAGGAAGAGCACGACGGTGGCGAGGATCACCTCGCGAGCCGGACGCAGGGTGACGAGCGGAAGGAGTCCGAAGCCGACCGAGACGCTCGCGGTCGCGTAGGTGCCGACGTTGTGAAGCGGCCAGATGGCGACGAAGTCGAGCACGACGACGACGGCCAGGGCCGCCGAGAGGGCGATCATGACGGTGCCGGTGAGGCGCTCGCCCTGGATGGCGACGAGGGCGACGACGCCGATGAACGCCGCCAGGTACACCAGCCACGCGATGATCGCAGGTGCGGCGACCGGGTACGACGAGAGGTGCACGAGGAAGAAGATGAGCCCGTACACGGCCTGCACGGCGGCGACGGCGGCCGCGCCCATGCCGAGGTAGCCGGTTCCGAGGGTCGCGCCCGCCGCCTGGGCCTGGCGGAGGGATCGCGCGCCGGTCGAGCTGGTGGGCAGACCGCGGGCCGCTCGGCGGTGGCGGGGGACTCCGAGGGTGTTCTCGTCGATGCTCATCGCGGTGCCTCCAGGACGACGGTGGTGCCCGCACCGGGTGCGGAGAAGAGTCGGGCGCCCCCACCGACCTCGCGAAGACGGTTGACGACGCTCTCCTTGAAGCCGAGGCGTTCTTCGGAGATGCCCGTCAGGTCGAACCCGACGCCGGCGTCGGTGACCATCGCGCGGACCATGGTCTCGTCGTGGATGATCGTGACGTGCGCCTCGGTGACGCCGGCGTGCCGCCGCACGTTCTCGAGGCACTCGGCGAGGGCGAGCAGGAAGGCGTCGAGCACGTTCGTCGGCAGGAGGACCTGGCCGGTGCCGTGCCAGCTCACCTCGAGGCCCATGCGGCCGAAGCGCTGCTTGACGGACTCGAGGGTCTGGCCGAGGGGGCTCTCCTCGACCGTGTCGAGGTTGTAGTCGCCCGAGGCCTGCGGCTGGGGGGTCGAGCCGAGGCGGAGATGGCGCAGGAGCCGGGCATCCTCCGCCGCCTGGGCCCGGAGGGCGTCGCTCGTGACGCCGACACCCGAGTGGGCGAGGAGGGTGAGAGTGGCCAGGACGGTGTCGTGCAGCAGGCGGGCGCCCTGGCGGCGCTGGGCTTCGGTCTCGCTGGCCTGACGTTCGGCGCGGTGCGCGTTGCCGATCGAGTAGATGCGGCGCGCGGCTCGGGGCACGCTGTTGCCGATCCAGAAGCCGGCCACGAAGACGAGCACCCAGCCGAGGAGGACGGCCGCGAGTTGCACGCTGAGGACCTCGCGGGTGCCGAGGACGACCTCGGCGAGCACCAGGACCGCGGCGACGGCCGCGAGGGCCACGCGCCGCCTCGACGAGTGCAGGACGAGAGCGAAGGAGGCGACGCCGCCGCCGACGAAGGGGATGACCGCCGTGGCGAGCGGCCCGTTGCCGTCGAAGCCGTCGGGGAGGAGGGCCGCGGCGCCGGCGGCGAGACCCGCAGCCAATCCGAGGACGACCCACAGGATGCGCACACTCCGGCCCACCATGATGAGGAAGACGACCATGAGCGCCGCGAAGGGCAGGATCACCGCGAGCTGCGGCACCGGCCCGATGCGGGCGGTGGCCACCCCCGGAAAGCTGAGCGACACGGCTGACAGCACGGTGCAGGCTATTCCGAGAAAGCGTGTGGTCGTCCGTAGCAGACGGTCACGCTCCTGGGCGAAGAGGTCCATTCGGTTCCAAGGAGTGTCGGTGATCGGCGCCCTTGAGGGCACTAGACACATCGTTCCATAATTTGTCCCCCGATAGTGCCCGTTTTGAGCACGACTCGCCATACGAGGCCCGAATGAATGCCGTCGGCGGTATGAACGGCTCGCGGCCCTGTAACCCGACGACGAGCCGTTGATCCGTCAGGGCCGGGTGGCCTCACCGCTCGAGCAGGGCGTGCAACTCGCGGGAGACGAGGTCGTTCTCGATGAGGAAGCCGTCGTGGCCGTATTCGCTCGAGATGATGACGGCTTCTTCGGCGACGTCGTCGCGGAGACCCTCGGCGATGAGGATCTGGTCGGCCGGCGGGAAGAGCCGGTCGCTGTCGATGCCGAGGACGAGGCCCTTGGCCCGCACGCGCTGCAGCGCCGACGAGACCCCGCCGCGGTCTCGGCCGATGTCGTGGGAGTCCATCGCCTGCGCCAACGTGATGTAGCTGTTCGCGTCGAACCGGCGGGTGAACTTGTTGCCGTGGAAGTCGAGGTAGCTGGCCACGGCGAAGCGCCCCTCTCCGGTGAGGGGGGAGAGCTCGCTCTGCCAGCTCCGGCCGAACCGCGCGTTCAGCTCGTCGGGCGAGCGGTAGTTGAGCAGGGCCATCCGCCGTGCCAGGGCCAATCCGCGGTAGGGGCCGGCGCCGTCGGGGAGCTCGTAGTAGTCGCCGTCGTGGAAGTGCTCGTCCATGCGGATCGCCTCGATCTGCACCGCGCTCAGCGCGATCTCGTCGGCGCTCGAGAGGGACGTCGTGGCGAGGGCGGCGAAGCGGTCGAGACGGTCGTGGTGGCCGACGGCCCACTCGAGGGCGTGCATCCCACCCATCGACCCGCCGATCACGGCGGCCCAGGAGTCGATGCCGAGGGCGTCCGAGAAGGCCACCTGCGCCTGGACCTGGTCGCGGATCGTGAGGCGGGGGAACCGGGCGCCCCACTCGCGACCGTCGGGGTCGAGCGACGCGGGGCCGGTCGAGCCCTGGCAGCCGCCGATCATGTTGGGCGCGACCACGAACCAGCGGTCGGTGTCGACGGCGAGCCCGGGGCCGACGATCCCACCCCACCAGCCGGCCGTGGGATGCCCGTTCCCGGCGTCTCCGATGACGTGGCTGTCACCCGTCAGCGCGTGCAGCACCAGCAGCACGTTCGAGTCGTCGGAGGCCCGCTCACCCCAGGTCTCGTAGGCGATGCGCGGACGCGGGAGCGTCTCGCCGCTCTCGAGGAGGAGATCGGGGAGGGTCACGAAGAGGCGGTCGCCCACGGGGTCGCCCTCGCGCCAGGCGCCCGTGACCGGGGGCTTGCCGAGGAGCGACAACCGGGTGCGCTCGGTGATCACGCTCGAGGGAACGGTGTCTTCGGAGGTCGTCTGCCAGTCCATTGAGTCCATCCTGACGGCAAAGGGCCGGGACCGCCGACGTGTTACGCGGTCCCGGCCCTTCGCCGACGTGGTGCCTCGGCGGTGTGGGGTCCGTCGAGGCGGTGTCGGGTGCCGATCGGTTGCTGGTCAGTTGCTGGTCAGTTGCTGGTCAGCGACGCCTGGGTGACGGCGCGGGCGGCCTGGAAGCCCGCTTCGAGGTCGGCCTTCAGATCGACGATGTTCTCGAGGCCGATGCTGAGGCGGATCAGGCCGGGGGTGACGCCGGTCGTGAGTTGCTGCTCGGGGGTGAGCTGCGAGTGGGTCGTCGAAGCCGGGTGGATCACCAGGCTGCGGACGTCGCCGATGTTGGCGAGGTGGCTGAAGAGCGCCAGGTTGTCGACCAGCGCACGGCCGGCGTCGACGCCGCCCTTGAGCTCGAAGGAGAGCACCGCGCCGACGCCCTTGGGGGCGTACTTGTTGGCGGCGGCGTACCACGGGCTGGTGGGGAGGCCGGCGTAGAAGACGTTGGCGACGTCGTCGCGGGCGTCGAGCCACTCGGCGATCTCCTGCGCGTTCTGGACGTGCCGCTCGATCCGGAGGCTCAGCGTCTCGATTCCCTGGATGAGGGCGAACGCGGTGTCGGGCGAGTTCGAGGCGCCGAGGTCGCGGAGGAGCTGCACGCGTGCCTTGATGATGTACGCGAGCCCGTCGCCGACGGCCGTCGTGTAGCTGGCGCCATGGTAGGAGGGGTCGGGCAGCGTCAGCTCGGGGAACTTCTCGACGTTCTTCGACCATTCGAACTTGCCGCCGTCGACGATGAAGCCGCCGATGACGGTGCCGTGTCCGCCGAGGAACTTGGTGGCGGAGTGGACGACGACGTCGGCCCCGAACTCGAAGGGGCGGATCAGGTACGGCGTGGCGATCGTGTTGTCCACGATCAGAGGCACGCCGGCCTCGTGGGCGACGCTCGACACGAGGGAGATGTCGAGGATGTTGATGCGCGGATTGCCGATGGTCTCGGCGAAGAACAGCTTCGTGTTCGGACGGATGGCGCGGTGCCACTCGTCGGCGTCATCCTGGTTCTCGACGAAGGTGGTCTCGATGCCGAGCTTCGCCAGCGTGTACTTGAAGAGGTTGTAGGTGCCGCCGTAGATCGACGACGACGAGACGATGTGGTCGCCGGCCTGGGCGATGTTCAGCACGGCCAGCGTCTCGGCCGCCTGGCCGGAAGCGACGAGGAGGGCGCCGGTGCCTCCCTCGAGCGCGGCGATGCGCTGCTCCACGACGTCGTTGGTCGGGTTGGTGATGCGCGAGTAGATGTTGCCGAACTCGGCCAGGGCGAAGAGGTTCTTCGCCTGCTCGGAGTCCTTGAAGACGAACGAGGTCGTCTTGTAGATGGGAGTCGCCCGGGCGTGCGTGGTCGGGTCGGGCTGCGCACCGGCGTGGATCTGCTGGGTCTCGAACGCCCAGGGCGCTGGCTGGTCGGTCATGAGTGCTCCAATGTCGGGGTCGGTTCCGCAGGCCGGCCGACGGGGGTCGATCTGCGGTTGCCGCGAGCCTAGGGCGACCTCCGGGGGTGCGCCAGCGCCTGCGGACACGGGGCGTAACCCTCCGCTTAGCCGGGCGTCACGGGTCGGGTCAGCGCGTCTTCAGCTCGCCGCGCGCGACCACTAGCGTTGGCGGAAGACGTTACGACACGAGAGAAGGATGCACGGCATGGCGAAACGAGTGGTGGTCACCGGAGCGAGCTCGGGAATCGGCGAGGCGACGGTGCGACTGTTCCGTTCGCACGACTGGGACGTCGTGGCCGTCGCCCGACGCGAGGACAAGCTGAAGGCGATCGCCGCCGAGACCGGCGCCACCTACGTCGTCGCCGACGTCACGAGCGACGCCGACGTCGCCGCCCTCCGCGAGCACGTCGAGGCCACCGGCCCCCTGCACGCCCTGATCAACAACGCCGGCGGCGCGTTCGGGCTCGACACGGTCGAGAACGGCTCCATCGACGACTGGCAGCGCATGTTCGACGTGAACGTCCTCGGCACCAAGCGGGCGATCAGCGCCCTCCTGCCGTCCCTCCGCAAGGGCGCCGACGAGGTCGGCTCGGGCGACATCCTCACCGTCACGTCGATCGCCGGCCACACCGCGTACGAGAACGGCGGCGGCTACAACGCCGCGAAGTTCGCCGAGCACGCGCTCGTCTCCGCTCTCCGCCTCGAACTGAACGGCGAGCCCCTCCGGGTCATCGAGGTCGCTCCGGGCATGGTCAAGACCGACTTCTCGCTGGTCCGGTTCGACGGCGACCAGGAGCGTGCCGACGCCGTCTACGACGGCGTGGTGGCGCCGCTCACCGCTGACGACATCGCCGAGACGATCGTCCACGCCGTCGAACTGCCGGCCCACGTCAACCTCGACCTCGTCACAGTCAAGCCCGTCGCCCAGGCGGCGTCGCACAAGCTCGCGCGCGGCGAGCTGAACACGCGCTAGCGGACCGACACGAGCTGGTCGATGTCGTCGGTCGGCAGCACGTCGACCACGGCGCCCACCTCCAGCTCGACGAGCTTCACCCAGCCGCCCGACGACGACAGGAACGCCGTGTCGGACGCGTCGCGCCCGGTCGCGATCCGCACCAGGCTCTGCCGCGGCGCCAGGGCGGTGGCGTCGACGACGTACCAGCGCCCCTCGATCAGCGCCTCGGCCACCGCGTGGAAGTCCATCGGCCACAGCCCCGGCGCGTAGACCGAGACCAGTCGGGCCGGCACGTCGAGCGCTCGCAGCAGGGCGATGACGAGGTGCGCGTAGTCCCGGCAGACGCCCCGGCGGTCGAGGAGGGTCTGCACGGCGCCGTCGGTCGGCTGGCTGGCGCCGGGGACGTAGAGCAGTTTCGAGCCGACCCACGAGCTGACGGCGCTCAAGAGCTCGAAGCCGTGGAGGCCGGCGAACTCGGAGCGGGCGGTGGGCCCCAGAGTGTCGGATTCGCAGTACCGGCTCGGGCGGAGGTACTGGATGGAGTCGAGGGGGACGACGGGGATGGGCTCCTGCATCCCCCGCACTTCGACCCGGTAGTCCATCTGCACGCGGCCCTCGTCGACCTGGACCACCTGCAGGCGCGTGCCCCGGTCGTCGACGATCTCGCGGTAGGGGAGTTCGCGGCCGCCCTGGACGACGGTGAGCGTCTCGGTCGAGTCCTGCCCCTCGGCGACGGCGACCGACAGGACCAGCTCGGCGGGGGAGACGACGTCGAGGACGAGGTGGGAGGTCGCGTTGCGTTTCATCGGTCGAGCATGCCATGCCGCGGCCCGTCGGCGGTCGTCGTCGTCAGCTCGGAGACCGTGCCCCGCCCCGTGAGGGCCACGAGGTGGCCACCCCAGACGTCGAAGTAGTCGGTGTCGTGCGGTGCGGCGACGGGCGGTGCGACGCTGGAGACGGTCCAGAGGACGCGGCCGCTCGACAGGTCGAAGGCCGAGAGGCGGCCGCTGCCCGAGGCCTGGTCGGGCGCGTCGATCGCATAGCCGACGGTGCGGCTCTGACCGGCCACGACCATGCCGCGAGGCAGGACCGAGGCGAACCGCACCCGGCCCGAAGCGGCGTCGACCTCGCTCACGCGGAGGGTCGTGTCGCCCGTGCGGACCGGGGCGACGATCTCGATGTCGCTCGTCGTGGCGCCCGGGGGAGTCCCCTCGACGACCCCCGGCAGGTCGGCGCTCCAGCGGGCACGACCCGTCGTCGGGTCGAGACACGTCGTCGTGGAGCCGAGACGGGACACCACCACGCAGTCCCGCGAGGTCGCGACCGCGGCGATTCCCGCGGCGGTGTACCTCCAGTCGACCGTGCCGTCGGCCCGGTAGGCCTCGAGGGTGGGAGCGAGGCCCACCCCCGCGCCGGGGAGGACGGCGAACACCCGATCGCCCGCGACCTGCACGCCCGTGTCGCGGGAGAGGTCGTGCGGCCACGCCGTGACGCGGCCGGTGGAGCCGTCGACGCTGACGGTTCCCGTGGGCAGCGGCACGAGCAGGCGGTGAGAGAGGAGCTGCGGGAATACCGACGACGAGGTCTCCTCCGTCCAGACGAGATCCGAGACGTCGTCGACGCGGCGCAGCGAGTAGCGGGTCACCGCCGAGTCGGCGTCGGGGGAGGCGGTCAGGACGAGATCGCCGACCACGGCGAAGTTGATCACGTCGTCGGGATCGGGGACGCTCGTCCGCCCCCTCGTCCGTCCGGTGCTCACGTCGAGGCCCACGAGGTCGTCGCCCTCCAGCGCGTCCACGCCCACGACGACGACGCCTCGTGTCGACGACGCGTGCCAGACCACCGACGCCGAGGTCAGGCCGAGGTCGCCGGCCAGGTCGCGCGTCCACAGCACTCGTCCCGTCGCCGGATCCACCATGACCAGGCGTGCCGCGACCGCCGAGGCGTACCGCGTGCAGGCGGTGAAGCGTCCGGTCGGGCTGGACGAGGGCACCGTCGCCGTCACGAGCTCGTGCGCCGCGTCGACGTCGCCCGCCCGCAGCACCACGCATTCGACGGGGATGCCCGGGGCGACTGCCGACGCGAGGTCCAGCGTCCAGCCGCTCGCCTTCGGAGCGGCCCGCAGCTCGTCGAATCGTGTGCCGCCGAACGGCGCTGCACCGCCGTAGACGGGCTGCTCCGCCGCACCCACCACGACGACCAGCGCCGTCACGAGTGCAAGGGCGAGATAGGCAGCGAGGATGCGCGTCCCGGAGCCCCATCGACGTGCCACGCCTCAGCGTAAGCGCCCACCCCCTGTCGCCGGACTCTTCCTCTTCATTCGAAGAATTCACTCGAACATACGTTCGAAAAAGCGTACGATCGACTCATGACCCTGACCTACCAGTCCTCGCTCTTCGACGACCTCGACGCCGACCCGACGCTCGCGGCTCTCGGCCGCTCCGTCCAGCGCATCGACCTCGGCGAAGGCGCCTGGCTCGACCTCCGCCCCGGCTGGGTCGAGAACTCCGACGCTCTCTTCGAACGGCTCGCCGGCGACGTGCCCTGGCAGGCCGACCGCCGCGAGATGTACGACCGCATCGTCGACGTCCCCCGGCTCGTCTCCTGGTTCGGGCCCGGCTCACGACTGCCCGACTCCGTGCTCCACGAGGCGCAGAACGCCCTCAACGACCACTACGGCCGCCCGCCCGGCCAGGTCTTCGAAACCGCCGGGCTCTGCTTCTACCGCACCGGCGACGACAGCATCGCCTGGCACGGCGACAAGGTCGGCGACGCCATCGACCGCGACACGATGGTGGCCATCGTCTCCGTCGGCGCCGCCCGCACACTGGCCGTCCGCTCCCGATCGACCGGCGAAGTGCGACGCTTCCCGCTCGGTCACGGCGACCTCCTCGTCATGGGCGGCTCGACCCAGCGCACCCACGAGCACGCCATCGCCAAGACCAAGAACGCCGTCGGGCCGCGCATCAGCGTCCAGTTCCGGCCCGTGTGGTCGAAGTCGGCGTGACGCGTCGCAGCGCTCGCGGGCCCGAGGCGGCGGCGCTCGCCGAGGCGTCCGGAACCGTGCAGCGGGCAGGGCTAGCGTCGACCAGGTGAGCGACTCCGAGCATCCCCCGATCCGCGACGCTGCGACCGCCGAGGCCGTGACCACGGTGGCGCCGGCACTGCCGGGTGCGGGCATCATTCAGCAGCGGTGGAGCGACCTCGCCTTCGTCCACTGGCGGGTCGAGCCCGAGCGGGTGGCGCCGCTCCTGCCCCCGGGCACCCGTCCGGACGTCTTCGACGGCTCGACCTGGGTCGGGTTGATCGGCTTCGAGCTCGGCCGGAGCGCGTTCGGGCCGCTGCCCCCGGTGCCGTACTTCGGCACCTTTCCCGAGACCAACGTCCGGCTGTACAGCGTCGACGATGAAGGGCGACGCGGCGTCGTCTTCCGCTCGCTCGAGGCCGCCAAGCTCCCGCCCGTCCTGGCCGCCCGCGCCGGGCTCGGGCTGCCCTACACCTGGGCGGACATGAGCATCGTGCGGGGCGGCGGCACCCTCACCTACGACTCGCGGCGACGCTGGCCCGCCGCGGCCGGCGCGAGCCCGCACCCGACGAGCCACCTCACGATCCGTCCCCTCGACGAGAAGGTCTCGGGCGATCCGCTGGCCGACTTCCTGACCGCGCGGTGGGGGATGCACGTGGAGCGTGGGGGCACGACGCGGTACTGGCGGAACGAGCATCCCGCCTGGCCCCTGCAACGGGCCGAGCTGGTCGAGCTCGACGATCAGCTGGTGGCTGCGGGCGGGCTTCCCGGCGTCGTCGAGCGCGCCCCCGACTCGGTGCTCTACTCGCGAGGCGTGACGACGCGGTTCTCCCTGCCAGAACGGCAGCGGGTGTCGTTCAACCGGCCGATGGCTATTCCCGCTACCGGGTAGGTCCGACGCGGGCCCTCCCACTACGGTTGTCGGCATGGCTCTTCACCCCGACGACGTGCCGGAAGCCGCCGACGCGGCCGGTTCGTCCGCAGACCTGCTCACCGGGCCGACGGCCCTCGGCGAGACGAGTGGCCGCGACACCTCGCGCGAGATCCTCGGCTGGCTTGAATTCGGCGAGGCCGCCCGCGAGCTCGCGCAGGACGTCCTCGGCAGCGGTTTCCGCCCCGATGTCGTCGTGGCGATCGCCCGAGGTGGGCTCGTCCTCGCCGGCGCCATCGCCTACGCCCTCGACACCAAGATGTGCGGCTCGATCAACGTCGAGTTCTACACCGGCATCAACTCGGTGCTGCAGGCGCCCGTCGTCCTCCCGCCGGCGCTCGACGCCCCCTCGCTCGCGGGCAAGCGCGTGCTGCTGGCCGACGACGTCTCCGACTCCGGCCGCACCCTCGAGCTCGTGCGCGACCTGCTGCGCGAACACGGGGCCGACGTCCACACCGTCTGCCTGTACGCGAAGCCCCGCACGATCCTCGAACCCGACCACGTCTGGCGGCACACGGCCGACTGGATCACCTTCCCGTGGAGCGCTCTGCCCCCGGTGACGGTGAGCACGTGAGCATCCACCTCGTCGGCGGCGGCTGGTCGCCCGACGCGACCGAGGTCTACGAGTTGTTCGTCGCCGAGGCGGCGACCCGGGCCTCCCGCATCGGTCGCGAGGTGCCTCGCATCGCCGTGCTCCTCGTGGTGGAGGACGACGTGCCCTCCGCCGAGTACCGGAACGAGTTCCCCGCGCTGCTCGCGAGCATCGGCCCGTGCGAGCCGCTGGTGACCGAGGTCATCTCGAGCGACGTCTTCGACACGACCGTGCTCTCCGACATCGACGGCCTCCTCGTCGGTGGCGGCGTGACGCCCGCGTACTTCGAGGCGATCGTGCCGCTGGTCGACCAGGTGCGTCTCCTCGTCTCCGACGGGCTGCCCTACCTCGGCTTCTCGGCCGGTGCGATGATCGCTGCCGACACGGCCATCCTCGGCGGCTACCGCATCGGCGGGGTCGAGGTCTGCCCGCCCGACGCGTCCGAGGACCTCGACGAGGTGACGCTCGCTCAGGGGCTCGGGCTCGTCGACCTCGCCATCGACGTCCATGCCGCCCAGTGGGGCACGCTGACGCGCCTCATCGCCGCGACCGAGGCCGGGCTCGTCACCGGTGGCGTCGCCATCGACGAGAATACGGCTCTGGTCGTCGGCGACGGTGCCCTCGCCGTCATCGGCAACGGCAGTGTCTGGCGGGTCGAGCCGCAGCTGGACGAGGTGTCCGGCGAGATCGTCGGTGTGACGGTCGGCACTCTGGGCGTCGCGGACTGACGGCCGCCCTCTCACCATGGACGTGCATCCCCTGATGGACCTCGTCGACCCCGGCTGGGCTCGAGTGCTGGCGCCCGTCGAGCCGCAGGTCCACGCGATGGGGGCGTTCCTGCGCGACGAGGTCGCGGCCGGGCGCGGCTACCTGCCGGCCGGTGCCTCGGTGCTGCGCGCGTTCCAACAGCCGTTCGACGACGTGCGGGTGCTGATCGTCGGGCAGGACCCGTACCCGACGCCGGGGCATCCCATCGGACTGTCGTTCGCGGTCGACCCGCACGTGCGGCCGGTGCCGCGGAGCCTCGCCAACATCTACCGCGAATTGAACGACGACCTCGGGGTGCCGCCCGTCGCTCACGGCGACCTCCGGCCGTGGTCCGAGAACGGCGTGCTGCTGCTCAACCGGGTGCTGACGGTGCGTCCCGGCGAGGCGGCGTCGCACCGGGGCAAGGGGTGGGAGGCGGTCACCGATCAGGCCATCCGTGCCCTGGTCGAGCGCGGCGGGCCGCTGGTCGCGATTCTGTGGGGGCGGGATGCGCAGTCGCTGAAGCCCCTGCTCGGCTCGGTGCCCGTCGTGGAGTCGGCGCACCCCAGCCCGCTGTCGGCATCGCGGGGCTTCTTCGGCAGCCGACCGTTCTCGCGGGCGAACGAGCTGCTGGTGGCGCAGGGCGGTGCGCCGGTCGACTGGGCGCTGCCGGCGGTGCCGCCGCTGCCACCCGTGCCGCCCGTGCCGCCCGTGCTGCCCGTGCTGCCCGTGCCGCCGGGGCGCGCCGGCTGAAGTGTGCTGCGGCCGGAACCCTCTCGTGCGGCGGGCGATCCACGCCGCGGACTAGATCGCTCGCCGCAAGCGAGGTGTACGGGAGGTGCAGGGTGCGGCCGGACCGGGTGTTGCACCGATCAGGCGCGCTTGACCCGCGGCTTCTTCTTGATCGACTTCTGCATCATGACCGTGCCGAGCCAGCGGTCGAACTTGAAGCCGACCTTGCCCATGCGGCCCACCTCCTTGAAGCCGAAGGTCTCGTGCAGGTGGATCGAGGCGTCGGCGCCCTTGTCGGCGATGATGGCGATGATCTCGCGGATCCCGGCCTCACGACAGGCGTCGATGAGCGCGGCGAGGAGGGCCTTGCCGAGGCCCTTGCCGGTCGAGCCCGGCCCCAGGTAGATCGAGTTCTCGACCGTGAAGCGGTAGGCCGATTTCGCCTGCCACGGCATGACGAGCGTGTAGCCGAGGAGGTGGCCGGTCGGCGACTCGGCGACGAGGAACGGCATGTCGAGCTTCTCGGCCTTGTGGAACTTCGCGCGCCACTCCCGCAGAGTCATTCGGTCTTCGTCGAACGTGACCGTGGAGTTCGCGACGTAGTGGTTGTAGATCTCGCGGATGCCCGGGAGGTCGGTCTCGACGGCCGGCCGGATCGAGAAGGCGAAGGGGGCCTCGGGCGGCTCGGGCTTGCGCAGGGCGCGGGGCAGCTGACGACGGGGCTGGTATTCCTCTTCGAGCACGGCACCACCCTGCCACGGAGGGGTCGGCGGCGTCGAGTCGGGGTCGTGAGGCGGGCGGCTCGCAGGGCGCTGCGGCGTTCCGCTCGGGGGTCGTGCGGCGTTCCGCTCGCCGGTCGTGCGGCGTTCCGCTCGTGGGTCGTGCGGCGGTCAGGTCGTGGGGTTGTGCCGACCGCCGAGTTCGAGCATCCCGACGCCGGCGATCACGAGCACGATGCCCCCGACTTGCACCAGCGTGAGGGTCTCCTTGAAGAAGATCCAGCTGATGAGGGCCACGAGGACCACGCCGGCTCCGGCCCAGACCGCGTAGGCGATACCGAGGGGGATGCCCGCGCTCAGGGTCTGGGACAGCATCACGAACGACAGCACGTAGCCGACGACCACGATGATGTACGGCCACCACGGTGTGCTCGTGCCGCTCGTGCCGCCGGGGTTGCTCGTCAGCCGGAGGAAGCTCGTGGCGACGACTTCGGACACGATGGCCGCGGCCAGGAACAGGTACCCCATGCTGCGACCGTAGCGGATGCGGGTGGCCTGGCCGCGTCGCCCTTGCTCGGTCGACACTGGCGCGGCCGGACACGACGAATCCGGCCGCGTGCCGAGGAGGCACGGGCCGGGTCCGTCGAGCGCTGACCAAGCGCTCGGTCGTGCGTGTTCAGTGGTGCGTGTTCAGTGGTGCGTGTTCAGTGACTCGTGTTCAGTGGTGCGTGTTGTGTCGCGCGGCGCCGCGTCAGCGACGGACGCGACGCGCCTTCAGCGCGAGGGCCAGTCCGGCGAGCAGCAGCATCAGGCCGGCGAGAAGGGCGGGCAGGATGTTCGCGCTCCCCGTGAAGGCCAGGGTGCCGCTGTCGGCGAGTGCCGTCGTCGCACCGAGTCCGGCGGCCGTCGTCACTGCGGCGGTGCCGGTGGTCGTGCCGTCGGTGACACCGGTGGTGGTGTCAGAGGCGGTGCCGACCGTCGGGGTCGCGGCGGGAGTCGTACCGATCGTGGGGTCGGTGGGGTCCGTCGGCGTCGTCGGGTTGGTGACCGGGGTGGTCGGGTCGGTGACCGGACCGGTGGGGTCCGTCGGGTCGGTGATCGGCGTGGTGGGGTCGCCCGTGGTGCTCGGCGTGGTCGTCGTCGAGGTGCCGATGACGGTCACAGCGTTGCCGCCGAGGGTGATGGGCAGGTCGACGACCGGGGCGATCTGGGTGCCGCCGAGGGTGCTGCCGTCTCCGGTGGTGGTGCTGCCGGTTCCGGTGGTGGTGCCTGTGCCGGTTCCGGTGGTGCCGGTGCCGGTGGTGGAGCCGGTGCTGCTGCTGTCGCCGATCACCGAGATGCCGTTGCCGGTGACGGTGACGGGCAGGCCCACGATCGGGGCGATCTGGGTGCCGCCGAGGGTGCTGCCGTCTCCGGTGGTGGTGCTGCCGGTTCCGGTGCTGCCGGTGGACGTACCCGTCGTGCCGGTACCGGTGGTGGAGCCGGTGCTGCTGCTGTCGCCGAGGACGCTGATGGCGTTGCCTCCGACGGTGACGGGAGCGCCGACGGTCGGGGTGACCTGCGTGCCGCCGAGGGTGCTGTCGGAGCCGGTGGTGGTGCTGCCGGTTCCGGTGGTGCTGCCCGTTCCGGCCGTGCCCGTGCCGGACGTACCAGTGGGGGTGCCCGTCGAGCCGGTGCTGCTGCTGTCGCCCAGCACCGAGATACCGTTGCCGGCGACCGTCACGGGCACGTTCAGGCCGAGGAGGGCCTGCGTGCCGCCGAGGACGCTGTCCGTGCCGGTGGTCGACGGTGCCGAACCGGTGCCGGTCGAACCGGAGCCGGTCGAGCCGGTGCCGGTGGAGCCGGTGGAGCCGGTGGAGGAGCCGGTGCTCGACGAGTCGCCCAGCACCGAGATGCCGTTGCCGGCGACCGTGACGGGCACGTCGAGGCCGATCAGGGCCTGCGTACCGCTCGCGGTGCCGTTCGCTCCGGAGGTCGTCGGCGCCGAGCCGGAAGCGGCCGGGGTCGAAGCGGCCGGGGCGGTCGAGCCGGAGCCCGTCGTTGACCCGGTGCTGTGGGAGTCGCCGAGGACGGAGATGGCGTTGCCGCCGACCGTCACGGGAACGGAGACCGGAGCGACGACCTGCGTGCCGCCGGCGATCGAGTTCGTGCCGGTGGTGGTCGGCGCGGCGGGAGCGGCAGCGGCCGGAGCAGCCGCAGCGGCCGGAGCAGCGGCGGACCCGGTCGAGCTCGAGTGGCCGACGACCGAGACGCCGTTGCCGGAGACCGTCACGGGCAGGTGCACCGAGACGATGCCCTGCGTGCCGGAGAGGAGCCCGTGCGTGCCGGTCGTGGTCGGAGCGGAAGCCGCCGTGGCCGGAGCCGGGGAGGTCGCAGCCGGAGCGGCGGCGGCCGGAGCAGCCGCGGCAGTGGAGGACGAGTTGCCGAGCACGCTGATCGCGTTGCCGGCGGCGGTGACCGGGGTGGTGACGGCCCCGGCGACCTGGGTGCCGGAGAGGAGACCGTCGTCGCCGGTCGTGGTGGCGGCGTTGGCCGCCGTGGTTCCGACGGCCCAGAGGCCCCCGATGAAGCAGGCTCCGATGAGCCCGCGGGTGACGTACTTGTTCATGGGAAGTACTCCTTGACACGGGGGATGTCGCGAGCCGTCCCGAAGACGGGAGGCGTGCATCCCCGGACCGATTCTGAATCGATCCGTTCGACTGATGGTCGTCGCCTGCGAGAGGCGAAGGTGCCGCTGGGAGGCGGCGGGTGCCGGGCCGGGTCGACCGCCCGAGAAGGGCGAGTGCGACCGCGAGAGCGGCGAGGGCGTTCTACCGAGGCAGGACGCGACCGGTCAGTCGGGGGTGGTGTCCGAGTCGTACGTGGGAGCGGAAGGAAGCGCGACGTCGGCGGAGATGCCGGAGGTCGTGAGTGCGAGAGCCGGTGCGCCGAACCCGGAGGCCAGGTCGGCGGTGCCGGCGAAACCGCCGGCCGAACCGCTGCCCGAGCCCGAGCCCGAACCGCTGCCGGCCGGAGCCGAGGGCAGCGCCGGAGCGACGGGGCCCGCGGGAGCCGGGGTGGCGGGGGAGACCGGAGCCGACGGGGCGGACGAGCCCGAAGCCGACAGCGAGACGGGGATGCTCGAGCCGCTCGTCAAGGCGAAGGCGGAGGCTGCCCGGTCGGAGGCCGCTGAGGCCGAAGCCGAGGTCGCCGTCGTCAGGGCCGAGCCGAGCAGAAGGGAATCGCCCGAGGCGGCGAGGATGGTCGTCGCCTCGGACGTGCCGGCAACGGTCGGGGAGGACACGATCGGCGGCAGTCCGAGGACCGGCCCGAGGCCGGACAGGACCGGCCCGAGGCCGGCGGGGGTGGTGGTTCCGGTGGCGACCGCGGTGAGGGTGCCGTCGACGGTGGTCGCGACCGGGGCGGTGATCGCCGCGACGGGAGCGGTGCCGACGAGACCGGAGACGATCGGTGTCGAGGTGAGTCCGGTGGAGGCGACGACCTGGTCGACCGTCGACGCCACAGGGGCGGTGACGGTGGCGACGGGGTGCGACGCCGCGACCTGCTGCACGACGGCGGGGACCACCGGTGCGACCTGGGCGACGACGTGATTCACGACCGGGACCGGTGCGGTGACGGCGGTCGCGACGTGCGTGACCTGCTGCACCGCGGATCCCGCGGTCGACGCCACGGACGTGGTCAGGTCGGAGACGGGCTTCGTGACGCTGGAGACGAGGCCGCCGACGAGTCCACCGGAGGCGGCGGGAGCCGCGGCGGCCGGAGGAGCCGCGGCCGCGGGGTCGAGTGTGTCGGCATGGGCCGAGGTCGCGGAGAAGAACAGTCCGACGAAAACGAGCCCGCCTGAGACGATCAGGCCGAGGAGAAGAAGGCGCACGAGACCGAGGGGGGAGCGTTCAGCCGTCTGATCCACGGCGATCACCTCATCGGTCGATCGAGCGAGCCGGCCGTGGTGAACGGTCGGCGTGTTGCGGTAGGGGGTTGGCCCCTGTGCCTCCGGGTGGTCGGCCCGTCGACTCGGGCTGGTTGGACCCGATACCTGGAACGTACGCCGGTGTCGCCGAACAGTCCAGAGTCGTTCAGGAAACCGTGAGCGGACGCCCGAAATCAGTCGCAGGAGGGAGGACATCGGCTGTCACCCGATGCGCGGGCGACCCCGGCCGTAGGATCGACCCGATGTTCGAACTCCACCATCTCAGCGCCCACGAACAGTACGACTGGCTCCGTCGCGGAGAGGTCTCTCCGCTCGAACTGGTCGACCACTATCTCGAGCGGATCGGGCGTCTCGACGGCGGCCCGGACGGCCTCGGCTCCTTCGTCACCGTCACGGCGGATGCCGCTCGTGCTCGGGCCCGAGCCCTGACCGACGGCGGTCGGTCGACCGCCCCGCTCTGGGCCCTTCCTCTGGCCGACAAGGATCTGTACGACCGCGCGGGGGTGCCGACCTGGTCGGGCTCGCGGCTCTCCCTGGGCCGGGTTCCGAGCAGCAGTTCCGGCATCGTCGAGGCCCTCGACGCCGCCGGCGCGATCAGCCTCGGCAAGACGGCGACCCCCGAGTTCGGCCTCACGTCGTACACCGAGTCGCTCGTCGGTCCGCCGACTCGCAACCCCTGGAACCCCTCTCTCAATCCCGGCGGCTCGAGCGGCGGGGCGGCCGCTGCGGTGGCCGCGGGCCTGATCCCGTTCGCACCCGGATCCGACGGGGGAGGCTCGATCCGGATCCCGGCGTCGGCCACCGGCCTCGTCGGGCTCAAGCCGTCGCGGGGTCGCGTCCCGTCGCAGTCCGGCATCACGAGCCTCGGCGGCCTGGCCGTCGGGGGCCCGCTCGCCCGGACAGTCGCCGACGCCGGCATGCTCCTCGACGCGATGGTGTCGCCCGACTCCCTGCCGGCCCGTCACCCGTACGCCCTGCGTGCCCCCGAGCATCCCGACGGCCCCGGTTTCGGCTCCGCCTATCTGGGGTCGGCTCTGCGCGGCGAGGGGCGCTACGAGATAGGCGTCATGACCACCAGCCCGTGGGACGACGTCTACGACGTGACCATCGACCCCAGCGCGCGGGATGCCCTGCAACTCACCGTCGACCACCTGGCTGCGATCGGCCACGGCCTCGACGAGACGTCCCTTCCACCGTCGGACTACGGCACGCACTTCCGCACGCTCTGGCAAGCGGGTGCCGCGTCGATCCCGGCCGAGGGGGCCGACCTCGACCTGCTCGAGCCCATCACCCGCTGGCTCGTGCTGCAGGGGCGGTCGCTCGGCGCACGTGACCTCGCAGGCGCTCTCGCGGGGCTGACCGCGTTCGAGCGGATGGTCATCGCCCGGTTCGACCGCTTCGACGCGGTGCTGACCCCGACGAACGCCCTGCCGCCGCGCCCGAACGGCTGGTACGACGCCGTCGACGCCGAGAGGAACTTCGAGCAGCAGTGCCTGTACGCGCCGTTCACCTCGTTCGTGAACGTGGCCGGGCTGCCGGCGATCAGCCTGCCGGTGCACGAGGCGGACGGGCTGCCGGTCGGGGTGCAGCTGATCGGGCGGCCGGGGCGCGAGGACGTGCTGCTGGCGATCGGCGCGCAGCTCGAGCGGCGCATCAAGTGGCATCGGCGGCACCCGCCGCAGTGGTGACGGCGGCGGGGCGAGTTAGCTCGTTTCGGCTGGCTGCGTCGGCCGGGCCTTGACCCGCACCCCGTCCCTGTGGACCCGCACCCCCGTTCCGCGCGCCAGGACCCTGCTCGCGCGGGCATCGGTCTGCGCGCGATGAGCTGCACCCCCGTTCCGCGCGCCCGCACCCCGCTCCCGCGGAGGAGCACCCCGGTTGCCGCACCGCACCCTCGTCGACCTGGGGTTCTGCGCGGGTTCGGGGGTGCGCCTCTGCCCGCGCTCCGAGCTGCACCCCCGTACTACGGTCCCGGACCCCGCTTGGGCTCCGTTGCAGCAGCCCTTCGTGCGGCCACGCCCCGAGGGAGCCGCCGCCGAGATGTTCCGCGAGTGGAGTGCGAACACGGGGCCGGGGTCGGTCGGCTTCAGTGTGTGCTCCCTCGCGACCGACGAGCTCGTCGGGCACGCCACCCTGTACGGCGCCGCTCTGCCCTGGCGGGCTGGGACCCTCGCGATCCTCCTCGGGCCGGACTTCACCGACCGCGGCCTCGGAACCGATGCCGTCCGGACCCTCGTGCGCTACGGCTTCCTCGAGATGGCGCTGAACCAGATCGAACTCCGCGTCTGGGCCTTCAATGCGCGGGCCCGGCGTGCCTACGCCAAGGCGGGCTTCGTCGAGGAGGGCGTGCGACGGCAGGTGGTGTTCCACGACGGCGAGTTCCACGACGAGGTCATCATGGCCGTGCTCGCGGCCGAATGGCGCGCCGCCCAGCCCTCGTGATCGCAGAACCGGCGAGACGGGGGATGCCCGGCGACCGAGCCTGAACTCGTGCGCGCACGTGTTGTCGTCCGGCGTGAATTCACCGCGACGGACATCTGATTGGCGTGGCGTGCTGTTGTCGGCCGGCGTGAATTCACTGCGACGGACATCTGTTCGGTGCGGTGGGCCGTTGTCCGTGGGGGTGAATTCACGCGGGCAGACAACTACGGCGCCTGCCGGGGTGTTGTCGGTGGGCGTGAATTCACCGCGGAGGACAACAGGTCACGGGACGACAGCGGTCTCCCGCCGCCGGAGGCCTGCGGCGCGCCGAGCGTCGCGAAGCCGCCTACTGTCGGGCGCAGGGGTCGCGGCTCCCGCTGCCTTGCCCCGCTGAAGCGCCCCCACCCGCACCCGCACAGCACCGCACCTGCACCGAGAGGCACCACCATGACCCGACCGCACGTCCTGATCTCGGGGGCCAGCATCGCCGGGCCCGCGCTCGCCTTCTGGCTGCGGCGCTACGGCTGGCAGGCGACCGTCGTCGAGAAGGCGCCGCAGTTCCGCACCGGCGGCCAGAACATCGACATCCGTGGAGCCGCCCGCGAGGTGCTCCGCCGAGCCGGGCTCGAGGACGCCGTCCGGGCCGCGACGACGGGTGAGGTCGGCACACGGTTCCTCGGCGAGGGCGGTGCCGTCGTGGCCGAGTTCCCGGCGGGGGAGTCCGACACGGAAGGGGCCACCGCCGAGATCGAGATCCTCCGCGGCGACCTCTCGCGGATCTTCGTCGACGCGAGCACCGGCGACGCGAGCACCGGCGACGCGAGCACCGGCGACGCGAGCCCGACCGGCGACGCGAGCACGGCCGACGACACCAGCACCAGCGACGCGAGCACCACCGAATACGTCTACGGCGACTCCATCACGGCCGTCGACGACACGGGCGATCACGTCCGCGTCTCGTTCGAGAACGGCCCGGACCGCACCTTCGACCTGGTGATCGCCGCCGACGGCATCGGCTCCTCGACCCGTCGGCTGGTGTTCGGCGCCGACGGCCCGAGTGCCCCGGTCATCAAGCCCCTCGGCATGGACATGACCTACCTCACCCTCGAGCGCACACCCGACGACGACGACTGGTGGAACTGGTACAACGAGCCGGGAGGCCTGGCTGTCACCGTCCGGCCCGACCGGCACGGGACCACGCGGGCGGTGCTGACCTCCATCGACTACAGCTCGGATCGGGGCGCGAGCGCTCGGCGCGAGAACCGACGCAGCCTCGAGGAGCAGAAGCAGCACCTCCGCGACCAGTTCGCCGACGTGGGCTACGCCGCCCCGCGCATCCTCGCCGCCCTCGATTCGACGGAGGACGTCTACTACGAGGCGATCGGCCAGGTGCACGCGCCCGAGTGGTCGCGGGGCCGGGTCGCTCTGACGGGCGACGCCGCCTGGTGCGCCTCCCCGGTGAGCGGCATGGGCACGAGCCTCTCGGTCGTGGGCGCCTACGTGCTGGCGGGGGAGCTTGCATCCCACGTGCATCACCGCGACGCGTTCGCGGCCTACGACAGGATCATGCGGCCCTATGTCGACCAGGCGCAGAAGCTGCCGCCGGGGGTCCCGAAGGTGGCGAACCCGCGGACGGCGCTCGGGCTGCGGGTGTTCCGTTACGGCATCAGAGCGGCGTCGAGCCCGGTGCTCACGAAGGTCGGCGGAAAGCTGTTCAGGCCTCCGGCCGACAAGATCGAGTTGCCGGACTACGCCCACCTAGAGACGACGCGCGCCTGACGGACTCGCTCACGCACGAAGCGCGGACTCGCTCAGGATCGGCGCGCGGCGACCTCAGCCGCGAGGCGCGGCGAGCTCGAGGTTGATGTCGTCCGGATCCTGGAGCGAGAGGATGACGAGGCCGAAGGCCGGAAGATCCGTCACCTCTCCGTGCTCGATGCCGGCCTCGGCGAGTCGTTCGGCCGCCGTGTGCAGGTCGGCGACCGAAGCCACACGCAGGCTCAGATGGTCGAGCCCGACGCGGTTCGGGTCGAACCGATCATCAGCGAGGGCCACGGGTCGGAGCCCCAGTGTTTGGCCGCCGAACGTGAAGGAGCAGCCGCCGTAGGTCCGGTCGGGGTCGTCGTGGATCGTGGGATCGTCGATCTGGTCGCTGAAGTCGCTGCCCGGCTCCATGCCGAAGAGGGCCCGGTAGAAGGCCTTGCTGCGATGGATGTCGGTGACGGTCAAGCGGACGTGCGAATACCCGAGGGGGGTGACGATGGGATCGGTCATCGTGCCAGTGAACACCCTGGCTCCGGGTGGCCTTCCGTCGCCGATCGGCCGCAGTCGAGCCGCGACCCACAGTCAGGAGGCGGGCACCGACCGGAGGTGCCGTGACTCGCCACGATGCGGGGCGACACGGAGCGGCAGGGCTTCCGTGTCGGTGATCACGAGCCCGACCGTGCGGCACTGGAGCGGCACCGAATCGGTCAGGAAGCGCATCAGACTGCGACGTGTCGGCTGGTCGGCTTCGAGCCGATCGATTCGCCCGTCGGGGGCGACGAACAGGACGTAGCCGTGCATGGTCCTCCAACCCTCTCGGTGCGCTCGAGTCACCCTATCGACGCACGCGCCGGTCGGTTACGGCCAGACGGCGGGATGCTCGGGTCGACCTCCGAGGTTCTCTGTCCGCAATGCGAACGGTGCGTCCAAGTCGCTAGCCGATCTAGCGATCTGCGTGTCATGATCCTCTCGTGGTCCTGGTTCACGGCAGGGCCGCATCTCACATCCGGAGCCTCGGGTGGCTGCAGGGCCACCAGAAACGAGTCGATCATGTCTCCTTTGCATGCCGTTCCCCCCACCGCCGTCTCGCACGGCGGAAGCACCTATCTCCGCGCACCCGGCGTGCGTCCGATCACACTCGAGGTCTACCCCAAGCGTCGCCGCGCCACGTCCGCCTCCGCCACGTCGGCTTCCGCTATGGCCGGCTTCCCGGCGGGCGCGACCTCCCGTTCGACCGCGTCTGTCGTGCATCCCCCGCTCCCCGCCGACGAGGCCTGCTACGGCGACTTCTTCGTCGTCCCCGAGGCTCAGAAGGCCACCGAAGTCGCCTGAAGCGGGGTTGATGCGGCCCGGTTCCCCGTCGCGTCCGACAAGGTCGCCTAGCCTGGGGAGCATGAGTGTCGAATCATCGCTGTCCCGTACCTTCGATTCGGGAACGGCGACCGACGCCGAAGGCGAAGCCATCGACCGAGCCGCTCGCGACATCGCGACCTCCGTCGGGCTCACCTCGATCACCCTGCGCCGCATGGTGTCGTCGTCGGGGCTCACCCCGGCGGCCGTCGCCGCCCGCGAGCCGTCGATGAGCGCCCTCGCCGCTCGGACCTTCTCCGATCTGGCCGCCGCCGAGCTCGACCGGATCAGCACCGAACTGGGCACGGCCTCGACTCCGCTCGAAGGGGTCCAGAAGCTGGTCGTGTCTCTGCAGGGCAGCGAGCACGACATCTCGAAGACGGTCTGGGCCGACGCCTGGAGCGTGGGACGCCACAACGACCGCGTCGCCGCCGCCGCCCGCACCAGCATGACGGCGTGGCAGGGCCTTCTCGTCGAGCTCATCGTCGCCGGAGTCGACGCGGGGATGTTCCAGCCCTGCGAGCCCGAGCTGGTGGCCCGGCAGTTCTTCGCGCTGGTCGACAGCACCACCGCCTACGCGCTGGTCGGCTACCTCGACGCCGAAGCGCGGGCCGCCCTGGTGTCGCGCGGCCTCGAGGTGGCGCTCGGCGTGCCGACGGGGACCTTCTGACTCCGACTCCGACGCTGTCGCTGTCGCTGTCGCTCTCGCTCTCGCTTTCTCCGCTGTCGTGACGGTGACGGTGTCGGTGGCTCGGGCTATCGTCGCGGCATGACTCGAGGGGTGGCGGCAGGGGCGGCGTGCGCCGTCGGGGGATGCCCGGGTCGAGTGCATCCCGCGGGCCCTGGTGCACTGTGCCCTGTTCCGCTCTGCCCGCAGCACCTCGAGGTGGCAGCCGAGTGGGCCGCCTCCGACTCCCACCAGGCGGCCTTCGGGGCCACCGATCTGCTCGCGTCGCCATGCGTCGCCTGCGGCTCGCGCCTCGGGGTCCGCTACCCGGCGGGCTGGCTCTGCGCGGTCTGCGAGTGGCGGGTGGGTGACTTCCCCGACGACGAACTGCCGTTGCCGCGCGTGGACGTCGTCTATTACATCCGCTTCGACGACCGGATCAAGATCGGCACGTCGGCCAACCCGCGGCAGCGCCTCGGCCGGCTGTGGCACGACGAGGTGCTGGCATTCGAACGCGGCGACCGCCTCGTCGAGCGGGCCCGTCACGAGCAGTTCGCCGCCGAGCGATTCGCCACGACGGAATGGTTCGCCGCCGAGCCCCGGCTGCTCGCGCATGTGGCCGAGCTGGCCGCGGGGCATCCCGACCCCTGGGCGCAGTACTCGCGTTGGTTGAGCGAGGCGCTGGCTCGGTGAGTCTGAGTGGCGGCGCCGCTCGCTCGGCGAGTGTCCACGTGCAGCTGCCGCCGGCTCGGCGAGTGTCCACGTGCTGCTGCCGCTCGACCGTCCGAGGAGCACGAACGGGACTCTCGCCGCACATTCGGCTGCTGTGGCGATTGGCGCGAGACCGAGAGGGCGGAGATGGCCGGTCACCCCGCCGGTGGCGGCCGACTCCGCCCATTCGGCCTCCCGCGCGGGGGAGGGGACGGCGCAGCGGATGGCCCGGCGCGACTCAGCGGAGGTACGCGTCGACGAACAACGAGCCGCGGACCTCGCGGAGCCGATCGAGCACGAGCCCGACCGTCTTCTTCGTCAGGCCGGCCACCTGCAGGTCGTAGGGGCCGAGCGCCGGGAGTCGGCCGGTGCGGATCCGGAGGACCTCCCACCCGGCCGCCCGGAGAGCGCGGTCTTTTCGCCGATCGGCTTCTTCGCGCTTGCCCACGTGCTCGAGGCCGTGGCGGCCCGTCGAGTCGTACTCGATGGCGACTCGGAGTTCGGACAGCACGATGTCGGGCCAGGCCTCGAGGTGATCGAAGAACGGCCGGGCGAGCCGTACCGCCGTGAGCCCGGGCTCGAACTCGAGCCGGGCGGCGAGGTCGAAGCGGAGCTGGGCTTCGACAGCCGACGCGGGCTTGGGAGCGCACTGGCTGGCGAACGCTTCTCCAGGCGGCAGGTGGGGAGTCTTCGCGCACACACGTGCCGCGGCCCGGGTGCTCGGGCGCGGAGGTCGGACGGAGAGCGGGTGCGGCCCGGCGAACCGGCCCGTGGCCGCAGCCGGCACCGAAGCGGTCGTCGCCGCGACCCGCGACGTCTGGACGCCTTCGACAGCCGGAGGAGCCGGCCGCAGCACCGGCGCCCGCGGATTCGCGGCGGCCGCACAGTCGGGGCACCACGACGACCTGCGCCGCTCCCGCCCGGGGCGTGAGCGCTGCTCGGCCGGGGTGGCCACGAAGACGTGGCCCGCGTCGCACTGCCAGCAGAGGTAGACCT
This sequence comes from Frondihabitans cladoniiphilus, assembly GCF_039544345.1. Classification (NCBI taxonomy): domain Bacteria; kingdom Bacillati; phylum Actinomycetota; class Actinomycetes; order Micrococcales; family Microbacteriaceae; genus Frondihabitans; species Frondihabitans cladoniiphilus. Next base: position 398,634 of record NZ_BAABLM010000001.1, read on the forward strand.
CGGCGGTCGGCGGGATCTGGGTCAGCAGGATGCCGCCGTTGAACTCGGGGTGGTACTGCCGCACCAGCACGGGGAACGGTGCCCAGGCCTCGCGGTACATGCCCGTGGCATAGGGCACGTCGAGACCGCGCGACCACTGACGTCGCGCCCACCATGCTGCGACCGGCTCGGGCATGGGCAGCACGGTACGGGCAGCCACCGACATCCGCGGACGAGAGGGTGGCGGGGCCGGGCCGACTCCAGAAGCTGCGGCCCAGCCGGAACATGAGCGGCGTGTTCTGGAGTCGGCCTCCCGCAGCTGCCGCCGCCACGCACACCGCCGCAGCCGCCGCGCACACCGCCGCCGCCGCACCCGCCGCAGCCGCCGCAGCCCCGCCCCAAGCCGCATCCGCCCCAGCTCACTCCCGCGGCGCAGCCCCCGGCAACGTCGGCACCGCCGCGATCAGTCGTCGCGTGTAGTCGTGCGACGGCGACCGCAGCACCGAGTGCGTCGGCCCCTGTTCGACGATCGCGCCGTCCTTCATCACGGCGACGCGGTCCGACAGGTGGTTCACGAGCCCGAGGTCGTGCGACACGATCAGCAGGGAGAGCCCGCGTTCCTCTCGCAGCGAGGTGAGCAGGGAGAGGACCTGTGCCCGGACCGTGACGTCGAGGGCGCTCAAGGGTTCGTCGCCGACGAGCAGCCGCGGCCCGTGCACGAGCGCCCGCGCGAGGGCGATGCGCTGACGTTGACCGCCGCTGAACTCGTGGGGGAACCGGTCGAGCGCGGTGGAGTCCAGGCCGACCCTCTCCAGCATCGCGAGCACGAGAGCGGCGTGATCGCCGGGGATCCGCAGAGCACGCAGCGGTTCGGCGACGGTGTCGGCCACGCGCATCCTCGGATCCAACGACGCGTACGGGTCCTGCAGCACGATGCCCGTGTCGCGGCGGAACCACCGGAGCGACGCCGCGGAACCCGGCACGACGGGCCGCCCCTCGAAGGCCACGGTGCCGCGCGAGGCGCGATCGAGGGCGAGGAGGATGCGCACCAGGGTCGATTTGCCCGATCCCGACTCGCCGATGAGGCCGACACTCTCGCCGACCCCGACCGACAGCGACGCGTCGACGACGGCGTGCCGGACCGCGCCCGGCGTGAAGAGCCCCTGACGGGGGAGCACGAAGTCGCGCCCGATCCCGGTGGCCGAAAGAAGGGGTGCCCCGCTCACGACGCACTCCAGGTCGTCTCACGGGCCGCGCGAACGAGCCCCTGCGTCACCGGGTCGACGGGAGAGGCGAGGATGCGCGACACGGCTCCGCGCTCGACCGCACGCCCGTGCGAGAGCACCACCACCTCGGACGTGATCTGCGCCAGCACCGCCAGGTCGTGGGTCACGAACACCAGCGACATGCCGTGCTCGTCGGTGAGACGTCGGAACAGCTCGAGGATCTCGGCCTGCGTCGTGACGTCGAGCGCCGTCGTCGGCTCGTCGGCGAGAAGCAGGGTCGGGCGCCGTGCGATGGCGATCGCGATCCCGACACGCTGGCGCTGCCCGCCGGAGAGCTGATGCGGAAAGAGGTCGACCACGTGCTCGGGGTCGGGGAGCCCGACCTCGCGCGCGGCCTCGACGGCGCGGGCCCGGGCATCCCCCTTGCCGAGCTTGTCGTGGAGTCGGAACGGCTCGGCGATCTGCCGCCCGATCGTGTGGAGGGGGTTGAGGGAGGTCAGCGGATCCTGGAAGACCGAGCCGATGCGGGAGCCGCGGATGCGCGCCAGCGCTCGCTCCGGCAGGCCGAGGATCTCCGTGCCGTCGAGAACGACGCTGCCGGTGATTGTCGCCTCGTCGGGAGCCAGCCCGATCAGCGCGAGGATGCTCAGCGACTTGCCGGAGCCGGACTCGCCGATCAGCCCCAGGCGTTCGCCGTCGGCCACCGAGAAGGAGAGGTCGTCGACCACGCGGCTGCCGCCGATGTCGATGGTGAGCGAGGTGACGTCGAGGGTCATCGGGTCCTCCTGCGGACGCGCAGTCGCGGGTCGGTGGCGTCGCGCAGGCCGTCGCCGAGCAGGTTGAAGGCCAGCACGGTCAGGGTGATCGCGAGCCCGGGCCAGACGACGCTGAGGGGGTGGATCGAGATGTAGTTCTGCAGGTCGTTCAAGAGGCGCCCCCACGACGCCGTCTGGGCGCTGGCGCCGTAGCCGAGGTACGACAGACCGGCCTCGGCGAGGATCGACGTCGCCATCGCGAGCGAGAGCTGGACGATGAACGTGGGCGCGACGTTGGGCAGCAGGTGCCGGAGGAGGATCCCGCCCGGCCCGACACCGCTCGCCCGAGCCGCCAGGACGTAGTCGGTGCGGCGGACGCGGCGGATCTCGGCGCGCGAGACCCGGGCGATGTTCACGCCGTAGCCGATGCCGGTGGCGACGACCACGACGAACAGCGAGCCGCCGAGGATCGAGGCCAGCAGCATCGCGATCAGGATCGTCGGGAACGCGATCAGGATGTCGATCAGCACGGCGATCGAGTCGCGCACCCAGCGACTGGTCAACGACCCGAAAGCCGAGAGGCCGATTCCGACGAGGGAGGCGAGGACTCCGGCCGAGACGGCGACGAGGAGACTCGTGCGGGTCGCCGCGAAGACGTAGCTGAAGATGTCGCGGCCGATGCCGTCCGTGCCGAAGAGGTGCTTCGGCGACGGCGCGGCCCACGCGTGGTAGGGGTCGGTCGTGAACGGATCGATCGGGGTCCAGAACGACGACACGATCGCGGAGACGACGAGCAGCAGCAGCCAGACGCTGGCGGCCGCGCCGGCGGGGCGGCGGAAGAGTTCGCGCAGCCAGGTCATTCGCCCACCTCCCGGAGTCGAGGGTCGACGAGCCGGTGGACGAGGTCGACGACGAAGCCGACGATCAGCACGAGGCCCGTGAGTGCGAGGAGTTCGCCCTGCACCTTCGTCAGGTCGCGCACGCCCACGTCTGACACGAGCATCCGCCCGACTCCCGGAAGCACGAAGAGCTGCTCGACCAGCACGGCGCCGACGATCAGCCCGGCGATCTGGATGCCGAGGACAGACACGACGCTCAGCAGCACGTTCGGCAGCCCGTGGCGGATCACGGCCCTCGTCTTCGTCATGCCCTTGGCGGCTGCGGTGCGGACGTAGTCCTGGTCGAGCGCCGACAGGGTGGCCGAGCGGGTGAAGCGGAGCAGGACTGCCCCCTCGATCACACCGACCGTCAGCGCCGGCAGGATCAGGCTGCGGAGCGCGCGCCCCGGCTCGGCCCAGCCGTCGCTCGGGAACCCCTGCGTCGGGAAGATCTTGATCGACACCGCGAACAGGGCGATGAGGATCATTCCGCCCCAGACGGCGGGCACCGCGGCGAAGGCCTGGGCCACGACCGAGATCGCCGTGCCCGAGATCTTCCGCCGGCGCAGGGCCGAGACGACACCCAGGGGGATGCCCAGCAGCAGCCCGAACACGAGCGAGAGCCCTGCCAGCGGCAGTGTGACCTCGAGTTTCTGGCCGACCTGACTCGAGACGGACGACCCCGTCACGAGCGAGCGACCGAGGTCGCCGTGCAGGAGCCCGACCAGCCAGTCGCCGTACTGCACGACAACCGGCCGGTCGAGCCCGAGGGATCTGCGGATGGCGGCGACCTGCGCCGCCGTGCCCTGCGTGCCCGCGATCACCTGCGCGACGTCGCCGGTGAGCAGACGCAGCGTGAAGAAGATCAGGGCACTCGCGACGACCAGCCCGAGGACGAGCAGGACGAAGCGGGACAGGACGAAGCGGAGCACTACGACTTCGCGAGGTTCGCGAGGTCGAGGCGTGCGCTGGTGGAGGAGGTGGGGAATCCGGTCACGCCGTCATGGATGGCCGTGATCGTGGTCGACGTGTAGAGCCAGTCGGCCGGTGCATCCTCCGCCACGATCTTCGCGGCCTGGGCGAGCTTGGCGTTCGCCACCGAGGTGTCGGTCGCCGCGATCGACTCCTTGTAGAGCTGCTGCACCGTCGCGTTGTCGTAGCCGAAGTAGTAGTCCGGGTTGGCCCAGTTGTCGAAGTCGTGCGACTCGGCGTGGTCGACGAAGCTCAGCTGGTACGTGGCGGGCCGCTTGAGCAGGACGTTGTTGATCCAGGTCGTGAAGTCGGTCTGCTGCACTTTGAGGGTGATGCCGACCGCCTTGAGCTGCGAAGTGAGGATGTCGCCGACCTGCGCCGGGTAGATGTTCGGGTAGGTCAGGTTGAGCGTGAGGTCGGTCTGCCCGGCCTCCTTCAGAAGCTCTTTCGCCTTGGTCGGGTTGTAGGCGTCCACCGAGTCGAGGTTCTGGTAGCCGGGATCGAGCTCGGGGATCGGGCCGCCCTGCTGCACCGCGGAACCGCCCAGCGCCGTGATCAGCGCCTTGGTGTCGATGGCCTGCCGGATCGCCTGGCGCACGCGGATGTCGGTGAACGGTGCCACCGCGTTGTTGAACGCGAGCGTGTACTTGTCGGTGGTCTTGCCCGAGACGAGCTTCACGCCGCTGACGCCGCTGAGCTGAGCCTTGAGGGTCGGGTCGACCGCGGTCTGCACGTCGACGTCGCCCGAGATGGTGGCGTTGATGGCAGCCGAGGCGCTCGTGTAGTACTTGAAGACGACGCCGGCGACCTTGGCCTTGGTGCCCCAGTAGCCGCTGAAGCGGGTGAGGTGGACGCTGTCGCCCTGCTTCCAGGTCGCGAGCTTGTAGGGCCCGGTGCCGTTGGCGGTCGTCTTGCGGTCGTTCGTGGCGGCCTTCTCCAGGACGAGACCGGCGCGGCCCGACAGGTTCCAGAGCAGCTGCGAGTCGGGGGCGGAGAGCTTCAGCTCGACCGTGTCGGCGCTCGGCGCGGTGATGCTCGAGACCGCGGAGAGGTCGGTCGAGTTCTGGAAGGTGGGAGTGTTCTTGACCTGCTCGAGCGACCACACGACGTCGTCGGCGGTGAGCTTCGCGCCGTCGTCGAAGGTGACGCCGCTGTTCAGGGTGAACGTGTAGGTGAGGCCGTCGCTGGAGATCGTGTGGCTCTTGGCCAAGACGTTCACGATCTTGTTGGTCGAGGTGCGGCCGACGAGCCCTTGATAGACGTTGTCGATCAGGATCTGGTCGAGGGCGATGCCGGACGTGGTCCGGATGTCGAGGTCGGTGGGCTCGAGCACGAGGCCGACGTTGACGGTGGCGCCGCTGTCGGCCTTCCCGCTCGACGAGGACGACGACGACGAGGACGACGAGCAGCCGGCGGCGACGAGCGCGACGGTGAGGGCGAGTGCAGCACCCGCGAGGATTCGAGCAGAACGCATGTGTGTGGCTGGACCTTTCAGGCCGGCTGTCTCCGTGTCTCCGGTGACAGGGCCTTTTTTGCGTGGATGGAGTGGGTCACTGCCGACGGGAGAGGCCCGTCGTCAGAGGTGCGGTGGTGGACACCCCGTCGCTCAAGAACAGTGTGCTTCTGCAGTGCGCCTCGTCGCTGGTGAACGAGGGGCCGCCCCCAGTGCTTCCGATTGCTGCTGAACCGGAACCATCAGCAAAAGTACCCCATCGCTGCGGAATGGCGGAATGGTTGTTACGTCATAGATCGACGCCGGCGGCGGCTGCCCAGCTCGCGATCGTGGCCGCGAGCTCTCTGGGCGCGTGCTCCTGCACGTTGTGGCCGGCCTCGAGCTCGACGACCCTGGCCGCCGGCACCCGCTCGCGGAAGTCCGCGACGACTTCGGGGGAGAGGTAGCCCGTCGTGCCGTGGACCAGCAGGATCGGCACCGTCGCCTTCTCGAGCACGGGCCAGAGGGTGGGGAAGTCGCCGGTGAGAGGAGCGATGCCGTCCGGCAGGTTGGCGAAGTGGTGTTTCCAGATCACGTCGCCGTTGTCGAGGATCCGGGTGTTGAAGCCGACCCCTCGCGTCAGGGCGACGCGGTCGTGGCCGATGCCGTACTCCAGGGCGCGGTCGACGATCTCCTCTCGCGAACGGAACACCTGCGGGCCCGACAGGAAGTCGCCGACTTGCGCCGCGTCGGCCGGCCGAATGCCCGGGCTCATGTCGACCAGCACCAGCCCCGTCGCGAGCTCGGGGTCGAGCGCCGCCACGGCGAGGGCCGTCATGGCGCCGAGGGACTGCCCGACGAGCAGCAGGGGCCCCTCCGAATTCGCGCGGATCGCCGCATCCACCGCTGGGGCGATCGTCACGGGACGGTAGTCGACGTCGTCGCGCCAGGTCGAGTCGCCGTGCCCCGGCAGGTCGAGCACGACGGCCGGCGCACCGAGCGAGAGCACCGTCGAGTCCCAGGTGTGGGCGTTCAACCCCATGCCGTGGAGGAAGGCGACCGTGGGATGCGCGCTGCCCCACACCAGGGAGCTCACCTCCCTGCCGTCGACCTCGGTCGTCTCCCGGCGCGCGGCGAGCGGTGCGACACCGAGGCCCTCCGCCTGCTCGTGGCTGAACGAGAACTCGTCGACGTCGTCGGTCTGCATCCCTCCATCCTGCACCCTTCCATTCCGGGCTCCGATCACGGGCCGAGGCTGCCGTCATATCCGAGGCACGCCCGCCCGAATCAGAAGCGCTTCCAGCCGCAGGGGCTCGAGATCGGCCCAGCCCCAGCGCACGACTCGCCGGACGAGCCGGTGCGCGCGGAGGCGATCCTCCCGCTGCTTCTCCTGGATGACGACCTGGGCGGGAGACCTGCCCTTGAGATAGACGTCGCGGAGATACTTGCCGTGACCGTCGAATTCGCCGATGATCCCGTACCCGGGCCACCAGAAGTCGACATCGCCGATCCTTCCCTCGTGATCGAAGAACGACTCCTGCAGCACGGGCGCGACGAAACGCGAGTCGCGCATCCGGAGTCGGCTGATGGATTCGCCTGCGGACATGGACTTCGGGTCGCCGAACGCGAGAGTCTCGCTTGCTCGGCGGCTGCCACGAGCCGTCTTCCGACCGGACAGGTCGTTCGCGATGTCGTCGGCGGAGAGGAACGTCGAGCGGAGGGCGTCGTCGAGGGTGACCAGCGATTCTGCGGCAGGACGCGTGAGTAGGACGTCGGCCACGGTTCGGGCTCGACTGGTCACTCGAAGATCACTTCTCAGACGGATGTCCGGCCCGAGCAGCGGCCCGCGGTGTCGGGTGAACGTGCTTCTCGTTTGAGCCGGCCGTGTGCCGCGGTCGGTCGTGTGCAGTCGCTCGGGCCACTCACCGAGCCAATCGAGGCCCCAGAGGGCGACGGCCGTCGAGTGGGAGAAGATCGCGTCGTCGATGGTCGCGCTCAGAGCCTGGGCACGGAGGAGGGTGAGACGGCGTCCGGCCTCGGCGATGCCGGCCGCATCGCGTGGCGGCGCCGACCCGTCGTGCTCGGCGTGGATGCCGCGGCGCAGGCGCAGAGCCTCGCCGCGAGCGAGCGAGCGCCGAACGAGGCGATCGTCGCGGGACGTGGAGAAGAGGGGCGCGGGGAGGAGCGGAGGCGGTTCGGACATGACTCCACGATCGAGGACTGCGGCTCGGACGTGGCGGCCACTCGACGATCTGTGGATGAAGCCGGCCCGCGCGGCCCCTGTGGAGAACACGTCGTTCCGAGGTTGTTTCGCCTTGGGGGAGTGGTTTCGCGCCGCGGCGCGAAAGAACACCCCCAAGGCGAAACAACGCCAGGGGGCGAGACGGCAAGACGGCGGGATGCGAGGGCCGGCCCAGCCGTGAGTTCGCCGGGACGGGTCCGAGCCCCTGGCGCGATAGGTAAGCCTTACCTATATTGGAACCAACATGTATCTGCACAGCTCCGCACCCGATCTGCAGCCCGCCGCCACGCGCGTCTTCTTCGCCGGCGACGCCTCGTCCATCGGCGACATCCAGACGATGCTCGAAGTCCTCCCCATCTGCGCCCGCGGCCAGGTGTTCATCGAGGTCGACGATGCGTCCCAGATCATCGAGGTCGTCACCCCGGGGCGAGTGACCGTGAGCTGGCTCGACCGGTCGCGTCGCACAGGTCGCCCCGGCACGGGCGAGCACTGCCGCCCCGGCCAGGCCCTCGAGCGGGCGGTCCGCGCCTGGATCGGCGAGTTCTTCGTCGACGAGAAGGCCCTGGTCGAGAGCGACTACGTGTTCTGGATCGGCGGCGCCGCGGGCTTCGCGTACGATCTCCGCCACGACCTGCGAGACACCTTCAAGAGAGCCACAGCAGTCGCTTAAGTTAGGTAAGGCATGCCATAGTTAGGCTGTGCTTACTTCGACCCCCACCCGGCCGTCCTCCCGCCCCTTCCGCGTGAGTGTCAGCCGGGTTCGTCGTCTCTCGCCGAGTTTCGTCCGCGTCACCTTCTCGGGCGACGAGCTCCACGAGTTCGGGGCCGAGGGCCTCGACCAGCGGGTCAAGATCGTCCTGCCCCACCCCGAGCTCGGCTTCGACCGCTTCCCGACCGAGGGCGACTGGTACGGCGTCTGGCGCGGACTCCCCGACGCCGAGCGCAACGTCTTCCGCACCTACACCTCCCGCGCCGTCCGCCCGGCCGAGCGCGAGGTCGACGTCGACTTCGTCTGCCACGGCACGGCCGGCCCCGCCTCCGCCTGGGTCGAGGGCGCTGCCGTCGGCGACGAGATCGTCATCGTCGGCCCCGACGGCACCAGTGGCTGGAGCCGCTCCGGCATCGAGTGGGACCCCCGCGAGGCCCGCACGGTGCTCCTCGCCGGCGACGAAACGGCGGTGCCCGCCATCTCGGCGATCCTCGAGCAGTTGCCGGGGGATGCCCGGGGCTGCGTGTTCCTCGAAGTCCCGTCCGACGCCGACGTCCTTCCGATCGGGGCGCCCGACGGTGTCGACGTGCACTGGCTGCCCCGCGCATCCCACGCTCTCGCCGGCGGAGCCGCTCACGGCGAGCCGCTCATCCAGGCCGTCCGCGACTGGACCTCCCGCTTTGTGACCGCCACGCACCACGGCGCCCCGACCGACGCCGACAGCCTGGCCGAGGTCGACATCGACCACGAGATCCTCTGGGAGGTGCCGATCGGCACCGACCTCGGAGGAGAGCTGTACGCCTGGCTGGCGGGGGAGGCGGGCGCCATCAAGACGCTGCGGCGCTTCCTCGTGAGCGAGATGGGCATCCACCGCTCGCAGGTCGCCTTCATGGGTTATTGGCGACTCGGCAAGGCCGAGGGCTGAGCCACACCTTCTCGACGACTTCCGCACCTCCCTCCCACACCAGCGCACGGCCCACAGCAGCGGCCGTCTGCGCCCACCGAAAGGAACACCCGTGTTCAGCCCCCTCAAGCGCCGCCTCGTGGCAGGAGCAGTGGCCGTCGGCCTCGCCCTGTCGCTGGCGGCCTGCAGCACCTCGTCGAACTCCTCGAGCGATGCGTCCGCCTCGACCGGCTCGTCGTCGGGCACCGATGCGAACGCCTTCCCCGTCACGATCAAGTCGACCCTCGGATCCGCGACCATCGAGTCGGCCCCCAAGCGCGTGGTGACCATCGGCTGGGGCTCCGCCGACACCGTCGTCGCGCTCGGCACCGTACCGGTCGGAATCGAGAAGGTCACCTACGGCAACGACGCGCACGGCGACTACCCGTGGGTCACCAGCGCCATCCAGAAGGCGGGCGGCACGCTGCCCGCCACGTTCAACGTCTACCCCGACATCGACGTCTCGGCGATCGCCGCCCTGAACCCCGACGTGATCATCGCCCCGCAGTCGGGCCTCACGCAGGCGCAGTACAACACGCTGAGCGCCCTCGCCCCGACCGTCGCCTACCCGGGCCAGGCCTGGCTCACGAAGTGGGACACGCAGATCGACATGATCGGCAAGGCGCTCGGCAAGGAGAAGCAGGCGAAGCAGCAGGTCACCGCCATCAAGGCCAAGCTCGCCGCCGCGGCCAAGGCCAACCCGGAATTCTCGAAGCTCACCTTCGCCTACATCTCCGCCGCCAATGCCGGCACGCTGTCGCTCTACGCCAAGGGAGACCCGCGCGTCGACCTCCTGAGCTCGCTGGGTCTCACGGAGACCAAGGAGGTCGCGGCGGTCCCGCTGGCCAAGAACTCCTACCTCGCCACCCTCGGACTCGAGAAGGCCAACACGCTCGACTCGACCGACATCCTCGTCACCTGGTTCTACGACGACGCCAACGAGAAGGCGACCCTGTCTCAGCCGCTGATCGCCTCCCTCCCCGCGGTGAAGCGCGACTCCATCGTGTCGACGACCGACCAGCAGTTCGTGATGGGCTCGACGTTCATCACACCGCTGAGCGTGCCCTACGCCCTCGACCGCTACATCCCGATGCTGAAGAAGGCCGCCGCGAAGGTTGGTTAGTCTCCCCGCACCGACGAAGGCCCGGGCCGGACGCACGTCGTCCGGCCCGCGGCCGCGTCCGCGCGCCTCCCGACTCGTCCCCGCGCTGTTCCTGGCCGCCGGGGTCCTCGCCCTCGCCGCCCTTCTGAGCGTGTCGGTCGGCACCCAGTACGTGCCTTTCGACCAGGTCGTCCGGGCGCTGATCCACCCCGGCACCAGCTACGACGACACGGTCGTGCAGAGCCGGGTGCCGCGGACGATCCTCGGCCTCCTGGCCGGCGCAGCCCTGTCGATCGCCGGCGTGATCATGCAGGGGCTGACGCGCAACCCGCTCGGCGACCCGGGGCTCCTCGGGGTGAACACGGGGGCTGCGGCCGCCGTGGTCTCGGGGATCGCCTTCTTCGGCGTCTCCTCCGACCAGCAGCAGGTCTGGCTCTCGCTCGTCGGCGCGCTGATCGCCGTCGTCGCCGTCTACGCCCTCGGGTCGGGACGCCGCGGGGCCACCCCGGTCCGCCTCGTCCTCGCCGGCGCCGTCATCACCGCCGTCCTCAGCGCCTACATCCAAGCGATCACGCTGACGAACCCCAATGCCTTCGCCGACTACCGATTCTGGGTCGTCGGTTCGCTCGCCGGCCGCGACCCCGGCCTGATCCTCCAGGTGCTGCCCTACCTCGTCATCGGTTTCGTGCTGGCCCTCCTCTTGCCGAGCTCGCTCAACGCGCTGGCGCTCGGCGACGACACCGCCACGGCGTTGGGGGCGAAGGTCGGCCGCACGCGCATCCTCGGGGCCGTCGCCTCGGCTCTTCTGTGCGCCGCGGCGACGGCCTCGGTCGGGCCCATCGCCTTCATCGGCCTGGCCGTGCCCCACATCGTGCGGACGTTCACCGGCGCCGACCACCGGTGGCTGATGCCGTTCAGCGCGCTTCTCGGCCCGGCGCTCCTGCTCTTGGCCGACGTGCTCGGGCGCATCGTCGCCAGCCCGCAGGAGCTCCAGGTCGGCGTCGTGACGGCGTTCCTCGGGGCGCCTGTGCTGCTGTTCGCCGTTCGTCGGATGCGGGGGATCGAGTGACCGCCTCGTCGATTCCGGGCGTCGAGTCACGGCGACACGTGCTCCGGGTCGGCACCTGGCTGAGCATCCCGATCCGACGCCGCACCCTCGTCGTCGCGGGGATCCTGGCGCTCGCACTCCTGGTGGCCTGCGTGCTGACCCTGACCCAGGGCAGTCTCGGCATCCCCCTCGCGCAGTTGCCGTCCGCCGTCGTCGACCCGCCGGACGCCCGGACCGCGTTCGTCCTGAACATCCTGCGCGGGCCCCGACTCGTCGTCGCGGTGGGCACCGGTGCCGCCCTCGGCATCTCGGGCTGCCTGTTCCAGACGGTCACGCGGAACCCGCTCGGCAGCCCCGACGTGATCGGACTCGGGTCCGGTGCCAGCGCGGGTGCTGCGGCCGCCGCGTTCCTCCTGCCCGGAGTGGTGCCCACGCCGGTCGGCGCTCTGATCGGTGCGGTCCTCGCCATGGCGCTCGTGTACGTCGGCACCGGGCGGGGCTTCGCGTCGCCGAGCCGGATGATCCTCGTCGGCATCGGCGTGAGCGCCATGGCCGTGGCCTTCGTCCAGTTCGTCAGCACCCGGGTGGGGCAGCAGCAGGCGACGACCCTCGCCGCCTACATCAGCGGCACCCTCGCCGACCGGTCGTGGAACCAGGGCGCGATCATCTGGGTGGCCCTCCTCGTGCTCGTGCCCTGCGCGCTGGTCCTCGGTCGGCGGCTCGACCTGGTCGAGATGGGGGACGAGCTCGCCGACGCCCTCGGCGCTCGCACGTCGCAGACGCGGAGCCTGGTCATCCTGGTGGCGATCGGGCTGTCGACGGCGTCGGTCGCCGTCGCGGGTCCGATCTCGTTCGTCGCGTTGACCGCACCGCAGGTCGCGCGGCGGCTCGCCCGGGCGCCGGGGGCGAGCATCCCCCTCTCGGCACTGATGGGGTCCGTCCTCATGCTCACGGCCGACCTGCTCGTGCAGCTCGGCGCGTTCGGCTACCAACTGCCCGTGGGACTCCTCACGGCCCTCGTCGGCGGCGTGTACCTCGGGTACCTGCTGCTGCGCGAATGGAAGAAAGGCACCGTCTGATGACCTCGTCGCTCTCGGCTCGACACGTCCGCCTCGCGTACGACGACCGCGTGGTCGTCGACGACCTCTCGTTCGACGTGCCCGACGGCGAGCTCACCGTGATCGTCGGACCCAACGCCTGCGGCAAGTCGACGCTGCTCAAGGCACTGGCCCGCACGCTCAAGACCGCGGCCGGCCAGGTCGAGCTCGACGGCCGGCCGATCGGCTCGTACCGCAGCAAAGACGTGGCGAAGCGACTGGGGATGCTCCCGCAGAGCCCGATCGCCCCCGAGGGCATCACCGTGCGCGACCTCGTCGGCCGGGGTCGCTTCCCTCACCAGGGCGTCTTCCGCCAGTGGTCCGCGGCGGACGAGGACGCAGTGAACCGGGCGCTGGAGGCGACGGCCGTCGAGGCGTTGGCCGATCGTCCCGTCGCCGAGCTCTCGGGAGGCCAGCGGCAGCGCGCCTGGATCGCGCTGGCACTCGCCCAGGAGACACCGCTGCTGCTGCTCGACGAGCCGACGACGTTCCTCGACATCGCGCACCAGTACGAGGTGCTCGAGCTCTGCGCCCGGCTGCATCGCGAAGGGCGGACGCTGGTCGCCGTCCTCCACGACCTCAATCAGGCGGCGCGGTACGCGACCCATCTCGTCGTCATGAAGGCCGGTGCGATCGTCGCCGCCGGGTCTCCCGCCCAGGTGCTCACGGCGTCCCTGGTCGAGGACGTCTTCGGGCTGCCCTGCGAGATCATCGACGACCCGCAGTCGCATACGCCGATGGTGGTGCCGCTGGCGTCGCTCGCTCGCTGAGCGGGGCGGTGGGATGCGCGGTTGCCGGCGGGGGGATTGGGTGGGATGCGCGCCTGGCGGCTGCGGTGGGTCGGGTGGGATGCGCGGGTGGCGGCCTGGGGGTCAGGTGGGATGCGGCGGATCGGTTGGGATGCGCGCGTGGCGGCTGCGGTGGGCTTCGGGGTCGCACGTCGGTGCGGTGCCCGGTCGTCGTGCGGTGGTGGCGCGGCACCCACCGCGCGGCACAGCATCCCTCGTGCGGCGCAAACCTCCGTCCGCGGCGGTAGTTGCCCGCCGCAGGGGAGGGCGCCTGCCGCAAGAGCGTGTCTGCGTGCGTGCGCGGTTCGGCACCTCGCTTGCGGCGGAGACCCCGGTCCGCGGCGGTGGGCGCCTGCCGCAGGAGGGTGTTTGCGCGCGTGCGCGGTTCGGCACCTCGCTTGCGGCGCAGACCCCGGTCCGCGGCGGTGGGTGCCCGCCGCGCGGGAGGGTGCCCGCCGCATGGGGGTGTCTGCGTGCGTGCGCGGTTCGGCACCTCGCTTGCGGCGGAGACCCTCGTCCGCGGCGGTGGGTGCCTGCCGCAAGAGCGTGTTTGCGTGGTTGCGCGGTTCGGCACCCCGCTTGCGGCGCGAACCCTCGGCCGCGGCGGTAGGTGCCCGCCGCAGCCAGGTGCCTGAGCCGCAGCCAGGTGCCTGAGCCGCAGCCGTCAGCCCCCGCCCGCACGCACTGCCGAGCGCCCCACCGCGACGCTAGAGCTCGGCCGGCAACCCCACCAGCTCGCTCGTGCGCTCCCAGACGGCCTCGGCGAGGGGCTCGTTCTTCGCCTGCGGCCCGCTCAGTCCGTTCGGCTTCAACTGGTCGAAGTAGGTGCCGCTGGCCACGCCGATCGTCGTCGGCCCGACCAACTGGATCAGCGGCACCGCGCCGGCGTCGGCTGAGATGCCGTAGTTGCCGCCCGACAGCACGTTCATCACCTTCATCGAGGCCGACTCCGAACCGAAATTCGTCTTGACGAGGCCCGGGTGGAAGGAGAACGCCTTGACGGAGGAACGGCGTGCGAGCTGCTGAATGAACTGGATCGTGAGCATCTTGCTCGCGCCGTAGGCACCCCAGCCTCCGAACCACGGGCGCTTCGCCCAGTTCAGGTCGTCGAGGCGAACGCGGCCGAGCAGGTTCGCGGCGCTCGACGTGGACACGACGCGCCCGCCGCTCTCGACCAGCCGAGGCAGGAGAAGCCGGGTGAGGAGGAACGGAGCCAAGTGGTTCGACTGCAGAGTGCGCTCGAAACCATCCGCCGTGATCTCGCGCGTACTGACGAGGCCGCCGGCGTTGTTGGCCAGAGCGTCGATTCTCGGGTAGGTCTCGAGGAGCTCTTCGGCCAGTCGGCGGACCGAGGCGAGGTGGTCGAAGTCGACCAGGAAGGCGGTGCCGCCGACCTCCTCGGCGACGGCCTTCGTCCGTTCCGGGTTGCGGCCGACGACGGCGATCGTGGCAACGCCCTCGGCGAGGGCGACGGCCGCCTTCCGGCCGATGCCGCTGGACGCGCCGGTGATGACGATGGTGCGGGGTTCGGGGCTCACTGGTAGCCGCCTTTCTCGAGGCCTGCTTCGATCTCGAACCGATTGGTCAGAGGGTTGGTTCCGGCCAGCGCGTAGAGGAGCGGCATGAGCATCCCGTAGCGCTTCCATTGCGTGACGTGGACGCCCTCGTGCTCGAGGACCTCGTCGGAATCGTTGTCGCGGGTGAGGTAGACGCGACCGATGCACGTGCCTCCGCGCTTGAAGGCCCAGCGTGGAAGCCCCGAGCACACGATCAGGTCACCGACGAATCGGACGCGCCCTGTGCTCAGGGGCACACCGATCACGAGGCCGACCGCCGTGGCGAACGCGCAGCCGGCCCGCGAGATCGGCGAACCGACGAGCGGCCAGCCGAACGGCAGGCCGCGTCGGGCGCCCGGGGCGCCGTCGGGGGGGCGTTTCGCTCACGGACGGCCGTAGGCGTCGAGCAGTCGCAGCCACACTTCGCTGACCGTCGGGTAGGACGGGACGGCGTGCCAGAGACGATCGATCGGCACTTCGCCGACGACGGCGATGGTGGCGGCGTGCAGGAGGTCGGACACGTCCGGCCCGACGAACGTGGCGCCGACGATGACCTTGCGACTCTCGTCCACGACGATGCGGGCCTGGCCCTTGTAGGTGTCGGACTTCAGCGAGGATCCCGCGACCGCGGCGAGGTCGTAGTCGACGACCTTCACGTCGATGCCCTGCTTCTGGGCCGCGTCGGCGGTGAGGCCCACGCTGGCGACCTCGGGGTTCGTGAAAGTGACCTGGGGCACTGCGGCGTGGTCGGCCGTCGCGACGTGGGCCCCCCACGGCTCCGCGTGGACGCCCTCGCCGAGCGCACGCGCGGCGATGACCTCGCCGGCGGCGCGGGCCTGGTACTTCCCCTGGTGCGTGAGGAGGGCACGGTGGTTGACATCGCCCACGGCGTAGAGCCAGTCGAAGCCGTTGACCAGGAGGGTGTCGTCGACCTCGAGCCAGTCGCCGGGCGTGAGGCCGATGTTCTCGACCCCGAGATCGAGGGTGCGGGGGACCCGGCCGGTCGCGACGAGCACCTCGTCGGTGACCACGGTGCTGCCGTCGGACAACGTCGTCGTGACGAGACCGTGCTCGTCGCGGACCACGGAGATGGGGGAGGTGTGGAGGCGCAGATCGACGCCGAGCGCCTCGAGGGACTCCTGGACGAGGTCCGCTGCGAACGGCTCCTGACCGCCGAGGAGTCCGCTCCGGGCCGCGACGGTGACTTTCGCGCCGAGCTGCTGGTACGCGGTCGCGAGTTCGGCCGCGACGACGCCTCCGCCGATGACCATGAGGCTCGACGGGATCGTCTGGGCGCTGGTGGCCTCGCGGTTCGACCACGGCTTGGCGTCCTTCAAGCCGTCGATGTCGGGCATGAGAGCGTTCGAACCGGTGACGGCGGCGACCGCGTGCGTGGCGGTGTGGACGGTGCCGTCGATGGTGACCTCGCGGACTCCGGTGATGGTGGCGTGGCCCCGGATGAGGTCGATGCCGGCACTCGCGACCCAGTCGGCCTGGCTGGAGTCGTCCCAGTTGCTCGTGAAGGAGTTGCGGCGGTCGAGCACGGCCTGGACGTCGACGTCGCCGGTGACCGCCTGCTTCGCGCCGCCCACGGCCTTTGCCGCGTCGAGAGCGCTGGTCGACATGAGGAGTGCCTTCGACGGCATGCACGCCCAGTACGAGCACTCGCCTCCGACGAGCTCCGCTTCGACAAGAGCCACTTTGAGGCCGCCTCGGGCGGCATAGTCGGCCACGTTCTCGCCGACAGCGCCGGCTCCGATCACGATGAGGTCATAAGTCGTCATGACTCCGACTGTAGGCCCGGGGCGCTGAGGGCCGGTCGCTGCGAACTCGGGGGTTCGCTGTGAGGACCGTGCGTGGGGGACGAGCGGCTGTCGGGACAACGACGCGACCGCGTCGAGAGGCGGTGGTCAGTGCCCCGTGAACGTCGCGTCGCCCCGTTGCTCGAACGACTGCATGCCGAGGCGGGAGTCGTCCGTCGCCATCAGCCGCACCAGCTCCGGTTGCAGGCGGGCATGGGCCGCCTCCGCCCCCTCTCGGACGGCGAGCTTCGCATTGGCGAGCGTCGCCTGCACCGCCAACGGCGCCTGCTGCGCGATTCGCTGAGCGAGGTCGTAGGCGCGGTTGTAGACCTGGGCGTTGAACACGACCTCCTGGACCAGCCCGATCCGCAGGGCCTCGGCCGAGTCGAAGGTCTCTCCGGTGAGCATCCACCGCATCGCGTTGCCCCAACCGACGCGGGCCGGCAGTCTCGTGGTGGCTCCGCCGAACGGCAGGATGCCCCGCCGCACCTCGATCTGCCCGAAGCGCGTCTGCCGCCCCGCGATCACGATGTCGCTCACCAGCGCCAGTTCGACGCCGAGGGTCAAGCAGGTGCCCTGAACTGCCATCACGACCGGCTTGGTGAGCTGCCGCCCGTCGGTCTGCCACGGGTCGAAACCGCCCTCGGGCAGGAAGTCGAGGCCCTCGGGCCCGACAGCCGTCGCGACGTCGCCGAGGTCCAGGCCAGCGGTGAAGTGGTCGCCGTGCGCGAAGAGCAGGCCCGCCCAGATGTCGGGGTCGTCCTCGAGGCGGGCGTAGGCCAGCGAGAGCTCGCGGAGCATGCGCAGGTCGGCGGCGTTCCGCTTGAGCACCCGGTTCAGCCCGATGAGGAGGACGTGACCGTCTTTCTCCACGGTGACTCGGGGCTCGGCGTCGGCGGTGGCGGGGTCGAGTGCGGTGGCCATTCCCCGATCGTACGGCTCCGGGCCGTCCGGCCGTGCGCGGCGGCGCCGGATCAGCGCGCGAGCGCCCCGACCAGCCGCAGGATCGTGCCGAGGTCGTCGCCGGCCGCCGCTGCGGAGGCCGGGGCGAAGGAGCAGATTCCGGCCCCGACCAGCGCGAAGCGCTCGCGCAGGGCGCCGATGGTGGCGACGAGCGTCGCGGGTGCGAGCCCGAACGGCTGCGGGTCGAGGAGTCCGTCGAAGTCGCCCGGGTCGAGGACGTCGAGGTCGACGTGCACGTAGATGGAGGTGGCACCCGTGGCAGCCACGGCCTCGACGACTTCGGCGGGGTCGAGGTCGAGCGCCGAGACGGAGGTGATGCCGCTCTCGTCGACGAAGGCGTCCTCGGCGTCGTCGAAGGTGCGGGTGCCGACGAGAACGACGCGAGCCGCATCCACCACCGGCGATCCGGGCGTGACGCCCCCCGCTCGCAACTCGTCGTCGGCTCGGCCGAGCAGGGCCCCGAGCACCATGCCGCTGAAGGCGCCGCTCTCGCTCGACTCGGGGGAGTGGAGGTCGGGATGCGCGTCGAACCAGACCACACAGGTGTCCGGGGTGAGCGCATGCGACACCGCCGCGTACTCCACGCCGCAGTCGCCGCCCACGACCAGTGCCGTCTCGGACGAACCGGCCAGCTCGGTGGCGAGACGCTCGGAGACGATCGACACGGCGCTGAGCCGGTGGATCTTCGTGCCCAAGGCGTCGCCGGCACCGACCGGGACCTCGATCATCGTGCTGGACTTGGCGGGCAGATCACCGAAGATGGCGTTGGCGCCGTCGGACAACCTCATGGCTCGCGGCGAGGGAGAACCCTGCCACTGCGGTACTGCGACGAACCTCACGGGCGACAGTCTGACACGCGCGGCTCGCCCGAGCCAGGCTTGCGACCCCGGCGAGCCGCGTGACAGGAACCCCTCATCGGGCGCGGATCAGGAGCCCGACTTCAGGGCTGCCAACCGGGCTTCGACCTCGGTCTGCTCGTCGAGGTCGTCGAGGCTGTTGAACTGCGCGTCGAGGCTCGAGTCGTTCAACTCGGCCTGGCCCTTGACCTTCGCCTCTTCGCGACGGATCTTGTCCTCGAAGCGGCCGAGGTCGCTGGTCGGGTCCATCACGTTGATGCTTCCGACGGCGTCGTTGACCTTGGCCTGAGCCTGGGTGATCTTCGATCGCGCCACGAGCTGGTCGCGCTTGGTCGCGAGCTCGCGCAGCTTCTCCTCCATGTCGGTCAAGCCCTTCTTGAGCTTGTCGACGGTCTCGGTCTGCGAAGCAATCGTCGGCTCGGCGTCGGTCGCCTCCTTCTCGGAGGCCATCTGACGGCCGATCGCGACCTTGGCGAGGGCGTCGAACTTGTCGGCTTCGGAGCTCTGGCCCGACGCGCGGTACTCGTCGGCCTTCTTCGAGGCGGCGAGTGCCTTGCTGCCCCAGTCGGAGGCGGCTTTCACGTCTTCGGCGTGGTCCTCTTCGAGCAGACGGAGGTTGCCGATCGTCTCGGCGACGGCGTTCTTCGCGTCGGCGATGTTGTTCGTGTAATCGCGGACGAGCTGATCGAGCATTAGCTTCGGGTCTTCCGCGGAGTCGATCAGGTTGTTGATGTTCGCCTTCGTCAGTTGAGCGATACGGCCGAAGATCGATTGCTTTGCCATCGTGCGTTCCTTTCGTTGGTTGTCGTCTACCTCGAGTGAAAATCCGTCAGAACCGGCCGCCGCTGACGTCGCGGCCACCGCCGTCGCCGCCACCGCCGAACCCGCCCCCGTCGCCGCCGAACCCGCCGCCGTCTCCGAACCCGCCGCCGAATCCGCCGAAGCCCCCGCCGCCACCGCCGAAGCCGCGTCCGCCGCCGTTGAGGAGCCCGCCGATGACGACTCCGGCGAGGACGCCCCCGAGACCGCTGCCGCCCCCTCGGCCACCGAGCGCCCCGCCCAAACCTCCGCCGAGACCACCACCCTGGCCGAACATGCCCTGCTGCTGGTAGCTGCCGACCTCGGCGTTCGCGTCGTTTATCGCGGCCGACGCCAGGGCACCGGCCTGCTGCGATTCGCCGAGGGCCTGCTGCGGATCCGACGTGGCGAGGCTCACGGCGGTCGAAAGGTGGCGCTCGGCCTCGGAGAGACGCGTCCGGGGCCCTGCACTGATGGCGCCCCGCCGGGTCTCGATGAAGTCGCGAGCGGCTCTGATCTGGCTGCGGGCGGTCAGGAGCGACTGATCGAGGGCCTGCTGCGCGCGTTGGCGCGACACTTCGGCGTCGCGAACGGCGGCCAGGGCGGTGTCGATGCGCGTGTTGGCCTCGGTGAGACGATCGAGGACGCTGATCGGATCGTCACGCGTGGCTCCGGCGAATGCGACGGCCGCCTGCACCGCTGCCACTGCTCCGGGAAGGTCGGCGGCCTGCGGGACGGAGCCCTGCCGCACCTGGTCGGCCGACCGCAGATCGTTCTGGAGATCGGCGACTGCTGCATCGATGGTGCCCTGCGCGGTGCGCAGAGTCTCGGAGGCCTTGTCGACGGCACCGAGCAACTGCTCGACCTGCACCAGGGCCTGCCGACCCTGCGAGGCGGACCCCACCGCTTCGCCGGTGTTGCCTGCGGCGATCTGCTTCTCGGCCTCGTCGGCCGCCTGACCGGCGAACTGGAGGCGCTGATCGGCCTGGTCGGGGTTCTGGGCGATGCTCGACACGGCCCGATCGGAATAGGTGGAACGGAGACCGGCGAGCGTGGTGTCGGCCTGCGCCGCCCGGCTCTGGAGGGCCGCGACGTCTTTTCGAAGGGCTGCCGTGTCGTCGACGACCGTCGCTTCGGAGGCCCGCAGCTTGTCGTAGGCGTCGGACTGCGCCTCGATGTCGGCGTGGGCGGCCTCGCACAGATCGATGATCTGCTGGGTCCAGTCGCGCTTCTGCTGCCTGGTGTCGGGGATCTCGTCGTCGAGCTTCTGACGGAGCTCGAACGCCTGCCGGACCCGCGCCTTGGCCGATTCGACGGCCTCGGCGAAGGGCGCGGCGGCAGCCTCGCCGAACTGGGCGCTGGCGAAGCCGACCTCCTGTGAGGCCTGGGTGATCTGATCGTCCATCCCGACGAGGAGTGAGCCAGCGCGCCGGTCGAGGTCGGTCTGCGTCGCCTGGTCCGCCGCATCCGTGGCCTTGCGGCGACGACGCCGGACGATGACGACCAGGAGGATCACGATGATCGCAACGACCACCACGATGCCGATCACGACGGGGATCCACGACAGGTCGGCGGGGCCCTGGGCCCTGTCGATGCCGTCGGCCATGGCGACCGCTGCTGCCGCCCAGGACGAGGAGCGCAGTTGCGGCACGAGGTCGTTCGTCTCGATGCTCGAGAGCTGCGAGGTCGTGAGCTTCGAGGCGGTCGCCTTCGAGACGTCGTAGAGCCTCGACTGCGTGGCGACCGACAGCAGGATGTCGTTCGTGCCCAGGTTATTGAGTTGGGCCGCCGCGGCACCCCACTCCACCCGATCGGACGGGCTCGTGAACGTCGGCACGAAGACGACGAACAGGTTGATGCCGGTGTCTTTCGTCAGTTTGTCGAGGGACGCCTGGATCTTCGCCTTGTCGGAGGTCGACAACACGGACGACTGATCGACGACGTACGCACCGTTGAGGTTCACCGGAGCCGTGGCGTGAGCGGCGCGAGCGGGACCGAAGACGACCACCGCCGAAAGGAGGAGGACCGCCAGCGCTACGAGTGCCCGACGCAGTGCGCGACTCCGGTCGATGGTCGGCGCCGTGGTGGTGCTCACGCTGTTCCCCGTTCGTTCAGCCCGTGGCAGGTCAGCCTCGTAGCGGTTCTTGCGGGGAGTCTAGCCACGCCCACCGTCATCCTGAGAGTAAATTGTGAGAGTGAATCGCATCCCCGCACCCATCCTGGCGGTCGCGGCGATCGTGAGTCTGCAATTCGGCAGTGCATTTGCCCGGACTCGCTTCGACGAAGTCGGTCCGACCGGCGCCGCCACTCTCCGCCTCGTCTTCGGTGCGCTCATCCTCGTCGCCGTCGTGCGGCCGCGGGTGCACCGGTGGTCGCGCCGACAGTGGTTCGCGGCGATCCTCCTCGGTCTGGCGCTGGCCGGCATGAACTCGCTGATCTACCTGGCCGTGGCGCGCATCCCCCTGGGTGTCGCCGTCACCCTCGAATTCACCGGGCCGCTCGTGCTGGCTCTGGTGCAGACCAGACGATGGCGGGATGCGGCCTGGGCCGTACTGGCCTTCGTCGGCGTGGTCCTCCTCGGTTCGGCCTCCTCCGGCTCGATCGCGATCGGGGGAGTGGTTCTGGCGTTCGCCGCCGGCCTGTTCTGGGCCGGGTACATCCTGGCGAGCTCGCGAGTGGGGAAGGTCATCGAGGGGATCGACGGGCTCGTGGTCGCGGTCTGCGTCGCGGCGGTCGTCGTCGCTCCGTTCGGTGCCGGGCACGCGGTCTCGGCGATCCACGCCGATCCGAGCCTCGTGCTGGTCTTCCTCCTCGTGGCGGTCCTCACCTCGGCCCTGCCCTACGGGCTCGAGATGATCGCCCTACGGCGGCTTCCGACTCGCGTCTTCGGCGTGCTGTCGAGCCTCGGGCCGGCCGTGGCCGCCATCGCGGGCCTCGTGGTGCTCCAGCAGGGGCTCCACCTCCGCGAGGTGGTCGCCCTCGTGCTCGTCTCCGTCGCGAGTCTTGCCATAACGCTCGGTCGGAAATCCGTGCCCCGGGCGACCGAACTGGGGGACATCGAACCCGCCTGAGCGACGATGCGTCCCCCGAAATGCCTGATTACTCAGGCGATTCTGGGTTGCGGCCCTGTGGTTTGTCCCCCGGCCGCGGGTAGTGTTCTGGACATGACCGCGGGGCAGCGGTCGGTAAGTGCAACAGGGAGGAACATCATGGGAGCTGTTCTCGAACGCACCTCGCAGGCCGAGGTCGTTCCATTGGGAGACGGATTCACCCGAGTCTCCACACCGACCGCCGGCGTGATCGGATTCGTGCAAGAGCACGACGGCCGTTTCCACGTCCTTCGCGGCCGGGTCCGCAGCGCCACCCGTGCCGAGGGGGCCTACGGCTCGCTCGACGTGGCAGTCATCGCACTGACCTACAACTGAGCAACATCGTTCCACCGGGGTCGAGCGCCTGACCCGGTCCTGATTCGTGTCAGCGACGGCCCAACGGTCCCCACCGTTGGGCCGTTTCTCATGCCCGCTGTCAGTCTCACTCGCGTGGTATTTCAGTTAGTATTGAAATATGAGTGCAGAATCCGGCCGAGACACGCGTATTCGGTCATCGTCACCGACCCTCGGCTCCGGGATCCGTCAGACCTGGATGGACTGGGTTCGCGGCATCTGCGTCGTCCTCGTCGTCTTCCGTCACGTCACGAGCCTGCTCGTCGAGAGGGAGGCCGCCCTCCCTGCCGGCATCCTCGCCTTCGACGAGGCATCGGGTCCCTTCCGGCAGCCACTGCTCATGGCGCTGTCAGGACTCGTGTTTCCGTTCTCCCTGCGGAAATCGACGCGCGCCTTCTTCGCCTCCCGACTGAGGAGTGTCGCTTGGCCCTACCTCGTCTGGTCGGTGCTGACACTCGCCGCGCTCGGATCGCTGTCGCTCGCCACCGTCTCGCGCATTCCACTCTTCGCTCCGACCTACCTCTGGTACCTCTGGTTCCTCCTGGCCTACTCGGCCCTCGCATTCTGTCTTGCGCGACTCCTTCGTCGACTCGGCCTGGGTCCCACGCCCCTGCTGCTGGTGGCCGGTGTCCTCCTGGCGGCCAGCGCCGGGCTTCCTGAGACGCACCGGCTCTCTCGCTTCGCCTTCCTCGGCGCCTTCTTCCTGTTCGGATGGTGGTGGGCGGAACGGCAGCCGCTCCAGGAGAGGACCGTCGGCGCACGGCTCGCCGTGACCGTGGGCGGCGTCGCTGCGGCGGTCGTCGCGGTGGCGGCGATCCTGGGGGCGGATGCTCGACACACCCTGCCGTGGGCGTGGGGCCCCATCGGGCTCGTCGTCGCCCTCGCGGCGGCCGGTCCTCGTTTCCGAGCGTGGCGTCCCAGGAGCGCGAGGGCCCTGCAACGCGGGTTGCAGTTCCTTGGTCGTCAAGCGCTCGTGATGTACGTGACGCACATGAGTGTGATCGCCCTCACGCTCGACGTCGCTCTCCAGTGGCTGCCCGTCGGCCCGAGCTTCTCGCTCGCGCTCGTCGCGGGCCTGGGTGTTGGAGCCGTGGTCGCCGGCCTCACCAGGGTCCCGATCGTTCGCGCCTTCTTCGTCTGGCCTCTGTACGGATCGACTCACCGCTGACATTTCAGATGGAAAACGCTACTCATGGTGAGTGGCTTCTCCGACTCGTCCCGCCCCCACTCGCCCCTCTCCGCCGGCTCGGCAGGTCTGGATCGATCTCGTCCGAGGTCTCTGCGTCCTCCTCGTCATCGCTCATCACGCCACGAGCCTCGTCGATCAGGCCGGATGGGAGGTACCGAGAGCCCTCTTCGCCTTCGACGACGCCGTCGGCGCCTTTCGCATGCCGATGCTCATGGCCCTCTCGGGGTTGGTCGTCCCCCGTTCGCTCGGCAGGGCTCCGGGAGCCTTCTTTCGCGGCACGTGGCGGCGGCTCGGGTGGCCGTACGTCCTCTGGTCGGTCGTGACGCTCGTCTGCGTCGGCGACCTCTCCCTGTCATCGGTGCTCCGAATCCCCGTGTTCTCCCCGACGCACCTCTGGTACCTGTGGCTGCTCGGTCTGCTCTGCTGCCTCGCGTGGCTCGTGTCCCGTCTCCGGGCCGCAGTCGGGGCACCGGCCCTGCTTCTGCCGATCCTCGCCGTCGTGGCCCTGCTGTCGAGCACCGTCGTGCCGGACGTCCACCGTCTGCCACGATTCGCCTTCCTGTCGGCGTTCTTCTTCGGGGGGTGGTGGTGGGCCGAACGTCGACAGTTCCGTGTCTCGTGTCGACGTCGCGGTGTCGCCGTCGGGATGGGGCTCGCGGCAGCCCTCGCCGTCTTGGCGGAGGGCGTGCTCGGTTGGCGGACGAGATACGAATCGGCCTTCGCCTGGGGTCCGGCCGGACTCTTCGTGGCCCTGGCGATCACGGGACCGACCTGGAAGGCAGCCAGGAGCCGGGCGGGGGGCCGTGTCGTCGAGGCTCTCGGCGGCCTCGGGCGGCAGTCGATCGTCTTCTACGTCACGCACCTGAGCGTGATGGTGTTGCTCCTGAGAGTGGCGGACCCCGTGCGCGCTCCGATCGTCCAGATCGGCTGCTTCGTGGTGCCGCTTCCCGTCGGTGTGCTCTTCGTGATGCTCCGACGGTTCCGTGGGGGAGACGCCCTCTTCGTCTGGCCGCGCCAGAGCCGATCGCCGGTCGGCCGGAGGTGGACGCAGCGGCGGGTGACGAGCGCTGGAGGGAAATGAAAGACTTCGGTGCCCCCAGAAGGATTCGAACCTTCGCCCCTGCCTCCGGAGGGCAGTGCTCTATCCCCTGAGCTATGGGGGCCAGGAGCAGGACCAACGTTAGCAGCCCGAGCGGCCCGCGCCGGACGCACCCGCTGGGCACAGCAGCTCGGCGGCGAGGAAACTCGCATGCGGCCGGAGAGTGGCGCCGCGGCGTGGTTCTGTGCCGCGGGCGAGGGTCCTGGCCGCACAACAGCCGGACGCACCCGCTGGGCACGGCGGCCCGGCGGGGGAGCAGGGTGGTGACCATGACCGACCACGCCGTCCCGAGCATCCGCTCGCTGCTCCACGATGCCGCCCGCCCTGCCAACGACGCCCCCGCGTTCGACCCGGCCGAGGCTCCCGCCGACCCTATGGCGCTCCTGACCCAGTGGATCCGCGCCGCGGCGGAAGGTGGCGCCGTCCAGCCCCAGGCCGCGACCCTGTCGACCGCCACCGCCGACGGGGGAGCGCAGGCCCGCACGCTCCTCCTCAAAGACGTGAGCGACGGAGCCCTCTGGTTCGCCACGTCGTCCCTCAGCCCCAAGGGTCGGCAGATGACCGAGGATCCGCGCATCGCCCTCACCTTCTACTGGCGCGAGCAGGGCCGCCAGATCCGTGTGGTCGGTCGGGCCGCGCCCGGGCCGCGCGACGTCAGCGTGGCCGACTTCACCTCGCGGCATCCCGACTCCCGCGCCGGAGCGATCGCGCAGCCGCAGAGCTCCGTCGTCACGAGCCCGGGGGATGCACGGGCCCACCTCGACGCCGCCAAAGCCCGCATCGCCGCCGACGACTCCTTCGCCCCCGACGACTGGACCGCGTACCGCGTCGACCCGACCGCCGTGGAGTTCTGGCAGGCGACGACCGGCCACGACCAGGTCCGGCTCGGCTACTCGCGCCCGACGGTCGACGGCGGATGGACTCGCGCCGAGCTCTGGCCCTGACCGCAACGACGAGCTGTTGCCCGGCTCACGACTCAGCCCGACCGACCCGCGACTCAGCCCGACCCGAGCCTCAGCCCGCCGAGCCTCCGAGCGTCGAGAGCACCTGCGCCATCAGCGGCTGCGCGGATCCCGGCTCGACGAACGACTTCGACGTCGCGACGATCCAGTACGACCCCGTGAACGCCTCGGCGATGCCGGTCTTCTCCACCAGGGCGAAGTACCCCTCGACGCCGTAGGTCGGCACCGAGTTGCTCGTGGTGACGAGGCCGTTCTTCACCCGCGTGAGCGTGCTGTCGTCGAAGGAGCCGACCGCGACGGTGATCGGGTGCCCGTCGGTCGTGTTCCAGGTGCAGACGCGTCCCGAGGCGTCGGCCACGACCCCGGCGTCGCCGAGCGGATCCTTCGCCGGAGTCGTAGGAGTCATGCCGGGGTACGCGGTGGCGAGCGCGGCCCCGCCGACGGCGGAGGACGGGACGAGCGCGGTGCAGGCGATCGAGACCGGGCTGCCCGTCACAGGCGCGGCCGTGGCCGAGGGCGACGAGGATGCCCGGCTCGACGGGGACGACGTCGAGGCCGCGGCCGAGCATCCCGCCAGCAGGGCCGTGACGGCGACAGCCGTGGTGGCGAGTGCGAGCGCACGGACGGGCAGGGGTCGGGAGGCCGTGGACATGACGCCCATCCTTGCGTGTCGGCCCTCGAATTCCCCGGAGACCGGCCCGGTAGGATTGTCGACCGTGACTCCCGCTGAACTCTCCGCCTCCCTGCTCGCCGTCGTCCAGGGCGTTCTCGAGCGCCGACGCGCCGACGAGGGTGCTGCAGGCGAGGGGTCGGGCGAAGGCGCCACCGCCGTCGTCACCGCACCCGTCGCGGTCACCCTCGCCGACGCCGTGCTGGAGCGCCCGAAGAACCGCGACCACGGCGACTGGTCCTCCAACATCGCGATGAAGTTCGCCAAGCGCGTCGGCACGAACCCTCGCGAGCTCGCCACGGCCATCGCGGGCGAGCTGATGGAGGAGGACGGCATCGCCTCGGTCGACGTCGCGGGCCCCGGCTTCATCAACATCACGCTCGAGGCCGCCGCTGCCGGCGCCCTCGCCCAGAGCATCGTCGAGGCCGGCGACTCCTACGGCGACGGCACCTATTACCAGGGCGTCACGATCGACCTCGAGTTCGTCAGCGCGAACCCGACCGGTCCGATCCACCTCGGCGGCGTCCGGTGGGCGGCCGTCGGCGACAGCCTCGCGCGCATCTTCCAGGCGGTCGGCGGCCTCGTCACGCGCGAGTACTACTTCAACGACCACGGCACGCAGCTCGACCGCTTCTCCGGCAGCCTCCTCGCCAGTGCCCTCGGCGAGCCCACGCCCGAAGACGGCTACGGCGGGGCGTACATTCCCGAGATCGCCGCCCGGGTCATCGAGACGTACGACGGCGACATCGCCGACCTGCCCCGCGACGAGGCGCAAGAGCTGTTCCGCGCGGTGGGCGTCGAGTTCATGTTCGCCGACATCAAGAAGTCGCTGCACGACTTCGGGGTCGACTTCGACGTCTACTTCCACGAGAACTCGCTGCACGAGTCGCACGCCGTCGAGCGGGCCATCGCGCGTCTGCGCGAACTCGGCCACATCTACGAGGCCGACGGCGCCACCTGGCTGCGCACGACCACCTTCGGCGACGACCGCGACCGCGTCGTCATCAAGAGCGACGGGGAGGCCGCCTACATCGCGGGCGACCTCGCCTACTACCTCGACAAGCGCGAGCGCGGCTTCGAGCGCAACCTGATCATGCTCGGCTCCGACCACCACGGCTACATCGGCCGCATGATGGCCATGTGCGCCGCGTTCGGCGACACCCCCGGGGTCAATCTCGAGATCCTGATCGGGCAGCTCGTCAACCTGGTCCGCGACGGCGAGCCCGTGCGCATGTCCAAGCGCGCCGGCACCGTCGTCACGATGGAGGACCTCGTCGACGCCGTCGGGGTCGACGCCGGTCGCTACGCCCTCGTGCGCTCCAGCATCGACTCCATGATCGACATCGACCTCGACCTGCTCACGAAGCGTTCCAACGACAACCCGGTCTTCTACGTGCAGTACGCCCACGCCCGCACGCAGGCCGTCGCGCGGAACGCCGCCTCGTCGGGTGTCGATCGCAGTGCCTTCGACGCCTCGCTCCTGACCCACCCGACCGAGGCGGCGCTCCTCGGTGCGCTCTCCGAGCTGCCCCGGGTCGTCCAGCAGGCCGCCGAGCTCCGCGAGCCGCACCGCGTCGCCCGCTACGTCGAGGAGGTCGCCGGCACCTACCACCGCTGGTACGACGCGTGCCGCGTCACCCCGCTGGGCGACGAAGAGGTCACCGACCTGCACCGCACCCGCCTCTGGCTCAACGCCGCCGCCGGTCAGGTCATCCGCAACGGCCTCGGACTCCTGGGCGTGTCGGCCCCCGAGAGAATGTGACGATGTCGCCCCAGCAACCCGGCTCCGGCGACTTCGCGATGGCCGGGGCGCCCGGAGACGGCGCCTCGCCGAAGAGGCGTCGTCGCGGCCGGACCGCCGTGATCGTCCTCGTCGTCATCGTGGTGGTCCTCGTGATCCTCGCCGTGATCGCCGACTTCGCTGCCCGGAACTACGCCGAGAACCGCGCCGAGAAGCAGATCGAGTCGAACCTCCCGACCGGCACCACGGGCACGGTCGACGTGAAGATCCACGGCTTCAGCGTGATCCTCCAGGCCCTCTCCGGCTCTCTCAGCGACGTGAACCTCTCGTCGTCGGACATCGTCGCGAGCGGGGTGCCGCTGATCTTCTCGGCCGACGTGAAAGACGTGCCGCTGAAGTCCGGGGGCGAGACCGGCGCGGTCGACGCGACCGTGAAGCTGAGCCAGGCCGCTCTGAACAAGTCCGCCGTGCTGGGTGGGGTCACCGGCCAGGTGGCCCTCGGCTCGGGGGACTTCACCTACGACTCGTCGATCAAGTTCCTCTCGCTCTCCATCGGCTACCGCGTCACCGTCGACCCGTCGCTCTCCGACGGCGGCAAGCAGCTCGTCCTCACGCCGACGAAGGCCGACGTCACGAACGGCGGTTCGGCGTTCGACGTCTCGACCCTGTTGAACTTCTTGAAGTCGAGTCCGCCGAAGGTCTGCATCGCCGAGTCGCTCCCGGCCGGCAGCTCCGTCACGAAGGTGGCCGTCACGCCGAAGCAGGTCACGCTCGACCTCCACAACACCGGCCTGCCGCTGAGCTCCGCCGGCCTCAGCACGAAGGGCAGCTGCTCGTGACCACCCCCAACCCGCTCGCCCCCTCCTGGCTCGAGGTGCCGAGCGACGCCAATGCCCTCGACGCAGCCGTCTGGTCGGCGAACACGACGCGCGACGCGACCGGGGCGCTCCTCATAGGGGGAGTCCCCGTCGCCGACCTCGAAAACACCTACGGCACCCCGCTCTACGTCGTCGACGAAGCGGACTTCCGGGCCCGCGCGACCGAGGCCCGTGCCTCCTTCTCTCGCGAGTTCGAGCGGATCGGCTCGCACGCCAAGGTCTACTACGCCGGCAAGGCCTTCCTCTCGACCGCCGTCGCCGCCTGGGTCGACGAGGCGGGGCTGAACGTCGACGTCTGCACCGAGGGCGAACTCGCCGTCGCGCTGGCCGGAGGCGTGCCCGCCGACCGGATCGGCTTCCACGGCAACAACAAGTCGCTCGCCGAGATCGACCAGGCCGTCTCCATCGGGCTCGGCGCCATCGTGATCGACAGCCTCGTCGAGATCGAGCGGGTCGCCGAGGCCGCTCGTCGTCACGGGGCGGTGCAGAACGTCCGCCTGCGTGTCACCACCGGCGTCCACGCCTCCACGCACGAATACCTGGCGACCGCGCGCGAAGACCAGAAGTTCGGCATCCCCCTCGTCGAGGCCGCAGCCGCGGTCGCCCGGATCCGAGCCCGACCCGAGCTGCGGTTCCTCGGCCTGCACTCGCACATCGGCTCGCAGATCTTCGGCACGGCCGGGTTCGAAGAGGCGGCGCGCAGGATGCTCGAGCTCCACGCCTCTCTCCTCGAGACCGGTCCCGTTCCCGAGCTCAACCTCGGCGGCGGTTTCGGCGTGGCGTACACGTCCGTCGACGCGGCGGCCTCGCTGGCCGAGCTGGCCCGGGGGATCGCCGACGTCGTGGCCTCCGAGTGTGCGCGCCTGGGCATCCCCGTGCCGGTTCTCGCCGTGGAGCCGGGCCGCGTGATCGCCGCACCCGCCGGCTCCACCCTCTACACGGTCGGCACGATCAAAGACGTCGCGGTCACCGTCGACGAGGCGGCGGCCGACCCGAGTGGCGACGCCCGGGTCGCCGTCCGCAAGTACGTGAGCGTCGACGGCGGGATGAGCGACAACGCCCGCACGGCCCTCTACCGCGCCGACTACTCCGTGCGGCTCGCCAATCGCGCGTCCGACGCCGAGGCCGCCCTGGTGCGCATCGCCGGCAAGCACTGCGAGTCCGGCGACCTCGTCGTCCTCGCCGACTACCTCCCCGGCGACGTCGAGCCCGGCGACCTCCTGGCGGTGCCCGTCACCGGCGCCTACTGCTGGAGCCTGTCGAGCAACTACAACCACGTCGGCCGACCGCCGGTCGTGGCCGTGCGCGACGGGCACGCCCGACTGCTCGTGCGGGGCGAGACCATCTCCGACCTGCTCGCCCGCGACGCCGGCATCGGCGCCGAAGCGACTCGGGCCTGACCGCCCTCCCGACTCGGGCGACGCTCGCCCTCCCGACCCACCGACGACCTCCCCGGGCCTCGCCCGGATCCCGCTCAGAACGGATCCCCATGATCGAATACCGCAACGTCCGCGTCGCCCTCCTCGGAGCCGGCTCGGTCGGCAGCCAGGTCGCCCGCCTGCTGCTCGAACAGTCCGACGAGCTCGCCGGGCGCGCCGGCGCCGGCCTCGAGCTCACCGGCATCGCCGTCCGCGACCTCGATGCCGAGCGCGACGTCGACCTGCCGCGCGACCTGTTCACCACCGACGCCGAATCGCTGATCCTCGGAGCCGACATCGTCGTCGAGCTCATCGGCGGCATCGAGCCGGCCCGAAGCTACGTCCTCCAGGCCCTCGGGTCGGGGGCCGACGTCGTGACGGGCAACAAGGCCCTCCTCGCGAGCCACGGCCCCGAGCTGTTCGCTGCGGCCGAGCAGGTCGGCGCCCAGGTCTTCTACGAGGCCGCCGTCGCGGGAGCGATCCCGATCATCCGCCCGCTGCGGGAGAGCCTCGCGGGCGATCGCATCAAGCGGATCATGGGCATCGTCAACGGCACCACCAACTTCATCCTCGACCGGATGGACTCGCTCGGCGAGTCCCTCGAAGACGCCCTGGCCCAGGCCACGGCGCTGGGCTACGCAGAAGCCGACCCGACCGCCGACATCGAGGGCTACGACGCCGCTCAGAAGGCCACGATCCTGGCGAGCCTCGCCTTCCACACGACCGTGCCGCTGATGTCCGTGCATCGCGAGGGCATCACGGGCGTGACGCACGAGCAGGTCGTGGCGGCACGCAAGGCCGGCTACGTCGTCAAACTGCTGGCGATCTGCGAGAGCCTGGTCGACGACGACGGCGCTCCCGGGGTGAGTGCGCGCGTGCATCCCGCACTCGTGCCCCTCGGTCACCCGCTCGCCGCCGTGCACGGGGCGAAGAACGCGGTGTTCGTCGAGGCCGAGGCCGCCGGCGACCTGATGTTCTACGGCGCCGGCGCCGGGGGAGTGGAGACCGCTTCGGCCGTGCTGGGCGACCTCGTGTCCGCAGCTCGTCGCCACGTGATCGGGGGGCCCGGTCTCGCGGAGTCGAATCACGCCAACCTGCACGTGCTGCCGATGGGCAACGTCGTCACGAGCTACCAGATCACGCTCGACGTGGCCGACCAGCCGGGCGTCCTCGCGACGGTGGCGAGCCTCCTCGCGCAGCACGAGGTGAGCGTCGAGACCGTCGAGCAGACCTCGGGGGTCATCTCGTCGGACGGCGGCGTCGCCACCGCTACGCTGATCATCGGAACGCATCGAGCCCGCGAGTCCGACCTGGCGGCCACCGTCGCCGCCCTCACCAACGCGACCGTCGTGAACTCCGTCACGAGCGTCCTCCGAGTAGAAGGAGCCTGAGATGGCCCACCAGTGGCAGGGTGTCCTGCGCGAATACGCCGACCGCCTCGACGTCACCGACGCGACCCCGATCGTCACCCTCGGCGAGGGCGGCACACCGCTGATCTTCGCGAAGGCGCTGTCCGATCGCACGGGCGCCAAGGTCTGGGTGAAGTACGAGGGCATCAACCCCACCGGCTCCTTCAAGGACCGCGGAATGACGATGGCCATCTCCAAAGCTGTCGAGCACGGTGCGAAGGCCGTCATCTGCGCCTCCACCGGCAACACCTCGGCCTCGGCCGCGGCCTACGCGGCCCATGCCGGCATCACGGCCGCCGTGCTCGTGCCCGAGGGCAAGATCGCCATGGGCAAGCTCAGCCAGGCCGTCGCTCACAACGGCCAGCTGCTGCAGATCCAGGGCAACTTCGACGACTGCCTCGACATCGCGCGCGACCTCGCCGCGAACTACCCGGTGCACCTGGTCAACTCGGTCAACAACGACCGCATCGAGGGCCAGAAGACCGCCGCGTTCGAGGTCGTCGACGTGCTGGGCGACGCGCCCGACTTCCACTACCTGCCCGTGGGCAACGCCGGCAACTACACGGCCTACACCCGCGGTTACCGCGAAGACCTGGCCGCGAACCGCACGACCAAGCTGCCCCGCATGTTCGGATTCCAGGCGGCGGGAAGCGCGCCGATCGTGGGCGGCTCCGTCGTGAAGCACCCGGAGACCATCGCCAGCGCGATCCGCATCGGCAACCCCGCCTCGTGGCAGTTCGCTCTCGAGGCCCGCGAGCTCACCGACGGCTACTTCGGCGCGATCACCGACGAGAAGATCCTCGCGGCCCAGAAGATCCTGTCGCAGGAGGTCGGCGTGTTCGTCGAGCCCGCCTCGGCCATCAGCGTCGCCGGTCTCCTCGAGCGTGCCGAGGCCGGCCAGGTCCCCGCCGGGTCGACGATCGTCCTCACGGTGACCGGGCACGGACTGAAGGACCCGCAGTGGGCTCTCAAGACGTCCGACGGCGGCGAGGTCACCCCCACCGTCGTGGGCGTCGACACCGCCGAGGTCGCCGACGTGCTCGGTCTGGTGCGAGCGACGGCATGATCACGCCTTCCCGAGCGTCCGGCGTGATCGGGCGGTCGGTCAAGGTCCGGGTCCCGGCCACGTCGGCCAACCTGGGCCCGGGCTTCGACACGCTGGGGCTCGCGCTCGCGCTGTACGACGAACTCGTCGTCGCCGCCGTCGCGGAGCCGGGCATCCACGTCGAGGTCACCGGTGTCGGTCAGGGCGAGGTGCCCACCGACGGCTCGAACCTCGTGGCCCAGGCCGTCGTGCACGCCTTCGAGG
Organism: Frondihabitans cladoniiphilus; assembly: GCF_039544345.1. NCBI lineage: Bacteria > Bacillati > Actinomycetota > Actinomycetes > Micrococcales > Microbacteriaceae > Frondihabitans > Frondihabitans cladoniiphilus. The sequence goes on from NZ_BAABLM010000001.1 coordinate 431,899, forward strand.
CGCTCGGGCAGCCCGTGCCGGGCCTTCGTCTGCAGGCGGCCAACGTGATCCCGCACGGTCGGGGCCTCGGCTCGTCGGCGGCGGCCATCGTCTCCGGGATCATGGCGGCCAAGGGGCTCCTCGAGGGGATCGTCGACGTCGACTCGCACACGCTGCTGCGGTTGGCGACCGATCTCGAAGGTCATCCCGACAACGTGGCGCCGGCCCTGTTCGGCGGACTCACCATCGCGTGGACCACCTCCGAGGGCCCGTCGCACAAACGCCTCCTCGTCCACCGAGGGGTGTCGCCCGTCGTCTTCGTGCCCTCGACGACCCTGTCGACGAAGCTCGCGCGCAGCCTCCAGCCGGCGTCGGTACCGCACGAAGACGCCACGTTCAACGTCTCGCGCTCCGCCCTGCTCGTCGCGGCGCTGATCCAGAGCCCGGAGCTCCTGTTGGCGGCGACCGAAGACCGCCTGCACCAGAGCTACCGGGCCAAAGCGATGCCCGAGACCGACACGCTCATCCGCATGCTCCGCGACGCCGGGCTCGCGGCCGTCGTGTCCGGCGCCGGGCCGTCGCTGCTCGTGCTGGGCAGCGACCCGTCGCAGCGGCTTTTCGCCGCCGAACTGGTGGCCGAACACTCCGTCTCGACATGGCGTCCGCTCATGCTGGCCGTGGACTTGAAGGGTGCTACAGTGAACCCGCACTCGGTAGAAGCGCAGGTCTGACGACAGAGTTCGTCGTCGTCGGCCGTCGAATCCCGAGTTGCGTGTTTCTCCGAATCAATCATCGCGAGTATCCCTTCGCGAGCGGGGCTCATCACGTCCCTCTCCTGCAGGGTGTTCTCGCCTGTGGCCGTAGCTCGAAGCTCGGCCGGCTCACCTCCGCGAAGTCTTCGTGGGGGAGCGAAAGGAAACCATCCTCTTGACCGACATCACCACCGAGTCGACAGACTCCGCCGCCGATCTGCGCGCTCTGCGCCTCCCCGAGCTCCAGGCCCTCGCCTCCACGCTCGGAATCAGCGGCATCTCGAAGCTCCGCAAGGGCGACCTCGTGACCGCGATCGCCGCGGCCCGCGACGGTGCTGCCGCGCCGGCTGCTTCCGCCCCGGCTGCTTCGGCCCCCGCCGCTTCGGCCCCCGCCGCTTCGGCCCCCGCCGTCGAGCAGCCGACGCTCAGCATCGAGGCCGAGACGCCCGCTGCCGCCTCGGTCTCCGCCGAGACCCCCGCCGAGCCGGCGGCTGCCGAGCCGGCCGCCACCGAGGCGCCCGCCGCCCCGGTCCGCGCCAAGCGTGCCCCCCGCCGCGCGACCGCCGCCGCCGGTGCCCCCGAGCCCAAGTCCGCCGTCTCGCACGCGAACCAGGGCGAGTCCGGCGTCACCCCGATCATCGAACTGCCCGCCGCCGTCGAGGCGCCCGCCGCTGCGGCGACCGCCGACGCCCCGGTCGAGAGCGCAGCCACGACGCCGGTCGAGACCGGAACGCCGGCTTCCGACGCGGCCTCCTCCGACGCGTCCACGACCGAGGCTCCCGCCGGTCGCGGTCGCAACCGTCGCGGTTCGCGTCGTGCGACCACCGGCGGCAACGCCACCTCCGCGGCCGCTCCGGCCGAGGTCGAGGCCACCGAGCCCGTCAACGGCGTGAGCATCGACCTCCCCCCGCGCCAGTCCCGCGCCGACCGCACCCGCGCCGAGCAGGCCCGTCTGCGTGCCGAGCGCGAGGCCGAGGCCGCCGCCGCGTCGAGCTCCGCCCCGGCCACCGACGCCGCCGAGACCGAGCAGGGCGCTCGCTCCGCGCAGAACGACCGCGACCAGAACCAGAACGACCGCGACCAGAACGACCGCGATCAGAACCAGGGCGACCAGCCGCAGCAGGGTGGCGGCCGCCGCAACCGCAACCGCAACCGCAACCGCGGCGACCGTCAGACCGCTCAGCAGGGCGGCCAGCAGAACGGCCAGCAGGCCGAGCGCCAGCAGAACGGCCAGAACGCCCAGAACGGCAACGGCACCGGCAACGGCAACGCCCCGCAGAGCGCGCCGAACCAGAACGACCAGCCGGGCGACGACGTCGACAACCGCCGTCAGGGCGGTCAGCAGAACGCCCAGACGCAGGCTCAGCAGCAGCGCGACGACGCCGAGGGCGGTCGCTCGCGCAACCGTCAGCGCGACCGCAAGCGCGGACGCAGCGGCCAGAACGACGACTTCGAGCCCGAGATCACCGAAGACGACGTCCTCATCCCCGTCGCGGGCATCCTCGACGTGCTCGACAACTACGCGTTCGTGCGCACCACGGGCTACCTGCCCGGTGCGAGCGACGTCTACGTCTCCCTCGGCCAGGTGAAGAAGTACCACCTCCGCAAGGGCGACGCCGTCGTCGGCGCGATCCGCCAGCCGCGTGAGGGCGACAACGCCCAGGGCCGCCAGAAGTACAACGCCATCGTGCGCATCGACTCGATCAACGGCCAGACCATCGACGAGGCCGCGAAGCGAGTCGAGTTCTCGAAGCTGACCCCGCTCTACCCGCAGGAGCGCCTGCGCCTCGAGACCGAGCAGTCGAAGCTCTCGACGCGCATCATCGACCTCGTGTCGCCGATCGGCAAGGGCCAGCGCGGCCTCATCGTCTCGCCGCCCAAGGCCGGCAAGACCGTCGTCCTCCAGTCGATCGCGAACGCCATCGCCATCAACAACCCCGAGGTCCACCTCATGGTCGTGCTGGTCGACGAGCGCCCCGAAGAGGTCACCGACATGCAGCGCACGGTGAAGGGCGAGGTCATCGCCTCCACCTTCGACCGCCCCGCCGAAGACCACACCACGGTCGCCGAGCTCGCCATCGAGCGCGCCAAGCGTCTCGTCGAGCTGGGCCACGACGTGGTCGTGCTCCTCGACTCGATCACCCGCCTCGGTCGTGCCTACAACCTGGCCACCCCGGCCTCCGGTCGCATCCTCTCCGGCGGCGTCGACTCGTCCGCGCTCTACCCGCCGAAGCGCTTCTTCGGCGCTGCGCGCAACATCGAGAACGGGGGATCCCTCACCATCCTCGCCACGGCCCTCGTCGAGACCGGTTCGAAGATGGACGAAGTGATCTTCGAGGAGTTCAAGGGCACCGGCAACATGGAGCTCCGCCTGTCGCGCCACCTGGCCGACAAGCGCATCTTCCCGGCGGTCGACGTCAACGCCTCGGGCACCCGCCGCGAAGAGGAGCTGCTCAGCCCCGACGAGGTTAAGATCACCTGGCGCCTGCGCCGGGCCCTTGCCGGTCTCGACCAGCAGCAGGCCCTCGAGATCGTCCTCCGCAACCTCAAGGAGACCCAGACGAACGTCGAGTTCCTGGTCCAGATCCAGAAGTCCGTCCCGGCCAACGGCCACAAGGAGGACTAGTCGTGTTCGAGTCAGTGGCGGTGCTGCTGGCCGAGTACGAAGACCTGCAGGTTCAGCTCTCTGATCCTGCGGTCCACGCGGATGCGGCCCGAGCCAAGAAGATCAACCGCCGATACGCCGAACTCGGCCGCATCGTCGCCGCGCACACCGCGTGGCAGCAGGCGACCGAAGACCTGGAGGCCGCTCGCGAGCTGGCCAAGGAGGACGAGGCGTTCGCCGACGAGGTGCCGGCTCTCGAGACGACCCTCGCCGACTCCCAGGAGAAGCTCCGCCGACTGCTGATCCCGCGCGACCCCGACGACGGCCGTGACGTGATCATGGAGATCAAGGGAGGCGAGGGTGGTGCCGAGAGCGCCCTCTTCGCCGCCGATCTGCTCCGCATGTACTCGCACTACGCCGAGTCGAAGGGCTGGAAGACCGAGCTCCTCGAGCGCGACGAGTCCGACCTGGGCGGCTACAAGAACGTCCAGGTAGCGATCAAGTCCAACTCGACGGATCCCGCCCAGGGCGTCTGGGCGCACCTCAAATACGAGGGCGGCGTGCACCGCGTCCAGCGGGTGCCCGCGACCGAGTCGCAGGGGCGCATCCACACCTCGACCACCGGCGTGCTGGTGTTCCCCGAGGTCGACGAGCCCGAAGAGGTCGAGATCAACCAGAACGACCTCAAGATCGACGTCTACCGCTCGTCCGGCCCCGGCGGCCAGTCGGTCAACACGACCGACTCCGCCGTCCGCATCACGCACCTTCCCACCGGGATCGTCGTCGCGATGCAGAACGAGAAGAGCCAACTGCAGAACCGAGAGGCGGGGATGCGCGTCCTCCGTGCCCGGATCCTGGCACGTCAGGCGGAGGAGCAGGCCGCCGTCGACTCGATCGCCCGCAAGAGCCAGATCCGCGGGATGGATCGCTCGGAGCGCATCCGCACGTACAACTTCCCCGAGAACCGGATCGCCGATCACCGCACCGGCTACAAGGCCTACAACCTCGACGCCGTCATGGACGGCGCGCTCGAGCCCGTGGTGCAGTCCTGCATCCAGGCCGACGAGGAAGCCAGGCTCGCCGACATCGGCGACACCGGTGAGTAGTCCGCACCCCACGATCGCGTCGGCCCTCGGGTCGGCGCGATCGGTGTTCTCCGAGGCGGAGATCCCTTCACCCGAGGTGGATGCGCTGCTCCTGATGGGCCACGTGCTCGGTCTGAGCCGAGGCGAGGTCCTGGTCAAGGAGCTGACGGGTGCATCCCTCGCCCCCCGTGATGCCGAGGCCTTCGGCGACCTCGTCGCCCGTCGTGCGACCCGCGAGCCGCTGCAGCACATCACGGGGCTCGCGCCGTTCCGCTCGCTGGAGCTGCACGTCGGCCCGGGCGTCTTCGTGCCGCGCCCCGAGACCGAGGGGGTGGCGCAGATCGCCATCGACGCGCTGCGTGCGGTCGCCGACCCGTCGCCGGTCGCGGTCGACCTCGGAACGGGTTCAGGCGCTCTGGCCCTGGCGATGGCCACGGAGGTGCCGAACGCGCACGTGCACGCCGTCGAGCTGTCTCCGGAGGCCGCGGTCTGGACCCAGCGCAACATCGCGGCGACCGGCGCCCGCGTCGACCTCGTCGTGGGCGACATGGGGACGTCCTTGCAGGACATCGACGGGACCGTGTCGGTCGTGGTCTCGAACCCGCCCTACATCCCGCTCGGGATGGTGCCCCGCGACCCCGAGGTCCGTCTGTTCGACCCGGCGCTGGCGCTCTACGGGGGAGACGACGGTCTCGACGTGATTCGCTCGCTCTCGAAGCGGGCCCTGGGCCTCCTGATGCCCGGAGGAACCCTCGTCATCGAGCACGGCGAACAGCAGGGGCCGGCGATCCGCGCACTGCTGAGCGACGAAGGCTGGCGGGCCGCCGCGACGCATCCGGACTTCACCGGCCGCGACCGGGCGACGACCGCCCTTCGCTGACCCCGGGCGAGCCGTCAGGGGGCTGCCGGGAACGGCACACTACAATTACCGGGTCATGGCAACCCTTTACGACTGCGCGGTGGACTCCGAACTCCTGACCGGCATGCGCCTCGCGCGTGCCGCCCTCGGGCGTGGCGAGCTCGTCGTCCTCCCCACCGACACCGTGTACGGCCTCGCCGCCGACGCCTTCGACCCTGCGGCCGTGCAACGACTGCTCGACGCCAAGGGGCGCACCCGCCAGTCGCCGCCGCCGGTCCTCGTCAAGGGGCGCGACACCCTCGCCGCGCTGGCCGAGTCGGTCCCCGACCTCATCCTGCCTCTCCTCGACGAGTTCTGGCCGGGCGGGCTCACGGTCATCCTGCGAGCCCAGCCCTCCCTCTCCTGGGATCTCGGCGAGACCCGGGGCACAGTCGCCCTCCGTCAACCGAGCAACCGTCTCGTGCTCGAACTGCTCGAAGAGACGGGGCCCCTCGCCGTCTCCAGCGCCAATCTCACCGGCAAGCCGGCGGCGACCTCGGCGCAAGAAGCGCTCGACATGCTCGGCGACAGCGTCTCCGTCTACCTCGACGGCGGTCAGGCGGGCACCGACTACGAGCGGCGTCCCGGGGCAAACTCCGGTTCGACGATCGTCGACGCCACCGCGGCCGGCGACGGCATCCTGCGCATCGTGCGCCACGGCGTGATCTCCGACGACGAGATCCGTCGTGTGGCCGGAAGCGAGGTGGTCGTATGACGAGACACGCCCCCTCCGCACCGATCCGGTGAGGTATTACCTCCTGGCCGCCGCCATCTCGGCCGTGGTCAGCTTCGCGTTCTCGGTCTTGGCCTGGCGTCTCGGCACGAAATACCGCCTCGCCCCGAAGATCCGCGAACGCGACGTCCACGTCAACCCCACGCCTCGCCTCGGCGGCATCGCCATGTTCATCGGTGTGGTGATCGCGCTCCTGGCGGCCTGGTTCCTGTTCCCGTTGATCGCCGGCGTCGACTACTTCCGACTGGTGTTCGCCCAGCCGGAGCACATCCTGGCGATCCTCGGCGCTGCGCTGATCATCGTCGTCATCGGCGTGGTCGACGACCTGTGGGATCTCGACTGGATGACCAAGCTGGCCGGGCAGATCATCGCCGCGGGGCTCCTCGCGTGGCAGGGCGTGCAGCTGGTGTCGATCCCGATCGGCGGGTCGCTCGCCGTCGGGTCCAGCTACATGTCGTTGATCCTCACCGTGCTCGCGGTCGTCCTGGTCATGAACGCCGTCAACTTCATCGACGGTCTCGACGGCCTGGTCGCCGGCGTCACCATCATCGCGAACGGCGTGTTCTTCATCTACAGCTTCGTGCTCTCCAACGGCACCGAGTACGAGTACTTCAACCTCGCCGCCCTCATCACCGCGGTCCTGATCGGTGCGGCCATCGGCTTCTTGCCGCTGAACTGGCATCCCGCCAAGCTCTTCATGGGCGATGCGGGCGCCCTCCTGACGGGGATGCTCATGGCGACGAGTGCGATCAGCGTCACGGGCAACATCGATCCGGGTACGACCGACCGGTCCTCGCTCATCCCCGCGTTCATCCCCATCGTCCTGCCCCTCGCGATCCTGGTCGTGCCGCTCCTCGACTTCGGGCTCGCCGTGCTCCGTCGCGTGAGCGCCGGCAAATCGCCGTTCAGCGCCGACCGCAAGCACCTGCACCACCGCCTGCTCGACATGGGCCACTCGCACTTCCACGCCGTGCTGATCTTCTACGGCTGGACCGCCGTCGTGTCGATCGGTTGTCTGCTCTTCGTCTTCCTCCCGGCGCGCTGGGTGTTCCTGTTCCTCGCCGTCGGGCTGATCGTCTGCGCCGTGATCACATTGGCCCCGCTCAGTCGACGCAAACGCGTCGAGCGGGCCGTGCAGCGCGCCGCCCGCATCGACGCCGAAGCATCGGGAGTCGTGCACTTCGACCGCCTCGACGCGGCCTCCCCGGTCACCCGCGCCCCCGGCAAGCCGAGCCTCGACGACGAGCGCACGGCGGTGAGCGCCCGCGCCGGCGCCACGAGCCCGGTGCCGATCCTGCCCTCAGACCCGCACCGCGACACGGAGAAGCACGCATGAAACCCGAGAACCTCAAGATCTTCACGAGGATCCTCCGCTACGGCTGCCTCCTGGCCCTCGGCATCGCCGTGGTCGGTTCGATCGTCGGCTTCCTCACTGTGGGGGGAGTGGGCGTCACGAGCGCCCTGATCGGCACCGCGCTCGCCCTCGTGTTCACCGGTCTGACCACCGTGAGCATCCTCGTCGGCCTCCGCGTCTCCGGCGGAAGTCTGATCAGCGGTGCCTTCTTCGGCATCGTGCTCGGCGGCTGGCTGTTGAAGTTCATCGTGTTCCTGGTGCTGCTGATCCTGTTGAAGGACCAGCCCTGGGTGAACACGCTCGTGATGTTCCTCAGCATTGTCGTTGGCGTCGTGGGGAGCCTCGTGGTCGACGTGGTCGTCGTGTCGCGCTCCCGGATGCCGTACGTGAGCGACATCAGCCTTCCGGGCGACTCGGACTCCTGAACCGGTCGAAAATGTCCCCCGACAGTGGGGCCGATGGTGCATGAACCATCAATTCTGTTGATAGGCTGTACTTGTTCGTGTCCCCGGCCTGTTCACTGCCGAAGGGTCGCTTCCACACCGATCATCGCCGCGTCTCGTGGTGTCGTCACGGTCACTGTTCTTCAACATCGTTGCTCCTGAACAGAGGCATGTCGGCTGCCGAGCTCGCGTCCCGAATCAGGAGATAGCGCTGTTAGCTAACGCCATCACCCTGTTGCACCCCCTCGCTGCCGCGACGGGCAGCAGCGGAGGTTTCCAAGGCCCATCGATCGACGAGTTCTTCCCGTCGGTTCTTCTCTTCGCGGGTACGCCGTTCGAGATCACTCGAATCACGCTCGCGCGCTTCTTCGCCACCATCCTGCTGATCCTGCTGTTCTGGCTGGGCACCCGCAAGATGAAGCTCGTCCCCGGTCGCTTCCAGAGCATCATCGAGATGGGCCTCGACTTCGTGCGCGGCAACGTCGGCGACGACATCCTGGGCAAGAAAGACGGCAAGCGCTTCCTGCCGATCCTCACCACCGTGTTCTTCATGGTGCTGTTCTTCAACCTCACCGGCGTCATCGGCGGCATCAACATCGCCGGTACGTCCACCATCGGCGTCCCGCTGATCCTGGCCATCGTCGCGTATGTGGTGTTCATCTACGCCGGCGTCAAGAAGCACCCGGGCACGTTCTTCCGCAACGCGCTGTTCCCGCCCGGGGTGCCGTGGTTCCTCTACATCATCGTGACGCCGATCGAGTTCGTCTCGACGTTCGTCCTGCGGCCGATCACCCTGACGCTGCGACTCCTGATGAACATGATCGTCGGGCACCTGCTGCTCGTCCTGTTCTTCGGAGCGACGTCGTTCTTCTTCTTCGAATCCGGCAACCTCCTGGCGCTGTTCGGCATCGGTACGGTCGCCTTCGGATTCGTCTTCACTCTGTTCGAGATCTTCGTGGCTGTACTCCAGGCCTACGTCTTCTCGCTGCTCACCGCTGTTTACGCTCAGCTCGCGCTGAACGACGAACACTAACAACGGTCCGGGCGCCTGCCCGATCCGCCATCACGGAAGGAAATACACGTGGACGCAACTACCGTTCTCGCTGCAATCAACGGAAACATCGCGACGGTCGGTTACGGCCTCGCGGCGATCGGCCCGGCCATCGGCGTGGGTATCGTCGTCGGCAAGACGATCGAGTCCGTCGCCCGCCAGCCCGAGCTCCAGAGCCGCCTGACGACCCTGATGTACATCGGTATCGCCTTCACCGAGGCGCTGGCGTTCATCGGCATCGCGACGTACTTCATCTTCACCAAGTAGGGCTGACACATGCTCAGTGCACAGACACTCGTGGTGGCGGCGGGTGAAGACCACAACCCCATCCTGCCCGGTACCCCCGACCTGCTCTGGGGCGGTATCTGCTTCATCGTCATCGTCGTCGTCTTCTGGCGTGTCGTGCTTCCGCGCATGCAGAAGCTCCTCGACGCTCGCGCCGAGGTGATCGAGGGCGGCATCAAGAAGGCCGAGAACGCTCAGGCCGAGGCTGCCGCCGCGCTCGACGAATACAACAAGCAGCTCGCCGACGCTCGTGCCGAGGCAGCCAAGATCCGCGAGCAGGCTCGCACCGACGCCACGCGCATCGGCAAAGAGGTCACCGCTCAGGCACAGGCAGACGCCGACCGCATCACCGCGGCCGCGCAGACGCAGATCGAGGCGGAGCGCCAGTCGGCTCTCGTCTCGCTCCGCAGCGAGGTCGGATCGCTCGCGATCGACCTGGCTTCGGGTGTCATCGGCGAGAGCCTCACCGACGACGCGAAGGCATCGGCGATCGTCGACCGCTTCCTCGCCGACCTCGAGGCCGACGAACAGTCGAAGGCAGGCAACTGACCGTGGGTTCCATGACCAGAGAGGCCCTCGCGTCCGCACGCGGGGTGTTCGCCGATCTCGGTGACTCCGCCGACCTGGCCACCGGAGAGCAGCTCCTCAACGCCGGCCGCGTCATCGGCGGCTCGTCGAAGCTCGTCGCCTTCCTCGCCGATTCGTCGGCCGAGGCGACCGCGAAGAAGGGCCTGATCGACCAGGTCTTCGGTGAGTTCACGGTGGCCGCTCGCGCGCTGCTCGTGTCTCTCGTGTCCACGCGGTGGTCGTCTCACACCGATCTCCTCGCGGGCATCGAAGAGCTGGGCATCCGCGTCATCGCGGCCAGCGCTCCGGCCGGCCTGTCGATCGAAGGCGAGCTCTTCGCCTTCGGTGAGATCGTGTCGTCCGACGCCAACCTCGAGCTCGCGGTGGGCACCAAACTCAGCGACGGTCCGGCCAAGTCGGCCCTCGTCGAGAACCTCCTCGGCGGCAAGGCCTCGGAGCAGACGGTCTCCATCGTCTCGCAGCTCGTACAACAGCCGCGCGGCCGTCGCATCGGCGAACTGCTCCGCAACGCGGCGCGCATCGTCGCCGACCAGGCCGACGAACTCGTGGCCACCGTCACGAGCGCGAAGCCCCTGGGCGACGAGCAGCTCCACCGGCTCGAGCGCGGTCTCTCGAGGCAGTTCGGTCGCAATCTCACGATCAACGTGGTCGTCTCCCCGAGCATCCTCGGCGGGCTCCGCGTTCAGGTCGGCGACGACGTGATCGACGGCACCGTCTCGACGAAGCTCTCCGAACTCCGCCTCCAGCTCGCAGGCTGACGCACGTAGCATCGGTCGAGAAGGCTCGGCCGGAGCGAACACAAGATTCAAGGGCACGAAGCCTCGCGCTGCGTCTCCTCACGACAAAGTGCCTTACAACGACAAAGGAATCCCAATGGCAGACATCAAGATCAGCCCGGATGAGATTCGTGCCGCCCTCAAAGACTTCGTGTCGGCGTACGAGCCTTCCAAGACCTCCACGGAGGAGATCGGCCACGTCATCGACGCCGCCGACGGCATCGCCCACGTCGAGGGTCTCCCCGGCGTCATGGCCAACGAGCTCATCCGCTTCGCCGACGGCACCCTGGGCCTCGCCCAGAACCTCGACGAAGACGAGATCGGTGTCATCGTCCTCGGCGAGTTCTCCGGCATCGACGAGGGCCTCGAGGTCACTCGCACGGGCGAGGTCCTCTCGGTCCCCGTCGGCGACGGCTACCTCGGCCGCGTCGTCGACCCGCTGGGCAACCCGATCGACGGCCTCGGCGAGGTCGCGAGCACGGGCCGTCGTGCCCTCGAGCTCCAGGCCCCCGGCGTCATGCAGCGCAAGTCGGTGCACGAGCCCATGCAGACCGGCATCAAGGCCATCGACGCCATGATCCCGATCGGCCGTGGCCAGCGTCAGCTGATCATCGGCGACCGCCAGACCGGCAAGACGGCCATCGCGATCGACACGATCATCAACCAGAAGGCCAACTGGGAGTCGGGCGACACCAACAAGCAGGTCCGCTGCATCTACGTCGCCATCGGCCAGAAGGGGTCCACCATCGCTTCGGTGAAGGGTTCCCTCGAAGAGGCCGGCGCGATGGAGTACACGACCATCGTCGCCTCGCCCGCGTCCGACCCGGCCGGCTTCAAGTACCTCGCCCCGTACACCGGCTCGGCCATCGGCCAGCACTGGATGTACGAGGGCAAGCACGTCCTCATCGTGTTCGACGACCTGTCGAAGCAGGCCGAGGCCTACCGTGCCGTCTCCCTGCTGCTGCGCCGCCCGCCGGGGCGCGAGGCCTACCCGGGCGACGTCTTCTACCTGCACTCGCGTCTCCTCGAGCGTTGCGCGAAGCTGTCCGACGAGCTGGGTGCCGGTTCGATGACGGGTCTGCCCATCATCGAGACCAAGGCCAACGACGTCTCGGCGTACATCCCCACCAACGTGATCTCGATCACCGACGGCCAGATCTTCCTCCAGTCCGACCTCTTCAACGCCAACCAGCGTCCGGCGGTCGACGTCGGAATCTCGGTCTCGCGAGTCGGCGGCGACGCCCAGGTCAAGTCGATCAAGAAGGTCTCCGGCACGCTGAAGCTCGAGCTGGCCCAGTACCGCTCGCTCGAAGCGTTCGCGATGTTCGCGTCCGACCTCGACCAGGCCAGCCGCCGTCAGCTGGCTCGCGGTGCTCGTCTGACCGAACTCCTCAAGCAGCCGCAGTACTCGCCGTTCCCGGTCGAGAAGCAGGTCGTCTCGATCTGGGCCGGCACCAACGGCAAGCTCGACGAGGTCCCGGTTCCCGACATCCTGCGCTTCGAGAGCGAGCTGCACGACTTCCTCGGCCGCAACTCCGAGGTGCTGACCACTCTGCGCGAGACCAACGTCCTGTCCGACGAGGTCGTCGCCGAGCTCGAGACGCAGATCGACGCGTTCAAGCAGGAGTTCCAGACCGGCGAGGGCAAGCCGCTCGCCTCGGTCGGCCGTGAGGAATTCACCGCGACGAACGCCGAAGACGTCAACCAGGAGAAGATCGTCAAGTCCGCTCGCTAGCGGTCTGACGCCTTTCACCTCGTACCTCGAAACCACAGGAGACACATGGGAGCGCAACTTCGGGTCTACCGACAGCGCATTCGCTCTGCCCAGACGACCAAGAAGGTCACCCGGGCCATGGAGCTCATCTCGGCCTCGCGCATTCAGAAGGCGCAGGCCCGGATGGCCGCTTCCGGTCCGTACTCGCGTGCCGTGACCCGCGCGGTGTCGGCCGTGGCGACGTTCTCGAACGTCGACCACGTGCTGACCACCGAGCCGGAGTCGATCGATCGCGCCGCGATCGTCCTCTTCACCTCCGACCGCGGTCTGAACGGCGCGTTCTCGTCGAACGTCCTGAAGCAGGGCGAAGAGCTGGCCACGCTGCTCCGCAGCCAGGGCAAGGACGTCGTGTTCTACCTGGTCGGGCGCAAGGCCGCGAGCTACTTCACCTTCCGTCAGCGCGACTCGGAGCAGATCTGGACGGGCAACACCGACCAGCCCGAGTTCGACACGGCGAAGGAGATCGGCGACGCGGTCGTGGCCAAATTCCTGACCGACTCGGCCGAGGGCGGTGTCGACGAGATCCACGTCGTCTACAACCGGTTCATCAGCATGGTCACCCAGGTTCCCGAGGTCGTCCGTCTTCTTCCCCTCGAAGTGGTCGAAGGCATCGAAGACCCGGGCGACGACGCGATCCTCCCGCTGTACGAGTTCGAGCCCGAGGCCGGCGACGTCCTCGACGCTCTCCTTCCCGTCTACATCGAGAGCCGCCTGTTCAACGCGATGCTGCAGTCCGCGGCGTCCGAGCACGCCGCTCGCCAGAAGGCCATGAAGTCGGCGAGCGACAACGCCGACACCCTGATCCGCGACTTCACTCGACTGGCCAACAACGCCCGTCAGAGCGAGATCACGCAGCAGATCTCCGAGATCGTGGGCGGCGCAGACGCCCTCGGCTCGGCCAAGAAGTAACCAAGTAGAGAGAATCCAATGACTGACATCGCCACCGCGCCAGTCGCGACGGAGTCGACTCCCGGCGTCGGGCGTATCGCCCGCGTCACGGGTCCCGTCGTCGACATCGAGTTCCCGCACGATGCGATTCCGGGTGTCTACAACGCCCTGAAGACCAGCATCGAGATCGGTGACCAGACGGTCGAGCTCGTCCTCGAGGTCGCTCAGCACCTCGGCGACGACCTGGTCCGCGCCATCGCCCTCAAGCCGACCGACGGTCTCGTCCGCGGCCAGGAGGTCACCGACACCGGAGCACCGATCTCGGTGCCCGTCGGCGACGTCACCAAGGGCAAGGTCTTCAACGTCACGGGCGACATCCTCAACCTCGAGCCCGGAGAGACTGTCGAGATCACCGAGCGCTGGCCGATCCACCGTCAGCCCCCGGCCTTCGACCAGCTCGAGTCGAAGACGCAGCTCTTCGAGACCGGCATCAAGGTCATCGACCTCCTTACGCCCTACGTGCAGGGCGGAAAGATCGGCCTCTTCGGTGGTGCGGGCGTCGGCAAGACGGTCCTCATCCAGGAGATGATCCAGCGCGTCGCGCAGGACCACGGTGGTGTGTCGGTGTTCGCCGGTGTCGGTGAGCGCACCCGCGAGGGCAACGACCTCATCATGGAGATGGAAGAGGCGGGAGTCTTCGACAAGACCGCCCTCGTCTTCGGCCAGATGGACGAGCCGCCGGGGACCCGTCTCCGCGTCGCGCTCTCCGCGCTGACGATGGCGGAGTACTTCCGCGACGTCGCCAAGCAGGACGTCCTGTTGTTCATCGACAACATCTTCCGCTTCACGCAGGCCGGTTCCGAGGTCTCCACGCTGCTCGGCCGCATGCCGTCCGCCGTGGGGTACCAGCCGAACCTCGCCGACGAGATGGGCATCCTTCAGGAGCGCATCACCTCGACCCGCGGTCACTCGATCACGTCCCTCCAGGCCATCTACGTGCCTGCCGACGACTACACCGACCCGGCCCCGGCGACGACCTTCGCGCACCTCGACGCGACGACCGAGCTATCCCGCGAGATCGCGTCTCAGGGTCTCTACCCCGCAGTCGACCCGCTGACCTCGACCAGCCGTATCCTCGACCCCCGCTACCTGGGCGAGGACCACTACAACACGGCGATCCGCGTCAAGGCGATCCTTCAGAAGAACAAGGAGCTCCAGGAGATCATCGCGATCCTCGGTGTCGACGAGCTCTCCGAAGAGGACAAGATCACCGTGTCGCGCGCACGTCGTATCCAGCAGTTCCTCTCGCAGAACACCTACATGGCGAAGAAGTTCACCGGCGTCGAGGGCTCCACCGTGCCCCTGAAAGACACCATCGAGTCCTTCACTGCGATCGCGGACGGCGAGTTCGACCACGTCGCCACGCAGGCGTTCTTCAACGTCGGTTCCATCTCCGACGTCGAAGAGAAGTGGGCTCAGATCCAGAAGGAGAACGGCTGATCGTGGCTGGTCTCAGTGTCAACGTGGTCTCGGCCGACCAGCAGATCTGGGCGGGCGAGGCGGTGCAGGTCACCGCTCGCACGACCGAGGGTGAGATCGGGATCCTTCCCGGTCACGAGCCTCTGCTCGCGATCCTGGCGTCCGGGCAGGTCCGGGTTCGTCAGGGTGACGGCACCATCGTCGAGGCTTCGGCCGAAGACGGGTTCCTGTCCGTCGAGAACGACACCGTGACGATCGTGTCGCGCAACGCCGCGCTGGCGTAGTCGAACCACCCGTTCCACACCCCGAAGGGCCCGGCTGTTTCGGCAGCCGGGCCCTTCGTCGTCCGACCCGAGAGGCCCGTTCCGTGGTGCTGTTCCTGCTCCCGCCCTCCGAGACGAAGCGCGGCGGGGGAGTCGAGGGGACGACGCTCGACCACGCCGCCCTCTCCTTTCCTGAATTGACGCGCGCCCGGCGGTCGGCCGTCGCGGCCGTGGTCCGTCTGAGTCGGGACGTCGACGCGTCGATGAAGGCGCTGAAGCTGGGCGCCACGCTGCGGAGCGAGGTCGAGCGCAACCGGCTCGTGAAGAAGTCGCCCACGATGCCGGCGCTCCTCCGCTACACGGGCGTCGTGTACGACCCCATCGACGCCGAGCATCTCGACGAGGGAGCGTGGCTCTGGGCCGCCGAGCACGTCGCCATCCATTCCGCGCTCTTCGGGGTGGTGAGGGCCACCGACCCGGTGCCTGCGTATCGGCTCTCCCACGACTCCCGCCTGGCCGAGCTGCCCCTTCGCGGCCTGTGGTCGAGGCCGGTGGCGGGCGCCCTGGCCGAGCTCGGTGAGCCCGTCGTCGACTTGCGATCGGAAGGGTACGTCGATCTCGGCGCGGCGCCGGCGGGTTCGGTGTACGTGCGAATCGTTTCGGACGAGGGTGGCCGGCGCCGGGCGCTCAACCACTTCAACAAGAAGACCAAGGGCACACTCGTGGCACGGCTGCTGGCCGCCCGCCCCGTATTCGGGTCGGTGGACGACTTCGTCTCCTGGGCGCGGGCCGACGGGATCGTCGTCGAGTGGTCGGGGGACGAACTCGTCATCGTCTCCGAGAGCGTGCTCGGCGGCTGAGCAGGCCGAGCCTCGGCCGGCGAGGTCATTCGACGAAGTCGATGCCTTCGTGCCGGAGCAGCCAGGTCTTCGTCGGCACTCCGTTGCCGGCGCTGTAGCCCGTGACACGGCGCCCGGCGCCCAGCACTCGGTGGCACGGAACCAGCAGGGCCACCGGATTGGCGCGAACCGCCCCACCCACGGCTCGCGCGCCTGTCGGGCGGCCCGTCGCGGACCCCAGCGCGCCGTACGTGGTCGGCGCGCCCCAGGTCACCCGCGTCAGAGCCGTCCAGACCTCGTTCTGAAACGGGGTCCCGTCGATGCGAAGAGGGAGCGCGAACTGCCGACGCGTTCCCGCGAAGTACTCGTCGAGCTGCCGTCGGGTCTCGTCGATGACCTCGTCGCGCTGGAGGACGAGGTGTTCGTGAGGGAGAACGCCGGCTCGTTCGACATCGAGACGTGTGACGGCGCCGTGTCGTGTGTGGATTCCGAGCCGCCCCAGGGGGGAGTCGTGGATCGCGAACCCCGTGTCTGCGGCGGGCGGGCCGGCGGAGGCGAGGGAGGCGGGTGGTGTCTGCAGGGAGGCTTCGCGCGTGGTCATGGAGCCACGGTACGAACGCGACGGGCGTCAGGAGCCGGCCTCAGGCATCCCTGGGGAGGGCTCCGGGGGATCGGCGACCTGGGGAGAACAGGTGGCTAGGAGTTCAGCGCTGCCAGGGCCCAGTTGAGCGTGGTGGCGAAGAGCACCCAGAGGAGGTAGGGCACGAGCATCCACCCGGCTGCCCTCGACACGTGCAGGAACGAGGCCAGCGTCGCGGCGACGGCGATGTCGAGCAGCAGGATGATCACGAAGCCGATCCAGAGAGCGGCCGGACCCCACCCCGGGTAGGCCCCGAAGAAGACGGGGGTCCAGAGCGAGTTGAGGATCAGCTGCACCACGTAGAGCGCCAGGGCGGGCGCGACGGGACGCACCTCGTGGCGCTTCCTCCAGACCAGCCACGCCGCGACGGCCATCAGCGTGTAGAGGATTCCCCATGCAGGGCCGAACACGGCGTTCGGCGGGTTCCAGGCGGCCTTGCGTGCTTCCGAGTACCAGCCGTCGACGTTGGTGATCGTCGAGACCGTGCCGAACGCGGCCACGGCGTAGGCGATCACCAGGAACGCGATCAGCGCGCCGATGTCCTTCCCTCGGCGCGTGCGCGACACAGGGGACGACTCGGCTGCGGGCGGCTCGGCCACGGGTGATTCGGGGGCGGCGACGTTCTCACTCATGCGTCGAGAGTACGCGGGGACCCGGTACCGTTGACCGACGCGGTCTTGGGGGGCACAGAACCGCGCACCGTTTCGAGACGCAGGAGACGCAGTGGAGTCCAGCTCGCGCTTCCAGGGTGTCCGGGTCGGCGGCGTCGCGTGGAGTCTGTCGTCGCCGCTGGTGATCGGCCGTCGACCGTCCGGTCCGCGCGTCCTCCGCGGCGACGTCCCCGCGCTCGTCACGGTCCCATCTCCTCGGGGCGAGGTCTCGGGCAGCCACGTCGAGATCCGGCAGGAGGGGAGCGCGGTCGTCGTGACCGATCTCCGCTCGACCAACGGCACCCGGGTCGAGATTCCCGGGCGAAACCCTGTCGCTCTCCGGCAGGGCGAGTCCCTCGTGGTGCTGACGGGCACGATAGTAGACATCGGGGACGGGAACCTTCTCGAGATCCTCCCCTTCACGCGCATCATTCCCCAGGAAGAACCACACCAGTGACAGAGATCGGCCGCCCGACGACCGCGTTTTCCCTCTCCCTCGGCCGCGGCCGGACCCTCCAACTCGATTGGGCGGGTGCGACCGACGTGGGCAGACGGCGCGCGCACAACGAGGACAGCTACGTCGCGCGCTCGCCTCTCTTCGTGGTGGCGGACGGCATGGGCGGCCACAGTGCCGGCGACGTGGCCAGCGACGCCGTCGTCCGTCGCCTCGAGGAGGCCGCCACGGGGGCCTTCTTCGACACCGACGCCCTCGAGGACGCCCTCCGCCTCGCGACCGACGACATCGAGATCGCGGCCATCGGCACCGAGCTCGGCGTCGGGACGACCGTCACGGGCGCGATCCTGACGGAGGAGTCGGGCTCGGCGTTCTTCACGGTGTTCAACGTCGGCGACTCGCGCGTCTACATGCTCGACAGCGGGCTGCTGAGCCAGGTCACGGTCGACCACTCCGTCGTCCAGGAGATGGTGCAGGCGGGGATGCTCCACCCCGACGACGCCGAGAACCACCCGGACAGCAACGTCATCACCAAGGCGATCGGTTTCGGCGCGGAACCGAGCCCGGACTACTGGCGGATCGCGGCACGGCCCGGGTTGCGGCTGCTGGTCTGCTCGGACGGCCTGACGAAAGAGCTCCCCGCCGCGACCATCGCGGCGATCCTCACCCAGAACCCCGAGAGCCTCGCGGCGGCCGAGGCCCTGGTCGACGCCGCGGTGGACGCCGGCGGACGAGACAACGTCACCGCAGTGGTCGTCGACGTGCGCGGTCCGGTCGACGCGGACGACGTCGAGGCGACGCTCCCGTCGGGGCAGATCCCGCGCGCCTGACGCCTTCTGCCCCCCGAACTGGGGCACACTCAGTTGTCCCCAGATCGACCCCCTGGTCGGCGAACCGGGGGACACTGCGATTTAGAATGACACGAATCCGCGGGCACGCGGGTTCTCCACGTACTGGTACCGAAGGGGGCTCCATGGCACGCCGCCTCCCTTCGCAGCCTCCTGTCCTGCCGGGGTTCTCGCACCTGCACGTGCTCGGGTCGGGTGGTTTCGCCGACGTCTTCCTGTACGAGCAGAACATGCCCCGGCGCCAGGTCGCGGTCAAGGTCCTCCTCAGCGAGGTCGTCAACGACCAGGTGCGGCAGATGTTCCAGGCCGAGGCGAACCTGATGGCCCAGCTGAGCGGGCATCCCTCCATCCTCACCGTCTATCAGGCGAGCGTGTCCGCCGACGGTCGCCCCTACCTCGTCATGGAACTGTGCTCGTCGTCGCTCAGCGAGCGGTACCGACGCGAGCGGATCCCGGTCCCCGACGTGCTCCAGATCGGCGTCAAGATCGGCAGCGCCATCGAGACGGCCCACCGTCAGGGCGTCCTGCACCGCGACATCAAGCCCTCGAACATCCTCATGACCGCCTACGGGCATCCCGTCCTCTCCGACTTCGGGATCGCGGCATCGCTCGGCGAGAGCGAGCCGGCCGAGGTGATGGGTCTGTCCATCCCGTGGTCCGCCCCCGAGGTGCTGCGCGACGACACGTCCGGCACCATCGAGTCGGAGGTGTGGTCGCTCGGCGCGACGGTGTACTCCCTGCTCGCCGGCCGCAGCCCGTTCGAGGTCCTCGGTGGATCGAACACGTCGCACGACCTGATGGCTCGCATCGAGAAGGGCAAGCTGCCGCCCATCGGCCGGACCGACGTCCCGGCGAGCCTCGAATCGGTGCTGTCGAAGGCGATGTCGCACCGCCCCGAGAACCGTCAGTCGAGCATCCTCGAGCTGATCCGCGATCTCCAGCAGGTCGAATCCGAACTCGGCGTCGCGCAGACGCCGATCGAGGTGGCCGTCGACGACTGGGCCCTCGCCACGGTCGCCGACCTGGAGGACCGGACGCGGGTGCGCGGCATCGAGGGGGGAGCGATCGCGGTCGCCAACCGACGCCGCCGCCGTCGCGCGGTGGAGCAGCAAGGAACCTTCGCCCAGTCCGACAGCGCGCACCGGAGCAACGCGATCCCGCGTTCCACGGGCACGGCGGCCGGCCCCGATCGACGGGGTCGTCGCCGCGTGCAGTACCTCGCCTGGGCGCTGATCGCCGCCTCGGTCGTGGTGCTCGCGCTCGGCGGCATCGCCACCCTCTTCCTCGTCCGGGCCACGTCCACCGACATCCCGACGGTGACCGACATCTCGGCCGTCACGACCGGCTCGTCGGTGCGGTTCAGCTGGGCGGATCCGGGGCTCAAGGCGGGCGACTCGTACGTCGTGGCCCAGGGCACCGATCGCAGCACGCAGAGTTCCACCACCTTCAGTACCAACGTGAACGACGGCCAGCAGGTCTGCATCTCGGTGACCGTCAACCGCGCCGGCAAGAGCGGCCCGGCCAGCGCGGAGAAGTGCTCCGTGGTCCAGGGCAGCAAGTGAAGCGACTGCTCCGCTGGATCACGTCTCACCGATCGTTCGCCGCGACCGGAGTGCTCGTGGTCGCCCTCGCGGCCGTCCTGGCGGCAGTCGGATTCTCCAGTTCGGGTTATCAGGCGCAACGCGTGAACCTCGGAGACGGCACGGTGTGGGTCGTCAACGACGGGCTGACGGCCATCGGGCGGGCGAACCCACAGGTCCTGCAACTGAACTCGGCCGTGCGCAGCACCGGGGCCGACCTCGACGTCCTCCAGGACCCCTCGCACGTGCTTCTCCTCGACCGGGTCGACGCGACCATCGGCGTCGTGAACACCGCCACGGCCTCCGTCGCCCAGACCGTGCCGTTGCCGCCGAACTCGCCCGACGTCCTCCTGGCGAAGAACACCGCGGTCGTCGTCTCCGGCAAGACCGGCGAGTTCTGGTCGGTCCCGGTGAGCGGACTCTCCGCGTTCGACGCGACGTCGCAAGCCGATCTCAGCCTCGGGGCGAACATCTCGACGGGTCTCACTCCGAACGGCACCCTCGTCGCGTATTCGGCCGACAGCGGCGTGGTCTCCCGTGTGGACGACGTGTCCCAGTTCGGCGTGTCGGCCAGCGCGAAACTGAAGCTCTCCAAGAACGACGGCTTCGAGGTGGCGACCATCGGGCAGCACTGGGCCGTCCTCGACACGACCTCGAGCATCCTCGTCGTCGACGGTCGTCGGGTCGACCTGGCGGGTCGCGGCACCGGTCGCCTCGCCCTCCAGACCTCGTCCGACACGGGCGGCTCGGTCCTCGTCGCGTCGTCGTCAGGGCTCCTCTCGGTGCCGTTCACCGGCGGCAGCGTCTCCGAGCGGGTCGCCGGTCGCACCGGAACCCCGGCTCGTCCGCTCGTGACCTCGACCTGCAGCTACGCGGCCTGGGCCGACGGGACGGGGTGGAACACCTGCACGGCGGCGGCCGGCACGACGACTCGACTCGCGTCGATGGGGGCGGGCAGCACACTCGCCTTCGCCGTCAACGGCGAGCACGTCGTCCTGAACGACTCCGTGTCCGGCTCGTCGTGGGCCGTCCAACGCCAGGGCCAGCTCATCGACAACTGGAGCGACCTGATCCAGGACGACAAGACCCAGCAGGAGGACGACGCCCAGAACAGTCAAGACCAGCAGAAGCTCGACCCGCAGCAGAAGCCTCCCGTGGCGGTCCCCGACACCCTCGGTGCGCGACCGGGCCGAGCGACGACGCTCCCCGTGCTGCTCAACGACTACGACCCGAACGGGGATCCGCTCGCGATCACCTCTGTCGGAACGATCGACAAGTCCGTGGGCCGCCTCGACGTCATCGGCGACCATCAGCAACTCCTCCTGACCCTCGAGGCCGACGCCTCCGGCGTCGTGACCTTCGACTACACGATCAGTGACGGCCGGGGCGGGAGTTCGACGGCCAAGGTCACCGTGACCGTCAAGGGCCCCGGCGAGAACACGGCACCGGTCCAGGCTCGGCCGACGACGGCGACCGTCGCTTCGGGCGGGCGCGTCACGGTCGACACCCTGGGCGACTGGATCGACCCGGAGGGCGATCCGTTCTACCTCACCGACGCCTCCGGAGGCGGGGGAGGGACGGTGACGTTCAAGCCCACCGGCGAACTGGTCTACCAGGACCGCGGTGACGGCCCGTCGACCCAGGAGATCGTCCTCTCGGTCTCGGACGGCAGCGCCGTGGGGCGGGGCCGATTGACCATCACCGTCGGGAACGCCGGATCCGTGGCCATCACGGCGGCCTCCTTCACGGTGGACGCGTACGCCGGCGAGGTCACCACGGTCAACCCGATGCAGTACGCGTCGGGCGGTACCGGTGCCCTCAAGCTCAACAGCGTGCCGTCCAAGCCCGACGTGACGATCACTCCCAGCTATTCGGCGGGCACTTTCACGTTCCTGAGCACGACGCCCAACACGTACAACCTCGAGTACACGGTCACGGACGGCGACAAGACCGCGACGGGGACCGTCCGCGTCGACGTCGAGGCGCAACCGGCCGCGAACGCCCCGCCGATCACGACGCCGAAGACCGTCTTCGTCGAGAGCCTCAGCACGCAGAACGTGGACATCACGACGAGCGACTTCGATCCCGCCGGCAACGTCCTGATGGTGACGAGCGTGGCAGCCCCCGAGGCGTCGAGCGGCGTGCAGGTGCAGTCGAGCGAGCAGCGCTACCTCCGCATCACGTTGACGGCTCCACTGACCCGATCCGTCGCCTTCACGTACACGGTCAGCAACGGACTCGCCGACGCCCAGGGGCTCGTGACGGTGGTCGAGATCCCCCGTCCGGCACGGCTGCAGCCACCCATCGCGACCAACGACCAGGTCACGGCACGGGTCGGCGACGCGATCAACATCGACGTCCTGGCGAACGACGAACAGCCCGACGGCGAGGCGATCACGCTCGAGCCCGAGCTCGTCCGACCCGTCTCCGCCGGCGGTGGCCTCCTGTTCGTCTCAGGCACCCAACTGCGGTACCTGGCCCCGAAGACGCCCGGCAATTTCACGGCCGTCTACGCGGTCGACGGCCCCGACGGCCAGCGCGCCACGGCCGAGGTCGGCATCTCCGTCCGGGAAGCGGACACCGCCACGAACAATCCTCCTGTTCCGCAGACCCTGACCGCCCGCGTGGTCGCCGGTCAGACCGTCCGGATCCAGGTGCCGCTCGACGACATCGATCCTGACGGCGACTCGGTGCAACTGCTCGGCGTCGACACCAACCCGCAGAAGGGCAGCGTCGCCTCCGTCGGGGCGACCTACCTCGACTACACCGCCGGGAGCTACTCGGCCGGAACCGACACCTTCACCTACACGGTCATCGACGGTCTCGGAGCGCGAGCCACCGGAACCATCCGAGTGGGCATCGCCGCACGGGCCGACGGCTCGCGCGACCCCATCGCCGTCGCGGACTCGGTCACGATGAGGCCGGGCGGGAGCATCCTCGTCCGAGTCCTCGCCAACGACTCCGATCCGGACGGCGGCGCCCTGACCGTCACCAGCGTCAAGCCCAACGAGCCCGACGTTACGGCCGAGATCCTGGCCGGGGGAGTCGTCCGCGTCACGCCGCCGAAGACGGCGGGCTCGTACGGCCTCGTCTACACGGTCACGAACGCCTCGGGCGGCAGTAGCTCCAACTTCATCACCGTCAAGGTGGATGCGAAGGCGGCCCTGAACTATCCGGAGGCGCAGGACAGCATCCTGACGCTCAACGACATCCTGAAGCGCAAGACCGTCGACGTGAACGTGCTGGCCAACGTCTTCTTCGCCGACGGCAACGTCTCCACGCTCGGCCTCGGGTTGCAGCCGGGCTACGGCGACACCGCCACCGTCCTGTCCAACCACCGGATCCGTGTCACGATCACCGACCAGAGCCAGATCATCCCGTTCTTCGTGACGCACCCGGACGACCCGTCGATCAAGGCCTACGCCTTCATCAAGGTGCCCGGCTTCAACGACGCTCTGCCTCAGATCAACGAGGCGGCGCCGGCGCTGACGGTCCAGAGCGAGAAGCCGCTCACGATCGACCTCAACAAGTACGTGATAGCCGCGGGCTCCAACGGCGTCCGCCTGACCGACAGCGGCACGGTCCGCGCGACCCACTCCGACGGCGGCAACCTCGTCGTCAACTCCACGACGCTGACCTTCACCTCCTCGGCGCTCTACTTCGGACAGGCGTCGATCTCGTTCCAGGTCACCGACGGCACGTCCGCGTCCGATCCCGCGGGGCACAAGGCGACCCTCGTCCTCCCGATCCAGGTCACGGCCCGGGCCAACCAGCCGCCGGTGTTCAACGGCACCTCGCTCGAGCTCGAACCCGGCTCGTCGCAGACCCTCGACCTGACCCGGCTGACGACCTACCCGTACGCGAACGACCTCGGCCAGCTCGCCTACTCGATCACGTCGACTCCCTCCGCGGGTCTCACGGCACGCCTCTCCGGCCATCAGCTCACCGTCACCGTGGCAGCCGGAACCGCGAAGGGGACGAGCGGCAGCATCGGCATCGCCGTCCGCGACAGCACCTCCACCGGTCAGGCCGGTGCCATCGCGCTGAACGTCGTCGAATCGACGCGGCCCTTGGCGATCGCGGCCAGCGACTCGGCAGTCGTCCGTCGAGGGGCCACGACGACCATCGACGTCCTCGCCAACGACCAGGCGACCAACCCGTTCCCGGGGCAACCCTTGCGCGTCCTCGGAATCCGAGGGCTCGACGGCTCCTCACTGCCGGCCGGCGTCACGGTCACGCCGAGCAGCGACAACTCGCAGTTGGTCGTCTCAGTCGCCTCGTCGGCGAAGCCCGGCAACACGAACCTCCAGTACCAATTGGCGGACGTGACGAACGATCCGTCGCGCTACGTCTACGGGAGCGTGACGATCTCGGTTCAGGACGTCCCGGACTCGCCCACGGTCCCCATCCGCTCCGGCTCGTTCATCGGCGGCCAGCTGACGCTCTCCTGGGCGGCTCCGTCGTTCAACAACTCGCCGATCACCTCCTACGTGCTGACGGGTACGTCGGGAGCGAATTCCTACTCCAAAGACTGCGGTCTCTCCACGGTCTGCACGCTGACCGACCTCGACCCCGGGCAGCAGTACCAGTTCAGCGTCGTCGCGATCAACGCCATCGGCACCTCGGCATCGAGCCCGGCCAGCATCTCCTACAGCGCCGACTACGTTCCCACGGCACCGACGGGTGTCACCGTGGTCCCCTCCACGAGCGTGGCCAACGCCCTCGTCGTCTCCTGGCCCGCAGTGGCCCGCCCCGCTCGCGGCACGGCCGTCACCGGCTACGTCGTCGAGGTCGCCGGTGTCGGTTCGCAGACGACCACCACGACGACGACCACCTTCGCGGGTCTCACTCCCGGGTCGCAATACAGCGTGCAGGTCTACGCGACGAACTCCGCTCAGGTGTCCAGTTCGGCCGACTGGTCGCGCAGCGGTTCCGTCACGGCAACGGCCATCGGCGTCCCGTCCGCTCCGTCGGTGAGCGCGACGACCGATGCCGGCGGGTCGGGCGACGTCACCCTGACGCACGGTTCCAGCGACCCGGCCGGCGCATCCACCGTCTCGTATTCCTACGGCCGCTTCGACGGGACCGTCACGGCCGCACCCGCCTGCACTACCGGTTCGTCGAAGCCCGGCACGAGCGTCACCTCGCCCGACACGTCGACGAGCGACGGGGCCACGTACACGTACTTCGCCTACGCCGACAACGGCTACTTCTGCTCGGCGAGCTCGCCGGCGAACGTCGTGAGCCTCAAGGCACCGACAGGGGCGTACGTCACGCTGAACATCAACCCGAACGGGACGAGCGGAGGCTACGACGTGCAGATCGGGGCCATCGGGGCGACCGGCGGCACGGCCCAGTCCTTCGAGGCCACTGACGGGTCGGGCAACACCACGCTCGTCTCCCAGGGCGACTTCCTGACCTCGATGGGCGACCAGAGCGTCTACGGCCACTCGAACACCTGGCGGTTCGTCGCCTGCCGCACGACCGACGGCCAGTACTGCTCGGCGCCGGTGACGGCATCGGCCACGCCCGTCACCACGCGGGCCACGATCACGTCCTGCACCGTGGGCACCCCACTCGGGGTCTCCGACCCGGCGAACACCCCCGACGTCTCTCCCAACTACTCCAAGGTGGAGTTCCTCCGGTCGGGCGTGTGGCAGCTGGCCGATTCGGGCGGGGCCTATACCGTGACCAGTACGGTGCCGGACGACGCGACGCAGGTGCGCATCACCACCACGCTCACCGTCGGAGGCATCGTCTACCGTGATCTCGGAAACGCGATCGCGACCTGCCAGTGACGCCCGCCCCGCATCGACACCCAGCCCCCACGAGAGAGACACCGAGAGCATGAGCATGACGCCCGAACAGGCCTCCTGGTTCGCCGACATCTTCGCCCGCCTCGTCGGCAACGTCGAGAAGGTGCTGCTCGGCAAGAGCTTCGTCATCAAACTCTCGTT
Organism: Frondihabitans cladoniiphilus; assembly: GCF_039544345.1. Classification (NCBI taxonomy): domain Bacteria; kingdom Bacillati; phylum Actinomycetota; class Actinomycetes; order Micrococcales; family Microbacteriaceae; genus Frondihabitans; species Frondihabitans cladoniiphilus. Next base: position 457,820 of record NZ_BAABLM010000001.1, read on the forward strand.
CACGGCACTCCTGAGCGAGGGGCACCTCCTGCTCGAGGACTTCCCGGGCACCGGCAAGACGTCGCTGGCTCGCGCGATCGCCCAGACGGTGCAGGGCGTCTCGAGTCGGATCCAGTTCACGCCCGATCTGCTTCCCGGCGACATCACCGGGGTGAGCATCTACGACCAGAAGTCGGGCGAGTTCGAGTTCCACGCCGGACCGGTCTTCGCGAACATCGTCCTGGCCGACGAGATCAACCGGGCGAGCCCGAAGACCCAGGCCGCGCTCCTCGAGGTCATGGAGGAGTCGCGGGTCACGGTCGACGGCGTGAGCCACCCGGTCGACGCGCCGTTCATGGTGATCGCCACTCAGAACCCGATCGAGCAGGCCGGCACCTACCGGCTTCCCGAGGCCCAGCTCGACCGCTTCGTGATGAAAACCTCGATCGGCTACCCGGACCACGGCGCCACCCTGCGCATCCTCGAGGGATCCGGCACCAACGTCCACGAGGGCAGCCTCTCGCCGCTGGTCGAGTCCGCCGTGGTCAGCGAGATGGCCCGACTCGCTCGCACGGTCCACGTCGACCCCGTCGTCGCCGACTACGTCGCCCGCCTGGTCGAAGCGACCCGCACGGCTCCGGAAGTGCGCCTGGGCGTCAGCGTCCGCGGGGCCCTGGCGCTCATCCGGGTGGCCAAGACCTACGCCGCCTCCACGGGGCGCCACTACGTGACCCCCGACGACATCAAGCTGCTCGCCGAGCCGGTCCTCGCTCACCGACTCGTCCTCGACCCCGAGGCCGAGTTCGACGGCGTCACTCCGACCAGCATCGTGAGCCAGCTCCTCATCGAGACGCCGCCCCCGGCCGAGAGGGTCTCTGCGTGACCTCGCCCGTCGTTCGCCCCGAGGCGAAATCGAAGGGCAGGAAGAAAGACTCCCGGGGCCGGTCCTCGAGGTCGGGTCCCGGGCGCGGCCCGGGCACCGTGCGCGACAGGTCTCGGGCCGCGGGTGACTCGCGCAGCGAGAACCTCTTCGCCACCGGCACGCAGGGCCTGACGAACGCCAGGACTCGTCTCGTCGGAAACCGGACCGGTCCGGGAGCCGATCTCGTCGTGCTCCTCGCCCGCATCTGGCGGGCGATCGCCGCAGCCGCCCGAGCCGTCTACCGCGCGGCGTCGAGCGTCGTCACTCCGCTCGGCTGGGTCATGCTCGGGGTCGCCCCGGCCGCGCTGGTCGCGGGCTACCTGCTCGGCTGGATCGAACTGGTCGCCGTCGGCTACGCGGTGGTCGTCCTGCTCTGCCTCGCCGCCCTCTACGTCGTCGGCCGGAACGCGTTCACGATCCAGCTCGACCTGCCCCACGTCCGGGTGGCCGTGGGCGACGAGGCCTCGGGTCGGGTCACCATCGCGAATCCCACGAGGCGCCGCGTACTGGGCGTCGTCGTCGAGGTCCCCATCGGCGCGGGCCTCGCGGAGATCAACCTCCCCGGCTTGCGCGGCAAGGACTCCCATTCCGACACGTTCTCGGTCCCGACCGCGCGGCGGGGTCTGGTACCGGTCGGCCCTGTGCGGACCGTGCGAGGCGACCCCGTCGGACTGGCGCGGCGCGAACTCGACTGGACCGGCGTGGTCGAGTTGTTCGTGCATCCCCGGACCATCGGAATCCCCTCGACCAGCACCGGTCTGATCCGCGACCTCGAGGGCAACCCGACCCGCGATCTGTCGTCGAGCGACATCTCGTTCCACGCGTTGCGCGAGTACCTGCCCGGCGACGAACGGCGCCACATCCATTGGAAGTCAACCGCCAAGGCCGGCTCGTACATGGTGCGGCAGTTCGAAGAGACCCGACGAAGCCACCTCGTGATCGCCCTGAGTCTCGCCAATGCGGACTTCGCGACGGAGGACGAGTTCGAGCTCGCCGTCAGCGTGGCCGCCTCGCTCGGCGTGCGTGCCATCCGCGACGCGCGCGAGGTCACCGTCGTGGTCAGCGAACGGACCCCCGACTTCGCGAGCCGTAAGACGCTGGCGGTGAAGTCGCTCTCCACCCTGACACGGAGCCGCCTCCTCGACGAGCTGTCCACCGTCGACTACGACGAGACCGCCCTCCAGATCACCGACGTCGCCCGGGTGACCGGAGAGCAGGTCGACGGCATCTCGGTCGCGTTCCTCGTCGTGGGCTCGACGACGCGCATCACGGAGCTCCGGGCCGCCGCCGCCGCGTTCCCGCCCGGTGTCGAGGCCGTCGCGATCGTGTGCGACCCCGAGAGCATTCCGGGGATGCGCCGCGTCGCCGACATGACGATCTTGACCGTGGGCTATCTCGAAGACCTGCAGAAGTCGCTGGCGAAGTCGGTCACGGCATGACGGCCACCTCGAGCGCACGAGCCGTCGGGCTCCGGCCCCGGGCGGGGCGAGCCCGCGTCTCCATCCCGTTCGCCATTGCACAGACCCTCGCTTTCGTCGTCGTGATGGCTCTCGCCGTCGTCACCTGGTGGCCGATCTACCAGAGCATCGAGGTCGTCGTCCTTGTCGGGGTCGGGCTCGTCCTCGGCGCCCTGATCGCCCTCGCGGGGACCTTCCTGCGACTCGCCGGTTTCTGGATCCTCGTGGCGACGGTCGTCGCGTTCGGCCTCTTCGGCGTGCCGGTCGCGGTTCCGAGCCAGACGACCTACGGAGTGGTTCCGACGCTCGCCGGCCTCCGTGAGCTCGCCTCCGGCGCCGCTCTGGGCTGGAAGCAACTGCTGACGATCACACTGCCCGTGGGCGGGTATCAGGCTCTTCTCGTCCCGCTCTTCGTGCTGGTCCTGCCGGGCACCGTGATCGGCCTCTCCACCGCACTGCGTTCCCGTCGCGCCGAGCTGGCTCTCGTCCCGCCCGTGGTCGTGTACCTCGCGGGCATCGTCTTCGGGCCCGAAACGGGTCTCCGCCCGATCGTGACCGGCCTCGCGCTGCTCGCGGCCAGTGTGCTCTGGCTCGCGTGGTGGCGGCTGCGGCGTCGGCGCCTCGCGATCGAAGAGGTCACGCTGGCGACGCAGGGTCGAGAAGCGGTGCGGACGGGCGTCCATCGCTCCGGCAGCCGTGCCTTCGCCCGCCGGGCGATCGCCGGGACGATCGTGACCGTGCTCGTGGCTGCGGCGTTCTCGGCGGCAGCGACGACGGTCCTGCATCCCGCCGGTGCCCGCCTGGTGGCTCGATCGGTCGTGGCGCACCCCTTCGACCCGCGCGACTACGACAGCCCCTTGAGCGGGTTCCGCTCGTACGAGCAGAGTCCGGCCGTCTCGTCGACCCAGTTGCGCGTCTCCGGCCTCGACTCGGGCGACTTCGTGCGCATCGCCACTCTCGACACCTACGACGGGGTCCAGTTCTCGGTCGGCAGCGGTGCTGCGTCGAGCGACTCGGGGACCTTCACGCGGGTGCCGACCTCGTTCGACCAGTCGCAGGTGAACGGCAGTCAGGCCAACGTCGCCGTGACCGTCGACGGGTACTCAGGCGTGTGGCTGCCCACCGTCGGCCAATTGGAGACGATCGACTTCTCGGGCTCCGACGCCGCCACCTTGCGCGACGACTTCTTCTACAACGACCGGACCGGGACCGCGGCCGTGCTGGGCGGAGTGTCGAGCGGCGTGAGCTATCGACTCAGCGGAGTCGTGCCGACCGAGCCGACGAGCGCCGAGCTCGCGGCCGTGACCCCCGGAACCGACTCCGTGCCCACGCCCGTGTCGGTCCCGACTGCGCTCAAGAACGCCGTCTCGACCTACACCGACGGTGTCACGGGGCAGGGCGCCCGATTGCAGGCGGTCCTGGCCGAGCTGAAGAAGAACGGCTACGTGAGTCACGGCACCGGCGACGGACAGGCCGTGAGTCGATCCGGTCACGGTTCCGATCGCCTCAGCCAGCTGTTCACCGACTCGCTGATGGTCGGAGACGCCGAGCAGTACTCGGCGGCGGCGGCTCTGATGGCCGACCAGCTCGGCTTCCCGGCCCGGGTGGTGATGGGCTTCTCGGCGACGGCGTCCGCGCGGACGTCCGGCTCGACGTACGACTTCACCGGTTCCGACATCACGGCCGAGATCGAGGTCGACACGGCGCAGTACGGCTGGGTCCGACTCGACCCAAACCCCACGCCGCGGCCGATCCCCGATCAGACGGTCACCAACCCCGACCAGGTCACCAGGCCGCAGTCAGTCGTGCAGCCGCCTCCCGAGGTCAACGATCCGCGCAACAACCAGACCCCGCCGCAGAGCAAACAAGACCCGGCGATCGTGACGCCGGCCTGGCTCGTCGCGCTGCTGCTCGTGGGGCGGATCGCCGCCTGGGTGCTCCTCGTCGCCGGCTTGATCATGGCTCCGTTCCTCACGATCGTGGCCGTCAAGGCTCGTCGTCGCCGAGCCCGCAAGCGCGTTCGCGAACCCGCTCGACGCATGACCGCCGGCTGGGAGGAGTTCCACGACTCCGTCGTCGACCACGGCATTCCGGCGCCGCCGAACGCCACGCGGAGCGAGGTCGCGGCGGTCGTCGGCGGCTCGCGCCCGGTCGTCCTCGCCCGGGTGGTCGACCGCGCCGTCTTCGCTCCGGAGACCACCGATCCTGCCGACGCCGACCGTGTCTGGAAGGCCGTCGGCGAGATGCGAGCCGGCCTCGACAGCGACCTCACCCGGTGGCAGCGGTTCAAGGCCGCCGTCAGCCTCCGCTCGCTGCGCGGATACCATGGCCGGAAAGCTTCCCAGCGTTAGAGAGCCCTTCATCGTCATGATCTGCCCCACCTGCTCGGCACCCCTGCCCGACGGAGCCATGTTCTGCGGGCAGTGCGGCCGCGCCATCACGAGTGCCGATGTCGCGGCTCAGAAGCCGGTCTCGCCGGTGTCGTCCGAGCCCTCGGTCGTGGAGGGTGTGTCAGCAGACGGTGCCGGATCCACAGACGGAACAACGGGGGATGCCCCCGCCGACGCCTCGGCCGAGTCCGGTGTCTCCTCCGCCGCGGTCGAGCCCGAGGCCGAGCGTCCCGAAGCCCCCGCGTGGGCCCCGGTGACTCCGCCTCCGGCCTCCGTCCCGGCGGGCACGCCCTGGTGGGTGTCGGATCGGGCCGACGTCGAGAACGATGACGCGGTGGACGACGCTGCGGTGGACGACGCCCCGGTCGACGACGCCGCAGTCGACGACCGGGTGACGGGCGGCGGGATCGACGAGACCGGTGCGGTGCCCCCGCGCGCCGCCGTGCCGACGGAACCGGTCGCCGCCGAACCCTCTGAGGGTGAGGCCGACGCTCCTCGCTCGGGAGTCGAGGCTCCCGTCGCCGCGCCCACGCCGCCGCTCGTCCTGCCCGACTGGGCTGTCCCGCCCGTGTCTCCGGTGCCCCTGCGTCCTCCGGGCTCCGCCTCGAGTACGGGCTCCCGACCGACCTCGGTGCCGCTGTGGACGGCCTCGCTCACGCCGATCACCGATGCGTCCGCTGCCGTTCCCCCAGCCGACGCTGCACCCTCGAACGCCGCCGCACCCTCGGCCGACGCCGCACCCTCGCAGACGACCTCGGGCGAGGCCGCGAGCGATTCTGCGGCCGAGTCCGCGGGCGACTCGACGGCGGAGTCCGTGGGCGATTCCCGGGCGGAGTCCTCGAACGAATCCGCCGGTGATGCCGCGCCCCTCGCGTCGGCGGAGCCCCAGGAGGGCGACACCAACGTGATCGCCCCGCTCGTGACACCGCCGGCTACCGGTGCAGTCGGGCTGCGGTGCGCCACCTGTGGGGCCGCCCTGACCGGGGACGACATCTTCTGTCCGGTCTGCGGGACGGTCGTGGCGTCCGTGGCGCAGTCGTTCACGGGTCCGATCACTCCGCTGCCCGCACCCGGGTCGGCGGCGGCGCCCGGGTCGGCTGCCGCCCCCGGTTCGGCTGCTGCGCCCGGGTCTGTTGCCGCCCCCGGGTCTGCCGCTGCGCCCGGGTCTGCTGCTGCGCCCGGTTCTGCTGCCGCCCCCGAAACGGTCGGACCGAGAGCACCTGAAGCAGCCCCGGCACCCCCGGCGCCGGAAGCGCCGCGAGAGGCGCCTCTCGCGGCGACACCCTTCGCCCCGGCCGCTCCCGTCGTGCCCCCGTTCGTCGCCGACCCGGAGCCCCCGGCGAAGGCTCCGCGCCGTCGCCTCTTCGGCCGCCGCAAGCCCGAGGCCGAGAGGCCCGTCCCGTGGACGTCGGCTCCCGCCGAACCGTCCGAGGCTGAACCGTCCGAGGCTGAACCGACGGCAGCCCCGGTCCCGCCGGTTGATTCCGTCGCCGGGCGGGCAGCCACGGTTCCGCCGGTCACATCCGCCGCAGTGCCCGCGGCAGTACGCGCCCCGGCTTCCGTCCCGGAACCGCCGCTCGAGCAGCCGACCGTGCACGCCGGCGACGTGCCCGTTCCCCAGGAGGCCGGGCCCGAGCATCCCGCGCCCGCCCCTCTCAGCGCCACGCCGATCGATGCACCGGCGCAGACGGCGGCGCCCGTGGTCGTGCCCCCGTTACCGCCCGCACCCGAGACGCCCCGCCAGACGCAGGCTCAAGCCTGGGCCCTCGGCGCGCCGGACGACGACGTCGAGATGACCCGTATCGTGCCGCGTGGACCGTTGGGGGAGCCGTTCGTCCTCCAGTTCAGCACGGGCGAGAGCTTCACCGTGCAGGGCAGCGGGCTCGTCGGTCGTGCGCCGACACCCCAGCCCGGCGAGTCGATCGACCTGCTCGTGCGCATCATCGATCCCGGCAAATCGGTCTCGAAGACGCACCTCGAATTCGGCCAGGAGAGCGGCGCCCTGTGGGTGTCGGACCGCTGGTCGGGCAACGGGTCGATCCTGCGCGAGCCGTCGAAGGAGGCGCGTCGACTCGAGCCGGGCAAGCGCCACCTCGTGCCGCGGGGCGCTCGGGTCGACATCGGGGAGCAGTTCTTCATCGTGAGCTAGCCGCCGCCGGCCTTCGCGGTGTCCATGATGCTCGGGCGCGCCTGTCGCCAGGTGAGGAAATCCTGACTTGTTCTGAGGAGACGCGGCGTCGCCGTGCTCGTACGCGAGGACTTCGGGGTCTTAAGCGTCGGCATCCGAGGATTTCCTTCTCCGAGTTCCTCGGTTGAGCGCACACGCGGAGGGGCCACCTCTCCAGGAGCGCCTGTGGACGGCCGCGAGTTCTCCACAGATGCCGCCCCGGCCCGAATCCGGAGCCCCGGAGCCGCTTCGATGGACGCATGACGCTGCTCCTGCCGCCCACCCTCCATCCCGCCGCACACCGCGCCGAGCTCGATCGGCTCTTCCCCGTCTCGACATCGCCCATACCGCCGTCCCCCCGAGCTCGCGGCACAGCCGTCGTTCTCCCCGATCTCGTTCTCGGCCGCGGTGCAGTCGTCGTGGACGACCTGGTGGTTCCCGACGGCTTCGAGGCCGGGGCGAGGGTCCTCGTCGACGCGCCCCTCGTCGTCCCGGCCTCTCCGGGCGTCCGGGTTCTCGGGCCGAAGCCGATCGCGCGCGCCGTGGCCCGCGGTTACGTCCTCCAGGTGCTGAACCGGCTCGATCCGCAGGCGAGCGAGGTGCGCGGCTGCACAGATCCGGCCTTCGACGGTCTCGACGTGCCCCCGTTCGATCGAGACCGAGGCGGGGGTGAGGATGCCAGAGGTGCGGGCCAGTCCGCCGCCCGTCACGACGACGAGTGGCTCGTCGAGGTCCGAGCCGGTGGAGAGACCTGCGTGGTCTCGGCCGTCTCGGCGGCTCCGTCCCGTGACGGGTCGCGAGGGCGCAGCGCCTTCCGGCACGGGCGGGGCAGCAGAGCACCGTACGGTCTCGCCGAGGTCTGGATCGCGCCCGACGGGAGCGCCTGCGCTCGCTCCCAGGCGGAGGCGCACGGGAGGTGGGTTCCCCTCGCGCTGGAGCCCTTCGTCGCCGAGTCCCCAGCGGCCCGGGTGGAGCCGGAGGCGTCACGCTCGGCGATGGGACGCCCGTCGAGGGCTATCCCCACGGCGTCGGACACCGCCCGCACCCACGCACCGCTCGGACCCGCACGGGCCGCCGCGCGAGAGACGGGTCGCCGGCTCGGCGCTGCGGTCAGGCGGCGTCGGTGAGACCGGCGCCGGCGCGCAGCTCACCCACCACGACTCCTCCACCGAGGACCTTCTCGGTCGTGGCCTCGAGGACGCGGTTCGCAGCGTCCGCGTCGACGACGCCGGCGTCGACGAGGAGGTGGAGCGCGGCGAGAGTCCCGGCCCTCAGATTGCCGTCGAGCACCTTCAGGGCGACTGCGGTGCCCTCGGTCGTGCCCATGACCATGACGCCCTCGGCGCCGAGCTTGGCGAACACGCCGAGCTCTTCGATGGTGACCGTGTTGGCGCGGCCGGGGCCGTCGAGGGCCCAGGGGTCCTGCAGCACCGCCGAGACGAGGTGCGCGGCCCGCGGGTCGGCGCCTGTCGAGACCGACCCGGTCAGCCGGGCGATGCCCCGCGCGAGTCCCTCCAGCGTGACGGCGAAGACGGGGGCGCCGCAACCATCGACACCCGCGTGGTCGATCGCCTCGCCGGTGAACTCGGCGACGGTCGAGCGAGCCGCCTCCTGAAGCGGGTGATCGATGTCGTCGTAGTGCTTCGGGTCCCAGCCGTTGTGGGCGCAGGCGAGCAGGAAGCCGGCGTGCTTGCCGCTGCAGTTCATGAACAGGCGGCTCGGGGCCGTCGCCACGCGGGCCGATGCGCGGTCGCCAGGCCAGTCGGCGGGGCACAGCAGGTTCTCCTCGATGGCATCGATGCGCGTGAGCATGCTGCGGACGACGTCGACATGGGCCGGCGTCCCGGCGTGGCTGGCGGTCGAGAGCACGGCCTGGGGCCCGTCGAGTTCGACTCCGGAGCGCAGCACCGTCAGCGCTTGGAACGGCTTGAGACACGAGCGCGGGTAGATCGATGCCGCCGCGTCTCCGAGGCTGCGGAGCACCGCGCCGTCCGGGCCGACGACGACGGCCGCACCGAGGTGCCGGCTCTCGTCGAAACCGGACCGCGACAACACGGCGAGTTCCACGCTCCCAGCGGCGTCGAGGGCATGGCGATTCGTCAGGAGGGTTCTGTCGGTCATGATGGGGAGTGTACGACGCCGAGAGGGGCCCCCATGTTCGACCACCACTACGAGCTCGAGACGACCTGGACGGGCGCCCGCGAGGTCGGCACCACCGACTACAAGGCATACGGCCGCGACCACACTCTGCGGGTCGCGGGCAAGCCCGAGATCGCCGGGTCGGCCGACAAGCCCTTCCGCGGCGACACCGACCGCTGGAACCCGGAGGAGATGCTGCTCGGCGCGCTCTCGCAATGCCACCTCCTGAGCTACCTCTGGCTCTGCTCCGTCAACGGCGTCGTCGTCACGGCCTACGTCGATCACGCCGAGGGCACCATGGTGCAGACCGACGACGGCGGCGGGCACTTCGCCGAAGTGATGCTGCACCCCGAGGTGACGGTCTCGGATCCCGCCATGATCGACCGTGCCCTCGAGTTGCACCACGAGGCGCACGCCAAATGCTTCATCGCCTCGTCGATGAACTTCCCGGTGCTCAACACGCCCATCGTTCGGGCCGACACTCAGCAACCCGCCTGATTCGTCCCGCACACTGGCGGGGTCCGTCGGCCACCGCGACGGGCCTGCCAATGCCGGGGCCTCCGCCCTGCACGGCCGAGACCACCGCTCCCGTTCGAAAGTCCCCGATGCGTCGACCACTCTCCCTGTCCGCCCTCGCCGTCGTCCCCGTGATCGCCCTGGCTCTGGCGGGATGCACGTCGACCAGCTCGACGAGCACCGCCTCGTCGACCTCCACGTCGACGCCGACCTCCAGCGCGACGAGCGACACGCAGGCCTCCTGCACGCCGACCGCGGCCGGCTCGGCATCCAAGGCCGTGCAGGTCTCCGGAGCCTTCGACGCAGCGCCCACCGTCTCCTTCGACAAGGGCCTGACGGTGACCAAGACCGAGCGGTCGGTCGTGACCGAGGGCACGGGCAAGAAGGCCGTCGACAACACCCTGCTCAACGTGGCCTTCACCATCTTCGACGCCAAGACCGGGGCCCAGGTCACTTCCGCCGGCTACCCGGGCCAGGACGCCGCGCAATTCAGCGTCAACACCAGCCTCTACCTGCCCGGACTCGTGGCCGCCATGCACTGCGCGCCCATCGGCTCCCGCACGGTCACGGTCGCCGACTCGGCCGACATGTTCGGCAGCAACGGGTCCGAGTCGTACGGCATCGGAGCCGACGACGACCTCGTCATCGTGATGGACCTCCTCTCGAGCGTGGCGACGAAGGCCACCGGCACCCCCGTGGCACCGCAGGCCGGGTTCCCGACGGTGAAGCTCGCCTCCGACGGCAAGCCCACGGTCACGATCCCGAAGACGACGGCTCCGTCGACGCTCCAGCTCGAGGTGCTGAAGAAGGGCTCCGGAGACACCGTGCCCTCCACCGGCTCGGTCACCGTGCAGTACCAGGGCACCCTCTGGCGCACGGGCAAGGTGTTCGATCAGAGCTGGGGGAGCGGCCCCGCCACCTTCGCCATCAGCGGCGTCATCGCCGGGTTCCAGCAGGCTCTCATCGGTCAGACCGTCGGCTCGCAGGTGCTCGTCGTGGTGCCGCCCGCCGAGGGCTACGGGACCGCGGGCAACGACACCGCCGGCGTCAAGGGAACCGACACGCTCGTCTTCGTGATCGACATCCTGGCCAAGAGCTAGCGCGCCGCAAGGGCAGCACCAGCACCGGCACAGCAGCAGCGGCACTAGCACCGCCACGAGCATCCCACCGCCCTAGGCTGGCACGATGCGATGCATCACCCTCCTCGGCTCCACCGGCTCCATCGGCGTGCAGGCGCTCGACGTCATCCGCGCCAACCCGCACCTGTTCACCGTCGTCGGCCTCTCCGCCGGCAGCAACCGCGAGCTCCTCGCCGAGCAGGCCCGCGAGTTCGGCGTCGAGCACACCGCTCTCGGCACCGACGAGTCCGTGCAGCTCGTCACGACCGTGGAGACCGATGTCGTCCTCAACGGCATCACCGGCTCGGTCGGCCTCGGCCCGACGCTGGCCGCCCTCGAGTCGGGCGCGACCCTCGCCTTGGCGAACAAGGAGAGTCTCATCGTCGGCGGCGCACTCGTGAAGGCAGCGGCGCGGGAGGGCCAGCTCGTCCCGGTCGACTCCGAGCACTCCGCCATCGCCCAGGCCCTCCGCAGCGGCACGCAGGCCGAGGTCCGCCGGCTGGTCCTGACCGCGTCCGGCGGTCCGTTCCGTGGCCGGAGCCGCGCCGACCTGAAAGACGTCACGCCGCGCGAGGCCCTCGCCCACCCCACCTGGGACATGGGCCTCGTCGTCACCACGAACTCGTCGACTCTCGTCAACAAGGGGCTCGAGATCATCGAGGCGCACCTGCTGTTCGACGTCGACTACGACCGCATCGACGTGACCGTGCATCCCCAGTCGATCGTCCACTCGATGGTGGAGTTCGTCGACGGCTCCACCCTCGCGCAGGCGTCGCCGCCCGACATGCGCCTCCCGATCGCGCTGGGCATGGCGTGGCCCGACCGCGTGCCGGGCGTGGGCGTCCCGCTCGACTGGACTCGGGCATCCTCGTGGACCTTCGAACCCCTCGACGACGACGCCTTCCCCGCGGTGGGCCTCGCCAAAGAGGTCGGCCGTGCCGGGAGCACGTTCCCCGCCGTCTTCAACGCGGCGAACGAGCAGGCCGTGCTGGCCTTCCACGCCGGCCGCATCGGCTACCTCGACATCGTCGACACGATCCGCGCCGTCGTCGACCGGCACGAGCCCGACGAGCTCTCGCTCGCCGGTGTCCTCGACGCCGAGCGCTGGGCCCGCGCCGAGGCCGACACGATCCTGGCGTCGACCGCGCACTGAATCGCGGGGCGCGCCCACCGTAACGGCACGTGAGAAACGGGGGATGCGCGTCCCGCCGCCCCGAGACAGCCGCCGTCCCCGAACTGGGGCGCGCCCGCCCGGCCCGCGTCCGGCCCGTTCACTGACTCGGTCCCGTACTGTGACGACGTGGAAACCGTCCTTCTCTTCATCGTCGGCATCCTGATCGTCCTGGTCGGGTTGGTGCTCTCGATCGGCCTGCACGAGATCGGCCACCTGGTGCCGGCGAAGCGCTTCGGCGTCAAGGTGGGCCAGTACATGATCGGGTTCGGTCCGACCCTGTTCTCGCGCCAGAAGGGCGAGACGGAGTACGGCGTCAAGGCGATCCCGCTCGGCGGCTACATCTCGATGTCGGGCATGTTCCCGCCTCAGCAGACCGTCAAGGTGGGGGAGGACGCCCTCGAGTCGCACGCCCGGTCGTCGACGACGAGCGTCTTCCAGACGCTCGTGCAAGACACGAAGAAGGCGTCCGCCGACACGATCGACGACGATTCGCGCACGTTCTACCGCCTGGCGGTGCCCAAGCGCATCGTGATCATGCTCGGCGGCCCGGTGATGAACCTGCTCATCGCCATCGTCCTGACCGGCGTCGTGCTGTGCGGCTTCGGCACCCAGCAGGTCTCGACCACGGTCGGCAGCGTCTCCGAATGCGTCCTCCCCGCGACGTCCACGGCGACGAGCTGCCCGGCCGACGCGACCAGGTCGCCCGGCGCCGCCGCCGGTCTCGCCGCCGGCGACACGATCCTCTCCATCGACGGCACCCGCATCTCGAGCTGGGACCAGTCCACCGCGATCATCCAGAAGGCCGCAGGCAAGACCCTCTCGTTCCTCGTCGAGCGCAACGGCGCCCGCGTCACCCTCGCCGTCACACCGATCCGTACCGAGCGCTACGTCACCGACGCGGCAGGCAACGTCGTCACCGACTCGGCCGGCAAGAAGGAGACCCAGGAGGTCGGTTTCGTCGGCATCGGCTCCGCCTACGAGCGCGTCCAGCAGCCGGTCACCGCCGTTCTCCCGGCCGTCGGCACGAACATCGCCGACGTCGTCACCCTCATCGTGCATCTGCCCGAGCGTCTCGTCGGTGTCGCGAAGGCCGCCTTCGGCGGAGGCACGCGGGATGCCAACGGTCCGGTCAGCGTCGTCGGCGTCGGCATCATGGCGGGGCAGATCGCGAGCACCAACTCGGTGCCGATCGTCGATCGCATCAGCTACCTCGTCGGCCTGATGGCGTCGCTCAACGTCGCCCTCTTCACGTTCAACCTGATCCCGCTGATGCCCCTCGACGGCGGGCACGTGGCGGGCGCGATCATCGAGGGCGTGCGCCGCTTCTTCGCCAAGCTCTTCGGCCGCCGCGACCCGGGCCCGGTCGACATCGCCAAGGCCGTGCCGTTGACCATCGCGGTCTCCGTGATCCTCGGTGCCATGAGCCTCCTCCTGATCTACGCCGACCTCTTCAAGCCGATCAGCCTCGGCTAGAGCGGCACCTCGGCCGGGCAGGGCGCACGGGCGACCCGGCGAGACGGAGGCCGTGCATCCCACGAACCGTCCGCCCCGCCTGGGAGGCGGCTGACGTTCGCCCAGAGCGAGCGAAGCGATACCCGCTGTTCAGACCCGAGGCTTACGATGAACTCGTGCCTGCGATCAACCTCGGAATGCCCAAAGTCCCCGAAACCCTTGCCCCGCGCCGCAAGTCGCGTCAGATCAAGGTCGGCAAGGTCCTCGTCGGCGGCGGCGCTCAAGTGAGCGTCCAGTCGATGTGCACCACTCCCACCACCAACATCAACGCGACCCTCCAGCAGATCGCCGAGCTCACCGCCTCGGGCTGCGACATCGTCCGGGTCGCCGTTCCCAGCCGTGACGACGCCGAAGCGCTGCCGATCATCGCGAAGAAGAGCAACATCCCGGTCATCGCCGACATCCACTTCCAGCCCAACTACGTCTACGCGGCCATCGACGCCGGGTGCGCGGGCGTGCGCGTCAACCCCGGCAACATCCGCAAGTTCGACGACCAGGTCGGCAAGATCGCCGCCGCGGCCAAGGCGGCCGACGTCTCGATCCGCATCGGCGTCAACGCCGGCTCGCTCGAGCCCAGCATCATGCAGAAGTACGGCAAGGCGACCCCCGAGGCCCTCGTCGAGAGCGCGGTCTGGGAGGCCTCGCTGTTCGAAGAGCACGACTTCCACGACTTCAAGATCTCGGTCAAGCACAACGACCCGGTCGTGATGGTCAAGGCCTACCGCCTGCTCGCCGAGCGCGGCGACTGGCCCCTGCACCTCGGCGTGACCGAGGCCGGCCCGTCGTTCCAGGGCACGATCAAGAGCGCCACGGCGTTCGGCATCCTCCTCGGCGAAGGCATCGGCGACACCATCCGCGTCTCGCTCAGCGCCCCGCCCGCCGAAGAGGTCAAGGTCGGCCTGCAGATCCTGCAGTCGCTCAACCTGCGCGAGCGCAAGCTCGAGATCGTCTCCTGCCCCTCTTGCGGCCGCGCCCAGGTCGACGTGTACAAGCTCGCGAACGACGTCACCGACGGCCTCGAGGGCATGACCGTGCCGCTCCGCGTCGCCGTCATGGGCTGCGTCGTCAACGGCCCGGGCGAGGCGCGCGACGCCGACCTCGGGGTCGCGTCCGGCAACGGCAAGGGCCAGATCTTCGTCAAGGGCGAGGTCATCGCCACCGTCCCCGAAGACCAGATCGTCGAGACCCTGATCCGCGAGGCCAACCGCCTGGCCGACGAGATGGGCCCCGGGGCGATCGGTTCGCCCGAGGTCGTCACCGTCTAGAGCCTCCCGCCGTGCATCCCCCCGTTTCGAAAGCCAGAACGGGGGATGCCCGGGGCAGGGGTTCCTGTCGGAGGCCTGGTTTAGAGTGAGCGAGTGACCGACACGACGACCACCTCCGCGGCTCCGCAGCCCGCGAGCGAGCCCATCACCCGCGACGAACTGCAGCGTGCGGGCGAGATCCTCGGTCGGGTGTCGAAGGCGTTCTCCGAGAAGGTCGTGGGCCAGACGGCGCTCCGCGACTCCCTGCTCGTGGCGCTGATGACCGGGGGCCACGTGCTGCTCGAGAGCGTGCCGGGGCTCGCCAAGACCACGGCCGCGCAGACTCTCGCCGCCGCGGTCGCTGCCAGCTTCCGCCGCATCCAGTGCACCCCAGACCTCCTGCCGAGCGACATCACCGGCACCCAGATCTTCGACGCGCAGTCGTCGACCTTCGTCACGCAGCTCGGGCCGGTCCACTCGCACTTCGTCCTGCTCGACGAGATCAACCGTTCCAGCGCCAAGACCCAGAGTGCGATGCTCGAGGCCATGCAAGAGCGGCAGACGTCGATCGGCGGCACGGTCTACAAGCTGCCGAGCCCGTTCCTGGTGCTCGCCACGCAGAACCCGATCGAGCAGGAGGGCACGTACCAACTGCCCGAGGCGCAGCTCGACCGGTTCCTGCTCAAAGAGATCCTCGACTACCCGAGCCCGGCCGAGGAGGCCGAGATCATCCGCCGCATCGAGGTCGGGGTCTACGACACCCCGCGCGAAGCGACCGGCGACTCGGGCACCGGCGTCCACCTCGACGACGTGATCCGTCTCCAAGACCTGACCAAGCGCGTCTACGTCGACCCGTCGATCGTCACCTACATCGTGCAACTGGTCTACGTCACGCGGCACCCGCAGCAGTACATCCCGGCCACCCTGGCCGACTACATCCAGTTCGGCGCCAGCCCGCGCGCGAGCATCGCGTTCACGCAGGCGGCGCGCGCCCTGGCGCTGTTGAACGGTCGCGACTACGTCATCCCCGAAGACGTCAAGCAGTTGCGCCACGGGGTGCTCCGCCACCGGCTCATCCTCGGCTACGAGGCGGCCGCCGACGAGGTGAAGCCCGAGACGATCATCGACGCGATCTTCCACGCGGTCCAGACTCCGTGACCAGCCTTCTCCTCCGCGTCAAGACGACGATGTCGATCTTCGCGCACCGCAAGACC
The DNA here is from genome assembly GCF_039544345.1 of Frondihabitans cladoniiphilus. NCBI lineage: Bacteria > Bacillati > Actinomycetota > Actinomycetes > Micrococcales > Microbacteriaceae > Frondihabitans > Frondihabitans cladoniiphilus. The sequence goes on from NZ_BAABLM010000001.1 coordinate 473,652, forward strand.
ATCGATCTCCTCGAGGGCGGCTACGCGTCGATCCACCGGGGCCGCAGCCACGACTTCGACGACCTGCGCGCCTACGTGCCCGGCGACGAAGTCAAGGACATCGACTGGAAGGCCACGGCCCGACACGGCGAGCCGCTGGTCAAGCGCTACATCGCGTCGCGGCGACACACCCTCGTCCTCGTGGTCGACGTGGGGCGCAACATGGCCGCGACGGCCGAGAGCGGCGAGAGCAAGCGTGACATCGCCGTGCTGGCCTCCGGCGCCCTCGCCTCGATCGCGACGGCGCACGGCGACGTCGTCTCGATGCTGATCGGCGACGAGCACGACGTCCGGTCGTTCCCCCCGGGCCAGAAAGACGAGCACCTCGAGCGCCTGTTGCGCGCCATCGACGCGCGCATCTCGCTCGAAGCGCCCCGCAGCGACCTGCGGGCTCTCCTCGAGAACGTCGCGCGGCGCGTCACCGGCCGATCCATGCTCCTCGTGGTCACCGACGACGTGCCCCTCACCCCCGAACTCGACCACGTGCTCCGGCGCCTGCGCGCCAAGCACGAGATCCTCTGGCTGACCATCGGCGACGCCGACCTCATGAGGGCGGACGAGCGCGGGCACGACGTCTACGACGTGCAAGAGGTGGCGGCGCTTCCGGCCTACGTGCGCAACAACTCGCGTCTCCGCGGCCTGTTCGCCGAGACCGCCCTGCAGACGGTCGCGACGACCGAGCACGAGCTCCGACTCCTCGGAATCACCAGCCACCGCATCCCCAGTCGGGCCGAAGTGGTCCCCGGTCTGTTCGCCCTCCTCGAGAAGCACCGCCGTGCTGAACGATAGGGGCTTCTTCGGGCCGAGCCAGTACACCTGGTGGGTCGTCTACCTCGTCGTCGGCGTCGTCCTGGTCGCAGCCGTGATCGCCTGGTACGTCTTCGCCGTCCGGTTCTCCCGCACCCGGCTCCCACCCGCAGACCGTCGACCGAACCCCAAGAAGAGCGATCCGCAGCAGCTCCAGGCGAAATACTCCGGGCTGATCGACGAGGTCGAGGCCGAGTGGCGCGCCGGGCGTCTCGACGATCGGGCGACCCACTCCCGCCTGAGCCTTCTCCTGCGGTTCTTCGCGTTCGAGTCCTCCGGGGTCGACGCCCACGTCATGACCCTCGCCGACCTGCAGCGGTCCCCGCTGCCCCAGGTGGCCGGAGCCGTCGGCGAGTACTACCCGCCGGCGTTCCGAGCCGACCAGCCCGGCGATCCCGCCCACGCTCTCGAGACGGCCCGACTGGTGGTGCGCTCGTGGAACTGACCTTCTGGTGGATGCCGCTCGTGGCGCTGGCCCTCGCTCTCGGCGGCGCCTTCGCCTACGTCGCCTGGCGCCGCCGCACCCGCGACCGGCTCAAGCGCTCCGGCACCCCGATCGCCCACAGCGAGCGGCTCACCGCGCTGCCCGAATACCGACGAGTCCTCCGTCAGTACCGCGCTCTGCTCGCCGGCGTGCTGGTGGCGGCGATCATCGCCTCCGGTGTCGGGGTCCTGCTCGCGTCGCGCCTCTCGACCGTCTCGGTCGTGCAACCGCAGTCGTACAAGCGCGACATCATGCTCTGCCTCGACGTCTCCGGCTCCATGACCGACGTCGACGCCAAGATCGTCGACACCTTCGCCTCCCTCGCCAAGCACCTCGACGGCGAGCGGATCGGTCTCACGATCTTCGACAGCTCGGCCGTCCAGGTGTTCCCGCTCACCGACGACTACGACTACGTCGCGAAAGAGCTCACCGCCTACCGCAACTCCTTCCAGAGCCAGGGCGACTCGGGCCTCCGCTACTGGACGGGCACCGACCTCGGGCAGGGCGCCTCCCTCATCGGCGACGGCCTCGCATCCTGCGTCACCGGTTTCGACGGGTCGAAGTCGAGCACCCGGCCCCGGTCGATCGTCTTCGCGACCGACAACTACGTCAACGGGTCGCCCCTGTTCACCCTCAAGCAGGCCGGCCAGTTCGCGACCAAGGGGGGCATCCGCGTCTACGGCATCGACCCGGTCGACTACTCGTCCGGCGACGGCCTCTCCACGGTCGCCCTCGAGATGAAGCAGGTCGTCGAATCCACCGGGGGCGCCTTCTACGGCCTGACCAGCACCGACACGGTGCCGTCGATCGTCAAGGCCATCGACTCGCGCGAGGCGGGCCTCTTCACCGGCTCGAAGCGCCTTGTGATCACCGATCACCCGAACGTCCTCATCGTCGTCGGGCTCCTCGCGATGATCGCCCTGTTCGGCCTCCTGTGGCGGGTGCGACTGTGACCGCATCACCTGCCCTTCTCGTCTTCCAACCGGTCCTGCCGATCGGCTGGTTCCTCGCGTTCGCCGTCGTCCTGCTCGGGTTCGCGCTCTGGCGCGTCGTCGCCGAGAGGGCGAACCGAGGGATGCTCCTGACCTGGGTCCGTCGGGCGGTCATCGTCGCCCTGCTCCTCGTCGTCGCCGCTCGCCCGAGTCTGCCGGGAGGCACCTCGCCCGCCTCCGTCGCCGACCTCAACGTGTTCTTCGTCGTCGACACGACCTCGAGTTCGGCGGCCGAGGACTGGAACGGCACCGAGCCGCGCCTCGACGGCATGCGCAGCGACATCGACGCGATCACCACCGATCTGGCCGGCGCCCGATTCTCGTTGATCTCCTTCGACTCCACCGCGATCCAGCGCGTCCCGCTGACTCAAGACTCGTCCGCCCTCGTCACCGCGGCGAAGGTCATGCGCCAAGAGGTCACGTACTACTCGCACGGCAGCAGCATCTCCGAGGCGCACACGCTCCTCGCCCAGGTGTTGGCCGAGGCCAAGAAGAGCAACCCCGAGCGAGCCGACGTCGTGTACTACCTCGGAGACGGCGAGCAGACGGCGTCGTCGGCTCCCGCCTCCTTCGCCGCCTCTCGGGCCGACGTCGACGGCGGGGGAGTCCTGGGCTACGGCACCGCCGCCGGTGGCCGCATGAAGGAGTTCGACGGCTACGGAGACCAGTACTCGGCCAACCGCTACATCAAAGACAAAACGCTGCCCGGGTCGCCCGACGCCCTGTCCAAGATCGACCCGGCCAACCTGAAGACGATCGCATCGCAGCTCGGCGTGCCCTACCTGCAACGCCACGCGGGCGGCTCCCTGGCCTCGGTCGTCGGCTCGGAGCGGCGCGGCGAGGTCGTCAGTGCGACGGGTACGACCGCCAGCCTGATCGACCTGTACTGGATCGCCGCGATCCCGGCGTTCCTCCTGCTCTTCGTCGACATCGCGCTCGTCGTCCGGGCCCTCGGCGACGTGCGGCCGGTCCGCCCGAGCCGCGAACCGCGAGCAGATCGCGGCCCGCGAGCAGGTCGCGTTCCGCGGCTCCCGAAGGAGGCCCCATGAGCACCGGTTTCCTGCCCGAGGTCCGTCCGCCGGCACCGCCCGAGCACATCGAGCCCCTCGTCGAGGTGCCTGAGGCCCTCGCCGCCTACCGCGCTCGCCTCCGCCGTCGCCTGGTGCTCGGCTCGCTTCCCGTCGTGATCCTCGTGCTGCTCGTCGCCGTGAAGCTCCTCAGCCTGCCCGTCGGCGCCGCGGTCGCGCAGACCACGTACGACACGAAGTCCTACGACAGCAGCGTGGCGGCCTCCGACTCGCTCGGCGTCGTCAACGTCCTCGAGCCCTGGGTCCGCTACTTCGACCGCGGAACCGCCCTGGCGCAGATCGGCGTCCTCACCGATGCCCGCACGGCGTTCGAGGCCTCCCTCTCGCGAGCCCCGTCGGGCGACACGGGCGTCCAGTGCCGCATCCTCACCGACCTGTCGCTGGTCGTCGAGCAGCAGGGCGACTCGGCCGTGCTCGATCAAGACACGACCGCCGCAGAAGGCTTCTACGCGCACGCGCTCGCCCTCATCAAGTCGGCACCGACGGGTTGTTTCAGCGACCCGAAGGGCGGCTCCAAACCGAACACGGCCAAGCCCCTGCAAGACGAGCAGGGCCGGCTCGAGCAGAAACAGAAGGCCCAGCAAGACGGGGGAGGCACGTCCGGAGGCTCTCAGCAGGGCGGCTCGGGTTCGAGCGGCCAGGGCCAGTCCGGGTCCGGCCAGAGCGGTTCGGGGCAGGGCTCCAGTGGCGACGGCTCCGGCGACTCGTCGCAGAGCCCCCTCGACAAGCTGAAGCAGCAGAACGGCCAGGCCCAACAAGACCAGCAGCAGAACGACGACCGCACCCGTGACTTCAGCCAGAACCCGGAAGACTACAGCGGCAAGCCCTGGTAGCCGCGGGCTCGCCGCCGCTCTCCATCCGACTAATGTTGCAGGGTGTCCACGCGCCTCTCTCAGCTCTTCGTCCGCACCCTCCGTGAAGACCCCTCCGACGCGGAGGTGACCAGCCACCGTCTGCTCGTCCGGGCCGGCTACATCCGCAGGCAGGCCCCGGGCATCTTCGCGTGGCTGCCGCTCGGTCTGCGCGTGAAGGCGAAGATCGAGGCGATCATCCGCGAGGAGATGGCCGCCGCCGGCGCGCAAGAGGTCCACTTCCCCGGCCTTCTGCCGCGTGAGCCCTATGAGGCCACCGGTCGCTGGACCGAATACGGCGACGGCATGTTCCGACTCAAAGACCGCAAGGGCGCCGACTACCTGCTGCCCCCGACGCACGAAGAGGCGTTCACCCTCCTGGTGAAAGACCTGTACTCGTCGTACAAAGACCTGCCGCTGAGTCTGTTCCAGATCCAGGACAAGTACCGCGACGAGGCACGGCCGCGTGCCGGTCTCCTGCGCGGCCGCGAGTTCACGATGAAGGACGCGTACTCGTTCGACTACACCGATGCCGGTCTCGACCTGAGCTACCAGGCGCAGCGCGACGCCTACGAGCGCATCTTCACCCGACTCGGCCTCGAGTACGTCATCGTCAAGGCCGACGCCGGCGCGATGGGCGGCTCCCGCAGCGAGGAGTTCCTGCACCCCATGGCGGCCGGCGAGGACACCTTCGTGCGCTCGGCCGGAGGGTATGCGGCGAACGTCGAGGCCTTCACGACGATCGTCCCCCCGAGCATCCCCCTCGAGGGCCTCGCCGAGGCGAACCTGCTCGACCCCCACGACACGCCCACCATCGCGTCGCTCGTCGACCAGGTCAACGCCACCAGCCCGAAGGCCGACGGCACGCCGTGGACGGCCGCCGACACCCTCAAGAACGTCGTGCTGGCGCTCACCCACCTCGATGGCAGCCGCGAGATCGTGGTGGTCGGTCTGCCCGGCGATCGCGACGTCGACCTCAAGCGGGTCGAGGTGGCGTTCCAGCCGGCCGAGGTCGAGGCCGCCGGCGACGCCGACTTCGAGAAGAACCCGCTGCTCGTCAAGGGCTACATCGGGCCCCAGATCCTCGGTGAAGAGTCGGAGACGGGCATCCGCTACTTCGTCGACCCCCGCGTCGTGCCCGGTTCCGCCTGGATCACCGGCGCGAACCGGCCCGGCGTGCACGTCGAGGGGCTCGTCTTCGGGCGCGACTTCACCGCCGACGGCACCATCGAGGCCGCTCAGGTCCGCGAGGGCGACGAGGCTCCCGACGGCTCCGGCCCGATCGAGACGGCGCGCGGCATGGAGATCGGCCACGTCTTCCAGCTCGGCCGCAAGTACGCCGAGGCGCTCGGGCTCAAGGTGCTCGACGAGAACGGAAAGCAGGTCACGGTCACGATGGGGTCCTACGGGATCGGCGTGACCCGCATCCTCGCCGTCATCGCCGAATCGAACAACGACGACAAGGGCCTGATCTGGCCCGAGAACGTCGCGCCCTTCGACGTGCAGGTCGTTGCCACCGGCAAAGACCAGGTCGTCTACGAGGTGGCCGAGAAGCTCGTCGCCGACCTCGAGGCCCACCGTCTCGACGTGCTCTACGACGACCGCCCGAAGGTGTCGCCCGGCGTCAAGTTCGGCGACGCCGAGCTGCTCGGCGTGCCGCACATCGTCATCGTCGGACGGAGCGCCGGCGAGGGCGTCGTCGAGCTTTGGGATCGCCGCACGGGCGAGCGCACGCCCGTCCCCGTGGCCGAAGCGGTCAGCACGCTCGCCGCACCTCGGGTACCGTAGGGGGATGCTGTGCGCGCCACCGTGCGCGCAGCTCACAATCTCAATATTGGAGGCCCTCAGTGGAAATCGACCTGAGCGTGCTGCGTCTCATGGAGCGCGAGCGCGAGATCCCCTTCGACGAACTGGTGCGCATCATCGAGCAGGCCATTCTGACGGCCTACCTCAAGCATGACGACCAGCCCGAGGTCCGCGACGACAAACCGTCCGCTCGAGTCGAACTGGACCGCAAGACCGGGCACGTGACCGTGTACTCGATCGAGCGCGACGAGGCCGGCGAGGTCATCGGCGAAGCCGTCGAGACCCCCGACGACTTCGGTCGCATCGCCGCCTTCGCGGCCAAGCAGGTGATCAACCAACGTCTGCGCGACATCGGCGACGACAAGGTGCTCGGCCAGTTCAAGGGGCGCGAGGGCGAGATCGTCGCCGGCGTCATCCAGCAGGGTCCGAACCCGCGCATGATCCATGTCGACCTGGGCAACTTCGAGGCGATCCTGCCTCCCGAAGAGCAGGTCCCCGGCGAGAACTACTCGCACGGCACGCGGATCCGCGTCTACGTGACGAGCGTGAGCCGCGGTCTCAAGGGTCCGTCGGTCACGGTGTCGCGCACGCACCCGTCGCTCGTCCGCAAGCTCTTCGCCCTCGAGGTGCCGGAGATCGCCAGCGGCGTCGTCGAGATCGTGTCGCTCGCTCGCGAGGCCGGCCACCGCACGAAGATCGCCGTCCGCGCGACCGAGCCCGGGGTCAACGCCAAGGGCGCCTGCATCGGCGAGCTCGGCCAGCGGGTCCGCGCCGTGACGGCCGAGCTCAACAACGAGAAGATCGACATCGTCGACTACTCGTCCGACCTGCCGACCTTCGTCGCCAGCGCGCTGTCGCCGGCCAAGGTGTCGAGCGCCTTCGTGATCGACGCGGCCACCAAGGCCGTCCGAGCCCTGGTGCCCGACTACCAGCTCTCGCTCGCCATCGGCAAGGAGGGGCAGAACGCCCGTCTCGCCGCGAAGCTCACCGGCGCGCGCATCGACATTCAGCCCGACTCGATCCTCGAAGACTGACCTCTTCGCCGTTCGCGACCCATTCGCTCGGCACCAGGACGCCGCGTTCGCCCGTGGCGTCCTGGTGCCGAGCGACCGGGGGAGTAGTATGAACCCAGTCAGAACGTGCATCGGCTCTCGAACGCGCGCTCCGCGGTCCTCACTCGTGAGGGTCGTCGCCCGAGACGGTCGGGTCGTGGTCGACACGACAAAGACTCTTCCCGGGCGGGGTGCCTGGTTGATCCCGACGATGCAGAACTACGAAGCAGCCCTCCGGCGCAAGGCTTTCCGCCGTGCACTGCGACTCGCTTCGGAGCCTGATACAAGCGATGTCCGAGACTATCTCGAGCGCATCGAACACCCCCTCCCGTGAGTTCCATTCCACGAACAGCGTGCGGCATCCGGCCCTCGCTCGAACAAAAGGCTGAACGGCTTATGGACAACTAATGAGCACCTCGAAATGAGTTGCGTCCAGAAATAACGGCCTCCCCTGATCCCGGGTGGAGGCCCGAGACAGGAGAACAGTGGCAAAACCACGCGTACACGAGATCGCCAGCGAGCTCGGTATCGAAAGCAAGATCGCCCTCGAGAAGCTGAAAGAGATGGGCGAGTTCGTCAAGGGCCCGTCGTCCAGCATCGAGCCCCCCGTCGCACGCAAGCTTCGCGCTGCGTTCGCCGACCAGGGTGCGAAGACCCCGGCTCCCGCTGCCAAGGCACCGGCCGCCAAGGCCACTGCGCCTGCGACCAGCAGTGCACCGCGTCCCGGCGCGCCTCGCCCTGCTGCTCCGGCACCCGCAGCCCCGGCGCCCGCCGCACCCACCCCTGCTCCGGTCCAGGCGGAGGCTCCCCAGGCTGCTCCCGCCGCCGAATCCGCCGACGCCGTCCCGGCGCCCGCAGCTCCGCTGACGGTCGCCGAGCGCCAGGCGCAGGCCGAGGCCCAGCGCAACGCGCCGAAGCCCGCCGCCGACGCTCCGGCCGCCGCACCCGGCGCCCCGCGTCCCGGCGGTCCCCGTCCGGGCGCTCCTCGCCCCGGTAACAACCCTTACAGCTCCAACCAGGGCATGGGCCGACCCACGGCTCCGCGTCCCGGCGGTGCCGGTGCTCCGGCCGCAGGCATGCCTCGCCCAGGTGGCGCCGCAGGCCCGCGTCCGCAGGCGCCTCGTCCCGGTGCTCCTCGCCCGGGTGCTCCCCGTCCCGGCGGCGCCCCGCGTCCCGGTGGCTTCGGGCAGCGTCCGGCCGGTGCCGGCGCTCGTCCGGGCTTCTCCCGTCCCGGCGCCCCCGGTGCCGGTGCAGGCGCCGGTGCACCCGGCGGCTTCCGTCCCGGCTTCGGCGCTCCGCGTCCCGCCGGTGGCGGTGGAGGCGGTCGTGGCCGTGGCCCCGGTGGTGGAACCGCCGGTGCGTTCGGTCGCGGTGGCGGCAAGAGCAAGGCACGCAAGTCGAAGCGGACGAAGAGGGCCGAATTCGAGATGCGTCAGGCTCCGTCGCTCGGTGGCGTCAGCGTCCCGCGCGGCGACGGCACGACCGTCGTCCGTCTGCGTCGCGGTGCCTCGATCAGCGACTTCGCCGACAAGATCGACGCCAGCCCCGGCAACCTCGTCACGGTGCTCTTCCACCTCGGTGAGATGGCCACGGCGACCGAATCGCTCGACGAGGCCACCTTCGAGGTGCTCGGCGAAGAGCTCGGCTACCGCATCATGGTCGTCAGCCCCGAAGACGAAGACAAGGAGCTCCTCGAGGGCTTCGACATCGACCTCGAGCAGGAGCTCGAAGACGAAGACGAGTCGGTTCTCGAGATCCGTCCCCCCGTCGTCACCGTCATGGGTCACGTCGACCACGGTAAGACGCGCCTCCTCGACGCGATCCGCAACGCCAACGTGGTCGCAGGCGAAGCCGGCGGCATCACGCAGCACATCGGTGCCTACCAGGTGTGGGCTCCGCACGAGGGCGTCGAGCGCGCCATCACCTTCATCGACACACCGGGCCACGAGGCGTTCACCGCCATGCGTGCCCGTGGTGCCCAGGTCACCGACATCGCGATCCTCGTGGTCGCGGCCGACGACGGCATCATGCCCCAGACGGTCGAGGCGTTGAACCACGCTCAGGCGGCCGGCGTGCCGATCGTCGTCGCGGTCAACAAGATCGACAAGGAGGGTGCGAACCCGGCCAAGGTGCGTCAGCAGCTGACCGAGTACGGCCTCGTCGCGGAAGAGTACGGCGGAGACGTCATGTTCGTCGACGTGTCGGCCCGGAACAACACGAACATCGACGCTCTGCTCGAAGCCGTGCTGCTCACCGCCGACGCCGGTCTCGACCTGCGTGCCAACCCGAACAAGGACGCCCGCGGTGTCGCCATCGAGGCGCGTCTCGACAAGGGTCGGGGTGCGGTCGCGACCGTCCTCATCCAGTCGGGTACCCTCCGTGTCGGCGACGCGATCGTGGCAGGCACGGCCTACGGCCGAGTCCGCGCGATGATGGACGAGAACGGCGACCTGGTCGAAGAGGCCTACCCGTCGCGTCCCGTCCAGGTGCAGGGCCTCTCGAGCGTCCCGCGAGCCGGCGACACCTTCCTCGTCACCGAGGAGGACCGCACGGCCCGTCAGATCGCCGAGAAGCGCGAAGCCGTCGAGCGCAACGCCCAGCTGGCCAAGGCCCGCAAGCGCATCTCGCTCGAGGACTTCACCCGTGCACTCGAAGAGGGCAAGGTCGAAGCGCTCAACATCATCATCAAGGGTGACGTCTCCGGTGCCGTCGAGGCACTCGAAGAATCGCTGCTCAAGATCGAGGTGGACGACAGCGTGCAGCTGCGCATCATCCACCGTGGTGTGGGTGCCGTCACCGAGAGCGACGTCAACCTCGCAACGGTCGACAACGCGGTCATCATCGGGTTCAACGTGCGTCCCGACACGAAGGCTCGCGAGCGTGCTGCTCGCGAAGGTGTCGACGTCCGCTTCTACTCGGTCATCTACGCAGCACTCGAAGACATCGAGAACTCGCTCAAGGGCATGCTCAAGCCCGAGTTCGAAGAGGTCCAGTCGGGTGTCGCCGAGATCCGCGAGATCTTCCGCTCCTCGAAGGTCGGAAACATCGCCGGTGTCGTCGTGCGATCGGGAACGATCACGCGCAACGCCAAGGCGCGCGTCATCCGCGACGGCGTGGTGGTCGGCGACAACCTCGCCATCGACTCGCTGCGTCGCTTCAAGGACGACGTCACCGAGGTGCGCACGGACTTCGAGGCCGGTATCGGTCTCGGAAAGTTCAACGACATCCAGATCGGCGACGAGATCGAGACCATCGAGATGGTCGAGAAGCCTCGCGTCTAGTCCCACCCCGTGAGAGGCCCCGCACGATCGAGAGATCGTGCGGGGCCTTCTCCCACGAACGAAGGAACACACCATGGTCGACGCCCAGCGCGCCAGCAAGATGGCCGATCGCATCCAGCAGATCATCGCCCGACGCCTCGAGAAGGGCATCAAAGACCCCCGCATCGGGTTCGTGACGATCACCGACGTCAAGGTCACCGGCGACCTCCAGCACGCCTCGATCTTCTACACGGTCTACGGCACCGACGAAGAGCGGGCCGACACGGCCGTCGCCCTGAAGTCGGCGACCGGCATGCTCCGCACCGAGGTCGGCAAGAACATCACCGCCCGCCTCACCCCGTCGATCGAGTTCATCCCCGACGGCATCCCCGAGAACGCCGCCTCGATCGACCGTCTGCTGCAGGAGGCTCGCCAGCGCGACGCCGAGAGTGCGTCGCTCGCCAAGACCGCGGCCTACGCCGGCGACGAGGACCCGTACGTCAAGCCGCGCGAGTACGCAGTCGACGGAGAAGACGAGGTCGACGAGGGGTCCGACGAGCCGGACGGCGGCACCCGCTAGGCACGTGCATCCCCCGTCTCGAAAGATTCGAAGCGGGGGATGCCCGGGCTCAGCCCGGCAGCTGGTACCCGTCGACGGGGCCGCCCGTGACGAGGCCGTCGCGCAGCAGTCCGGCGAGGGCCCGCGCCCGCTGCACCGGCTCCGGCCAGACGGCTTCGAGTTCGGCGGCGGTCACCCCGACGTCGCTCGCCCGGAGCTCGGCGAGGATCAGCCCGCGCACCTGGCGGTCCGACCCCTCGTACTTCTTCTGCGTGCGGGGTGGGGGCCCGTCGTGCTCCGGCCGCCCCGCCAGCACCCAGGCGCACTGGTCGACGAGCGGGCAGACGTCGCAGCGGGGGTTCCGGGCGACGCACACCAGAGCGCCGAGTTCCATCACTCCGGCATTCGTGTCGTGCGCGTCGGAGAGGTCGTCGGGCAGTTGCGACTCCATGAGCGGGAGGTCGTGCTTGGCGTTCGGCGGACCCGGCAGAGCCCGCCCCTCGACCGCCCGAGCGAGCACGCGCCGGACATTGGTGTCGACGACCGGCACCCGTACCCCGTACGCGAACACGGCGATCGCGCGGGCCGTGTAGTCGCCGATGCCCGGCAGCGACAGCAGGGTCGGCACGTCGCTCGGCACCACGCCGTCGTGTTCGTCGGTGATGGCCACGGCGCAGGCGTGGAGGTTGAGCGCGCGGCGCGGGTAGCCGAGGCGGTCCCAGGCGCGCACGGCGTCGGAGGGGGGTGAGGAGGCGAGATCAGCCGGAGTAGGCCACCGCTCCAGCCATTCGGCGAGGCGAGGGATCACCCGCACCACGGGGGTCTGCTGCAGCATGAACTCGCTGACGAGGGTGCCCCAGGCCGGGAAGCCCTCGTGCCGCCAGGGCAGGTCGCGTTTGTTCGCTCGGTACCAGGCGACGACGGCCGGGGAGATTGTCACCGGTCGAGCCTAAGCTCTGGGCCATGACACGGTGGGCACCTCAGAAGAGCGACACGGTCCGTTCCCTCGCGACCGAGATCCTGCACAACTACGCCTCCGGCCGCGCCTTCGTCGCGGTCGACGGCCTCGCCGACGCCGGTGTGGCGGCCTTCTCCGACGACCTCGCTGCGGCCCTCCGCGAACTCGACCACGCAGCCGAGCGGGCGTCGTTCGACGACTACCCCGACGAGGCGGCGCTCCGCACGGGTCTCGTCGACCCGTTCCGCGCCGGCCGCACCGAGGGTCCGGCTGTGCTGGTGGTCGACGGAGCTCTCGACGGGCACGACGACCTCCGCGGCCTGTGGAACTACGCCGTCTGGGTCGAGGGGGCCATCCCGGCCGGCAAAGGGTACGACGCGCGGTTCCGCACCGATGCGGTGATCGACAACGCCGACCCCGAGCATCCTCGCCGCCTCTTCGACGACGCCTGCTGAAGCAGCGTCCCGTGCCGCTCGAGACGGCCGCTCCTCGCATGACTGGTAAGTTGTCGGGGTGAACAGCGGCACCGGAACGAGCGGAATCCTCCTCGTCGACAAGCCGCAGGGCATCACCAGCCACGACGTGGTCGCCCGGGTCCGCAAGGCCGCCGGTACTCGCAAGGTCGGTCACGCCGGCACCCTCGATCCGATGGCCACGGGGCTCCTCGTCGTGGGCATCAACTCGTCCACGCGCCTGCTTACCTTCCTCGTCGGGCTCGACAAGAGCTACGAGGCGACGATCCGGCTGGGCGTGGCGACCACCACCGACGACGCCGAGGGGGAGACCCTCGCGGTCGTCGACGCGAGCGGCGTCGAGCAGAGCGCGATCGACTCCGGAATCGCGGCGCTCCGCGGAGACATCGAGCAGGTGCCCACGACCGTGAGCGCGATCAAGGTCGACGGCAAACGGGCCTATGCGCTGGCCCGCGAGGGGGTCGAGGTCGAGCTGAAGGCCCGGCCGGTCACGATCGCCCGCTTCGACGTGCTCGCGCGGCGGGACGTCGAGATCGAGGCGCCGGGCGACGAGGCACCGGGCGCCGGGTCGCCCGGCGCGACGGTCCACGCCATCGACCTCGACGTCGTGGTCGACTGCTCCTCCGGCACGTACATCCGCGCCCTGGCCCGCGACCTCGGTCGGGCCCTCGGGGTCGGCGGCCATCTGACCGCCCTCCGACGAACCCGCATCGGGCCGTTCCCGGTCGCCGACGCCGCCGTTCTTGAGGGTGTCGACGTCGCCGCCCGTCTCCTCGCCCCGACGCGGGTGGCCGAGCAGCTCTTCGACGTGCTCCCGCTCAGCGAGCAGCAGAGCATCGATCTCTCCCACGGCAAGCGCCCCGGCGTCGAGCACGCCGACAGCGTCGGCCCCGTGGCCGCGATCACCCCCGACGGCCGGCTCGCCGGGCTGGTCTCCATCTCGAACGGCCGCGCCAAGCCGATCGTGAACTTCCCGAACGACGAGGTATTCGCATGATCGACTGGTTCGCCTTCGTCCAGGCCGGGATCGCGGGTCTGGCGGCGGTCTACTGCATCGTCGTGGGTCTCGCCCGCCGAGTCCCCAACGACTACACCGTCGGCTCCCTCGCCCTCGTCGAGCTGCTGCTGATCGCTCAACTCGTCGTCGCCATCGTGGCGCCCTTCGCGGGCAACCACTCGACGGGCAACATCGTCGAGTTCTACATCTACCTCGTCGTGGCGCTGCTCCTGCCGCCGCTCTCCGTCGTCTGGGCCCTGGTCGACCGCACGCGCTGGAGCAACGTGGTCCTGGGTGCCGGTGCGTTCGCCGTCGCCGTCATGGTGGTGCGCATGCTGCAGATCTGGACCGCCAACTACTCGGTCTGACCACCGCGGACGCATACCGTGCCGGAAGGGCCATATCCTTGTCCCTGATGGTTCAGAAGAAGTCAACACGAGCAGTCGGCATCGGCCGCGTCCTGATCGCGGTGTACGCGATCCTCGCCCTGGCGGCGACCGGCCGGTCGGTGTTCCAGATCGCCACGCAGTTCCAGCAGGCACCCCTCGCGTACTCGCTCAGCGGCGTCTCCGCCGTCGTCTACATCATGGCGACGATCGCCCTGATCGGTCGGGGCCGGCGTTGGTATGCGGTCGCGTGGGCCACCATCTCCTTCGAGCTCGTCGGCGTCCTGTTCGTCGGTCTGATGTCGATCGTCGATCCGTCGGTCTTCGTGCCCAGCGCGAAGTACGTCCACTCCGACCACTCCACCGTCTGGACCTACTTCGGCATCGGCTACGGGTTCGTTCCCCTCGTCCTTCCCATCCTCGGCATGCTCTGGCTGGTGCGCACGCGCCCCGCGGTCGAGCCCGTCCAGGGCGATCGATTCGACGGCGAGCGGTTCGACGTGGACGGCGACGAGGCCGCGGCCCGTCCCGGCGCGTAGGGGTTCCTCGTGGACTTCTTCACGAGTATCGCCGAGGTCCCCGAGGGCTTCGGCCCGTCGGCCGTGACCATCGGCAAGTTCGACGGGGTGCATCTCGGTCATCGGGAGGTCATCCATCGTCTCGAAGACGCGGCCCGCGACCGCGACCTCGTCTCGACCGTCGTCACCTTCGACCGGCATCCCCTCGCCATCGTGCGTCCCGACGCCGTTCCGCAGCCGCTGACGAGCAACCGGCAGAAGCGCGAGTTCCTCGAAGACACCGGCGTCGAGGCGACGCTCATGCTGACCTTCGACGCGCACCTCCAGGCTCTGACGCCCGACGAGTTCGTCGACCGGATCCTGGTCGAGACCCTCCAGGCCGAGGTCGTCCTGGTCGGGACCGACTTCCGGTTCGGCGTGCGGGGGAGCGGCAGCATCGACACGCTCCGCGAGCTCGGCCGCACCCGCGGCTTCGACGTGCGCATCATCCCCGACGTCCAGATCGGAGTGGACGACGACACTGCGCGCGACGACGACACCGCGCGCGACCACACCGCGCGCGACGACGTCCCCCGCCGCGTCTCCTCCTCCTGGATCCGCGAACTCCTCGACCGGGGCGACATCGACGAGGCGGCGCTCCTGCTGGGGCGCGCGCCGAGCGTGCGCGGCGTTGTGGTCCACGGCGAACAGCGCGGCCGCGAGATGGGCTTTCCCACGGCCAACCTCGAACCCCACAGCGAGGGCTTCGTGCCCGCCGACGGCATCTACGCCGGCCGGGTCCTGATCGACGGCACCCTCTACGACGCGGCGATCTCGGTGGGCAACAACCCCACCTTCGAGGGCGTCCCCGAGAAGCAGGTCGAGGCGCACCTCATCGACGTGGCCCTCGACGTCTACGGCAAGGAGGTCACCGTCTTCTTCTTGAAGTACCTTCGCGGCAACGTCAAATACGAGGGCATGGAGGCGCTGGTCGCGCAGATCGCCCGAGACGTCGACGAGATCCGGGGCATCCTGGAGGAGACCCCGGGCGGCAGGCCGTAAGGCGTCCTCCGCATCGCGCGCGTAGCGTGAGGGAATGTCCGACACCCCCAGCTCCGCACCCGACGGCGTCGCCCCCCACTCCCTCGACGGCCTGCCCGGCCAGGGCCGCCGTGCCCTCGTCACCGGCGCCACCGGCTACATCGGCGGCCGGCTCGCCCCCCGGCTCGTCGAGGCCGGCTTCGACGTACGCGTGTTCGTCCGCACCCCGGAGAAACTCGACGACGTCCCGTGGGCCGGCAGCGTCGAGATCGTCCAGGGCGACCTGACCGATGCCGAGGCGGTGGAGCATGCCGTCGACGGCATGGACGTGGTCTACTACCTCGCCCACGCCATGGCGGGTCGCGGCGACTTCGCTGCCGCCGAAGCGCAGGCCGCGCACGTCCTCGCCGATGCGGCGAAGGCGGCCGGAGTCTCACGGATCGTCTACCTCGGCGGCCTCCACCCCGAGGGGGAGCTGTCGCACCACCTCGAGTCCCGCAAGCGGGTGGGGGAGATCCTCCTCGCGAGCGGAGTGCCGACCGTGGCTCTCCAGGCCGGCGTCGTGATCGGCTCCGGCTCGGCGTCGTTCGAGATGATCCGTCATCTGACCGACGTGATCCCGTACATGCCCGCACCGAAATGGGTCCGCAACTTCATCCAGCCCATCGCCGTGCGCGACGTCCTGCACTATCTGGTGGGATCGGCGAGCGTGCCGCCCGACGTCAACCGCACCTTCGACATCGGCGGTCCGGACGTGCTCCGCTACGGCCAGATGATGAACGGCTACGCGGTCGAGGCGGGTCTCAAGCAGCGCCCGATCGCCCCGTTGCCGGTGCTGACGCCGTGGTTGGCGTCCCAATGGGTCAACCTCGTCACGCCCATCCCACGCTCTCTCGCCGTTCCGATCATCGAATCGCTCCAGTACGACTGCGTGGTCCGCGAGCACGACATCACCGATTTCGTCCCGGCACCCGAGGGCGGCCTGACCGGCTACCGGAGGTCGGTGCGCCTCGCCCTAGGCAAGATGAAGGCGGGAGAGATCGAGACGAGCTGGCGTGATTCGTCGGTCTACGGGGCCCCCAGCGACCCGCTGCCGAGCGATCCCGACTGGGCCGGGCACACGGTCTACACCGACGACCGGGAGCGCGACACGAAGGCGTCGCCCGCTCAGCTGTGGAAGGTCATCGAGAGCATCGGCGGCGAGAACGGCTGGTACTCGTTCCCGCTCGCGTGGGCCGCACGGGGCTGGATGGACAGACTCGCCGGGGGAGTGGGGCTGAATCGCGGCCGTCGCAGCGCCACCACGCTGGGCACGGGCGACGCGCTCGACTGGTGGCGCGTCGAGAAGATCGACCGCGGCCACTTCTTGCGTCTGCGCGCCGAGTTCAAGGCTCCGGGCCGAGGCTGGCTCGAGATGACCGTCGAGGAGCGCCCCGAGGGCTCGCACTACCGTCAGCGAGCCGTGTTCTTCCCGGCCGGCCTCAGCGGTCGTCTCTACTGGTATTCGATCCTGCCGTTCCACGGCATCATCTTCTCCGGCATGCTCAATCGCATCGCCGCCACAGCCGAGCAAGAGCCCGAGCCGGTACAGTGATGCAACACTCGATGGCGCGTACGACGATGCAGGGAGGTCGCTGATGGCGTTCGGCGAAAAACTGGTCTTTCTCGGTGACAGCATCACGGCGGGCGGTGACTGGGCAGCCTGGTTCCCCGACGATGAGGTCGTGAACCTCGGGGTGAACGGCGACACCACGGCTCAGGTGCAGGCCCGGCTCGATGCGGTCGTGGCCGAGGAGCCCGACTCGATCCTGCTCCTCATCGGCACGAACGACTTCCGCGACCGCCGGTCGGTCGAGCAGGTCGTCCGCAACGTCGAGACGATCCTGGTCGACCTGCGGCGTCTACTGCCCGGCGCCCGGCTGCTGCTGCAGTCGATCATGCCCCGGCAAGAAGAGTTCGCGCCGCGCATCCACGACGCCAATCGTCACCTGCGGCAGTTCGCGGCGACGGTCCGCGCGCAGTACCTCGACCTGTGGCCCGCCATGGCGGTGGGCGAGAGCCTCAACCCGGCGTTCACCGAAGACGGTCTCCACCTCACCCAGGCGGGCTACGAAGCCTGGCTCGGCGAACTGCGGCCGGCGCTCGAACGTCTGCGCGACGAGCCCCCGATGTCGAGGCCGATCAGCATCATCCGCGACGCCTACTAGACCGGGGCGTGCATCCCACGGCCCCGGCGCTTCTGCCGAAGGCGAGCGGGGGATGCCCGGCCCGACCCCGGCGGACACCCCGGGTAAGCTCGGAGTCGGCGTCCACTCGAGCGCCGTCGCTTCGTCGAAAGACCGTCATGCCCACTCCGCAGCAGCCGACCTTCACCCGGCCCGCCCTCGCCCCGGGTCTCCTCGGCGCCATCGCACTCGTGGCGGGCACCGTGTTGATCGACTCGACGATCTTCATCGGGTTCCGTTACGTCATCGCGATCCTCGCGCTGATCGTGCTGGTCTTCGCGTACCGCGGCCGCGGCTGGATCTACCTGCCGTTCCTCGCGGCCATCGCCGTGCTCTGGAACCCGGTCGTCATCGTCCCCCTCACCGGACAGCTCTGGGAGGGGATGCAGTTCGCCGCCGCCGTCGTGTTCATCGTCACCGCCGTTCGAGTGAAGGTGCCGGCCGAGCCGGAGACGACCTCGCGCGGTTCGGTCACGCCCCGCCGGCGCTGATCTCACGGCCCCTCGCGCGCCGGGTTGCGATGTGTCCTGACGGATCGTGCGACCTGTCTTGACGGACCGTGCGACCTGTCCTGGGGGACCATGCGACCTGTCCTGAAGCCGCGCGTCAAGGAACATGCGCCGGATGAGAGTAAAATCGCTTGATTGCTCATCCGCGGCCGCCCCGGCCTCGACAGGCCGTACCTCGGCCGGCAAGAGAAGGAGTCTGAATGGCCTCGGAGATCGTTGGCGCAACGGAGAGTCCCCTCCTGATCCCTCGTGTGTCCATCGGCGGTCTCGAACGCGACGACGTCGTCGTGCGCAAAGGCCAGTTCACTCTCCTCAACGGTCATCTGACCCCGCAGCAGTCCATGCTCGAAGACCTCTTCTTCGTCAAGCGCGTCCTCGACGACGCCGGCATCGCCCACCTCCTCGTCCGCGGCAACACCGAGCAGCCGGTCATCGCGCTCGACGCCGTCGACCGCCCCCGCTTCGAGAAGGCCATGATCGAGGCGGCCGGCACCGAGCCGTTCTACGCCAAGGCCGGCAAGGAGCGAGCCATGCTCCTGTCCGAGGCGGGTCTCAGCCCGGAGACGGCGCGGGTGTTCCGCCTCTACCGACCCCGCGTCGAGCCCCTCGGGCGCCTGCGGTACGGAGCCTCCCTGGCCGTCCAGATCGAGTTCTGGATCTTCACCGACGCCGAGATCCTCGCGCCGTCCGAGAACTCGCTCATGCGACGCGAACTGCCGCGCGACGAGGCCGTCGTCACCGAGATCGAGCGCTACGGTCTGCACTGGCAGACGCTCGAGCACATGTTCGACGACCACGCCACCGACATCACCTTCGACATCGACATCGTCTTCTCCTGGGTCGACGGCAATTCGGTCGAGTACCAACGTGCCCGCGCGGCTCGAATGAAGCGGCACGTGGTCGGCGAGGGCGACGACTCGGTCGCGCGGTTCCGGCAGATCGACGAGCTCAAGTACGCGATGCGCTCGGTCTACATGTTCGCTCCGTGGGTGCGCAACATCTACATCGCGACCGACTCACCGGTGCCCGAGTGGCTCGACGACGAGCATCCCCGTGTCCACGTCGTGCGCAGCGAGGAGTTCTTCGCGGACCCGTCGGTGCTGCCGACGCACAACTCGCAGGCCGTCGAAGCCCAGCTGCACCACATCAAGGGTCTGAGCGAGCACTTCCTCTACTCCAACGACGACATGTTCTTCGGGCGTCCGGTCAGCCCCGGCATGTTCTTCTCGCCGGGCTCGGTGACCAAGTTCATCGAGGCCGACACGCGAATCGGCCTCGGGTTGAACAACTCCGAGCGCAGCGGCTTCGAGAACGCCGCCCGCGTCAATCGCGCCCTCCTGCAGCAGCGCTTCGGGCGCGTCACCACCCGCCACCTCGAACACACGGCCGCACCGCTCCGCCGCAGCGTGCTCACCGAGATGGAGCACGAGTTCGCCGACGAGTTCCGCGACACCGCCGGTTCGCCGTTCCGGGCCGCGTCGAACATCTCGGTCACCAACTCGCTCTACCACTACTACGCGCTGGTCACCGGCCGTGCGATCGTGCAGGAGAACGCGCGCGTGAAGTACGTCGACACCACGATGGTCTCCGGCCTGGCATCGTTGTCCGACCTGCTGAAGAAGCGCTCGTTCGACTTCTTCTGCCTGAACGACGGCAGCTTCCCCGAGGTCAGCGACGACGAGCGCACGGCCACTGTGACGGACTTCCTCGAGCTCTACTTCCCCTTCCGCGCCCCCTGGGAGAAATAGCGGGCGGGGCTCGGCACCGCGATCTGCGGCGTAGTTCTGGGCCGAATTCGCGAGTGATTTCGGCAGTCGACCTCACCCGTACCGGCGTGTCTCGGCGTGTCGGCCCAGAACGCTCGCGAATTGGCGGGGCAGGCCGTGGCTCGGGGCACCAAGACGGCGGGATGCACGAAACCGCCCGACACGAGCGTGCGGGCGGTTCCGGTCGAGCGTTCGGAGCGGCTAGAGCGTGCCGATCGGCCCGGTCAGCGACAGGTCGCGGGTCGGCACCGTCAGCTCCTCGGCTTCGGCGCGGTGGCGCGGACGGGCCGCCGGGATGACGACTCCGGCCTCGAGCAGGCGGGCGGCGACGACCTCGGGGGCGACGTACTCGCCCACGGTGCGGTAGCTGCCGATCGGGACGACCGAGTTGACGACCGTCTCGGGGTAGACGTGTACGAGGTTGTACGACTGCCCTCCGTCTTGGCCGCGGGTGGCGCCGACCGGGATGTTGAGGTCGGCCGTGTAGCAGGTGGCCGAGGCGACCGACACGGGCACCCCGGCGAACATCGCGTTGGTCGAGAAGTGCAGGTGCCCGGCGATGATCGACCGCACGTCGCTGCCCTCGATGACCTCGGCGAGCGAGGCCTGGTCGCGGAGCTCGACGAGCACGGTCAGGTCTTTGATTGAGGGGACCGGCGGGTGGTGCATCGCGATGACGGTGCCGTCGGGGGCCGGCACGGAGAGCTCTTCGGCCAGCCAGTCGAGCTGGGCGCCGGTGAGTTCGCCGTAGTGCTCGCCTGGAACGGTCGTGTCGAGCGTGATCACGCGCAGGCCGTTGACGTCGTAGACGAAGTCGACGGGCCGGTCGTTGGGGATCTGCCCGAAGAGCTCGCTGCGGAAGGCCCCGCGGTCGTCGTGGTTGCCCATCGCCCAGATGACCTGGGCGCCGAGCCGGGCCGCGATCGGCTCGATCAGCGTGCGCAGCTTGCGATAGGCGAGAGGTTCGCCCTTGTCGGCGAGGTCGCCGGTGAAGACGATGGCCTCGGGGCGTGCCCCGGAATCCTCGAGTTCTCCGAGGATCTGCCGCAATCGACCTTCGCTGTCGACGTCGCCGTACAGGTCGCCGTCGCTGGCGATGAGGTGGGTGTCGCTGAGGTGGAGCAGGAAGTGGTCCGGCCGAGCATGCTCAGCCGTTCGGAGACCCATGATTCTCACATTCGGTGTGCCGACGTGGGCGAAAGTGACGCTCACGCTCTTCTGTTCGTCACCAGTCCATCACTCGCTTGCTCCGTGAGTGATGAACGGCACCGCGCGAGTCGGCCAATTTCTCGTGAACGACCACGCGGTGACACCTCGGTGCGAACTATGTTCGGACATCAACCCTAGTCGTGAGGATTCCTCCTGCCAAGGACCCCTAACAAGGGGCGTGGGATGCGCGGGGCCGGGGGCGTTCATGTCGACTCCAGAAGGTGCGGGCTGGCTCGAACATGAGCGGCGTGTTCTGGAGTCGGGGGCGTTGGCGGCGCCTGCGCCGGGGCCCACCGGGTGCGCCGACTCCCGAAAATGCGGGCTGGCTCGAAGGTGAGCGGCGTGTTCTGGAGTCGGGGCGACGGGCGCCGGGGCGACGGGCGCCGGCGCGACGGGCGACGGCCCGCGGGCGCAGGGCCCGCGGCGCACACGAAAAGGGCGGCCCGTCGTGAGACGGACCGCCCTCGAGCGTTGGCGCGGAGGCTACTCGGCAGCCGCGACGATGTTGACGACCTTGCGGCCGCCCTTGGCGCCGAACTGGACGGAGCCGGGAGCGAGGGCGAAGAGGGTGTCGTCGCCGCCACGGCCGACGTTGACGCCGGGGTGGAAGTGGGTGCCGCGCTGGCGGACGATGATCTCGCCCGCGAGGACGACCTGACCGCCGAAGCGCTTCACGCCGAGGCGCTGCGCGTTGGAGTCGCGGCCGTTACGAGTGGACGATGCGCCCTTTTTGTGTGCCATCTGTCGTCAGCCCCTTACTTGGTGGTGATGTCGGTGATGCGGACGCGGGTGAGGTCGGCACGGAAGCCCATGCGACGCTTGTAACCGGTCTTGTTCTTGTAGTTCTGGATGACGATCTTCGGGCCGCGGAGGTCGTTCAAGACCTCACCGGTGACCGTGACGTTCGCGAGGTCGGAGCCAGCGAGGATGGTGTCGCCGTCGACGTGCAGGACGGGGACGAAGGTGACGGTGTCGGACTCGTTGGCCTTGAGACGGTCGACGGTCAGAATCGTTCCGACCTCGACCTTCTCCTGACGGCCACCGGCGCGCACAACGGCGAAAACCATGGGAACTCCTAAAGACTGGGGCCGCGCCCGGAGTGCCGAGCGCAGGGGTGCTGCCCGATGGGCAACTTGGATAGTCTTTCACAAATGTCACGACCGATCAAACTTCGCCACCCGCCGCAGTTCACGGTGGACATCGTCGACGACGCTCGCGGACGCATCCTCGAGATCCTCGACGATCTGGGTCACCTGATGAAGGAGCACGAAGGCGACATCGAGGTCTGGGGCTCGGCCGTCACGACGGCCGGGTGGGAGATCGCCAGCCTCGGGCAGTGGCTCGGCCTCGAAGGCGAGGCGACATTGCTGCTCGGGGGAGCCTCCTACCCGGAGATCGCCGAGCACCAGGGCACGAGCCAGTCGAACGTCTACAACCGGGTCGGCCGATCGCTCACACTGGCCCCCTACGCGAAGGCGACCGGCTCGGTCACGCGCGTGTCCGCCGAGGGGTTGGAAGAGGCTCGCCGCGACTACGCGGCCGAAGACACGAGCGAGCCGGAAGACGGTACGCGGGATGCCCGGGCCACCGCCGAGGACGACTCGGGCTCTCTCGTCGAACGTCTGCCGGGCATCCTCCGCGGAGGTCCTCGGACCACCACCGAGATCGTCGCCGCCCTCCCCGACTACCGACGTTCCAGCGTGCTCTCGACCCTGTCCGTGCTGGCGCGCCGAGGCGCCGTGACCCGGGTGGGCCACGGCACCTACGCCCTGCCTGCGGTCGCCGCGGACGACGTCGGCGGGGATGATGGCGACGTCGGCGGCACCGCCGGCTAGATCAGGTCGAACGCCTTCAGCTCGTCGTCGGTCAGCATCCGCGAGCGGATCAGGAAGCGCTTGCCCTCCGGGCTCTCGACGCTGAACCCGGCGCCGCGGCCGGGAACGACGTCGATCGTCAGGTGGGTGTACTTCCAGTACTCGTACTGGCTGCGCGACATGAAGACCTCGATCGGATCGAGATGCGCGACGTGGAGGTCGCCGAGGTGCACGTCGACCGCGCCCACCTTGAAGAAGCCGACCGGGTAGCACATCGGCGAACTGCCGTCGCAGCATCCCCCTGACTGATGGAACATCAACGGGCCGTGCTTCGCCGTGAGCTCCACCAGGAAGGACGCTGCCGCGGGTGTCACGTCAACCCGCGACAGCGCCTTCCCGGCCGCCTGAACCGCGGCCGACTCGGTGTCGATCAAAAGAACCCCATGGGTCCGTCGGCGTACGACACGAGCAGGTTCTTGGTCTGCTGGTAGTGGTCGAGCATCATCTTGTGGTTCTCGCGCCCGATGCCGGACTGCTTGTAGCCGCCGAACGCCGCTCCCGCGGGGTACTGGTGGTACGTGTTCGACCAGACGCGGCCGGCCTGGATGTCGCGTCCGGCGCGGTAGAGCTGCGCGCCGTTGCGGCTCCAGACGCCGGCACCGAGGCCGTAGAGCGTGTCGTTGGCGATCTTGATGGCGTCGTCGTAGTCCTGGAAGCTCGTGAGGCTGAGGACCGGGCCGAAGATCTCCTCCTGGAAGATCCGCATCGAGTTCTTGCCCTCGAAGATCGTCGGGTTGACGTAGTACCCGTCGGTCAGGTCGCCGCCGAGGTCGGCCCGGTCGCCGCCGAGCAGCAGCTTCGCACCCTCCTGCTTGCCGATGTCCATGTAGCTGAGGATCTTCTCGAGCTGGTCGTTCGAGGCCTGGGCGCCGATCATGGTGCCGAGGTCGAGCGGGTTGCCCTGCTTGACCTGCTTGACGCGCTCGAGGCCGTCGGCGACGAAGCCGTCGTAGATCGACTGCTGCACGAGGGCCCGCGACGGACAGGTGCAGACTTCGCCCGAGTTGAGGTTGAAGAACGAGAAACCTTCGAGGGCCTTGGAGTAGAAGTCGTCCTTCTCGTCGGCGACGTCGGCGAAGAAGACGTTCGGGCTCTTGCCGCCGAGCTCGAGGGTGACCGGGATCAGGTTCTCCGAGGCCATCTGCATGATGAGACGACCGGTGGTGGTCTCGCCGGTGAACGCGATCTTGCGGATGTTCGGGTGGGCGGCGAGGGGAGCGCCGGCCTCGACGCCGAACCCGTTGACGATGTTCAGCACGCCTGCGGGGAGGAGGTCCTTGATCAGGTCCATGAAGACGTGGATCGAGGCGGGGGTCTGCTCGGCCGGCTTCAGCACGACGCAGTTGCCGGCGGCGAGGGCCGGGGCGAGCTTCCAGACCGCCATCAGCAGCGGGAAGTTCCAGGGGATGATCTGACCGACGACGCCCAGCGGCTCGTGGAAGTGATAGGCCACGGTGTCGTTGTCGATCTCCCCGGTCGAGCCCTCCTGGGCGCGGATGGCTCCGGCGAAGTAGCGGAAGTGGTCGATGGCGAGCGGGACGTCGGCGGCCAGGGCCTCGCGGATCGGCTTGCCGTTGTCCCACGTCTCGGCGACCGCCAGCATCTCGAGGTTCTCCTCCATGCGGTCGGCGATCTTGTTCAGGATGATCGCGCGCTGCGTGATCGTCGTCTTCTTCCAGGAGTCGAACGCGCGCCACGCGGATTCCACGGCCCTGTCGATGTCCTTGGCGTTGCCGCGGGCGACCTCGGTGAAGACCTTGCCGTTGACGGGGGAGGGATTCTCGAAGTACTGCCCGCTCGCCGGAGCGACGTACTCGCCGCCGATGAAGTGGTCGTACCGCGGTTTGAACTGCACCTTCGCATCGGGGGTGCCGGGCGCGGCGTAGGTGCTGGGAGAACTGGTGACGGTCATTGTCGGTCCCTTTCGACGTCGTTGTCGTGGCCCGTGTCGGGCACTGAGCTCGTTTCGGGCTCTGAGCCCATTTCGGGCTCGAGGCGACGGTAGGCGTGGGAGGGTTGCGGACGGTTGCGGGCGTCAGAGCCGGTCGAGGTACTCCAGGCGGGCGACGATGCCCGTGCGTCTCGGCGACCGGGGTGCCAGTCTCTGGAGCGCGGCCATCAGGATCCCCCGATCGGTCTCGCCCTCGGCACTGCCCGCGTAGTCGAGCAGCACGTCGACCGATGCGTCGGTGAGAAGGGCCTCGCGGACGCGCATGCGGAGGCTCTCGCGGATCTCCTCGATGCCGGGCGCCGTCGAACTCGGCAGGATCGGGCCGGTGTACGCGTCGACGGCCTGCCGATGGGCGCCGCGGTCGAGAAGAGCGAGGACCCGGCCGCTGTCGGAGTCGAGCGGCGACGGGAGCCGGTAGGGGCGCGACAGCGGAGCGAGACGCGGGTCGAGGGCGTCGAGCGCGTGGCGGAGCCGCACCATCTCGGCGCGCAGAGTGAGCTGGGCGCCGGTGTCGCCGTAGACGAGGTGGCTGAGCTCGTCGGCGGAGAGGCCGCCGCTGTGCCAGTCGAGCAGGGTCATCAGCTCGCTGTGGCGGGCGCTGAGGGAGACGATCCGGCGACCATCGGAGATCAGGGCGACGTCGCGACCGAGAGTCGAGATCGTCGCGGCGGCCGCGGACTGCACCTGGGCGATCCGCTTCCGAGCCGTCGAAGACCGGGCCGGGGTCGCTCGCAGGCGGGAGACCATGAGCTCGGCTTCCATCGCCATGGCGGTGGCCTCGAGCAGGGGCAGCGTGTGGGGACCGACTGCGCGGTCGTCGCCGGTGATGTCGAGGAATCCGAGGATGCGCCGGGTCACCGGGTCGTGGATCGGCACCGCCGTGCAGCTCCAGTTCTGCACCATCCGGTTGAAGTGCTCGTGGCCGCGGATCTGGATGCCGTGGTCGAGCACCAGCGCCGTGCCCGGAGCGGACGTGCCGACGCGGCTCTCGGCCCAGCCGGCGCCCTCGGCGAAGCGCATGTCCTCCGCGCTGCGTTTGGCCTGGGCATCCCCCTCGACCCAGAGCAGTCGCCCCTCGTCGTCGCCGATCGCGACGATCAGGCCGGAGCCCTCGACGTCGTTCAGCAGCAGGCGGCGGACGACGGGGAGGACCGCGGCGAGAGGGTGGTCGCGGCGGTACCCGGCGAGGTCGTCGTCGGGCAGCTCGAATTCGGGCAGGAGCCGTTCGGGGTCGAGGCTTCGGCGCAGCGATCTCTCCCACGACTCGGCGACGATGCGGCGCGGACCGGCCACCGGCCTGCCCGGCGGAATCGCCAACCAGGGGTTCGAACTCGTCTCGCTCGCCACCATGCCACGCCAATCGTCGTCGATTGAGGCGGAGAGCGTCGGTGCGGTTCGGCCGTCGTTCGTCCGCCGTGATGCGCACAGCCTACGTCGCCGCGCCGGGTGGCGCGAGGGCGGTCGGGGCCGGCGTGGGGCGGGGGATGCGCGGGTGGGGCGTGTGGGTGGGGCGTGTGGGTGGGGCGGGGGGTGCGCGGGGCTCGGTCGAGGCGCGGACGCTGCACCCCGGTCGCGCGGAGCCGCACCCCTGCGCCGCGGAGCCGCACCCCTGCCCCGCGGAGCCGCACCCCTGGCGGCTGCTGCGACCCCGGTCGACCGGGGGTCTCTTGCGGTGTCTGAAGTGCGTGTGTTCGTGGCGGTGCTTACGGGGTGCTCTCGGACAGCGCGCGTCGAGCCGCATCCTTGCCGCGCGGAGCCGCACCCCCGGTCGCGCGGGGCCGCACCCCTGCGCCGCGGAGCCGCACCCCTCAGCCGCACCCCTGTCGCGCGGACGTGCACCCCGGTCGCGCGGAGCCGCACCCCTGCCCCGCGGAGCCGCACCCCTGGCGGCTGCTGCGACCCCGGTCGACCGGGGGTCTCTTGCGGTGTCGGGGGTGCGTGTGTTTGTGGCGGTGCTTACGGGGTGCTCTCGGGCAGCGCGCGTCGAGCCGCACCTCGGCCCCGCGGAGCCGCACCCGCCCCCGCGGAGCCGCACCCGCCCCCGCGGAGCCGCACCCCGGTCGCGCGGAGCCGCACCCCTCAGCCGCACCCCTCAGCTCGCGCAGTCGATGCAGAGGCCCGCCATCGGTCGCGCGTCGAGCCGTGCCGGGGCGATGGGCCGGCCGCAGTTCAGGCAGATGCCATAGGTGCCGGCTCCGAGGCGTTCGAGGGCGTCGTCGGCATCGCGCGCTCGGGCGGCGGCGGAGTCGCGCACCGCCGCCAGTTGCGACCGCTCGAACGCAATGGTGGAGCCCTCGGGGTCGTGCTCGTCGTCGACATTGGACGAGTCGCGCGCCTCGGAGACGGCCACCATGTCGTGCTCGAGCTGCTCGGCCAGCGCCAGGGCGTCGTGGCGGATGGCGCGGAGCCGTGTCTCCGTCGGGCCTGCCGCCGCCGCCGCCGCGACATCGCCCGTCACCGCACCCGACGTGCTGCTCGAGACGTCACCCGCCCCGGCATTCGCCCCGGCATTCGACACGTCACCCGCCCCCGCATCTGCCCCGCCGCCCGTCATGCCGCCAGGATTGCCGGCACCTCTTCGCCCGCCACGGGTGGAGGCGGAGGCGTGCCGTCGCCGAAGGGGCGGCCGCCGAGGTCTTCGCGGGAGTGCGGAGTGAGCCATACGCGCGGGTCGGGGCCGGCGGGGACGATGCCGGTCGGATTGATGTCGGAGTGCACGACGTAGTAGTGCTTCTTGATCTGCTCGAAGTCGATGGTGTCGCCGAAGCCAGGGGTCTGGAAGAGGTCGCGGGCGTAGGCCCAGAGCACGGGCATCTCGGTCAGCTTCTGCCGATTGCACTTGAAGTGCCCGTGGTAGACCGCGTCGAAGCGGGCGAGGGTGGTGAAGAGGCGGATGTCGGCCTCGGTGATCGTGTCGCCCACCAGGTAGCGCTGGTCTTCGAGGCGGTCGGAGAGCCAGTCGAGCCGTGAGAAGAGACGGTCGTAGGCGCGCTCGTAGCTCTTCTGGTTGCCGGCGAAGCCCGCGCGGTAGACGCCGTTGTTGACGTCGCGGAAGACGACCTCGGCGACGTCGTCGATCTCGTCGCGGAGGCGCTCGGGGTAGAGGTCGGGAGCGCCCTCGCGATGGAAGGCCGTCCATTCGGTGGCGAAGTCGAGTGTGATCTGCGGGAAGTTGTTGGTGACCACCTTGCCGCTCGGCACGTCGACGATCGCGGGCACGGTGATGCCTCGGGGGTAGTCGGGGGTGCGCTTGAAGAAGGCCTCCTGCAGCCGCTCGATGCCGAGGACGGGGTCGACGCCGCCCGGGTCGAGGTCGAAGGTCCAGCTCCGGGAGTCGTGCGTCGGCCCGGGGAGACCCAGCGAGATGGCGCCCTCGAGCCCGAGGAGCCGACGGGAGATGACGGTTCGGTTCGCCCAGGGGCAGGCCCGGGCCGCGATCAGTCGGTAGCGGCCGGCCTCGACCGGCCAGCCGTCGCGCGAGTCCTGCGTGATCCGGTCTTCGATGTAGTTGGTGTCGCGCGTGTACTCCTGCCCCGGCTCGACGTAGGTGCCGGGGGTGCTCGCGTCGTTCGTGGCATCGCTCATCCGCTCACCCTAGGCTCACGGGCTGACCAGGTCTTCGGTCGACCCGAGCCCCTCGAGCCCGCGCCCCGCAGCCCGTGCGGCCTGCCAGTCGCGCCACAGCGCCTTGAGATCCCAGGCGTTGTCGGCCTCGAGCGAGATTCCCCGCTCGCCGGTGCGACGGGTGCGGCCCTGGATGAGCATCAGCTTGGTGCCGAACAGGAGAGAGCCCGCCCGTGATTGGGCTTCTTCGAAGAAGGTGGAGTCGGAGCATCCCGACCCGTCGTCGAGGCTGATGAAGACCACCCGTTTGCCGCTCTTCATCGGTGGGGTCTGCGTGGCGATGCGGATTCCGGCGACGAGCACGGTGGTGCCGTTCCAGTTGTTCAGCAGATCGGCCGCGCGGGTGACGCCGAGGTCGTCGAGCATGGGGCGGTAGCTCTCGATGACGTGGTCGCTCACCTCCATCGAGAGGATGTCGAGTTCGCTGCTGACCCGCTCGCGCGCCGAGACGTCGGGGGTGCCCAGCGGGATCTCGGACGACTCGTCGACGTCGAAGTCGAGCTGATTGACGACGTCGAGCGCTTTGGGCTTTGTGCTGCGACCGGTGAGCTGGCGGATGCGCGCCAGCACGTCGCCGCGGGTGTGCCCCTCGCCGACCAGCGAGTCGAGCGCGCCGACCTGGCCCAGCCTCTCGATCAGACGCCTCGACGGCGTCGCCCGCTGGTAGAAGTCGGCGATCGACGTGAAGGGGCGGTTCTCGAGGATGCGTTCGAGTTCGGCCTCGTTGATGCCCTGGACATCGACGAGCGACAGGCGGATGCCCAGGTCGCCGGCCTGGGTGCGGGCGATGGGGCTGCGGGGCGGCCGGATGCGCTCGACGTGGTAGACCTCGCTCGAGGCGTTGACGTCGATCGGCAGGATCGGGACCCCCATTCGTCGCGCCTCGGTGAGCAGCAGCCGCTTCGGGTACATGCCGGGATCGTGGGTGAGGATGCCCGCGAGGAACTCCGCCGGATAGTGCGTCTTGAGCCACGCGCTCTGGTAGGTCGGCAGGGCGAATGCGGCCCCGTGCGCCTTGCAGAAGCCGAACGAGCCGAACCCCTTGAGGACGGCCCAGATCGTGTCGACCTCTTTGTCGGTGAAGCGCCGTTTGCCGTGCTCGTCGACGTTGGCCCGGGTCTTGGTGCGGAACTCCTCTTCGAGGTCGTCGCGCTTGGTCATCTGGCGGCGCATCTCGTCGGCCTCGGCCAGCGAGATGCCCATCGTGGCGTGGAGGATGCGCAGCACGTGTTCGTGGTAGATGACCACGCCGTAGCTGTCTTGGAGGAACGGGGCGAACGAGGGATGCAGGTAGTCGGGCTGCTGGAACCCGTGCTTGGTGTCGAGGTAGGGGGCGATCATGTTGCCCTTCATCGGCCCCGGGCGGAAGAGCGAGATGTCGGCGATGAGGTCTTCGTACTGGTCGGGCTGCATCTTGCCGATGAGCTCGCGCTGACCCGGGCTCTCGATCTGGAACATGCCGAGCGTGTGCGTGGTGCGGATGGCCTCGTAGGTGGGCTCGTCGTCGTGGGGGATGGCGTCGAGCTCGATGCGGCCCTGGCGGTTGACGTAGGGGACGTCGATGGGGAGAGCGCCGGCGACGGCGGTGCGTTGGCCGTTGACGCGCTCGATCTCGTCGAGGGCGAAGGCGATCGACGACTGCATGCGCACCCCGAGTACATCGAGTTTGAGCAGCCCGGCGTCGTTCATGTCGTGCTTGTCGAACTGGCTCATCGGCAGGCCCATGCCGCTCGGCTGCACCGGGGTCATGCTGAGCAGGTCGGAGTTGCCGAGGATCACGCCGCAGGGGTGCATCGAGATGTGCCGGGGGAGGCGGTCGAGCCGCTCGGTGAGGTCGACGAGGAGGTCGATCTGGTCGTTGGTCTTCACCAGGTCGGCGATCTGTCGGAGCTCGGGCTTCTCGGCCAGGGCCTGCCGCATGTCGCGGGCGTTGGAGCGCCAGACGTTGTTCGCGACGAGGTCGATCTGCTCTTCGTCGAGGCCGAGGGCGAGGCCGGCGTCGCGCACGGCACCGCGGCCCCGGTAGGTGGACTGCATCGACATGAGCGTGACGCGGTTGCTGCCGTAGCGGTCGAAGATCGCCCGGTAGATCTCGTGGCGCCGGGCCGATTCGACGTCGATGTCGATGTCGGGGAGGGTCTCGCGCTTGTTGCCCAGGAAGCGTTCGAAGAGCAGGTCGTGTTCGAGCGGGTCGACGTTCGAGATGCGCAGCAGGTAGGTGACGAGGCTGCCGGCGCCCGACCCGCGGGCGGCATTGCGCACTCGCATCTCGCGCATCATCTGCGAGACGTCGGCCACCGTGAGGAAATAGGCCGCGAACCCGAAGTCGGTGATCGTGGCGAGCTCGTCGCGCATCCGCTGCTCGATCTTGGTGCGGCGGGACATCGACACGTCGCCGAATCGCTCGGTGACCCCGGCCTCGGCTCGGCGCCACAGCACCTGGTCGGGGTCGCCGTCGACGCCGATCGCGCTGAGCTCGGGAACCTTGGCCTTGCGCCAGTTCAGGTCGGCGTCGGGGTCGAGGCGGCACCGGTCGGCGAGGGCCTCGGTGGCAGCGAGCATCTCTTCGGCGGCGCGACGGTCGAGGGAGGAGGCGGCGGCGATCGTGTAGGCGAGGGCGCGCATCACGTCGGGCTTCTTGAGGTGGGCCTGGGCGTTGGGCTGGGGGAGGAACGAGCCGAGCGCCGCCAGATGGCCTGCGGCGTCGAGGACGTCGGCGGTGACGGCGCCGTCGGGATCGAGGTATCGGACGGCGTTGGTCAGAACGGCGGGGGTGCCCGTGGCATCGGCCAACTCGAGCATTCGGGCCGCGTGCCGGAGGCTTCGGCTCTCGCCCGGCTCGGTCAGGTGGCAGACGACCTCGACGACCACGCCGCCGGGGATCATCGCGCGCCAGTGCTCGAGCAGCCGGACAGCTTCGTGATGGCGGCCGGCGGCGACCGCCCGCCCCACGTCGGAGTCGGGACCGAGGAGGACCGTGCCGGTCGCGCCGTCGTCGCTCATGAGGAACGCCTTGACCCGGGACCGGCCGATCGTGGCCACGCTGTTGGCGCTGCCGCTCACCTTGCGGGTGGCTCGACCGTGGGCCGCGCTGATGAGGCGGCAGAGGGAGGCCCACCCGGCGCCGTTGGTGTGCCCGTGGGCGAGGACCACGACGCGGTCGCTGTCGTTCGCCGTCGGAGGTCTCGTGCCGGCAGTGGTCGCGACCGGGGTGCCGGGCTCGTCGGGCTTCACACCGAGTTCGACGCCGACGATCGCGTCGATGCCGAGGGCTCGGCAGGCCCCGATGTGGCGGATCGCCCCGTAGAGGCCGTCGCGGTCGGTGATGGCGGCGGCGTCGGCCTTGTTCTCGGCGACGGCGTGCGCGACGAGGACGCCCGGTTGGGCCGTGCCGAAGTGGGCGCTGAAGGCCGAGGCGACGTGGAGATGCGTGAAGCCCACCGGTGCCTCCTTCGACGATTCGAACGTGTGTTCGAACAGTGTAGGTCACCTCCGATGAGAGCGGGACGGCCTGTGGAGAACCGGGTGCGCCGCGAATCCCCGGACCCCCGGCGGGAGTACGCTCGACGAGGCACCGAGGCCCTCCACGCGCCCGTGCCCGTCCCCTGCGACACGCCCGCGGGAATGTCTCCTCCGCCGACGCGTTGACCCTCGAGGTCTCACACCTCGGAAAGGACCCCCATGAACACCCCTTCACGTCTCGAGCTGACCGTCTGATGGCGGAGACGAGCACACTCATCATCCTCGGAGCCTCCGGCGACCTCACCGAGCGACTCCTCCTCCCCGGCCTCGCCAGCCTGCTCAAGAGCGACCGCGGCGTCGACGTCAAGCTGATCGGTACCGGTCGCAGCGAGCGCAGCCCGAAAGAGTGGGACGACGTCGTCAAGACGGCGTTCAACGGCGACGCCGGCAGCGACCTCGCCAAGCGCACCCTCGCCTCCAGCGAGTACATCCAGGGCGACCCGACCGACCCCGAGCACCTGAAGAAGCTGTTCGAAGCCGCCGAGGGCGACTCGGTCATGTACTTCGCGCTCCCGCCGGCGATCTCGACGAAGGTCATCAAGGCCCTCGAGAAGATCGACGTGCCCGACGGCCTCCGCCTCGCGCTCGAGAAGCCCTTCGGCAACGACGAGGAGGGTGCTCGCGACCTGAACGCCGAACTCCTCAAGGTCATCCCCGAAGAGCGCATCCACCGCACCGACCACTTCCTCGGTCGTTCGACGGTCCTCGACATCATCGGTCTGCGCTTCGCGAACCGTCTCTTCGAGCCGGTGTGGAACAGCGACAACATCGAGAAGGTCGAGATCTTCTACGACGAGATCCTCGGTCTCGAAGGCCGCGCGCAGTACTACGACAAGGCCGGCGCCCTGATCGACATGATCCAGAGCCACCTGCTGCAGATCCTCGCGATCATCGCGATGGACGCCCCGGCCTCCATCGACGCGATCGAGCTCCGCAGCGAGATCGCCCGCGTGCTCCGTGCCACCTGGATCAAGGACGGCGACCCCGTCACCGCCAGCCGCCGCGGCCAGTACTCGGCCGGCACCATCGACGGCAAAGACGTGCCCGCCTACGCCGACGAAGACGGTGTCGACAACTCCCGCCACACCGAGACGCTGGCCGAGGTCGAGTTCGAGATCAAGACGCGTCGCTGGGCGGGCGTGCCGTTCATCCTCCGCTCGGGCAAGGGCATGACCAAGGTGCGTAAAGAGGTGCTCATCACCTTCAAGCCGGTGCCGGTGCTCCCCGCCGGTCTCACGGGCGCGACCAGCCCCGACACGCTCCGCATCGAGATCAGCCCCGAGACGCTCGAACTGGGCGTCACGACCAACGGCAAGGGCAACCCGTTCTCGCTCGAGAAGTCGGTCTTCAAGACCGACCTCGGCAAGCCCGAGCTGACCCCCTACGGCGAGGTGCTCTCGGGCATCTTCCACGACGACCCCACCCTGTCGATCCGCGGCGACGTCGCGGAGCGCTGCTGGGCGATCGTGCAGCCGGTCATCGACGCGTGGCAGAGCGACCTCGTGCCGCTCGAGACCTACCCGGCCGGTTCCTCCGGCCCGGCGGACTGGACCACCTCCAAAGAGGCCTGACAGCCGCTGCCGGAACGGCCCCCTCCCGCGCGAGCGAGAGGGGGCCGTTCCGCGTTCACCGACGCCGTTTCCACCTGCGCTGCGATCGCAGTCACGAGAGAGCGTGGGATGCACGCCCCCCGTCACGCGGATGTGGTGCGGTCCGCCCCGAGGTCGTCCGACCAGCGATCGGCAGGTGTCGGCTCGGCGAACTCATCGGTCTTTTTCGGGGCGCTCGACCGGTTCGAGGGATGCGGAGCCGTGTCGCTGCCGAGACGCCGACCCTTGCCGCCCCGACTGTGCTCGAGCGCGGCCTCGATGGCGTCGGCCGCCCTCACGAGCGCCAGGTGCGACAGGGCCTGCGGAGTGTTGCCCACGTGGCGACCGGTGGAGACCTGGATCTCTTCGGAGAGCATCCCGACGTCGTTGCTGTAGCCGACCAGGCGGTCCATCAGCGTCGTCGCGTCGTCGAGACGGCCGCTGCGGGCGTATTGCTCGACCAGCCAGAACGAACAGGTCAGGAACGCGTTCTCGGTGCCGGAGAGGCCGTCGACACCGGAGCCGGTGCGGTAGCGGACGAGCAGCCCGTCGTGGAGCAGGTCCTTCTCGATCGCCGCCACGGTGCCCAGCATGCGAGGGTCGTGCGCGTCGACGTAGCCGACCTGCGACAACTGCAGCAGCGACGCGTCGACCTCGTGCGAGCCGTAGTACTGCGTGTAGGTGTTGCGCTCGGCGTCGAAGCCGTTCTCCTCGATCTCGTTGCGTACCTTCTCGCGAAGGGCCATCCAGCGGTCGACGGGCCCCTCGAGGTGGAACTGCTGCACCCCCTTGACGGCTCGGTCGAGGGCCGCCCAGATCATCACCCGGGAGTGCGTGAAGTGCTGAGCGGGCCCGCGGATCTCCCAGATGCCGTTGTCGGGCCTCGACCAGTTGTCCTCGACGAACTGCATCAGCGCGCGCTGGAGGGCCCAGGAGTCGGGACCTTCTTCGACACCGAGCTCGCGGGCGTCGTGCAGGGCGACCATGACCTCGCCGAAGATGTCGCCCTGGTACTGCGTGAAGGCGCCGTTGCCGGTCCGCACCGGAGCCGCGCCCTGGTAGCCGGGCAGCTCGTCGATCGTGTTCTCCATCAGGTAGCGCTCGCCGCTCAGGCCGTACATGATCTGCACGTCGGCCGGGTCGCCGGCGATCGCGCGCAGCAGCCAGTCGCGCCACCCGGTCGCCTCGTCGGCGAAACCGTGGAGGATCAGCATCTGCAGGGTCATCGACGCGTCGCGCAGCCAGACGTACCGGTAGTCCCAGTTGCGGGAGCCGCCGAATTGTTCGGGCAGGCTCGTGGTCGCGGCCGCGACGATGCCGTTGGTGTCTTCGTGCGTGAGCGCTCGCAGCAGCAGGAGCGAGCGGTGGACGGCGCCCGTGTAGACCGACGGCGCATCGGAGTTGGACGCCCAGTCGCTCCACCAGGCGACGGTGTCGTCGATGCGCTTGGTGACGTCGATCGGCGACGGCGGTTGACGGTGCGACGGATACCAGGTGAGGGTCATGTCGACGTTCTCGCCCTCGGTGACGTCGAAGGTCGTCTCATGGGTGTGGTCGGACGCCCGGAGCTTCGGGCCGCGGACGATGACGGCGTCCGGGCCGGCGATCGCGATGAGCGCGTTCTCGCCGTGGTCGGGCATCTGCCGGATCCAGGGGATGGCGGTCGTGTAGCCGAAGCGGATGCGCAGGTCGATCTTCATCGAGACGGTGCCCTTGACGCCGCGCACCCGACGGACGACGTCGGCTCGCCGATCGCCGTACGGCATCAGGTCGACGACCTCGACCTCGCCGGTCGGGGTGACCCAGTGCGTCACCAGCACGAAGGTGTCGTCGACGTAGTGCCTCGTCGACGTGGCCGTGCCATCGACGGGGGCGACGAGCCACCGCCCACTGTCGTCGTCGCCGAGGAGGCCGGCGAACATCGAGGCGGAGTCGAACCGGGGGAGGCAGAGCCAGTCGATGCTGCCGTCGTTGCCGACGAGGGCGGCCGTGTGGCAGTCGCCGATCAGTGCGTAGTCTTCGATCGCTAAGGGCATGGGGTCATCCAATCAGCCGAGCCCTGGAATGGGACGAGGCGCGGCTCAGGCGAACAACTGCTGGTCGACCTGATCGTCGAACACGCCGAGCAGCAGCCACTCGTGGCTGACCGGGTCTTGCGCGAGATCGAACGTGCCGTCGACCCGATGGGCGCCGTCGGTCAGCGGCAGGGCGTCGACGCGCCAGACCGGCATCTCGACGAGGTGCTGCCCCTGCCCCCGCGGCGCCCGGACGGCCGACCGCCACCACTCCTGCCGGGTGACCCAGATCTCGGGCGAACTGACCACCCCGTACACCACCCGCCGCCAGGTGAACCGAAGGGGTGACCCGTCGTCGGTCGTCTCGACCGGGACCTTCTCGTCGATGCGCATCGCTTCTCCATCCGTGGTGTTCGAAATTCGTGGTGTTCGAAATCCGTGGCATCCGAACCCGTGTTCGAAAGTATGTTCGAATCATACGTCGCACCTCCGACACTCCTCCCCAGAGCATCCCCCTGACGGTTCTCTCCCCAGGTCGCGGCGTCGGCCCGCTGTCGCGCTCGCCGAGACGGCAGGGTCGTGGGATGCACGGAGAAGCCCTCGCCCCGCATCCCACGCTGCTCGTCGACACCGTCTTCGACGACGAGCACCTGCGTCGCGCCTGCCTGCGCGGAGACCTGGTGCGGGTCGTCGCCGGGCGCTACGTCCGCCGAAAGCACTGGGAGCGGTTCGACGCGCGCGAGCGGTACGCGATGCTGAGCCTCGCCGCCCACTCGCGGCTCCGCGGACCCGTGGTCCTGTCGCACGCCTCGGCCGCGGCGCTCTGGGGGTTCCCGCGGCTCGGCCCCTGGCCGGACGTCGCCCACGTGATCGACTCCTCGCTCGAGCGTTCTCGGAAGAGCCGCTACGTGTCGCAGCATCGAGGGTCCGTGCCGCTGGAACAGGTACTGGAGGCCCATGGGGTGCTCGTGACCTCCCCGGTCCGCACCGCGGTCGACCTGGCCCTCTCCGCTCCTTTCCGGCAGGCCGTCACCGCTCTCGACCACGGACTGCGCTCGGGGCTCTTCACGAAAGACGACCTCCATCGCGTGCTCGCCGACCTGCCGAGCGACCACGCCCGGAAGAAGGCGTCGAAGGCCATCGAGTTCGCCGACGCCCGGGCGAATCGGCCGGGGGAGTCGCTCAGCCGCGTGCTCATGCACGAGGGCGGTCTCGTCGCGCCCGTGCTCCAGAAGCGCTTCGAGGGCCCGCAGGGGCAGAGCGCCGAGGTCGACGCCTTCTTCGAGGAGGTCGGCGCCGTGGGGGAGTTCGACGGGATGACCAAGTACCGCGACTCCGGCCGGTGGTCGGGGCTGCCGCCCGAGGAGGTGGTCGTGCAGGAGAAGCTCCGCGAGGACTGGCTGCGCCGACACCCGGAGGTGCGCGCCTTCGTGCGGTGGACCTGGGCCGACCTCCGGGTGCCGG
The DNA here is from genome assembly GCF_039544345.1 of Frondihabitans cladoniiphilus. Taxonomy (NCBI): domain Bacteria; kingdom Bacillati; phylum Actinomycetota; class Actinomycetes; order Micrococcales; family Microbacteriaceae; genus Frondihabitans; species Frondihabitans cladoniiphilus. The sequence continues at coordinate 510,690 of NZ_BAABLM010000001.1, forward strand.
GCCGCCTGGTGCGGCTGCTGCGCGACGCGGGCGTGCCGCTCGAGAGCGCGCGATTTCACGGAAAGCGCGCGAGTTAAACGGCGTGTTCTCCGTGAAATCGCGCGTTCTTCGGAGGGGCGGCGGGAGAAGGGGGCGGCGGCAGGAGAGGGGGCGGCAGGCAGAAGCAGCAGGAGCCCGGCTACCAGCGCGGGAGCGCGTCCTCCATGCGCGCCGCAGACGCCGGCGCGACACCCGCCGCCGCCGCGAACCCCCGCCACCCGGCCACGGCCTCCAGCACCTCGTCGACGACGGCGTGGGCCCGCGGCACCCGGTGCCGATCGGCCACCCGCATCACGTCGGCCCGCGTGATGTCGCGGAACGCGCCGTCGACACCCATCAGGTGCTGATAGGTCCACTGCCCCGACGGGTTGTACGCGAACGTCACGTCGTACGCCGGCGCCAACTCCCACCCCGAATCGAGCCCCGGCAGCAGGAAGCTGAAGTTCTTCGTGTGGTCGTCGCAGTTCGCCGCCACCACGTTGAAGACCATGCGGCGGAACGCCTGTTCGCGCGCCGAAGGCCCCAGCCCCAGGGCGGCGAGCGCCTCGAAGTACTGGCTGTAGTCGTGCGTCTGCCGCTGCCGGAAGTCGAGGTGGGTCAGCCCGCAGAGAGTGAGGGCGTGGATCTTGCCGCTCGGAGAGCGGTCGTACCGCTTCGTCATGAAATGGGCCCGCCCGTTCTCCTCCAGCAGCCGGCACTCCGTCATCTCGAGCCCCGCGGCCCGAGCCATCAACGAGTAGGCGTACTCGACGCGCCCGTACTCGCCGCCCGATCCCAGCTCCGAGTCGCGCCCCACCCCGTCGAGCTTCAACAGCCAGAACTCGAACCCCTCGTCGGCCGGCAACTGCCCCGACCGGATCTCGCCCGTCGACGGATTCCACGCGATGACCGCCTTCGCCCGCGCCCCGCCCGCCGACGTGCCCACCTGGATCAGGCTCTGGATCGCCGCCTCCGTCTCACGATCGCCCGCGAACCGCTCGTCGAGCACACTCCGCGCCCCCTCCACGAGATCACTCATCTCGACCGCGCTCGCCACCCGCTGCCGCGGACCCCGCGACGGCCGGAACTCCAACGCCCCCATCGCCCGGTTCGACATGTACGCCAACCGATCGAGCGGAGTCACCTCGCTCTGCCGGATGCCCTGCCGCGCCAGCCACGCATCGATGATCGCGTTGCCGAAGTCGTCGGGCAGCGCATCGGCCAGAAGCGCCGGCAACCGATGGAACGTCGCCTCCGGCAAGGCTGGGAACACGTGCCGCCGCCTCGCGATCGGCAGATGCACCGGCGCGAGCTCGACGCCGCGCGCCACCCAGTCCGGGTAGTACTCGAACACGTAGGCGCCGAGGCGCGGGTCGGGAGCCACAGCGCCCACCCGGGCGCCCCAGGCGGTGACCTCGACGGCGGAGACGGGGGTGTACGGCATGTCAGCTCTCGGCTCGGGGACGGTAGACGCGGCGGCGAGGAGTCGCGGGCGCTCGCCGCAGCACGTCGAGCGGACTGATCGTCGGGCTCGGTGCCAGGGTCTCGAGCCAGTCGACCGCGTTCAGCGCCCGCAGGACCTTGACCAGGGTGCGGAGGGAGGTGCCGCGCCCGTTCTCGAGGTTCTTGAGAGAGCTCAGACCGACATCGGCGAGGGATGCACAACTCACCTGGTCGAGACCGGCATCGAGTCGCAGGGTGCGCACCTGCTCACCGAGCCGCGCCTCCCAGTCGTCGGTGGAGTCTCCGGAACCGGCGGCTCTTTCAGTGCCAAAAGACACGCTTCCAAAAGTCATGATTGCAACTCTACTAGGAAACAATGGCTACAAGAGTTGCAATTCCAACTTTTGGAGTCAAATTAGTTGAGTGGCTCGACCAAACCCTTGTGCACGAGTTGCTCCCAGAGCCCGGCACCGTCGTAGGCGTAGATCCACGGCACGCGAGTGGTGCGCTCGTGCTCCTCGCCGCGAGACCGACCGCCGGCGAAGACCGCCTCGCTCGACGACAGCTGCCGAATGGCGACCGCGGCGACGTTGTCCGGGTGCTTCTGGAGGAACGCGCCGTAGAGCTCCTCGTCGTGCTGCCCGTCGTCGCCGACGAGCAGCCACTTCATCTCCGGGAACTCCCTGGCGAGCCGAGCGAGCGACTCCTCCTTGTGCTGACGCCCGCTTCGGAACCACCGGTCGTGGGTCGGCCCCCAGTCGGTGAGCAGCAGCGGCCCGGGCGGGTAGAAGTTGCGGGTGAGGAAGCGCGAGAGCGTGGGAGCCACGTTCCAGGCCCCGGTCGACAGGTAGATCACCGGGAAGCCCTCGTGGGTCGCCCGGAGTCGCTCGTACAGCACGGCCATGCCGGGCACAGGCCGACGTGCGTGCTCGTCGAGGACGAAGGTGTTCCACGCCGCCAGGAGCGGCCGAGGGAGCGCCGTCACCATGACGGTGTCGTCGATGTCGGAGATGAGGCCGAACTTCACGCGCGGATCGATGACGAAGATCGGAGCCTCGACCTCGAGGGATCCGACCGTGCGGAGCCGCACCGTGTGCCAGCCCGGCTGCAGATCGACCTCGACTCGAGCGTCGACGACCCCGCCTCGATCGGCCTCGACCGGATAGACGACCCCGTCGACGACCACCTCGACCACGACCGCGTCGATGGGCACGCTGGTGAAGCTGCGCCAGCCGCGCACGTGGGTGTGGCCGTCGGAGCGGCGTTCGCCCTCTTTGGTCAGGAGCACGCGGCAGAGGACGCGGATCCAGCCGCCGCCCGCGTCGTGACCGCCGTAGCCGGCGTAGGGGACGATGGTCGGGATGAGGCCGCGCCGACGAGCGTTCTTCTCGCGGAAGGCGTGGATCGTGTCTTCGACCCGCGCCGCGCGATGGAGCATCGGCTCGACACGGGCCTCGACGGACGCCTTGCGGGAACCGAGCATGGGGATCATTGTGGCACGCCCGCCCCGACCCGCCCCGTCGACGAGCTCAACGGGCCTCGGCCAGGAGCTCGGGCCCGTTCAACGAGACCGATCCGACTGCTGCCCCGACCCGGCGGACGAGGGCCCTGGCCGCGTGGGAGTCGGCCTCGCCCGCGACCCCCTGGAGCAGGTCGTCGTCGCCCTCCGTCTCGGGATCCAGCCAGTCGTCCATGATGTCGGCGCCGACGAACACGGGCATGCGTTCGTGCACGGCACCGAGGGGACCGGACGAAGGGCGGGTGAGGATGCTCGTGGAGAGCACCCACCGCGTCGGGTCGTCGGGCGCCGAGGCCGGGTTCCGCCACCACTCGTAGAGCGCAGCGAACAGGAACAGCTCGTCGTCGGGGAGGTGGACGAAGACGGGGGCCTTGACGCCGTCCGCCCCGGTCACCCACTCGTAGTAGCCGTTGGCGGGGACGATCGCCCGGCGCGACACCACGGCGTCGCGGAAGGAGGGTTTCTCGGCAGCGGTCTCGACACGGGCGTTGAACGCCTGCGCGCCGGCCTTGGGGTCGTCCGACCAGGACGGGATGAGGCCCCAGCGGGCCGACGCGAGACGCCGCACCGGAGGCCCGCCGGCGTCGTCGCCCCGGGGCGCCGCGTCGACCAGCAGACTCACCGGCTGCGTAGGGGCGATATTCCAGGAAGGGGATGGGAGACTGTCGCCCGTCACGTCGACGTCGAACAAGGCCACCAGGTCGCTCGAGGCCCGGGACATCACGAATCTTCCGCACATGATTCGATCATGTCAGGAACATCGGACACTGCCGGGCCAGGGGGCCCGCCCTGTCGCATCGCACGCACCGCACGAAGGAGATCCATTGCTCGTCACCGAGACCAACGAACCATTCTCGGGGGGAACAGCACTACCAGGGGGATCATCCCTGCTTCGGAACGAACCCGTCCAGGCGCGCAGCTCCGCGCGGCTCACGGGCTTGCTCGATGCAGCAGCCGTCATCATCGACGACATCGGCTACGAGCGTCTGACGACCGCCATGGTCGCGGAGAAGGCCGGGGCCTCCATCGGCACCGTCTACCGCTACTTCCCCGACCGCATCGCCGTGGTCGAGGCCCTCGCGATCCGATGCGTGCAGCGGCTCGTCGAGCGGGTCGCCGCGACCGTCGAGTCCGACGGGGTCACCGACTGGCGCGGGGCCGTCGACGTCCTGATCGACTCGAAGGTCGAGATGTACCGCAACGAGCCGGGGTTCCGCGCCGTCACCTTCGGCGACTTCGACACCGCCGAGCGGGCCGGCGGCGACGGCCGGCTCCCGCTGGCCGCCCAGATCGCCGACTTCCTCGTCGAGCGCTTCGAGATCGGCCGGACGACCGAGTTCGAGTTCGCCGTCGAGATCGTCACCGAGATCGGCAGTGCTCTGATCTCGCGAGCGTTCCTGACGGTGCCGGAGGGCGACACGCGCTACATCGAGCAGTGCCGCGTGATCGCGAAGCGCCACCTCGAATCCGTGACGGGCCCGTCGGCCTGAGCCGGGCATCCCACGGTCCCGGGGCTTCGTGTCGTCGCATGACGAAACGGTGCCCGTCGGGGTAACACCCGGTCATGAATTGTGGTTCGCTAGACGCTCTTGGCAAGTGTCGATTCGCGTTGCCCGCGAGGAATGAGCCACCTACATGATCGAGTTCAGCTCGGTGACCAAGCAGTACCCCGACGGAACCCGTGCCGTCGAAGACTTCAGCCTCATGATCCCGTCCCGCAAGACGACGGTCTTCGTCGGCTCGAGCGGGTGCGGCAAGACCACGATCCTCCGCATGATCAACCGCATGGTCGACCCGACGTCGGGAACGATCACGATCGACGGCGACGAGATCGGCGGTCTCGAACCCGTCAAGCTCCGTCGCAGCATCGGCTACGTGATGCAGAACTCCGGTCTGCTGCCGCACCGCAAGGTCGTCGACAACATCGCGACCGTGCCGATGCTCAAAGGCGTCAAGAAGAAGGATGCCCGGGCCGAAGCTCTGCGTCTGATGGACACCGTCGGCCTCGATCGGGCATTCGCCGACCGGTACCCGAGCCAGCTCTCGGGGGGCCAGCAGCAGCGCGTGGGTGTCGCCCGCGGCCTCGCCGTCGACCCGAACATCCTGCTCATGGACGAGCCGTTCGGTGCCGTCGACCCGCTGGTGCGCTCCGATCTGCAGGAGGAGCTGATCCGCCTGCAGCGCGACCTCGACAAGACCGTCGTGTTCGTCACGCACGACATCGACGAGGCCTTCTACCTGGGTCACCAGGTCGTGATCCTGAAGAAGGGCGGCCACATCGCCCAGGTCGGAACGCCGTCCGAGATCCTGTCGAACCCGGCCGACGACTTCGTCGCGAACTTCATCGGCGCGAACCGCGGCAAGCGGGCCCTGCACATCGAGGAGACGGCGACCGGCTCGATCGTCGTGGACGACGACGGGCGTCCCGCCGGAACCCTGACCGGCTCGATCCGCACGGTGGCGTCCCGCGGGGGAGCCGACGGAGAAGGCCGGTGAACTGGGTCCTCGAGAACAGCGGTCAGCTGCTCTCCGAGCTCCTCTCGCACCTGGAGCTGAGCATCCCGCCGATCGTCCTCAGTTTCGTGCTGAGCATCCCGATCGGGTGGGTCGCGAACCGGTACCGCTGGTCTCGCGCCGTCCTGCTGACCGTGGCGGGCCTGCTGTACGCGATCCCCTCGTTGCCGCTGCTGATCGCCCTGCCGCTCATCATCGGCACCTCGCTGTCGAGCCCCGTGAACGTGATCGTCGCCCTCACCCTGTACGGCATGGCCCTGATGGTGCGGTCGACGGCCGACGCCCTCGACGCGGTGGACCCCGACGTGCGGCAGTCGGCCACGGCGGTCGGGTTCTCCGGCTGGACCCGCTTCTGGCAGGTCGAGTTCCCGCTCGCCGGCCCCGTGCTGCTCGCCGGACTCCGGGTCGTCGTCGTGAGCACGGTCAGCCTCGTGACCGTGGGCGGTGTGCTCGGCATCCCCGGCCTCGGCCTCGCCTTCACCGACGGCCTCCAGCGCTCGATCATCTCCGAGATCGTGTCGGGCATCGTGCTCGTCGTGGTCCTCGCCCTCGTGCTCGACGGACTCCTCGTGCTGCTGGGGCGGGCGCTCATGCCCTGGACCCGGGCCACCCGCGAGCCGAGCAGCCGCGCTCTCCGCAAGGTGGTGCTCGCCTCGTGAACTACTTCTCGCAGACGGTCGCGTTCCTCTTCGACGGGGCCAACTGGGCCTCCACGTCGATCAACCCGATCCCGGTCCGCATCGGCGAACAGCTCTGGTACACGCTGCTGTCGCTGGTGATCACGGCGATCATCGCGATCCCGCTGGGGTTCTACATCGGACACACCGGTCGGGGCCGCACCATCGCCGTGTCGGTGTCGGGAGGCGCACGGGCGCTGCCGACCCTGGGCGTCCTGACGCTGCTGGCCCTGCTGATCGGCATCGGCATCGGCGCTCCGATCATCTCGTTCGTCGTGCTGGCGATCCCGTCGGTGCTGGCGGGTGCCTACTCGGGCTTCGAGTCGGTCGACCGCCGAACCATCGACGCCGCGCGAGCCGTGGGCATGACCGAGTGGCAGATCGTCACGAAGGTCGAGATCCCCCTCGGGCTGCCGCTGCTGATCGGCGGCCTGCGCTCGGCCACGCTGCAGATCGTCGCGACCGCCACCCTCGCGGCCTACATCGGTGCGGGAGGCCTCGGAACCTACATCTTCCTCGGCCTCGGCAACAACGACTTCTCCCAGGCGCTGGCGGGGTCCGTCCTCGTCATCGTCCTGGCCATCGTGCTGGAGATCGTCTTCTCGATCGTTCAGCGTCTCGTCGTCCCCGCCGGTGTCCGCGCCGGGCGTTCGACGAGCACCCGCGCGGGAGCGACCCGTTCGCGCGCGGTAGTGGGATCCCCCCTCCAGGAAGGTAACAAGTGATGTTCACAGCGAAGAAAGGCCGGCTCGCCGTCATGGGCGTGGTCGCGATCGGGGCCATGGTGGCCCTGGCAGGGTGCTCGTCCAGCGACCCGCTCAAGTCGGGATCGACGGGTACGGCGAGTGCCGGCACCATCGCGATCGGCTCGCAGGCGTACTACTCGAACACGATCGTCGCCGAGGCCTACGCCCAGGCGCTCGAGAACGGCGGCTTCAAGGTCGACCGCAAGTTCAACATCGGCCAGCGCAGCGTCTACCTCCCCGAGCTCGCCTCGGGCGAGATCGACCTGATCCCCGACTACTCCGGCAACCTGTTGCAGTTCTACGACGCCAACACGACGGCGACCTCCGAGGCCGACATCGAGAAGGCTCTGCCCTCGGTCCTCCCGAAGGGTCTCCGCGTCCTCGCGTCGTCCGCCGCGACCGACCAGGACACCTATACGGTCACCAAGGCGTTCTCCGACAAGTACAAGGTGACGAGCCTGTCCGACCTGTCGAAGGTCACCGACCCGCTGACGGTGGGCGCCAACGCCGAGTTCCAGACCCGCCCCTACGGCATCCCCGGTCTCAAGAGCGACTACGGCGTGACGGCCAGCCTCAAGGCGATCGCCGACTCGGGCGGACCGCTCACGGTCGCCGCGCTGAAGGACGGAACCGTGCAGCTCGCGGACATCTACTCGGCCGACCCGTCGATTAAGGCGAACGACTTCGTGTCCCTCAAAGACCCGAAGAACATGATCCTGCCGCAGAACATCATCCCCGTCGCCGACAGCAAGGTGAACTCGAAGGCCGCCGGCATCATCGAGAAGGTGAACGCCGCGCTCACGCAGTCGAAGCTCATCGCGGCGAACGCGGAGAGCGTCAACGACAAGAAGTCCGCGGCGGTCATCGCCAAAGCCTTCCTGAAGGATGCAGGGATCGTCAAGTAAAACGACACCTGTTTTAGAGGCTGCTCCTGAGAGGGTGGTCGCCCGGATAGAGGCTCCGGGCGACCACCCTTTTTGCACGTCTGTGCACGGAACGGGGTCCCACTTCTCTCGACGCCGAGCTATCACCGGGTTGATCAGCGTTTTCGCAGGTTCCACGGCCCGTTCGGGTCGGATCGCGAACGTACGCTTTTGACTGTCCCGAGAGTCTCGATGGAGCGACCCCCACCACCTCTGTCCGTAGAAGAGGCACCTTGCACCCCCTCCTTGCCGATGAGATCCTTTCGCCTCTCATCCTGTCGCGGTGGCAGTTCGGTCTGACGACCATCTACCACTTCCTGTTCGTTCCGCTGACGATCGGTATGGGCTTCACCGTCGCCGTCTTCCAGACCGCGTGGTACCGCACCGGCCGTGCGCACTACCTCCAACTGGCGAAGTTCTTCGGGAAGATCTTCCTGATCAACTTCGCGATGGGCGTGGTCACCGGCATCGTCCAGGAGTTCCAGTTCGGCATGAACTGGTCCAACTACTCCCGCTTCGTCGGCGACGTCTTCGGTGCCCCGCTGGCCCTCGAGGGTCTGCTGGCGTTCTTCCTCGAAGCCACCTTCCTCGGCGTCTGGATCTTCGGGTGGGATCGCGTGCCCAAGGGTCTGCACCTGACGTCCATCTGGGGCGCCACGGTGGGCAGCATCCTCTCGGCCTACTTCATCATCGCGGCGAACTCCTTCATGCAGCACCCCGTCGGCTACACGATCGACAAGGCCAAGGGCCGGGCCGAGCTGACGAGCATCTGGGAGGTGCTGACCAACAAGGTCGCCCTCGCCGCGTTCCCGCACACGCTCTTCGCGTGCTTCATGGTCTCGGCCGCCGTCATCGTCGCCGTCGCCTGCTGGCACATCTCGCGCGGTCAGAACCTCGACACGATGCGTCCCGCCCTCCGCTTCGGCCTCTGGATGATGATCGCTTCCGGCGCTCTGACCGTCCTCACGGGTGACCAGCTGGGCCTCGCCATGGTCGAGACCAACCCCATGAAGATGGCCTCGGCCGAGGCGCTTTATCACACGAGCACCGGCTTCAACGCGTCGTTTTCGATCTTCACCCTGGGCACGCCGAACGGCTCCAACGAGCTGTTCAGCATCCGGGTGCCGTATCTGCTCTCGTTCCTCTCGACCCACACGTTCGACGGAACGGTCGAGGGCATCGACAACCTCCAGGCGCAGTACAAGGCCGCCTACGGCCCGGGCAACTACTCGCCGATCATCTGGATCACGTACTGGTCCTTCCGCTGGATGATGGGCCTCGGAATCGTCGCCATCCTCATCTCGTTCGTAGGCCTGTTCGTCACCCGCAAGGGCCGCATGCCGAAGAACAAGTGGATCTGGCGTGCCGCCGTCTGGAGCTTCCCGCTGCCCCTGGCCTCGATGGTCATCGGCTGGATCTTCACCGAGATGGGCCGCCAGCCCTGGTTGGTGTTCGGCCTCCTGAAGACGAGTGACGGGGTGTCGCCCAACACGACCGGCGTCGAGGTCCTGATCTCGCTGATCGCCTTCACGGCGATCTACGCCACCCTCGCGGTGGTCGAGTTCCGCCTCATCCTCAAGGCCGCTCACGCGGGTCCGGAGGCGCCGACCAAGATCGACGTCGTCACGGGCAAGATGCTCCACGAAGCGACGGTGTACTGATGTTCCTCCCCGATCTCTGGTTCTGCCTCATCGGCCTGTTCTTCACCGGCTACTTCGTGCTCGACGGCTTCGACTTCGGCGTCGGCATGTCCCTTCCGTTCCTCTCGAAGGACGACACCGACCGCCGGGTCCTGATCAACACCATCGGCCCGGTCTGGGACCTCAACGAGACCTGGGTGATCGTCGCGGGAGCCTGCCTCTTCGCTTCGTTCCCCGAGTGGTACGCCACGATCTTCAGCGGGTTCTACCTGATCATGTTGATGATCCTGTTGGCCCTCATCCTCCGCGGCGTCTCGTTCGAGTACCGTCACCAGCGCCCCGACCACAAGTGGAAGCGCAACTTCGACCGGATGATCTTCATCGGGAGCGTCGTCCCGGCCTTCCTCTGGGGCGTCGTGTTCGCCAACATCGTCCACGGCCTGGCTCTCGACAAGGGCTTCAACTACACCGGCTCGCTGGGCGACCTGTTCAACTGGTACGCCATCCTCGGCGGTCTCGCGACCCTCCTGCTCTTCTTCGTGCACGGCGTGATCTTCGTCTCGCTCAAGACCGACGGCGAGATCCGGGTCCGGGCCCGCAAGCTGGCTACTCGGGCGGGCGTGGTGGCCGCCGTGGTGGGTCTGGTCTTCCTGATCGTCACGAGCATTCAGCACGGCACGATGGTCTCGATCATCCTGTCCGCGGCCGCGGTGGTCGCCTTGATCATCGCGTTCGTGCAGAACCTCCGGGGCCGCGAGGGATGGGCGTTCGGCTTCATGGCCGCGACGATCGCCCTGGTGATCGTCAGCCTGTTCGCCACACTGTTCCCGAACGTGCTGGTCGCGACGAACGACCCGGCCCACACGATGACCATCGCCAACGCGTCGAGCTCGCACTACACGCTCGAGGTCATGAGCTGGATCGCCCTGATCTTCGTGCCGCTGATCCTCGCCTACCAGGGGTTCACGTACTGGATCTTCCGCAAACGCGTGACGCGCTCGCTCGTCACCGCCGCCTCGCACTGAGCCCGGCACCCTCCGCGAGCGTCCGACACCGACCACCGAGAGCCGTCATCGCATGAAACCCCTCGACCCGCGCCTTCTGCGCTACGCCTCCGCTGTGCGGAGCTTCCTCGCCCTGGGCGCGGGTCTCGGAGTCGTGCAGACGGCTCTCACCGTCGCATTCGCCTTCTTCGTGTCGCGGTCGGTCGTCGTGATCGTCGACCATCGCGCGTCGGAGCTCGCCGGCTACCTCGTCGGCCTCGCGATCACGGTCGTGCTCCGCTCGCTGGTCGGCTGGGCTCTCGAGGCCGTCGCGGCTCGCACCGCGGCCCGGGTCAAGAGCCAGCTGCGGAGGCGTGTGGTCGAGACCGTCGTCGCCCGCGGCCACGCCTGGCTCGCCACCCGCAACTCCGGCCGGCTCGCCACGCTCGTGGGTCCGGGTCTCGACGCCCTCGACGACTACTTCGCGAAGTACCTGCCGCAGCTGATCCTCACCGCGCTGGCGACACCGCTGCTCGTGATCGTGATGTTCTCGCAAGACCTGCTGTCGGGCATCATCGTGCTCTGCACCCTCCCGGTCATCCCGGTCTTCATGATCCTGATCGGCTGGACCACGCGCTCAGCCCAGGCCCGCCAGTGGGATCGCCTGGCGAGCCTCGCCTCCTCCTTCCTCGATGCCGTGAACGGCCTCTCGACCCTCAAGGCCTTCGGTCGGGAGCGCCGGCAGGTCCGACGGATCGGCACCATCACCGACGAGTACCGCACCGAGACCATGAAGGTGCTCCAGGTCTCGTTCCTCTCCGGTTTCGCGCTCGAGATGGCCGCGTCGCTGTCCGTCGCCATCGTCGCCGTCACGATCGGCGTGCGTCTCGTGGCCGGCAGTCTCGGGCTCGAGGTGGGGCTGTTCCTGCTGCTGCTGGCTCCGGAGGTGTACCTGCCGCTCCGCCAGGTGGGAGCGCACTTCCACGCCGCGGCAGACGGGGTCGGGGCAGCCGACGACGTCTTCGAGGTGCTCGACGAGGGTGCCGGGGAGGGCGGGGACGAGGATGCCCGAGCCCTCCTTCGAGGTCGTTCCGTGCATCCCGCGCCCTCTGCCTCGGCCCTTCGACCGGGCGAGCCGGACGTGCTCGAACTCCGAGGAGTCACCGTCGCCTTCGGCGACACCATCAGTCTGGCCCCCGTCGACCTGGACATCGCCACCGGGCGGGTGACCGCGATCACCGGCCCCAGCGGCATCGGCAAGTCGACGCTGCTCGGCGCACTGCTGGGCACGGTGCCGGCCGAGGGCACGATGCGCTGGCGGTCGACCGGGGAGCGACCCGTCCACTCCGAGACGGCGTGGTCGGGGCAGAACCCGGGGCTCCTCTCGGGATCCGTCGCCTCGAACGTCGCGCTGGGCGACGACGTCGACGTCGAGGCCGTGATCGAAGCCCTCGGCACGGCGGGCGGTCGCGAGATCGACCCCGGAACCGTCCTCGGCGCGGCCGGCGACGGACTCTCGGGCGGGCAGGCCCAGCGGGTCGCCCTGGCCCGGGCGCTGTACCGCCTCCGGCGACACCCCGTTCGGCTGCTCCTGATCGACGAGCCCAGCTCCGCCCTCGACCTCGCGACAGAGAAGGTGCTCGTCGCCGGGCTCCGACGGGTGGCCGAGACGGGCGTCGCCGTGGTCGTCGTGACCCACCGGCCCGCTGTCGCCGAGGCGGCGGATCGGGTGATCGACCTCGGGGGTCGCGCCCTGAGCGCCTCCGGCAGCCGCAGCGTTTCCGAGACCCACGAGGTGCACGCATGACCGACTCGCTCCTCCGCACCGCCCAGCCCCCGATCGCCCGATCGTGGCGGGGGATGGCGACCGGTGCCCTCAGCGCCCTCTCCGGCGTGGCCCTGCTCGCGTTCTCGGCCTACCTCATCACCTATGCCGGTGCGCAGCCGCCCATCCTGTTCCTCTCCGTCGCGATCGTGGCCGTCCGGGCCTTGGCCCTGTCGCGCGCGTTCTTCCGCTACCTGGAGCGCCTCACCAGCCACGACGCCGCGTTCCGGCAGCTCGCGGTGGTCCGCACGAAGCTCTACGAGCGTCTCGTCCGGATCGCACCCGCGGGCCTCGCCCGGACCTCGCGCGGCGACCTGCTGACCCGCGTGGTCAGCGACGTCGACGACCTGCAGGACCTCCCACTGAGGGTCGTGCAGCCGCTCGCCATCTCCGCGCTGACGTCGATCGTCGCCGTCGTGGGAGTGCTCGTGATCTCGCCGATCGCCGGCCTCGTGCTGCTCGTCGCGCTCGTGGTGGCCTTCGCCGTCACGATCCTGCTGGCCAACGGGCTCGCCTCGCGCTCGGAGAAGAGCCTCGCCGAGCGGCGGGGCGACCTGGGTGCCGCGGTCCTCGACACGATCCAGAACCTCGACGTGCTCGTCGCCTTCGACGCGGTGGACGCCCAGCTCGCCCGCGTCCGGCAGCTCGACGACGATCTGCGGCGCGCGTCGCTCCGCACCGCCTCCACCTCGGGCCTCGTGGCAGCGATCATCACGTTCGTGAGCGGCTTCACCGTGCTGGCCGTCGCCTGGTTCACGGCGCCGACGCTCGGGCACGCGCATCCCCTCGGCTTCGCGCTCAGCGGCCCGTACCTCGCGCTGGTGATCCTGGTGCCGCTGGCGGTGTTCGAGGTCGTCGGGAACGTGCCCGTCGCCGTGTTGGCGTGGCGTCGCGTCAAGGCGAGCGGCGAGCGGGTGGATTCGGCGGCGCCGGCCGTGGTGCCGGCGGAGGTCGTGGTGGACGAGGTGTCTTCGGCGGGGTCGCCCGAGGCCGCCGTCTCGCCGGTGGCGCTGCCCGGCGTCGGCGGCGTGGCACTTCGGCTCGACGACGTCGGGGCCTCGTGGCCGGGAGCCGTGCATCCCGCCCTCGGGCCGGTGTCTCTGACACTGCGGGTCGGCGAACGCGTCGTGCTCGAAGGGCCGAGCGGTGCGGGCAAGTCGACTCTGGCCTCGGTGCTCGTGCGGTTCCTGGAGCACACCGGGTCGTACACGCTCGGCGGGCTCGACACCCGGTCGCTCGACGGGGCGGACGTCCGGGCGACCGTGGGTCTGATCGAGCAGACGCCGTATCTCTTCGACGAGGATGTTCGCCAGAACCTGCTCTTCGCCCGCGACACCGCCACCGACGACGAGCTCACCGCAGTCCTCGAACGGGTCGGCCTGGGGGAGTGGCTCGCTGCCCGGGGTGGACTGCGCGTTCCCCTCGGCGAGCGCGGCGCCCTGGTCTCGGGCGGGCAGGCCCAGCGGATCTCGCTGGCCCGGGCTCTCCTGCGAGGCTTCCCGGTGCTCGTGCTCGACGAGCCGGCCGCCGGAGTCGACTCGGAGGTGGCCGACGCGCTGCTGACCGATCTGCTGCGGACCGCCGCCGAGGCCGGCACGACCGTGCTGCTGATCTCCCACGTGCCGGTGCCGGAGGAGTTCGTGACGCGGCGGCTCGTACTGGACGACGGGCGGGTCGTGGCGGACAGTGCGGTTGCCTTGTCGGCCTGAGGTCGGCGCGTGTCCGCCGGGCATGTCGCCCCGTTTCACGTAAGTCGCCCTGGCATGCCGGGGCGACTCACGTGAAACGGGGCGACTCGTGCCGAAGCGGGGTTTCGCCCGGGCTACTTCTTGCCGTTGCCGTTGCCGTTGCCGTTGCCGTTGCCGTTTCCCTTTCCGGCACCCGGCAGCGGTGGGGTCGTCGGTACGACAGGGGTGGTCGGTACGACAGGCGTGGTCGTCGGCGTCGGGGGCGCGGTGGCGCTCGGCAGGGGAGTCTCGGAGGGGGAGGGGGTGGTGACGGTCGGCGTGCTCGTGGGTGTGGACCGTGACGGGGTCGACGACTCTGCGGGCTCGGGGGAGGACGAACTCGTCGACGGATCCGGCGTGACTGCGGGACCGTTCGAGCGGAACGTTCCGGCGATGGCCAGGATCGCGGCCAGGAGGAGCACGACGACCACGATGCCGATGACGATGAACAGGCCCTTCCGTTGACGCCGAGGAGGGTCGGCGCGTTCCTCCGCGGTGACCGCGGTCGAGGGGAGCAGGCGCGTGGCGGCGTTCTCGTCGGCGGACGGCGTGAGAAGGACGGTCGGAGCATCCTCCGCAGAGGCGACGGAGCTCTGCGGCGCGGGCAGCGGCGTCGTGAGCTGTGCCGTGCCCGGCGCGGTCGACGTGGCACCGAGGGCCTCGGCGCGGACGAGCAACTGCTCGGCGGTGGGCCGGGCCTCGGGGTCGCGGGCGGTCATCGCCGTGAGAAGGGACTTCCACTCGTAGCCGAGGGTGCCGGGGACGACCGGGTCGCGATTCATGCGGGCACTCAACGACTCGATGAGCGTGCCGGAGAACTCGCGCTGTCCGGTGATCGCCTCGAGCAGCACCAGCCCGAGCGAGTAGATGTCCGTCGGCGGACCCACGCGGTGGCCGAGAGCCTGCTCCGGCGACAGATAGGCGGCTGTCCCGACCACTGTTCCCGTGGCGGTGATGCGAGTGGAATCCACCAGGGACGCGATCCCGAAGTCGGCCAGTTTGGCGGAGAATTCGCGGTCCGGCAGCGGGTTGGGGGCGAGCAGGATGTTGCCGGGCTTGATGTCCCGGTGGATGACGCCGGCCGCGTGCACGACGTGCAGAGCCTCAGCGAGGTCGAGCAGCATCCGGTTCATGTCGGTGAGAGCCACGGGGCCCGTCCGGATGCGCGCGTCGAGAGTGGGGCCGTCGACCAGTTCCATCGCGAGGAAGCTGCGCTCCTCGGTGCCGAGAACGGCGACGTCGGCGTCGTAGAGAGTCACGAGCGAGTGGTGTCCGAGGGATGCGAGGAGCGCGACCTCGTTCTTCTCCCGCCTGAGCAGAGCCGGATCGCTCGACTGCCCGCCGAGGATCTTGATCGCCACGGGACGGCCGAGCACCTGATCCCGTGCGCGGTACACGGTCGACATGCCGCCGGTGCCGATGACCTCGCCCAGAACGTATCGGCCGGCGAAGAGACGCGCGGCATCCGCGGGTGAATCCTGTTCCACGTCGCCTCCAAGGTGCCTCCGACCCTATCGGTTCTGCGAGGGGCGGGTTTCGGGCGCTCCAGCGAATGGAATTCGTCGCGTCGTCCGCCGGACCCGCCTTTTGGGGTGACGACGAGGGCGGTTCGGGTGTGGAACCCTGTCTTCAGGGCCTTCCACGTCGTCCGGAACAGGACGCATCGCCGATCGCCGATTTCGAAGCCGTTCGGCCGTGCGTCTCACCACCGCGGGCCGCGCGGCGCGAGAGGATCAGGAGATGTCCATGACCAGCACCTACGCGACCGACGCGACGGTCGCGACCGGCTCGACGGTCGCACCCGGCGGGGCCGCCACAATCCGCCCGGCCGACGAGCCGCTGCCGTTCGAACGCGTCGAGTACAGCAGCGAAAGCGTCGACGATTCCCGCGACTTCCTCGAGAACATCTACAGCGGTCGGCAGTTCCGTGCTCGGGAGACGAGTGAACCGTTCGCGTTCCGCTTCGCCGGTGCCGGTGACGCCCGCCTGAGTCTCGAGACCGGGTCGTTCCTCGGCCATCTGCAGGGAGTCATCCCCTGGTCGAAGGACTATGTGATGTCGTGGTTCCGGATGGGTTCCGTCACGATCGACTACCCCGTGGGGCAGCTGACCAGCGTCGAGTCCCGCCCTTTCTTGACGCCGACCGAGACGTCGTTCGCGTTCGCAATGACCCCGCACCGGCACGGCATCGTCCACATCGAGGCGACGTTCCTCGAGGACGTCGCCACCGAACGGCACGCCGGCCCGTCGCAACGGATCGTCTTCGACTACTCGGCCATCCCCACGCCTCAGGATCTGGCCGCCTGGCGCGAGACACTCGGGGCGGTCACACCTCTCGTCGTGGGGGAGTCGACGCCTGCCCTGGCCCGCCACGCGGCGCAGGTCTCGCTCGTGCGATCGCTGCTCGACCTCTTCCCCTGGCGAGCCGTCGACGTGCCGGACGCCCTCCGCACCGAACGCACGCGCAAGCTGCGGCAGGCGGCCGAATACGTGCACGCGAACGCCGACCAGCCGATCACCACGGCCGACATCGCCGCCGCCGCCGGGCTCCACACCCGAACGCTGCAGCTGCTCATGAGCGAGCACCTCGGATCCAGCCCGACCGCGTACCTGCGGAACGTGCGGCTCGACCGCGTGCGACAGGATCTCCTGTCGTCGGACCCGGGGTCCGTTCTCGTCGCCGACGTCGCCCGCCGGTGGGGCTTCGGGCACCTCGGCCGGTTCGCCGCGGCCTACACGGAGCGCTTCGACGAGTATCCCCGCGTCACGCTGTCCCGCTGACGCTGTCCCGCTGACGCTGGCCCACTGACGCACGAACGCGGGCGGGACCTCGTGGTCACGCCCGCGCTTGACGGTGTCGCTCTGTTCGGAGAACAGTCGATCTACTTGAAGACGTCCTTGACGTCTTCGCCGACCTTCTTCGCCGAAGCGGCGGTCTGGTCCTTCTGGCCTTCGGCCTTGAGGTCGTCGTCGCCCTTGTGGTCGCCGATGACCTCTTTGGCCTTGCCAGCGATGTCCTGTGCGGCGTTCTTGATCTTGTCGTCGAGTCCCATGACATGCTCCTTTTCGAGAGTGGGTGGAGGCCTGTTGGCTTCCGGGTAGAACCTACCGATGCGGCGTCGTCAGCCTCCGGGCGATTTGCCAGGATCGCGAGGGTTGCGGGGCTTCGCGGAGGTCGGCCCGGGCATCCCCCTCGACGCCTTTCAGTTCGATCTCGAACGCCGCGCCCGTCGACGTCGCGACACACCGCACCTCGCCGCCATGGGCGCGGGCGATGCCTCGAGCGATCGGGAGACCGAGACCGGCGCCCCCGGTGTCTCGATCGCGGCTCGGGTCCAGCCGCACGAGGCGGTCGAAGATCCGCTCGCGGTCGGCTTCGGGAACACCGGGGCCGTCGTCGGTGACGAGCACGGCGACGGCGTCGCCCGGACGGCGCTCGAGAGCGAGCGTGATGCGCCCCGTTCCGCGAGTCGCCCGGATGGCGTTGTCGACGAGGTTTCCGAGCACCTGCGCGAGGCGGTCGGCGTCCGCCTCGATCCACACCTCGGCGTCGGGAACCTCGGCCCGGAGATCGAGAGCGGGCCGACGGAGCCGTTGGCGATCGGCCTCGCCCGTCACGACCGTCCGGAGGTCGACGCGCGTGAGGGCGAGTTCGATTCCTCGGTCGACCCGGGCCATCATCAGCATGTCGTCGATGAGCCGCGACGCCCGCCCCGCCTCCCGGGCGACGTGGAAGGCGAGGCGTTCGCGTTCGGCCGGATCGACGGGAGCCCGCACGAGCGTGTCCGCGGCGGCCCGCATGCCGGCCACGGGCGTCCGCATCTCGTGAGCGGCGTCGGAGACGAAGGACCGCACCCGCGCCTCGGCCTCCACGGCCTTGCGCTCCGCACCCTCGATCGCATCGAGCATCTCGTCGAAGGCAGCCGCGACCCGACCGATCTCCGTGCGCGGTCTGGCCGGGGTCAAGCGGCGCCCTCGGTCGCCGGCGGCGATGGACCGGGCGACGGCCGACATCCGGTCGAGGGGTCGGAGCGATACCCGCATGACCACGACGAGGCCCACTGCGGCGATGATCAGAAAGCCGGTGGATGCCCCGAGCATCACCCACCGCAGCTGGGCGAGCGTCTGGCCGACCGACGACGCGTCTGCCGTGAGCGTGATCGTCGATCCGTCGTCGAGCCGGGAGACGAGGGTGACGATCTGATCGTCCGTGGTGATGGTGGAGGAGGTGATCGAGACGGTGCCCGTCGAGGCGTCCGTGGCGGGTGTCGAGGTGTCCGCACCTGCCGTCGGCGTGTTCGACACCCCGGCCGACGACCCGTCCTGTTTCGGCCCGGGCAGGGGCGCGCCCGCCTTGGGCCCGGCGCGCAGTTGGGCCGGGGACGGCCCCGCCACCACGGAGTCGCCGTTCTTGTCGCGGATGACGACGGAGAGGCCCTGGAACGAGAGACGCTCCGCGAGGTCGTCCGAGCTGACCGTGCCCACGAGGGCGGTCGCGGCCGAAGCGCGGTCTCGAAGTCGATCCTCGATCTGCGTGCGGAGCCGGGATCCCAGGGTCGCCTCGACGGCGACGGCGAGGGCCCCCAGCAGAACGACGAGGAGAAGGAGGACCGCGATGACGGCGCGAAGCCGGAGGGAGCCGGTGCGAAGCCCGACGGGGCCGGCGAGCGAGCGGGTGCGGGCCCTCATCGCGCCGCCTCGGCGACGGCCACCCGGTAGCCGAGCCCTCGGATGGTGTGGATGAGGCGGGGGCCTTGGACCTCCATCTTGCGGCGCAGCGAGCTCAGGTGCACCTCGACGAGGTTGGGGTCGTAGTCGTCGTAGCCCCAGACCTGCGTGAGGATCTGGCCTTTGGACAGCGTCCGGCCGCGGCTCGAGGCCAGGAATTCCAGGAGCCGGAACTCGGTCGCCGTCAGATCGAGGGTGGCCCCGCCTCGGCGTGCGATCCCGGCGTTCTGGTCGACGAGGAGGTCTCCGACCTCGATGATCGACGGCACCCGCCCGCGTCGGCGCAGAACGGCGGTGCTCCGGGCGATCAGCTCGGCCATGGCGAACGGCTTGACGAGGTAGTCGTCGATGCCCTCGGAGAAGCCCCGCAGCCGGTCGTCGACTTCGTCGCGAGCCGTGAGCATGAGGACGGCGGCGTCGGAGACCGTTCGCACGGTCTGTGCAAGCTGGATGCCGCTCGGCCCCGGCAGCATCCAATCGAGGATGACGAGGTCGGGGAGGAAGTCGGCCAGGTGCGACGTCAGCGCGAAGCCGTCCGAAGCCGTCCGGCAGGAGAAGCCCTCCGCCGTGAGGGAGGTGGCCACGGACGTGCGGATCGTCTCGTCGTCGTCGACGAGCAGGATGCGAGCGGGGTTGGGCATGGAGGGAACCCTACGTCCGCCCGGCGGCTCTGCCCCTATGAAAAGGCTGCCCAGAAGCTGGGCTTAAGCAATGCTTCAGATTCGACTTCGACGGTGGAGGAAGGGCCCGAACGGGGCCGTCCAGAGAAGGAGTCACCATGACGAAGAACAACGACGAGCGCGACCGCGAGCGCTCCGAGGACGAACGACCCACCGAGGAATTCCCTCGACCCACCTCGGGATTCGAGCGGCCGACCGCGGGAACCCCGGGCGGTAACGACGACCAGGCCGCGACTCGAGAACTTCCGACAGCGGGGGCGGATCCTGCAGCGGCCTTCTGGGCCGCGGGGTCGCCGACGCCGACGCTCGAGGATCGCGCTCAGCGTCGCAGGCCGAGAACACGTGTCGTCCTCGGCGTAGCGGCACTCGTCGTGTGCCTCGGCGGCGCCGGAGTCGGTGCGGCGTCGGCGCTCACCGGGGGACCGGGAGGCGGTACGTACCAGAACAGCGCCTCGTCGTCGGGCGGCAGCGGCGTGGCGGCCGGCAGCACCAGCACGGCGACACCGAAGGCCGGCACGGCCACGGGCGCGCCCACGGCTCCGGCATCGGGAGCGCCGACGCCCGGGGCCGCTCCCAAAGCAGGCACGACACCGAAGGCGGGGGATGCACCCAAGGCCCAGGGAGCGGCGGGGGCCGACGCCGCCGGGCCGGCCTGCGCGCCTGCGGCCGGGGCCGCACCGGCAGGACCGAAGGCGGGTGCCGCCGCCGAGGCGACCGCGCCGAAACCGGGTGCCACCCCGCCGGCACCGCCGACCGGGAAGGACGCGCCGACGGCACCCGTGGCCGGAAAGGGGCCGGCGACGACCGACGGCGGCGCTCGGCCCGCCCTGCCGACGACGACCCCGACGCCGAGCTCCTAGGCGGAGGTCGGGGTGCGCGGCCTCGGCGTCATGCCCGGGGTGCGGCTGTGCTGTCGCGCACGACGAGGCGGGTGGGAACGATCGTCGAGGCCGCGCCCTTGGATCCCGCGATCTCGGCCATCAGGATCTCGATCGAGAGGCGTCCGACGTCGTCGAACGACTGATGGACGGTCGTGAGCGGGGGCCAGAACGAGTCGGATTCGGGCATGTCGTCGAAGCCGACCACACTCAGGTCCTCCGGAACGCGGCGGCCGAACTCGTGGCAGGCGCGGAGGATCCCCAGGGCGGTCTGGTCGTTCGCGGCGAAGACGGCGGTGATCTCCGGCCGGTTCACGATCTCGAGGCCGATGCGATAGCCGGAGGACGTCGTCCAATCGCCTTCGAAGACCGGCGGCACCGGGCGGCCGGCCGCCTCGAGGGTGGCGCGCCACGACTCCTGTCGACGACGGGCGGAGAACGAGCTGTCGGGGCCCGCTGCGTGCCAGACGGTCTCGTGACCCAGATCGAGCAGATGCTGCGTCGCCAAGCGGGCGCCCTGGGCCTGATCGGTGTCCACGACGGGACGTTCGGAGGCGCGACTGGAGTCGAGGACGACGATGGGCACGTCGGTCGGCAGGTCGATCTCGGTCTCGTCGAGATTCGCCTCGATGACGATGACGATGCCGTCGACGGCCTGTTCGGACAATCGTGTGAAGGCGGTGCTCACCCCGCCGCGGGTCCGTTGGTGGACGGGCAGGAGCGTCACGGTGTGGTCGAGCGCCGAGGCGGCCTCGGCGATGGCGTCAAGGGTCCGCATGTTGCCGTACGACGACAGGGTGAACATGATGACGCCGATGGTCCGGAAGCGCCCCGAGCGAAGGGCCCGTGCGGCGCGATTCGGACGGTAGCCGAGAGAGGTCATCGCCTCGCGGACCCGGTCGCGAGTCGCGGGTTGGACGTTGTCGAGATCGCGGACGACTCGCGAGACCGTCTGCATCGAGACGCCGGCGGCGCGGGCGACGTCGGAGGCCGAGACCGTCCGACGGGCGGCGACCGGTGATTCTTCGGACATTTTCCTCCCGATATGGCGATGGCGACGTTGCCATGCTACTGTCCACTCCGAGATGTTGACGTAAACATCGGTCGAGACAAGGATGTTTCATGAGTTCCAGAGCACTGCCCGGCGTGAAGGCCGATCCCACCGTCGGTCTCTCCGGCCGCCGGCGCCGGAAGAGCCGAGGCGGAATGACCGGCTGGCTCTTCGTCGGCCCGTTCATGGTCGTCCTGATCGCCATGCTCATCGTTCCCATCGGATACGCGCTCTACCTGAGCCTGTTCCGCGATCAGCTCATCGGCGGCAACCACTTCGTCGGACTCGCGAACTACGCGCAGCTGCTCCAGGACAGCAAGTTCTGGAGCGGATTCCTGCGCGTGCTGGTGTTCCTGGTCATCCAGGTGCCCGTCATGCTGGTGCTCGCTCTCATCGCGGCCCTCGCCCTCGACAGCGCCAGGGTCCACGCTGCCGGGTTCTTCCGGATCGCGATCTTCCTGCCGTACGCGGTGCCGGGAGTCGTGGCGGCGCTCATCTGGGGCTTCATCTACGGACCGCAGTTCGGACTCACCGGTTCGTTCAACAGTGCGATCGGAATCGACCTCCTCCAGCCCTTCACCCCGTCGTGGATCCTGACCTCGATCGGGAACATCGTGACGTGGGAGTTCCTCGGCTACAACATGATCATCTTCTTCGCCGCACTCCGTGTGGTGCCGACGGATCTCTACGAGGCGGCTGCGCTGGACGGCGCCAGTTCGTTGCGAACCATTCTGTCCATCAAGATCCCGGCGCTCCGCGGCTCCATCGTCATCGCCACGATCTTCTCGATCATCGGCAGCTTCCAGCTCTTCAACGAGCCGAACCTCCTGAAGTCGCTCGCTCCCAACGTGATCGGCACCTTCTTCACCCCGAACATGTACGCCTACAACCTCTCGTTCGCCGGCCAGCAGTTCAACTACTCCGCCACCGTGGCGATCGTCATGGGCGTGATCACCGCCGTGATCGCCTACGTCGTCCAGGTGCGCGGCACTCGATCGGAGAACCGATGACCACCGTCACCCGCCCCGTCGCCCCGGTCGGAGACCCGGCCGTCGGTCGCCCCAAGCGTCGACGCACCCCGAAAGACGGCGGTTCCGGGCTCCGCGAGAAGAAGTCCCTGCCGATGACCGCGATCATGATCGTCTTCCTCGTCTACTCGTTCGCGCCGCTCTTCTACCTGATCGTGAACTCGACCAAGTCGCAGGACGATCTGCTCTCGACGTTCGGACTCTGGTTCGGCAGCGGCTTCGACCTCTTCGCCAACGTGCGCGACGTGTTCACCTACAACGGCGGAATCTTCCTGCAGTGGCTGGGCAACACGCTGCTCTACGTGGTCGTCGGCGCCGGGGGAGCGACGTTCCTCGCCACCATCGCGGGCTACGGCCTGGCCAAGTTCCGCTTCATCGGTCGCCGCCTCGTGTTCGCCGTGGTGCTCGGCTCCATCGCCATCCCGGGCACCGCCCTCGCCGTGCCGACGTTCCTGCTGTTCTCGAAGCTCGGGTTGACGAACACCCCCTGGGCGATCATCCTGCCCTCGCTCGTCAGCCCCTTCGGGCTCTACCTCGTCTGGACCTACGCGGTCGACGCGATCCCGAGCGAACTCCTGGAGGCCGCCCGGATGGACGGCGCCTCCGAGATCCGGATCTTCTTCACGATCGCGGTCAAGCTGCTCACCCCCGGCATCGTGACCGTCCTGCTCTTCTCCGTCGTGGCGGTCTGGAACAACTACTTCCTGCCCCTGATCATGCTCAGCGATCCCCGCTGGTATCCGCTCACGGTCGGCCTCAACCAGTGGAGTCAGCAAGCCTCCGGCGTGGCCGCCCATCCGATCTACAACCTCGTCGTGACCGGTTCGCTGCTCACGATCATCCCCATCGTCGTCGTCTTCCTCCTCCTGCAGCGGTATTGGCAGTCGGGACTCGGCGCCGGAGGCGTCAAGGAGTGACCACTCCCGCCTCCTGATCCACCAGGGCGTCCTGCCCACATCACCCCACACAACGAAGTGAAAGGAACCTCATGCACAAGCGCTTGAGGATGGTCGTCGGAGCTGCGCTCACGACGATCGCAGTCACCGCGGCCCTGGCAGGCTGCTCGAGCGGAGGCTCGGGCTCGGCGTCCGGCTCCGGGAACGCGTCGGCCGTCACGGCTGCGCTCAAGAAGGGCGGCACCCTCACCTACTGGTCGTGGACGCCCTCCGGAGCGGCCCAGGTCGCGGCATTCGAGAAGGCCTACCCCAACGTGAAGGTGAAGCTCGTCAACGCCGGGACCGGCAACGACGAGTACACCAAGCTCCAGAATGCGATCAAGGCGGGATCCGGCGCTCCCGACGTCGCTCAGATCGAGTACTACGCCATGCCGCAGTTCGCCCTCGCCGGGTCGCTGAGCGATCTCTCGCAGTACGGCTTCGATTCGCTGAAGAGCAAGTACACCTCGGGCACCTGGGGCTCGGTCGACCTCGACGGCAAGCTCTACGGCCTGCCGCAGGACTCCGGCCCCATGGCGATGTTCTACAACAAGACCGTCTTCGACAAGTACGGCTTGACCGTGCCGAAGACCTGGGACGAATACGTGGCCGACGCCAAGACCCTGCACGCGGCCAACCCGAACGCCTATCTCACCAGCGACACCGGCGACGCCGGCTTCACCACGAGCATGATCTGGCAGGCCGGCGGCACACCGTTCACGACGGACGGCACGAAGGTGACCGTCAACCTGCAGGACGCCGGCACGAAGAAGTGGGCCGACACCTGGAACGAGTTGGTCGAGAACAAGCTCCTCGCCCCGACCCCCGGCTTCACCGACGACTGGTACAAGCAGCTCGCCAACGGTGACATCGCGACCCAGATCACCGGTGCGTGGTTCCCCGGCGTGATCGAGTCCGGCGCCAAGGCGGGTTCGGGGGACTGGCGCGTCGCGCCGATCCCGACCTACGACGGTACGACCGCGGTCACTGCGGAGAACGGCGGCGGCGCCCAGGCCGTTCTGAAGCAGAGCAAGAACCAGGCCCTTGCCGCCGGGTTCGTGAAGTGGCTCAACTCCTCGAACGACAGCGTCAACACGTTCCTTGCCTCGGGTGGCTTCCCGTCGACGACGGCGACGCTCACCTCGTCGTCGTTCCTCGCGACGAAGCCCGACTACTTCGGTCAGCAGGACATCAACACCGTCCTCGCCGGCGCCTCCGACTCGGTCAAGAGCGGCTGGTCGTACCTGCCGTTCCAGGTGTACGCGAACAGCATCTACGCCGACACCGTGGGTCAGGCCTACCAGAACGGCTCCGATCTGAACGCCGGGTTGAAGGCGTGGCAGGCGGCGATCGTCAAGTACGGCAACCAGCAGGGCTTCACCGTCACCAGCAAGTAGACCCACCGCGGGAGCAGGTGCGGCCGTCGGCAGCACCTGCTCCTCGTCTCTCGACCGAAAGACCTCCCATGACCAGCCGCTTCCTCGTCGGTGACGACACCTTCCTCTTCGACGGCGCTCCCCACCGCGTGCTCTCCGGCGCCCTGCACTACTTCCGCGTGCATCCCGATCTCTGGGCCGATCGCATCCACAAGGCGCGCCTTCTCGGTCTGAACACCATCGAGACCTACGTCCCGTGGGGCGACCACGAGCCGCAGCCCGGCGAGTGGAGCGCGACGGGAGGGCTCGACCTCGGTCGCTTTCTCGACCTCGTCCAGGCGGAAGGGATGCATGCGATCGTGCGCCCCGGCCCCTACATCTGCGCGGAGTGGGACAACGGCGGGCTGCCGGGTTGGCTGTTCGCGCGAGGGGACACGGGGATCCGCCGGTTCGAGCCCCACTTCATGAAGGCCGTCGAGGCGTACCTCCAGCGTGTCTACGAGATCGTCGCGCCTCGACAGATCGACCTCGGCGGTCCGGTCGTCCTCGTGCAGATCGAGAACGAGTACGGCGCCTACGGCGACGACAAGGAGTACCTGCGGGCACTCGTCGATCTGACCCGCGAGGCGGGGATCACGGTCCCGCTGACCTCCGTCGACCAGCCCGAGCCGTACATGCTGGAGAACGGCAGCCTGCCGGAGCTCCTCCGCACGGGCTCCTTCGGGTCCCGCAGCCGCGAGCGTCTGGCCGTGCTGCGCGAGCATCAGCCGACCGGCCCCCTCATGTGCTCCGAGTACTGGAACGGATGGTTCGACCACTGGGGCGACGCGCATCACGTGACGCCGGCGGACGAGCAAGCCCGTGACCTCGACGAACTGCTCGCGCTCGGGGCCTCCGTGAACCTCTACATGTTCCACGGCGGAACGAACTTCGGCCTCACCAACGGAGCCAACGACAAGGGCGTCTACGAGCCCACCGTGACCAGCTACGACTACGACGCCCCTCTCGACGAAGCCGGCAATCCGACCGCCAAGTTCTTCGCGTTCCGCGAGGTCTTCGGCAAGTACACCGAGCTTCCCCCGTTCGACCTCGACAGGGCTCCCGAGGAGGCGCCCACCCCACGCGTCGAGCCCGAGGCGGGAGCGGATCTGCTGCCGCTGCTCGATCGGCTGGGGGACTGGACACCGGGCTCGGCTCCGGCGCCTGCCCTCTTCGACGATCTCGGTCACTACCGGGGTTTCCTCGCGCTGCGGGCGCGTCTGGACGGCCGGTCGGGGGATCTGCACGTCGCGGAAGTGCGAGACCGGGCTCTGGTCTTCGTCGACGGCGACCTCGTCGGCGTGCTCGAACGGAGCCTCGGCGACACCACCCTCGTGCTCCCCGCCGGCGATCACCTTACCGTCCTCGTCGAGGACCAGGGCCGGGTGAACTACGACCTCCGACTCGGCGAGCCGAAGGGCCTGATCGGGCCCGTCACGGTCGGGGGAGCCGCGCTCGACTGGTCGGCGATGGCCCTCGATCTGGACCGATTGGCTGATCTCCCGCTCAGCCGGGTGGTCACGGCGGCGACCGGCGGCGACTCGGGATCCGGGCCTTCCGTTCTCCGATTCTCCTTCGCCCTCGATGAGCCCGCCGACCTGTTCCTCGACACCCGTGGCGCCGGGAAGGGCATCGCCTACCTCAACGGGTTCGCCCTGGGCCGATACTGGTCCAGGGGTCCTCAGCAGACCCTCTACGTCCCCGGCCCGGTCACCCGTGCGGGCGAGAACGAGATCCTGCTGCTCGAACTCGAGTCGCGCGACGTGAGTCTCTCGTTCTCCCCGAGCCCCCGCCTGGGCGACGTGGTGATCGACGGCCGAGCCGTCCACGGCGTCTGACCACCCGTTCTCCGAAAGGCCCCCTCGTGCTCACCGCCCGCATCCACATCGACCCCTCTCACGCGATTGCCGAAGTGCCTCGCCGGCTCTTCGGCTCGTTCGTCGAACACCTCGGCCGGGCCGTCTACACCGGCGTCTACGAGCCCTCCCATCCGACGGCCGACGCGGGCGGCTTCCGTCAGGACGTCGCCGCGCTCGTCGCCGAACTGGGCCCGACCATCGTGCGCTACCCGGGCGGCAACTTCGTCTCGGGCTACCGGTGGGAGGACGGGGTCGGGCCCGTCGCCGACCGTCCGACACGACTCGACGCGGCCTGGCACAGTCGTGAGACGAACGAGGTCGGGCTCCACGAGTTCGCGGGGTGGGCCTCGGCGCGGGGCATCGAGCTGATGCAGGCGGTCAACCTCGGCACGCGGGGGATGGCCGAGGCGGCGGACCTCCTCGAATACAGCAACCATCCCTCGGGCACGGAACTCTCCGATCGGCGCCGGCGGAACGGCGCGGACCAGCCTTTCGGGATCACCGTCTGGTGCCTCGGCAACGAGATGGACGGCCCCTGGCAGATCGGGCACCGGACGGCCGCGGAATACGGCCGGATCGCCGCCGAGACCGGGCGCCTGATGAAGTGGATCGACCCGTCGATCGAACTGGTCGCGGCGGGGTCGTCCAACGCCGACATGCCCACCTTCGGCGACTGGGAGCGCACCGTCCTCCGCGAGGCCGGAGACGTCATCGACCACATCAGCGTCCACGCCTACTACGAGGAGGTCGACGGTGACGTGGCGTCGTTCCTCGCGTCCGGGGTCGCGCTCGACGCGTACATCGACGACGTCGCGCGCATCATCGACGAGATCGCCGTGGAGACCGGCTCGACGAAGAAGATCGGCATCGCGGTCGACGAATGGAACGTCTGGTACCAGACGCGGTTCAACGAGGTCGACAAAGCGCCGCTGTTCGAAGGACCGTGGGATGCACGACCTCGCCTTCTCGAGGACGAATACTCGGTCACGGACGCCGTGGTCGTCGGTTCGCTCCTGAACTCGTTGATCCGGCACAGCGACCGGGTGTCCATGGCGAACCTGGCCCAGCTCGTGAACGTCATCGCCCCCATCCGGAGCGAGCCCGGCGGTCCGGCCTGGCGGCAGACCACGTTCTTCCCGTTCCAGCGGGCAGCCGCATTCGCACGGGGCTCGATCGTCGCCGCCTCGCTCGAGGTGGAGGCCGTCGACGGAGGCCGCCACGGAGAGGTGCCGGCGATCGACTGCGTGGTGACCCTCGACGAGCAGGTCGTGACGGTCCTCGTCACGAACCGGTCGCTCGACGAAGCGGCGGAGGTGACGCTCGCCGGCCTCCCGACGGCCGTCGAGGTCGTGTCGGCCGAGACTCTGACCGTGCCCGAGGGAGGAGACCGTCACACGTCGAACACCGAGGCCGCGCCTGACGCGGTCGGCATGGTTCCCCTCGCGGCCCGAGTCGACGGGGGAGTGGTACTCGTCACCCTCCCGCCACTTTCGTGGAGCATCCTGCGGGTCCGGTTCTCCTAGCCACCGACTTCCATAGCAGGATCAGTGGTCGTCGGTCACGGACGGTCGTGTCGATTCGCGCAGCGCCAGGTGAACCGTCTCGCTGTGGAGGCCGGTGCGTGGGGCGCCTCCGATGGCTTCGACGAGGGCCTGGGCTGCCACTCGGCCGAGATGCTCGAGGTTCATGTCGACGCTCGAGAGAGGAGGTTCGGATTCGCTCACCAGGACGTCCCAGTTGTCGAACCCGATCACGGCGACATCGTCGGGCACCCGGCGACCCAGGCGGGTCAGGGAGTCGATGACCCCTCGCGCGATGTGGTCGCTCCCGCCGATGATCGCGTCGACTTCGGGATGGCTCTGGGCGATGAGGCGCGCGCAATCCCGTCCCCAGCGTTCGCCCCACTGGCCGAACAGGGAGTCGCCGCTCAGCAGTTCGAGGTCGTGATCGCGGAGTTCGAGGGTGACTCCCAGGGCTCGGTCTCGCGCGGCCGCGTACGACGGCTCGCCGTTGACCAGCGCGATGCGGCGCCTCCCCGTCTCGACGAGATGACGTGCGGCGAGACGACCCGCCAGGACGTTGTCCGGTGTGAAGGACGTGTCGGTCTCTCGCGTGGAGGGGGCGTAGACGTAGACCACGGGCACGTCGACCGGAAGGCCCACGGGGGAGCGGGGGTTGGTCGTCCTGCCCACGACGAGCAGACCGTCGACCTTGCGCGACAAGAGCGTCTCGATGTGCAGTTGCTCCCGCATCACGTCGTCGCGGGCGTCGGCGAGGAGGACCGACAGGGAACCGGAGCCGAACGCGTCCTCGGCACCGAGGAGGACCGGCAGGACGAACCGGTTGTCGAGGTCGCTCGTCAACATGCCGATCGTGTTGGTTCGGGACGAGTTGAGTGCTTTGGCGAAGAAGTTCGGCGTGAAGTCCAGAGCCGCGGCTGCGGCCTCGACCCTGAGTCGGGTCTCGAGTTTGACGTGGACACGGTTGTTGAGCGCCTTCGATGCGGTGGCTCGGGAGACTCCGGCTGCCTGGGCCACGTCAGCAAGGGTCGCTTTCGAGACGTCGGCGCCAGGGGGCAGGGATGTCATGTTCCGAAAGTAGTTCCTCTACGCTCGCCGTGCAATTGCCAGGCCGATCCAGCCCGAACCGAAAGTGATTTCGACCCGTACGGTCCGACATCGTCACTCGTGCTCCCTTCCATGGCGATGGCGCCGTGCTGCCAGCGCCTGGGCTGCCGCATTGGGCTCGTAGCCGAGCCGGGCGATGGCCGCGAGAACGCTCCGACGGACCTCGGGCCGGACGTGTTCCCGCTCGTTGACGACTCGAGAGACCGTCTGGGCGCTCACGCCCGCTGCCGCCGCGACGTCGAAGACGGTCGGGCGAACGGGGGTCGAGTGCGACCGCGGTTGCTCTGTTCTCGGCGAGCCGTGTGTGGAGGGGGTGATGCCGGGCACGTCCATGGGAAACCGATCTTCGACGACGGAGTGACGCCCGGACTCGTAATCCGGCCAGTTCGACCGAAATTAGTTCACGTTGCCTTGACACACAAGACTGCGGGCGGATATGTTCCCCGACGAAACCAGTTTCGGTTTCGATTTCACCGGAGAGATCACCTGAGCGGTTCTCTCCGAACAAGGCACGTCATCACTGCATTCAGAGAGGAATCAACTGTGATCTCATTCTTCCGCCGCAAGCGCGCCCTCGCCGCGCTCGTCGGCCTCGCCGTTGCCGGTGCGACCCTCACGGGCTGCGCATCCGGTACCAGCAGCGCCGGTGGCGCGGCACCCAAGGGCACGTACACCTTCTGGGACCCGTACCCCCAGTTCGACGCTTCGAGTGCCTGGACAAAGCTCGTCGAGAAGTGCGGCACAGAAGCCGGCGTCACGGTGAAGCGCACCGGTTACGACACCTCCGACCTGACCAGCAAGGCTCTTCTGGCCGGTCAGCAGAACAACTCGCCCGACCTGCTGCTCGTGGACAATCCCGTCGTCTCGACGCTGGCGGATGCGGGCATCCTGACCGACACGTCGGAGACGAAGACGAGCACGGCCTCCGTCGAGAAGAACATCCTCGCGGCCGGTCAGATCGACGGCAAGACGTACGGCGTCCCGATCGGCGCGAACACGCTCGCGCTCTACTACAACAAGAAGGTCCTCGACGCCGCCGGAGTCGACCCGTCCACGATCACCAGCTGGGACGCCTTGACGAGCGCACTGGAGAAGATCAGTGCGACGGGCAACAAGGGCATCACCTTCTCCGGCATCGGCACCGAGGAGGGCAGCTTCCAGTTCCTGCCCTGGTTCTGGGGTTCCGGCGCGGATCTGACGAAGCTGGACTCGTCGGACGGCGTCTCGGCTCTGTCGCTCCTGACCGACTGGGTCAACAAGGGGTATGCCCCGAACTCCGTCATCAACAACACCCAGACGACCTCGTGGCAGGAGTTCCTGACCGGCAAGTTCGGTTTCAGCGAGAACGGCACGTGGCAGCTCGCCGGGGTGAAGACGTCGGGGCTCGACTACGGCATCATCTCGATCCCGTCGAAGTCGGGTGGTGCCGCTCCGGCGCCGACCGGGGGCGAGTTCCTGACGATCCCGGTGCAGAAGGACACCGCCCGCTACCAGGTGTCGGAGAAGATCCAGTCCTGCCTGACGAGCACGAAGAACTACGTCTCCACCGACACCACCCTCTCGTACGTCGCCCCGACCGCCGCCGCTCAGCAGCAGCAGCTGGCGGCCCAGTCAGACCTCAAGCCGTGGGTCACGGCCGTGGGGGACGCGAAGGGACGCACCAGCGACAACCTCGGAACCAAGTACCCCAAGATCTCCGAGCAGATGTGGAAGGCGGAGCAGAACGCCCTCTCCGGTTCCCAGACCCCGGCCGCCGCTCTTCAGCAGGCACAGACCGCCGCCGCGGCCGCCATCAAGTAAGTCGCAGCACGACAGAGGCCTCGAAGGAGCACTCTCATGAGCACCACCATCATCGAACGGCCCGAGGCCCCTGTCCCGGCCGGAGGACCGGCGACAGCCGGCCCTCCGGCCCGACCCACCGTCAAGAAGAGATTCCGCGCCGAGCAGCTCACCGCATGGGCCTTCATCCTGCCCGTCGTCGCCTATCTGGTCATCTTCTACGCCTACCCGCTGTACCGGAACGTCGACCTCTCGCTCCGCGACTACACGGTGCGTTCGTTCATCGACGGGAACGCCCCCTTCGTCGGGTTCCAGAACTTCGTCGACGTGTTCCAGGACCCGACCTTCGGACCCGCGCTTCGCAACACCCTCCTCTTCACGGGAGTGTCGATCGCGTTCCAGTTCTCCTTCGGCATGGCCCTGGCGGTGTTCTTCTTCCAGAACTTCCGCCTCTCGTCCACGCTGCGCGCCCTCTTCCTGGTTCCCTGGCTCCTGCCGTTGATCGTCAGCGCGTCGACGTGGTCGTGGATGATGAACAGCGACTCCGGCGTCATCAATTCGGTCATCCACGGCATCGGCGGTGCACCGGTGAACTGGCTGACGTCGCCCCAGTGGGCGCTGGTCGCCGTCATCATCGCGAACGTCTGGATCGGGATCCCGTTCAACCTCGTGATCCTGTACTCGGGCCTGCAGAACATCCCCGGCGACATCTACGAGGCCGCCGCTCTGGACGGCGCCAATGCGTGGCAGAAGTTCTGGCGCATCACGTTCCCGCTGCTGAAGCCCGTGTCGGCCATCACGATCCTTCTAGGCCTCGTCTACACGCTCAAGGTCTTCGACATCATCTGGATCATGACCAAGGGCGGGCCCGGCAACGCGTCGACCACCTTCGCCATCTGGTCGTACCAACTCGGATTCGGATCCACCCTGCCGAACTTCAGCCCGGCCGCCGCCGTCGGCAATCTCCTCATCGTCATCGCCCTGATCTTCGGGTTCCTCTACCTGCGCGTGCAGAGAAAGCAGGCACAGCAATGACCGCCACCACCCGCACCACCGCGGACACCCTGCCGCGGCGGAAGACCGGCTCCGTGCGGCCCGCCGGAGCACTGGGCCCGGCACGCACGAGTCGCAAGCGCTCTCCGGGCAAGACGATTCTCGGGGTCGTCCTCACGGCGATCATGCTGTTCCCCATCTACTGGATGATCAACGTCTCGCTGACCCCGCAGTCGCAGATGCGCAGCTCGCCGCCGTCGTGGTTCCCGCTGAATCCGACCTTCGACGGGTACGCCCAGGTCGTCGGCCAGCAGCTGCCTTATCTCGGCACGAGTCTGCTCGTCGGCCTCGGCACCGTCGTCCTCACCGTGGCGGTCTCCGCCCCCGCCGCCTATTCGCTGGCGAAGCTGCGCCCTCGCGGAGGCGGGGCGCTGTCCTTCATCCTGATCGTGGCGCAGATGATCCCCCAGGTGATCATCGCGATGGGGTTCTACGCGATCTACCTCAACCTCGGAATCCTCAACCAGGCCGGCGGCCTCATCATCGCCGACTCGACGCTGGCCGTGCCCTTCGGTGTGCTGATCTTCACCGCCTTCATGGCCGGGATCCCCGACGAGCTGATGTCCGCCGCGAAACTCGACGGGGCCAGCACCTGGCGCACCTTCGTCTCCGTGGTGCTCCCCGTCAGCCGCAACTCCGTCGTCACCGTGAGCCTGTTCGCCTTCCTCTGGGCCTGGTCGGACTTCGTGTTCTCCTCCACCTTGAATTCCGGAGGGGCGCAGCAGACCATCACCCTCGGCATCTACCGGTACATCGGGAACAACAACCAGGACTGGAACGCGATCATGGCGACCGCCGTGGTCGCCTCCATCCCCGCGACGATCCTCCTCGTCGTGGCACAACGCTACGTCGCCGCGGGAGTCACCGCCGGCGCTGTCAAGGACTGAACCATGACCGACACCATCACCGTGGACGAGCCCCGAGGGCACCGGATCCGAAGCCCCCGAGGAGGACCGGTCACCCCCACCACGTCGCGCCTGACGCCTCTCGACGCGACCGAGATCCACCTCACCGGCGGCTACTGGCTCTCCTGGCAGCAGAAGAACGCCGAGGTCATCCTGGAGCACTGCGAATCGTGGATGGAGCGCATCGGCTGGATCGGGAACTTCGACAAGGCTGCGGCCGGCGACGAAGGGTGGCTGCACTCCGGCATCGAGTTCGTCGACTCGGAGATCTACAAACTGCTCGAAGCCATGGCGTGGGAACTCGGCCACGGGGAGAACGCCGCGCTCGAAGCCCGGTACGAGGCCCTCACCTCCCGCGTCGCCGCGGCCCAGGAGTCCGACGGGTATCTGCACACGAGCTTCGGGCGTCCCGGTCAGCCGGCCCGGTACTCGAATCTCGAGTGGGGCCACGAGATGTACTGCTTCGGCCACCTCATCCAGGCCGCCGTGGCGAGACTCCGCACCGCCGGCTCCGGGCAGCTCGTCGACGTCGCCATCCGCCTCGCCGACCACCTCTACGACACGTTCGGACCCTCCGGCCGGGAGGCCGTCTGCGGCCATCCCGAGATCGAGCCCGCCCTGGCCGAACTGGGACGCGCCACCGGCGACCGCCGGTACATCGAGCTCGCGGCCCTCTTCGTCGACCGGCGGGGTCACGGCCTGCTCGGACCGATCGAATACGGGCAGGAGTACTTCCAGGACGACACCCCGGTCCGCTCGGCCACGACGCTCCGGGGGCACGCCGTCCGTGCCCTCTACCTCGCCTCCGGTGCTCTGGACGTCGCCATCGAACTCGGCGACGAAGCCCTCGCGGAAGCCGTCGAACGGCAGTGGCACCACACCGTCGCGACCCGCACCTACATCACCGGCGGCATGGGATCCCACCACCAGGACGAAGCGTTCGGTGCCGACTACGAGCTCCCGCCCGACCGGGCGTACTCCGAGACCTGCGCGGGCATCGGCTCGAACATGCTCTCGTGGCGACTGCTCCTCCAGCACGGCGACGCGAAGTACGCCGACCTCCTCGAGAGGACCCTCCTCAACAACGTCATGGCGTCGCCTCGCGAAGACGGTCGGGCGTTCTACTACACCAACACCCTGCACCAGCGGGTGCCAGGCAGTGTCCCCGACGAGATCGACGTGAACGCGCGGGCTCTGTCCAGCCTCCGAGCCCCGTGGTTCGAGGTCTCCTGCTGCCCGACCAACGTCGCCCGCACGCTGGCCAGCGTCGAACTGTATTTCGCGACGAAGACCCACGACGGGATCCAGCTGCACCAGTACGGAAGCTACGACGTCCGCACGACCCTGAAATCGGGCATCCCCGTGTCGTTCTCCGTCGTCAGCGGGTACCCCACGGAGGGCCGCATCGTCGTGACGGCCCGGGAGGCCACCCCGAGTGCGGTGAGCGTCACCCTCCGCATCCCCGCCTGGGCAGACCACGCCGACCTCGCGGTCGCAGGCGAGCCCGTCGAGCGGGTGACGGGATCCTCGATCGCCGTCACGCGGGTGTTCGAGGCGGGCGAGTCGATCGTCCTGGACCTCCCGATGGACGCTCGGTGGGTCGCGCCCGATCCCCGCATCGACGCCGTCCGGGGTGCCGTCGCGGTGGAACGCGGACCCCTCGTGCTGTGCCTCGAAGAGCACGACGGAGGCGCCACGGTGAACGATGCGGTCGTCGACACGTCCGGCCCGCTGACGACCACCGAGGCAGGAGCCGAAGTCACCCTCGAGCACGCACTTCACGACGACGACCAGGGCTGGCCGTACGGCTCCACCGCCACCGTGCGCGAAGAACGGGGACGGGCATCCCTCCGCCCTTATGCCACCTGGGCCAACGAGGGCCCTTCGACCATGAGGGTCTGGCTGCCGACCACCTGACCCCCTCGAGTGTCGCTCGAAGCGACCCGCCCCGCACCGGGGCGATCCCCATCCACGCGAAGGAGCATGGAATGAGAAAGAAAACGATCACCGCTTCACTTCTGGCGACGGCCCTCGTCGCCACGGGGGTGCTGGCCAACGCCGGTGTCGCTCACGCCGACGCCGACACACTCGTCGTCAACGCCGGCAGCGTCCTCCGACCGGTGACGCACGTCGCCGCCGGAGGGCTCTACGCCCTGGCGACCACCACCACCCCCGACCCCACCCAGCTGCCACCCCTGCACCTGAACCAGCTGACCCAACCGGCCCCCGGCGTCCAGCAGGTCGGAAACGGCGCGTCCGTTCCCACCGGCGACGCCCTCAAGGTCGCCCCCGTCTCGACCAACGCGGGCGCCCAGACCACGATCCGCATGGCCGACATCTACAACGGCTTCCCGTACCAGGGCGTCACGCTTCCGGACTACCTCGCCAAGGTCGACACGATGGTGAAGGCGCGCGTCGCCGCGACGAACACCACCAACGTCAACGGGTGGGAGCTCTGGAACGAACCGGACGGCACCTGGGACACCAACACCAACGGCACCTTCAACGACGCCTGGGTGAAGATCTACAACGAGGTCAAGAAATACGACACCGTCACCCCCATCGTCGGACCGAGCTACCAGTACTACGACCACAACCGGATGCTCGCATTCCTTACGAACGCGAAGGCGAACAACGCCGTCCCCGACGTGATCTCCTGGCACGAACTGTCCCAGGGCTGGGGCGGGATCGGCGACCACATGTCCGACCTCGCGTCGATCGAGAGCTCGCTCGGGATCAGCCCTCGCCCCGTGTCGATCAACGAGTACGCCTGGACCGATCAGGTCGACGTCCCCAGCGCAGCCCTGCACTACATCTCTCAGTTCGAGCGCTACGGGATCCGCGATGCCGAACGGGCGTACTGGTACGAGTCCGGCACGGTGAACGGTCTCCTGTACAACAATCAGCCCACCGCCTCGTACTGGATGTACAAGTGGTACGGCGACATGACCGGCAACATGGTGCCGGTGACCGCCTCCAGTGACCTCGACGGCATCGCGTCACTCGATTCGACTCGCAAGATCCTCACGGTCATCGCGGGTGGCGAATACGGGAACAACACGATCACGATCAACGGCCTCGGCAGCTTCGGCACGCAGGCGAAGGTGACCCTGACCGCCTCGGCGACCACCGGGCGAACGACCAACTCGTCGCAACCCGCACCCCTGTCGACGACAACGGTCCCGATCGTCAACGGTTCTCTCAGCGTTCCGATCACGAACGAAGACGATAAGGCCGCCTACCAGGTCGTCGTCACACCGGCGTCAGGGCCGGTGACGGCCACCCAGCAGGTGTACGAGGCCGAGAACGCCACGGTCGTGAACGCCCAGCGCCTGTCATCGAGCAGTGCGAGCAACGGGGGCTACGTCGGACGGATCGACGGATCCGCCGACCAGCGGAGCGACAGCTTCGTCGATTTCCTGGTCAACGTCCCCACGGCAGGCTCCTACAAGATGGGCATCCGCTACGCCAACGGAGGCACCGCACCTTCGACGCAGGGACTGGCTTACAACGGAGGCGCCTTCAGCACGATCACCTATCCGGTGACGGGAAGCTGGGGCACGTTCGCCGCCAACAACACCGTGTCGACGAATCTCACCCTGAAAGCCGGTTACAACATGATCCGCCTCGCCAAAGGTTCCCCGAGCTTCGCCGGCGGCACAGGCTACGCGGAACTCGATTCCATCACGCTGACCGCCCAATAAGCGGCACGACGGCGAACGCCCCGGGAGGGAGATCTCCCGGGGCGTCCGTCGTCCGGCGAGGGCGCGGTCAGCTGCGCGTGACCCGGTAGATGCCGTAGATGACGCCGGGCACGTGGCCGAGCAGCTGGAGGAGGAAGGCCCACAGGACCTTGAGGCTCAGGCCGTCGACCAGCAGCACGGCGATGAACGGGAAGAAGAAGCAGAGGATGATCAGCAGGACTTTGCGCATGGGAGTGTCTTTCCGGTGAGGTGGGGAAGGGAGTGGTGGGGGGTCAGCCGTTGCCGCTGACCTTAGCGATGAGCTCTTGGATGAACGGGATGACGTCCTGCACCTGGCTGACGCTCGCGAAGGCGGTGGCGACGAGGGGCCAGACGGATCCGACGAGGGTGGCGATCACGGCCGCGACCGCCGCGATCCAGGCCAGGGGCCCGAACTTCGACAGGAACGTCAGGACGACGAGAACGAGGGCGATCAGGTAGCTGATCACGATCCCTGCCGCGATGGTACCGACGGGAATGTGCAGGGTACCGAAGGTGGTCGCCCCCACCGCCCCGATCAGACCGAGAACGGGGAGGAGGATGCCGGCGACGGTCGCCGCGCACAGCACGACAGCCGTGGCCAGGGCGATCCAGACCGCGCGGGGCCGTCTCCTCCGACCGTTGCCGAACGACCGGGATCTCACGAGTCCTCGCCTGCAACAGGGCGGGTCTTGGCAGCGTCCCCGTGGTCGGCGGCCCGATCGAGCTCGTCGAGCTTCTCCTCCGCGACAGCGCCGAGCTCATCGAGCTTGGACTCCGCGTGGTCTTCCAGTTCGTCCACCTGACGGCCGAGTGCGCTGTCGGGTGCATCCACCTCGGCGGCGGCCTCGTCGACCTTGGTCTGCGCCCGCTCCTGGAAGTCCGCCACCTTGTCGATGGCTCGGGCGGCGAAGTCGGAGACGGCGTCTCCGGCCCGTTCCGTGGCGTCGGCGGCGTCCTCACGGAGCTCACCACTGCGGGTCTTCGCCTGCTCGGCGACGTCGCCGGCCTGTTCGGTGAGGTCCCCGACGGCGTCCGCGGCCTGCTTCTTCAGCTCGTCCGCTTTGTCGCTCGCGGTGGCCGCCAGGTCGCCGGCTCGATCCTTCAAATCATCGATACCGTCAGCAGCGCGTTCCGACAGCTCGTCGGCCTTGTCGCTCGCGGTGGCGACAACACCGGCGGCCTGGTCCTTGAGGTCGCCGGCCTTGTCGACGGCCCGATCCTTCAGATCCCGCGCCTTGTCGCCGGCGGTGTCGATCGCGTCGAGGATCGCGGGGTCCCGGTCGAAGGGCCCGTGCACATCGGTCACGGTGATGTCGACGACGACGGGCCCGGTGACGATCTGCGCTGCGGCGCGGGAGACCTGGATCCGTGTCGCGTCGATGACGTCGGAGACGGCATGCGGGTACTCGACGACGATGTCGAGATCGATGACCGTCGTGCCGTCTTCGCGGGCGACGTTCACGCCGGGAGCGCTCGAGCTTCCGAGCACTTGGCGTCGCGCCCTGTCCAGGGTTCGCGCGGCCAGTCCACCGAGGTGGTGGACTCCGGTGACGCCGGCCGCGGTCTCGGCCACCGTGGTGCCGAGCAGGTGCAGGGTGTCCTCGTGGTCGGGGTGGCGGCGATCGATTGCCGCGAGGTCGACCGGGGTGGGCTGAGCGCGCTGGGCGAGTCCGGTGAGGGAATCGGTCATGGTGGAACTCCTTGCAGGTTGCAGCGCGGATCGCGGATCGCGATCCCCGCCGGCGGGGGTGTGGTGGGCTTCAGGCGACCCGAGCGGTGCCGGACACCTGGGTGCGGATGCCGCTGACGATCTGCACGACCACCGGCGTCTGGGTCCCGAGAAGGGTGTCCCACTCCGAGACGGCCCGGTCGACGACCCGGCGGACGTCGACGGGCGACATGCCGCGTCGGGTCTGCACCGTGATGCGAAGCACGTTCTGCTTCTTCACTTCGAAGGCGGTCACGTCGACGGACACGATCGCGGGATCCCGCGAGAGCGCCTCTTCGAGCACCTCTTCGGCGACCTTGGCGTCGATGACGAGCGAGCCTCCCTGGGGCGAGCCCGCGCCTTCGCCGCTTCGGACCGTGAGGAGCGTGGACGTGCGTCCGTGGCCTTGACGGAAGACGAACCAGAGCAGCAGCACGATCAACACGAGAGCCGCAGCGGCGACGACCCAGAGGATCCAGGGCGTACCGCCGGAGAGGGCATCCCCCGTCGGGCCCTTCGCGTCGTTCGCACCGTCGGCGACGGGCTTCTGGACGGACGGGACGAGCGCGCCTGCCGCCACGACG
Source organism: Frondihabitans cladoniiphilus (assembly GCF_039544345.1). NCBI lineage: Bacteria > Bacillati > Actinomycetota > Actinomycetes > Micrococcales > Microbacteriaceae > Frondihabitans > Frondihabitans cladoniiphilus. The sequence goes on from NZ_BAABLM010000001.1 coordinate 549,660, forward strand.
CCGCCCGCGAGGAAGAGAACGAGGCCGACGACGAAGACGAGGAGGCGATTGAGCAACCGGTTGGTGCTGGTCATCAGGCGATCTCGGCTTTCTTGGACAGGCGGACCTTGCCGCGAAGGGTCGGGCTGAAGTCGTACGACGACAGCTCGTCGTTCACGGCGTCCTGGATGCTGCGGACGTCGGCGGTGCGGCCCGAGGTGCGGGTCACATCCACGTCGACGGTGCGCTTTCCGACGGTGACCTTCACTTGGGAGGGATCGACGTCGCCGGCGTAGGCGCCGGATCGGGAGACGCTCTGCGCGATGACCCGGTCGTCGACCAGGACCGCCGTTCGTCCGGCATCGACGCCGCGGCGACCGCGGCGCCCTGGAGCGAACGAGACCACGATCAGGATGATCCCGATCACTGCGGCGACCACACCAGCCGCGGTCAACAGACCGACGGGACCGGACGCGGCACCGAGAACGGAGACGGCCGCATCCTTCGGCGACACCAGCAGGGCTGGTCGCTCAAGGGCCGCGAGCACGGACTCGGTACCGGCCCAGGCGAACACGACGATCAGGATCACGGCCAGGACGATGGCGACGCCGGATCGCGACGAGTGGGTCTCCCGGCGGAGGACCCGCTTGTAGAGGGCGGTGCTCACGACACTCTCCTTCGTTCCTTGAGGTCGACGCCCGTGACGCGGAGGTCGACACGACCGATGGTCGAACCGGTCAACGCGAGCGTCCGGTCGCGGATGCTCGTCTGCGCCGCGGTCAACCGTTCGATCAGCGTTCCCGAGGTGCGTCGACCGACCTCACCCAGCGGGGAGACGTGGATCGGCGTCTTCGCGACGACGGTCAGCGTGCCGTCGTCGTCGGCCAGTTCGACCGAGACGTCGGAGGCGTCGACGCTCAGAGCGTCCGCGGTGACGGCCGACACGATTCGGCGCACCGCACGCGGGGCGATCCTCGTGCGGCCGTGAACGGCCGTCTCGGCCATCACCGCCGTGGTCACGAGGACCGCCGGCCGCGGAGCGAGTCGGAGAGGGAGCGGAGGTCGAGCTTGCCCTCGACGACCCGGCCGACACCCCAGCCGATCACGATCGCCACGGCGACCAGGATCATGGCCCAGAACCCGAAGGCGACAGCCGACAGCGCCAGGACTGCGCCGATCAGCATGCCCTTCGTGGTCGGGGTCACTGGACGCGGCTTTCGGTCTTCTCGTCGTTGTCGTCGTCGGACGCGATGTAGACGTCGGACACGGTGACGTTGACCTCGGCGACCTCCATGCCGACGACGGTCGAGATGGCCTCGGTGACGGCGGAGCGGACGTCGTCGGCCAGCTTCTGCAGCTCGACGGGGTATTCGGCGACGATGATGATGTCGGCGGCGACCTGCTTTTCGCCGACCTCGACCTTGATGCCCTGGCCGCGGTCCTGCTGGTTGATCGCGGAGCGGATGGCGCCGATGGCGCGGGCCGCACCGTTGCCGAGGTCGTGGACCCCGGGGACCTCGCGAGCCGCGATGCCGGCGACCTTCTCGACGACGCCGTCGGCGATGGTGTTCTTGCCGGCTGCGGTGCCGGTCGAGGGGGTGCTCTTCGCCACGGTGTTTCCGGTGCTGGGGGTGACGTTGGTCATGGTCGTGCTCTCCTTGAGATGGAACTCGGAACAGATCCGGGACGGATCTGCGGTGCCCGTGAAGCGGGACACATCATTCAGACGCATGGACCGAGGAGGATGTCACGGCCGTCAGCAAGAACTCAGGTTTCGTGCATCCCCCACTCGTTTCGCGGCCAGTATCGGGTACGAAAACGTCTCATTTCCGAAGGGTCTGGTTCGGTTTCTCCCCGAATCGCGCCTGATAGGTGGAGGCGAAACGCCCCAAATTGCCGAAGCCCCAGTCCCGCGCCACGGCCGCGACCGTCGTCGTCCCGGCGTCGTGACGGAGCAGTTCGGTTCGGGCCCGATCGAGCCGGACGTTCCGCAGATACGTGGTGGGCGACATGCCCAGGGTCCGCTGGGTGGCCTGCTGGAGGGACCGGGTGTGGATGCCCGCTGCGCGAGCGGCGTCGGCGGGCGTGATCGGCTCATGGGCGTGATGCTGGATGAAGTCGAGAGCCACTCGCGCCTTGGAGCCGGAGGGTTCGCGGAGGACTCGGGGGACGTCCCACGCGCGCCAGGGGAACAGGACGAGGAGCACGCGGGCCAGCATGAGTTCCGCGTTGAAGCGCAGCAGCGGAGCGGTCGCCCGGTCGATGATCGCGGAGGTGGCGTCCGTGAGCGCGGTCCGCCATCGCGCGAGGCCCGCGGGCTGGGCGTCGGCCTCGTGATCGAACGACACGCGTTGGCTCGGGCCGGAGTGGAACTCGGTGGCGACGCCCTCCAGGAAGTCGGGTGCGAAGTGGACGAGGTTCTGTCGATGCGGCGCGAACCTGAGACCGAAGCTGCGTTCGAGCGGAAACAGGAACGGTTCCGTCGTCGTCCCGTGCCGAGTGAAGCGATGCCAGTCGAGGAGACCGGACCCGGTCCGGAACCACGACACGACGTAATCGCGCAGATGGGGGATCTCACCGGCGATCGTCCCCGTGCTCGCGGAGGTCCGCAGGGTGAGGCGGTCGTTGCCGACGAAGGCGTAGCGGAACGAGAAATCCCGGGCCGGAGGCGTGACCTCGAAACGCCCCCCGTAGGCGCTGCCGTACGCGGCCGCCGCTTCGTCGGGACTCGTTCCCTGGGCGTGGAAGCGGAGGTCCTCCCGAGGCTGCGAGGCGACGTTCCCGAACGAGGAGGCGCTCCCGAACGAGGAGGCGCCCTCGAACGAGGAGGAGCCCTCGAAGGTGGAGGCGCCGTCGAAGGCGGAGCCCGTCACGAGGTCGCTCGATCCGGGAGGGACGAGGAGGGTCGGTAGCTGTACATGCGGTTCCTTGTCGGCCGGTGGGGGGAACGCGCCGCAGATCCGGGGGCCGGGTTGCCGGAGCGGGCTGCTTTCTAGACGTGCCGACATCCGCGAACGTCACGAAGTCGCACCGCCCACTCGCTTCCCGGCCAGGAATCCGCAGGGGGCGGGACGAAGATGGTAGGAACTGTGCGGCACGCCGATTCGATCGAGAGCAAGGAGGCCGACCATGAGCGACAGCGGCCTCCCCGACGACCCCGACGGAGATCGAACGAGCGATCCGAGCCCGGCCGACGACGGGGCCGAGAGCCGTAACCCTCTGGAGGAGGCGGCCGACGCCACCCTCGCCTCCCGGGCCATGGACGGCGACACGCACGCCTTCGAAGTCCTGGCGCGGCGACACGGCCCGCTCATGCGCGTCTATTCCGCCAAGCTGCTGAACTCCGACATCGAGTCGGACGACGTCGTCCAAGAGGCGTTCCTGACCGGGTGGCGGCAGATCGACCAGCTCGACAGCCCGGCCCACGTGCGCAACTGGATGATGCGCATCGTCACCCGCAAGGCCATCGACCGGATCCGCGTCCGGCGGACTCATGACGACATCGACGACTGGGATCCGCCGGCACCGGCCGAGACGTCTCCCGAGCGAGTCGTCATCGCGCGATTGCAGATGGACGCCGTGTGGGATGCACTGGACAAGCTGCCCTCGGATCAGCGACGGTGTTGGCTACTACGGGAGACCGCCGGCTACAGCTACCAGGAGATCGGCGACTCGCTCGGACTACCCCTCTCGACCGTTCGTGGACTCCTGTCTCGGGCGCGGCGCTTTCTCCTGACGGAAATGGAGGCATGGCGATGACCTCCGACGACTCCGCCCTGCCCGGCGACGCGGCACCCGACGACGACCTCGACGGTCACACGATGGACGAGCTCAGCGACTACCTCGACCGCGGTCGCACGCCGTACGACGCGTCCATCGAGAATTCCGCCGCCTGCCGACTGGCCCTGACGGGCATGACGAGACTCCAAGAGCTCTCCTGGGCGGGGATGACCAAGCAGTCGCGCCTCGATCCGCACCGCGACGACGCCTGGATCTCCGGTCTCCTCGACACCATCAAGGCCGAGGTGCAGTCGGGTCGCGACGTGCCCCTCTCGCATCCGGACGCCACGTTGCGGCTCGCTCTGACCGAGGCCGCCGTGCGGGGCATGATCCGGCGCGCCGGCGACACCATGGACGGCGTCATCATGGGCCGCTGCCAACTCGACGGAGACGTCACGACTCCGGGGGCCCCGGTCCGCGTCGACGTCAGCGCGTCGATCCGCTTCGGGATGGGGGTCGACCGGGTCGCCGACGAACTGCGTGAGCGGGTGGCGTCCGCCCTGCGACGCCACACCGAGCTGGTCGTCGATGGGATCGACGTCACCATCGACGACATCTACCTGGAGGACGGCCATGGCCACGACTGACGACGCCGAGCTGTCGCGTTCCCTGACGGCGGCGGTCCGCGCGGTCGAAGGGGTGACGGGAGTCTTCCCCTCCCAGCCTCTCTTGGAAGCGGCGGCCGACGCCCTCGCGGTCCGGCTCGACCTACGCGAACCCGACGAGATGGTCGACATCGACCGTTCGGATCGCTTCACGACCGTCACGGCGCACATCTCGACGTCGGCGAGCCTCCCGGCGCCCGAGACCGTGCGGCGGGTCGGCGAGCTGATCCGCGACACCCTGCTCGCCACCGGCGCGAAGCCGGACGAGCTCGCCGTGAACGTGTCGATCCGCCTCGTGGAGGACACCGGCCTGCGGACCCTAGCGCCTCTGGTCGCCGGCGACTGACGCCTGCGGGAGAGCGAGCGTCGCACCGGCCCCCGCGGCCCGCGACCGACTACATTCCGAGTATGAAGTTTCTGAGAAGAGCGTCGGTGCCGCAGCCGGTACCCCCGCCGGCGCCACAACCGACGATCCCGCGTCCGGATCCGATTCCCGAGGGTCTGAAGATCGGGGCGGGTTTCGCGGGCCGCGTCATCATCATCGCGGCCGCCCTTGCACTCGTCGGGCTGCTGGTCTACGAGTTCTCCGAGATCGTCATCCCGCTGCTCATCGGGTTGATCCTCTCCGCACTCCTCCTGCCCCTCGAGTCGTGGTTCCGACGCCACCACGTGCCGAAGTGGATCTCCATCGTCCTCGCGCTGCTGGTCGTCTTCGGCGTCATCGTCGGCCTCGGGCTCCTCGTCACGCAGCAGGTCATCTCGGAGCTCCCGGCGCTGTCGAAGCAGATCACCACTGCGCTCAAATCGGCGGAGTCGCTCCTGGCGACGCACCCGTTCGGCCTGACCGAGGCCAAGATCGACGGCTACGTCAAGGATGCGACGACGTATCTGCAGAAGAACGCCTCCAGCATCGGCGCGGGTGCGGCAGCGGCCGGCAGCTCGGCCATCCACGTGTTGGAGGGCGTCTTCATCGTCTTCTTCGTGACGCTCTTCGCCCTCATCGACGGGCGCCGCATCTGGAACTTCGTCGTCCGCATGTTCCCCCGCCGCGCGAGCGGCCGCATCAACGCGGCCGGTGACGCGGGCTGGCGCACCCTCACCTCGTTCATCCGGGTGCAGCTCATCGTGGCCGCCACCGATGCGGTCGGCATCGGCATCGGCGCGTTCGCACTCGGCGTCCCGCTGGCCGTCCCGATCGCCGTCGTGGTGTTCTTCGGCGCGTTCGTCCCCGTCGTCGGCGCCATCGTCGGTGGCATCGCCGCCGTCGGCATCGCCCTCGTCTTCAACGGCTGGGTGCACGCGCTGATCATGCTCGGCATCGTGCTGCTCGTGCAGCAGCTCGAGAGCCACGTGCTGCACCCGCTGCTCACCGGATCCGCCGTCAAGGTGCACCCGCTCGGCATCGTCCTCGGCGTCATCGCCGGCTCGAGCGTCGCGGGCGTGGCCGGAGCGTTCTTCGCTGTGCCGTTCATCGCGACCGTCAACTCGATGATCGTCGCGGCCTACCACCACGACCCGGACGAGATCACCGGGGCCGGCCACGATCCCGATCCGAAGGCGAAGGAACGCCGCACTCCTCGAAAGGAGTGAGTGACGCAGGGGCACGGTCGGGCAACAGCCCCGACCGTGCCTCTTTCCTGTGAACCGTGCGCTGCCGATCAGGCGGGCTGGATCGGCCGGGCCAACGCCGCCAGACGCGTCCGCCACAACCGCAGCCGTCCGGGTTCCTCGGCCACCGAAGGCCCGTCCACCCACGAGGTGGCAATGCGGATCCCGTTGAGCGAATCCAGCAGCCACACCTCCAGACCCTCCAGGTCGTCGGGCGTCACCACCTCGCGCAGCACCTGGACGCCTAGCGCCGTGGCCAGCGTCACCAGGGCCCGCTCGGTCACTCCCGGAAGCCGAGGCACGTCGTCCTCGACGAGGCAGAGGGCGTCGTTGCGCCACCAGACGATCGACGAGTAGGCGCCCTCGGCGACGAAGCCGGCGCTGTCCACGAGGACGGCCTCGTCGGCGCCGGACTCCCGCGCCGACGACCGCAGCTCGCCCAGCCGACGCAGATCGGGCCCCTTGACCAACGGGTTCCGCCGCGGATCCTCCGCCGCCGTGACGAGCCGCGCGCTCAGAGCCCGGGCGGGAGCGGGGCGGTACTCGCCCTGCAGCACCAACACGCCCAGCGGCGTTCGGACGAGTTCGAGTCGCGGAAACCAGTCGCCGAGCGGGGGGATGCCGGCCGTCGCTCGATCCCAGAACGCCCGGGCGGTCTCGTGCAGCGACGGGGCCGCCTCCTCGACGGACGCCAAGAACCGATCGCCGTGCACCCCGAGCGCGAGCACCGAGCCGTCCTCGACCAGCCAGGAGTCGGCGACGAGCACCTCCCCGACGCGTCGCCGCGGGAGCGGGGTCAGACCGCCGTCCGTCGCGGTCCACTCGAAAGCCGCCGAATCGCTCATAGGATCCAGGGTATGTCCGACCGGCCGACGCGCAGGAACCTCGACGGCTGGGTCGATCCCGAGCGGGTGGTCCATGCCCTCGGCGCCACGGGCGACGTGGTGTGGTTCGACCGTCCCGGCGGGCGCTCGCTCGTCGGCTGGGGGAGCGAGGTGCTCCGCGCGTCGGCACGGCAGGCGGGGAGCCTCGCCGCGGCCTGGGAGCGGGTCCGCGGCACGACGGGGCCGCGCGAGGCCGGAGCGCCACTCGACGAGCCGCTCGGCTGGTGGGGGCTCGTCGGCTACGGCGCGGGCGCGGACCTGCTCGAGCCCGGCGACGCGACCTGGGCCGGCCTGCTGGGCGACCCCGTGCATCCCGACCTCGCGCTTCTCGACGTCGATCGGGCTTTGGTCTTCGACGAAACGCTGGGAACGGTCGAGGCCGTGGTCCGGTCGAGCGCGCACGCCTGGCTCGACGACCTGCGAGAGACGTGGGATGCCCTCCGGCACTCGATCGCGTCGTCGCCGCCCTCCGTCCCCGAGCCCGTCCCGGCCGCCGCTCCCCGTCTTCGGGCCGAGTGGGCCGATACACGGGAGGCCTACCTCGACGCGATCCGCCGCTGCCAGGAGACCATCGCCCGCGGAGACGCGTGGGTGATGTGCCTGACCACGTCCGTCCGGGTGCGCGGGGTCGCCGAGCCCGACCTGGAGGTCTACGGCAGGTTGCGGCGCGCGACCGGCGCACCCCGTGCATCCTTCGCCCGGCTGGGTTCGATCTCCTACCTCGGCGCCTCGCCGGAGACGCTGCTCACAGTGGACGCCGACGGGCTCCTCGAGAGCGAGCCGATCAAGGGCACCCGGCCCCGATCGGTCGACGCCGCACTCGATGCCCGGATCGCAGCCGAGCTCGCCGCCGACGAGAAGGAGCGCGCCGAGAACCTGATGATCGTCGACCTCCTGCGCAACGATCTCAGCCGGGTCGCGGTGCCGGGCAGCATCGAGGTCGCCGAGCTCTTCGCGGTGCGCTCGTACACGCAGGTCCACCAGCTCGTCAGTCGGGTCCGAGCCCGACTCCGCGCGGGGCTGACCGGGGTGGACGCCGTCCAGGCGGTGTTCCCGCCCGGCTCCATGACCGGCGCGCCGAAAGAGGGGGTGGTGAGGATGCTCGGGCTCCTCGAATCCGAACCGCGCGGCTTCTACGCCGGCGCCGTCGGCCGCTTCGGATCGGACGGCACGGTCGACCTCGGCGTCGTCATCCGTTCCATCGTGCTCGACCGCACCACCGGCGTCGCGCGGGTCGGGGTCGGCGGCGGCATCACCCAGGGCTCGATCCCTTCGGCGGAGTGGGACGAGGTCCGGCTCAAGGCCGAAGTGCTGCTGACCGTGCTCGGGGCGGTCTGACGCTAATCTTGATGGTCGGGCCCTCGTGTCCTGGCGCTTTCCTGCGCGCCGACGGTCCAATCCCTCGAAGTGAAGTGAGTTCTCTGTGGCATCCGAGCACGACCAGACCCTGCCCGACGCTGTAGCGTCCGACGCGCCGCGGGTCGACACTGTGGCGTCCGACGCCGACGACGCCTCGCGCTACGACTTCGCGAAGCTCCAGGCGAAGTGGCAGAAGATCTGGGACGAGACGCAGCCCTTCACCATCTCCGACCCCACCGACAAGCGTCCGCGCAAGTACGTGATGGACATGTTCTCGTACCCCTCCGGCGACCTGCACATGGGGCACGCCGAGGCCTTCGCGTTCGGCGACATCGTGGCGCGCTACTGGTGGCAGCAGGGCTTCCAGGTGCTGCACCCGGTCGGCTGGGACAGCTTCGGCCTGCCCGCCGAGAACGCCGCCATCAAGCGCGGCACCGACCCGCGCGAGTGGACCTACGCGAACATCGACCAGCAGCGCGCCTCGATGAAGGCCTACGGCGTCGCCGTCGACTGGACGCGGGAGCTGCACACCTCCGACCCCGAGTACTACAAGTGGAACCAATGGCTGTTCCTCAAGATGTACGAGAAGGGCCTCGCCTACCGGAAAGACAGCTGGGTCAACTGGGACCCGGTGGACCAGACCGTCCTGGCCAACGAGCAGGTCCTGGCCGACGGCACGTCCGACCGGTCGGGCGCCGTGGTCGTCAAGAAGAAGCTCACGCAGTGGTACTTCAAGATCACCGACTACGCCGACCGGCTGCTCGACGACCTGAACCAGCTCGAGGGGTCGTGGCCGCCCAAGGTGCTCGCGATGCAGCGCAACTGGATCGGCCGCTCGACGGGGGCCGACGTGCACTTCACGGTGGAGGGCCGCACGGAGCGCGTCACCGTGTTCACGACGCGCCCCGACACCCTCTACGGCGTCACCTTCATGGTCGTCGCTCCCGAGTCCGACCTGGCCGCCGAGCTCGTCTCCGGTCAGGACGACGCGATGATCCGCGCCGGATTCCAGGACTACCTGACGCAGGTGCAGAAGAGCAGCGAGATCGAGCGGATGGCGACCGACCGCCCGAAGACCGGCGTCTTCCTCGGCCGCTACGCCGTCAACCCGCTGACGGGTGAGCGCCTGCCGATCTGGGCCGCCGACTACGTCCTCGCCGACTACGGCCACGGCGCCGTCATGGCCGTGCCCGCCCACGACCAGCGCGACCTCGACTTCGCCCGCAAGTTCGACCTGCCGGTGCGAGTCGTCGTCGACGTGAACGCCCCGGTGACGGGCCTCATCCCCACGCTGGAGATCGACGAGAACGGTCAGGCGATCCTGCCGGACGACCTGCCTCCGGTCGACCCGGCTGTGACCGGTGTCGCCCTGACCGGCGTCGGCCGCCTGATCAACTCGGGTCCGTTCGACGGGCTCAGCAAGTCGAACGCCATCAAGCGCGTCGTCGAGACCCTCGAGGGGGCCGACAACGGTCGCGCCGCCAAGACCTACCGCCTGCGCGACTGGTTGATCTCCCGCCAGCGCTACTGGGGCACGCCGATCCCGATCATCCACGGCGCCGATGGCGTCGAGATCCCGGTGCCCGAAGACCAGCTGCCGGTCGAGCTGCCGCCGACCGAGGGCCTCGACCTCAAGCCGAAGGGCTCCTCGCCGCTCGGCGCGGCCACCGACTGGGTGAACGTGCCGGACCCCCGCGACGGCTCTCCGGCCCTCCGCGACGCCGACACCATGGACACGTTCGTCGACAGCTCCTGGTACTACCTCCGCTACATGAACCCGAACGACGACACCCGCGCGTTCGATCCGGCCGAGGCGGACAAGTGGGCTCCGGTGGACCAGTACGTCGGCGGCGTCGAGCACGCGATCCTCCACCTGCTGTACGCGCGCTTCATCACGAAGGTGCTGTTCGACCTCGGCTACGTCAACTTCACCGAGCCCTTCAGCGCTCTGCTCAACCAGGGCATGGTGCTCTCGGGCGGATCCAAGATGTCCAAGAGCAAGGGCGGCGTCAACCTCGGCGACGAGCTGTCGTCGCACGGCGTCGATGCGATCCGCCTCACGATGGCGTTCGCCGGCCCGCCGGAGGACGACATCAACTGGGAGGACGTGTCCCCCGCGGGCGCCGCCAAGTTCCTCGCCCGCGCGTTCCGTCTTGCGAACGACGTCACCTCGACGCCCGATGCCGTGTGGGCCGACGGCGACGTGGCGCTGCGCCGCCAGACGCACCGTCTGCTCGCCGACGCCCCGAGCCTCGTCGAGGCCTTCAAGTTCAACAGCGTCGTCGCCCGGTTGATGGAGCTCGTCAACGCCATCCGCAAGGTCATCGACTCCGGCGCCGGCCCGGCCGACCCCGCCGTCCGCGAGGCCACCGAGACCGTCACGCTGGTGCTGTCCCTCTTCTCGCCGTACACGGCGTCGGAGATGTGGGAGCGCCTCGGCTACGACTCGAACGTCGCCACCTTCGGCTGGCGGAAGGCCGACCCGACGCTGCTCGTCGAGACGAGCGTCACGGCGATCGTGCAGGTCAACGGCAAGGTGAAGGACCGGTTCGAGGTGTCGCCGAAGATCACCTCCGACGAGCTCGAGGCCCTGGCCCGTGCATCCCACGCGGTCGCCAAGGCCGTCGGCGAGAAAGAGATCGTCAACGTCATCGTGCGGGCGCCCAAGCTCGTGAACATCGCGGTCCGCTAGCGCGCTTTCGGGGCACAACCGGGCGGGGGTGGGGGACAATCCCACCCCCACTTCGTGGCTAGACGGCCGGTCGCGGGTTGTGGCCGGCTCCGGACAGGCGTAGACAGGCGGTGGCGGACCTCACCAGTCCGTCTGCGGAGAATCGTCGATCAGGAGGCTGTTCCCGCGCGCCCGGAAGGTCCACCGTGAACGAACTCGTTTGCGCTCTCGCTCGCCCTCTCGTCCATTCCACCTTCGACTACCGCGCCAAGTCGTTCTGGAAGATCCCGCAGCCGGACGACGCCCCGCAGGCGCATGCGCCCGGGCCCGACCCCGACCGGGTGCTCGTCTTCGGCAACGGTCCGGCGGGAGGCTTCGGCGTCCGCAGCCACGACCTCGCTCTGCCCGGCCAGTTGTCGCGTGCGATCGCCGCCCGGACCGGCCGCGGGGCGACCGTGGACTTCCTCGGCAAGGCCAGCTCCTCGACCGCCGACGTGATCCCGTACCTCGACGACCATCCGCTCTGGCGCTACGACGCGGTCGTCGTGGTCATCGGCAACACGGACGCCATCCACCTCACGCCGCTGCCGCAGTACCGCGACTACGTCGAGAGGATCGTGGGCCGCCTGCTCGAAGCGACTCCTGCGACGACCCAGATCGTCCTCATGGAGATCCCTCCCGTCAGCGTGATCCCGACCTTCCACGGAGTGCTCGGCTTCTTCGGGGACCGGCACGCTCCCCAGCTCAACGCCATCGCCCGGGAGGTCGCGGCGACCTCCGACCGGGTCGCGTTCGCCCCGGTGTCGATGCAGGACTGCCAGAGCCGTCGTCACCGGACGGCGCAGGACTACCACGTCTGGGCGGCCGAGATCGCCGACCACCTCCTGCCCGGACTCCTCGCGTCCGGTAGCGTGCCGTCGACCGTGCGGGTGCTCGAGCACGACTTCCCGAGCGGCCGCTCCGAGGCCCGCATCGCTCACGAGGAGGATGCCCGGACCGCGCCGGCCCGTCTCCGTCGCTCGCAGGCCCAAGACGAGGAGGCGCGCCTCGGGGCCCTCCGAGAGCTCGGCGTGCTCGAGTTGGAGGCGCTGCCGTCGATCCAGCCGCTCGTCGACGGGGTCCGTGCGGCCTTCGGCACCACGTCTGCGGCCTTCACCCTCATCGACCGCGACTTCCAGGTGAACAAGGTGCGCAGCGGCTTCGACCAACTGCTGACGCCTCGAGCGACCTCCCTCTGCTCGATCGCGATCCAGGAGGAGGGCGCGATCGTCGTCTCCGACATCACGACCGACCCCGCCTTCGCCGGCGACGGCAGCGTCCGCTTCTATGCCGGGTATCCGGTCGAGAGCCCCTCCGGTTATCGCGTCGGCGCTCTGTGCATCTTCGACGGGGATGCACGGCCCTCCGCCACGGTCGACCCCGATCTCCTGGCGACCTACGCCCACGCCGTCGAGCGGGAACTCTGGGCGGCGGCGCTGCAGCAGGCCTGACCGGCTCCTTCCGTCCTGTTCTCCCCAGGCGGGGTCGCCGGGCTCGGAGTCCACCGGTCGGCGCCGGGGGACCGGATCAGCGGGACGGACTCCGTACCGTGCCTGCATGCCCTCCCTTCGTCGCACTGAGACGCCCTCGGTCCATCACGCCCTGCCCACGCTCCCGACCGACTTCCGCGAGCCCGGCTCGGCGCCGCGATGGCGCGTCGGCGTCGGCGCGGCTCTGGTCGCCGTGCTGGTGCTCATGATCGTCGGCGTCGCCGTGTCGGCGCTGGCCGGCGGGCGCGACTCCGGGTCGGTCGTCGATCCGCGCGGAGCCGGTGCCCTCTCGTCGGCGCCGATCGGCCGGTCGACGTCCGCCGCCGGCCAGTCCGATCCGGCTTCGAGCGGCTCCGAGGCCCCCGCTTCGGTGTTCGTCCACATTTTGGGGCGCGTCACCTACCCGGGGCTGTACGAGGTGCCTCCCGGGTCTCGGGCCGTCGATGTCGTGACCGCGGCGGGGGGTCTGACGGACGGGGCCGATCAGGCACGGATCAACCTGGCCCGACCCGTGAGCGACGGCGAGCAGATCGAGGTGCCGGCGGTGGGAGAGGCGTCGCTCGGCAGCGGCGGAGGCGCCGCCGGAGGGGCGGGAGCGGGTGCTGGCTCCGCCGGGGGCGCCGCCGCGGGGGGTGCCGCCGCTGCGGGGGGCCTCGTCGACCTGAACACGGCCGACGCGGCGGCGCTCGAGAGCCTGCCGGGCGTCGGTCCGTCGACGGCGCAGGCGATCCTCGACTGGCGGCAGGAGCACGGGCGGTTCGCAGCCCCCGAAGACCTCCTCGACGTCACAGGCATCGGCGACAAGAAGTTCGAGAAGCTGCGAGACCGGGTGCGGGCGTCGTGATCGACCTCCGGGCGTGCATCCCCGTCGCCCTGGGCTGGATCGTGCTCGTGGTGGTGCTGTCGGTGCCGGCGGGGGCCGCAGGCGTCGCCGGTGCAGCGATCGGTGTCGCCGTCGTGGCGGGCGGGGCAGCCGGCGTCCTGGCCCGCTCGGTCTCAGGGCGTCGGCGTCGCTGGGCCGAGCGCTGTGCGGTGCTCCTCCTCGCCGCGGCCTTCGTCGGTGCGGTCTGCGGTTCGGTGGCCGTGAAGGCCGCGGTCCGCTCGCCGCCCTCGCTGGTCGAAGCGGCCGAGGGCAGTGCTCCGGTCGTCCTCGACGGTTCCGTGACCGCGCGATCCGAACCCGAGACCGGGCGGGCGACGATGCGCGTCGACGAAGCGACGACGCGCATCGGCATGACCCGCGGCGAGGTCCCGGTGCTGTTGCTCGGCCTCCCCGCCGAGGCACCCGAGCTCGACGTGGGCGACCGCGTCGTCGTCCGAGCCCGGCTCACGGCCACCGCGGCGGGCGACTCGGTGGCGTTCCTCGCCCGAGCGACCGACGTGTCGGTCGTGTCACGCGCGTCGGGCGTCGTGGGGTGGGCCGACGCGCTGCGGGCGGGCTTCCGGTCGCGCGCCGGGGGTCTGCCCGGCGACGGCGGCGCCCTCCTGCCGGGCCTCGCCATCGGCGACACGTCCGCTGTCGACGAGTCACTGGAGGCGGCCATGAAGGGGGCCTCGCTGACGCATCTGACGGCGGTGTCGGGCGCGAACTGCGCTGTCGTGGTGGCGCTGGTCCTCGCGCTCGGGCTGCAGCTGCGCATCCCCCGTCTCGTCCGACTCGGCGCCGCGGCCGCGGTGCTGGCGCTCTTCGTCGTGCTGGTGACACCCGAGCCGAGCGTGCTGCGGGCCGCCGTCATGGCGCTCGTGGCCATCGTGCTGGTGGCTGCGGGTCGACCCGTGCGTCCGCTGCCGTTGCTCGCGGTCGCCGTGGGTGTGCTGCTGCTCGTCGACCCGTGGCTCGCGCGCGAGTACGGCTTCGCGCTCTCGGTGCTGGCCACGGCCGGGCTGGTGGTGCTGGCCGGTCCCCTCGCCCGCCTCTTCGCGCGCGTCGTGCCCGAGCCCGTGGCCGTGGCGCTGGCCGTTCCGTTCGCGGCTCAGCTCGCCTGCCAGCCGCTCCTCATCACGCTGAGTCCGAGCATCCCCGTGCACGGCCTCGCTGCCAACGTATTGGCGGAACCCGCCGCGCCCGTGGCGACCGTGCTGGGTCTTCTCGCGTGTCTCGTCGGCCCCGTCTGGCCCGGTGGCGCTGCGGTCGTCGCAGCGGCGGCCTGGGTGCCCGCGGCGTGGATCGGCGCTGTGGCACGGTTCTGCTCGAGTCTGCCCGGGCGAGCGCTGCCGTGGCCCGCCGAGGGGTGGAGCGTGGCGTTGCTCGCTCTGCTGGTACTCCTCGTGGCGGGGGTCGTCCTGACCACGCCGTACCGGCGGTCCCGTCGCGTCGCAGTGGTCGGGCTCCTGGTGGTCGCGGTGCCGACGGCGTCGGTGGTGACGGGCTCGGCCGTCGGTCGCACCCTGTCGTTTCCCGCCGACTGGTCGGTGATCCAGTGCTCCACCTTCCCTGTTGAATAGACGTGTTGCAGCCGCTCGTGTTGCAGCGGACTGGGTGGTGTTGTGATGGATATTGGGGCGGGATGGACAGTCCGATGGATTGGCAGGCTCGAGATTGGCGGCGAAGGCATGGCTGCCTCGATGGCCGGAGAGGTCATGGCGTTGGAAAATCGCCTGCGGGTGCGCGAGGGGCTGCCATTTATGATCGATCCCACGCTGATTGTCGATTCGACGATGAGCCAGTTTTTCGCATCACCTAGGTTTCGCAAGCTCGAGCCGTCGTCCATGCGGTCATACACGACCAGCTACCGGGTTTTCTTCAACTTTTTGTGGACGAGGGGCATGACGTGGCGGGACGCAGACGTAGATGCAATTGAAGATTACGAGGACTGGCGTCGCCGCGCCCCCCAGAACCCAAGCCACGTGGCCGGCACTACTTTCAAACGGGAGCTCGCGGCACTTGGGCTGCTTTATCATTGGGCGCAGTCGCGGGGTTTCGTGGCGGGTTCGCCCCTCCTGACCCGTGTCGTCCGGCTCCACGATGGTTCGGTTAGAGAGACGTATGAGGCTTCGCCGAAGAATACCCAACGGCGTGACGTCAAATGGCTGACTCCTCGAGCGTTCAAGCTGTGGTTGCGTGTCGGTCTTGAGGGGATGGGGGTCGACGCCGCCGAGGACCCGGCTTGGAGAGGCCGAAACTCGGACAGGAACGCGGGCTACGCCCAGCTACTTTTCGACAGCGGGCTGCGGCGCACCGAAGCAGCGTCGCTTCTTACGTTCGAGATTCCGGAAGCCGACAACGCACGACGTTACGTCTGGTCGAGAGTGGGTGCTGCAGCTACCAAGACGAAGCACGGGCGAGCATTTCCGGTTCAGTCTAAGACGGCCAAGATGTTGGAAACGTATCGGATTTCGCGGCGCGCCGGCGCGATCCGGAGAGCCCAAGCGGCCCACCGATACGACCGAGTTAGCGAAAAACTTGTGGTCGTCTCCCGAACTCTCGATTCGCTTACGTGGAAAGACGACGCAGGCAATGGGGCAACGTCGAAGATCGCGAATGTCCGAGTCGCCGAGCGCCTGCGCCTTTATGAGGAGGCTAATGGAAGCCTCGAACCGCTCTGGTTTTGGCTGTCGGAAGATGGTCTCCCCTTCTTGCCCGATTCATGGGAAAACGTCTTTCGGGCAGCTAATGTGCGCGTTGCTGCTACCGGGATGCCGAGCCCTCCATTCATGCGACCTCACATGGCGAGACACTCCTTTGCACTCATTCGCCTCGTCCATTTCATGGGCGTCTTCGACAAGCGGTTTCAGCTAGCGCCGGAGGACCGCGTGTATTTCCGCCAGCTTTACGGGGACGCATGGCTAGCCGTTCAGAGTCTCTTGGGGCACGCAAGCCCGGACGTGACGAGAGATATTTACCTCGCGCCGGTTCAGGAGATTCTTGGGAGGACGCTCATCGAGTACGACGAGGAGGACCTTCAAGGACTTGTCCACTCCCTGTTGTCACGGTCCCCGCGAGTATTGGACACGGTCGAGTGACGGGTTACGGCAAGAGGTCGACCCGGCCGCCGGAAGGGTGGACGAGGCCAAGGGTCTTGTCTGAGGGGCTGCGGGTCAAGCACGTCGCTGAAGGTGACGGTGGCAGCAAAACCTATGACTTCAGTTCTCTTCCGCTGCACCGCGATTTGCAAACTCAACTAGCGCTCATTATGGCGGACAGGGTGCGGCCGACCGGCGTTTGGCGGCGGCTGCCGAGCAGCACTCAGCCATGGCAAGCTATTCAAGCCCTGGCAGTATTCATGGCTTCTCTTGACCAACCGCCGACATCTGTGAGTGAGATCACTGCCGACATGTGGCGGTCTTGGCGTCATAGCCGCACTGACAGCACTGGCGGACGGCGATATGTCCGCATCACGGCAAGTTACCTTCTCGGGCACCCGCACGTGACGAATGGCCTTCAGAAGGAACTTTCCAGGCGCGTCGCAAGGGACAAACCGGACGAGCCTTCATATTCCGAGGACGAAATGAAAGTGCGGCGTGACCACGCAACGCGGATTTTTAGGAAAGCGGAGGAGCGAATCTGCGGAAGCGTCGAACACCTGGCCTTGTTCAGAGCAGGCCACTTTGCGGTTGGGTCCGATGACTACCTTGTCGGTGAAGCACTCGAATCCGTCATGGCGAGTGGCGAAGTTCCCCACTACCGCGCGAAGCGAGGCAACCGGTATGTCAAGAGCAAGTACCGCGGGCCCCTGGGCAATAGGTCCGGCGTGGAGGGGTGGAATCGACTGTTTCTGACCTCGACCGAGCGCATCGCCGCGGTCTTCCTTCTTATGAACGAAAACGGATGGAATTGGTCCTCGGTAGTGGCCTTGAATCTTCCAACGAGTGTGTCGGCAGGAGAAGGGTCGGTAATGCACCTAGTAAAACTACGAAAGCCGAAACGGGGCGGAAGGGACTCTTACGAGGACAGATCGCTCGACGATTTTGGGCCTGGTTCACCTGGGCGCCTTCTGTCGCGAATCATGACCGTCACGGAGCCGGCCCGGGACTTCGCAAAGACGGCAGGGGTACCTACTAATCGCCTTTTTGTCTCTCGGACAAGCGCCCTTCGGGAGGGCAGCAACCTCAGCGAGTTTGTTCGAATTGGAGTTGACGAAGGCGATTTGGTGGCCTGGAAAAATAGCGGGGCCCCGAGTATCAACTGGCGTCGAGTTAGGAAAACGGTCAACACTAGGTACCTCAGACGCCCGAATCAGAACACGCAGAACACTCACGACTCGCAGTACGCGCTCGGTGACCCTAATCTCCACGTCGAGATGGAGCGGGTCATCGCGGCGGGCCTCGCCAAGGCTCTCGACCACGCAAAAGCAACGATCCGGGCCGCGGTCGATTTGGACGGCCGGCCCGACCTGCCCTCGACACCGACCGCTCATTGTGGAGAGGGCACCCTCAAGAGCCCTTTTGCTGCTCTCGGCGAGCCGTGCCTCGTTTCTTTCCTGCTTTGTCTTGCGTGTCCGCTCGCTGTCGTGACCACTTCCCACATTCCATTTCTCGCCTACCTGCACGAGTGCCTTGGCGCTCTGAGAACGTCGATGCTGACCGAATCATGGAACCGTCGATGGCGAGACTCCTTCGAAAGATTGGACGACCTCCGCGAAAACTACGTCTACGAACCTTCATGGAGGCTGGCTCTCCAGAAGGTGACGGCAGATGAACGAACGACGGCCGTGCTGTTGATTCAAGGCCAGATAGCCGCATGAACGCCCTATCGGTCGCCTTCGACGAACGAATCGAACCGGGGGACTTCGAGCCAATCGCTCCAGAATCGATGCGGGTCTCCGTGGGTGACTCGCGCATTGCCCTCTATGGCGACGACGCCTGGAACTTGGCTTTTCTCACTGACAACCCATCGTCGCCAGCGGCATCGATCTACTGGAAGACCTTCTCGGTGCAACATCGACCAGCTATGAGGCTTGCGGCCTGGACTCTGATCAATGTGCCCATCCCCTCAGAGATTCTTCGACTCCATGGGCCCTCGATGCGCCCTCGTCTGAGCGCATTCCGTATTTACCAAACGGTCCTGATTTGGAATTCCTTCGCACGGTGGCTCGATTCAGAGGGCCTTTTGCTCAGACAAGTCACGACCGATCAGTTCGCCGAGTACACGCGGTACCTAGCAGCACAGCGACGACTGGCTCGGAACACAGTCATTCACCACGTCACGGCCCTCACAAGGCTCTGGATTGCAGGTCAAGTTTTCCCAGGACGCCTTTTTGAAGTCGCTCCCCCCTGGGTCACTGGCGACGCAGAGGACTACCTGCCCAAAGGCGTCGGTGCTGGCGAGAATGTGCGCGAGCCCATCCAAGCGGCTGTCATCGGTCCGTTGCTGCATTGGGCTCTCCTTGTACTGGACTGCGCTCCAAGCATCCTTCACCTTACTGAGCAGGAGGAGTGCATCCGGATTCATGCCCGCGAAGCGCGAACCTTAAGTTTGGAAGAGGAGCGCACGCGGCTCAAGGCATACTTCGCGGATCTCCAGTCGCGCGGCGCGCCTCTCCCCGCCACCCGTCGCGAAGCTGCTTGGAGCGTCGATGCATCTTTCATCGCGCAGAAAGCCGGCGTTTGGGTAGAGAGCGTCATGAGGTGGAGGAGGCGACAGGATGTATCTGCTTACTTCGAAGAGCACGCTGCTCCCGCACACTATGACGGCGGGGTCACCGATTCTAAGGGCGCTATTTTGGCTGCCGGAGTTGCTCGAAATGAGCTGGCAACTTGGAAGATTCGGCTCGAGACTGCGTGTCTAATCGTCATCCTCTACCTGACCGGCATGCGCCCCGGCGAAGTGCTTGCCCTACGACGCAACTCACTTTTCACCTCAACGCATGCTGAAGCAGGGTGGAAGCTAATTCACTCGGTCACGTTCAAGACCGCTCATGACGACGAGGGCATTCACGATTCTCGCGGTCAACTTCGCGAGGCGCCCTGGGTCGCCATAGAACCGGTTGTCACAGCTATACGAACGATGGAAAGCCTGAGCAAGGTCGACCTGCTATTTCCAAGTCCACAATTCGTAAAGTACAAGGCAAAGTCATTGAGCCTGAACACTCTGATAGACCGTATCGCCGTGTTTGTCTCTTGGGCTCGAGAGCGAGGTGAGGATGTCGGACCTGCTGTTCCCGAAGATGTCCACGGGAACGTAACGCCAAGCCGCCTAAGGCGGACGCTCGCTTGGCATATTGCAAACCAGCCTGAAGGCATAGTGGCTCTGGCCATCCAGTACGGGCATTTGCGGACGGCAATTGCTGCAGGATATGCAAGTCGGGCCCGAGACGGCATTCAATCTGTCGTCGATTTCGAGACAGCTCAGGCCATCGCTTCTAGCCTTAGCGACGTTGGGGACGGGCGTCCGACGGGAACGGAAGGAGTTAGTGGTGCATCTGCACGGCAATTCCTTCACGCAGTTATGGAACAAAGCAAGAAGTTCGGTGGCTCTGTTGCCACCATTCGGCAAGCGCGGGAACTCCTACAGAATCCCAGACTGAACGTCTTCGCCAACAAACAATCCAAGATCTTTTGCAACTATGTGCGCGAGCGAGCCCTGTGCCATACGGATTCAATTCCCGAGCCGAGCAATCCCCAACTCGACCATTGCGTCCCAACCTGCACAAATATCAGCCTGACGGACACGCTGGCTAATGAGCGAACTCGAGAGGCAGACCGCCTCGACCGAGATGTCGCTCTCGGCGTAA
The DNA here is from genome assembly GCF_039544345.1 of Frondihabitans cladoniiphilus. NCBI lineage: Bacteria > Bacillati > Actinomycetota > Actinomycetes > Micrococcales > Microbacteriaceae > Frondihabitans > Frondihabitans cladoniiphilus. Next base: position 569,748 of record NZ_BAABLM010000001.1, read on the forward strand.
GTCCCACTCCCATTCTTAACCGCCAACGCGCCCGGTCAGAACAGCTCCGACTCGAAGCGGCTCGACACTTCGCTAACCGCATTACAGTTGAGGATGTCCTCCATGACAACGGATGAACGTGCTCTAATCCGTGCAGCTATGCAGCGTCTGCTCGAGGGCATACCGTTGCGTTCGGACGGGGCACTAACAGTCGTGGGTCTCGTCGCTGAGGCCGGGAGCCCAGTCAAGCGTCACCACCTGACGCACAAGCACACCGACCTTAGGGACGAGTTTAACGCGCGCGTACGCGCCAAGGGCTTTGTTCCGGAAAGCGAAACCAAGCTCCGAGCTGAGAAGCGTGATTTAGAAGCGAAGCTTGAGGCGAGCGAAAACACGCGCAGTGATCTGCAAGACCAGGTCGAGGTCCTTCTGCGTTACAACAATGCGCTGAGCATTGAACGCGACCAACTAATCAAGACCATCGAAGGGGGGCTGGGAGGCAACATCACTCACATCAAACGCCCTCGACGGACGTGAGTCGCGGTGCCATCGAGCTTCGAATCCGCACCTCTGGCACACCTGCTCCACCGCCCCCGCAGCGCAAACGCAACCAGATGTCGCCGCCGCTCCTCGCCAGCCGGAATACCCGAGTGGCTGGTGTGTTCTGCGAACAGTGAGGTGTCAAGCCCTTTTCTCACTGCTAAGCCAATCAGATCTACAACGCGCGCTCCTCTCTGGTGCTTCATCTCCTCCGGCTCCGGCATACCTCGAACAGCAGTCACGTCGGCTTCCTCGTCGGTCATTAGTGGCTATGTCAAGGTACGTGGGACCCACCTGGGCAATCTAAGCGGGACCCACTTGCGACCTTCGCGAACGCTCGTGAGCTAGGAGAATCCTCGGCTAGCTGGAGCTGACGTCTTCCTCGAGGTGTCGGTAGATGGTGCCGCGCGAGACGCCGAAGGTGTCGGCGATCTGCTGCACCGTGTAGGTCTTCTCGTCGTACATCGCTCGGGCCTGCTTGGCCTTCGTGGCGGTCATCTTGGAGCGCCCGCCGCCTTTGCGGCCGCGCGCTCGGGCTGCAGCTAAACCGTCCTTGGTGCGTTCGACGATGAGGTCGTGCTCGAACTCCGCGATGGCCGCGAGCATGTGGAAGAAGAGGCGCCCGCCGGGGGTGGTCGTGTCGATGCCCTGCGATAGCGCTCTAAGCCCAACGCCGCGGCGTTCGAGTCCGTCGGCGATCTCTTTCAGGTTCCGGACGGAGCGGCCGAGCCGGTCAAGTTTCGTGACGACGAGGGTGTCACCTTTGCGGAGGTAATCGAGCGCGTCGTCGAGGGCTGGCCGTTTCGCGAGGACCCCGGAGGCGTGCTCAACGAACACCTTCTCGCAGGCGGCCGCCTCAAGAGCATCGGTTTGGGCGTCGAGGTTCTGCTCCTGGGTGGAAACGCGCGCGTAGCCAACGGATGCCATGGCAGAACTGTACCTCTGACGTGCCTGGCGGCACATAGATCTCGGACACGGTCCATAGAACAAGACGCGCCGGCTCTGGGTGTGGAGTTTGCCGCTCTTTGGCGGTGTTCTGTGATCGCTTCGTGTCGCTAGTTGCCGATGACGAGGATGCTGGCGGCGGCTTCGATGACGTCGTCGGTGATGGTGTCGAGCTGGTTGATCTTGAGCACGCGATTGATCTGAGGAAAGAGCCTCTCGAGGAGGCGAAAGTTGCCGCGGGTGATTCGTTCGATTGCCGCGATGGCTTGCGCGTCGGTGAAGTCGTCAGGGTCGAGAGTTCTGCCGAGGCGCTTCCAGTGGCGGTCGAGGACGAAGAGGAGTTCCTCGCGGCCCAATGCGCGGTACTGGTGTGAGAAGCCAAGGCGGCTGTAGAGCTGGGGGTAGTGGCGGAAGCGTTCGTCGATGCCGGGCATGCCGATCAGGATCATCGCGAGGTGGGTGCGGTCGTGCTGGTCCCGGAGCAGCTCGAGGGCGGTGGGCGTGAGCCGTTCGGCTTCGTCAATGATCAGCAGCTCGACGAACCGAGTCACGTCGTGCTGCTTCTCCGCGGCAGCTTCTGGGCTGATGGAGCGGAGGTGCTCGTCTGCGCAGATTCCGACCTTGATCTGCCAGTGCATGATTTCTTTCATCAGCGTTTTGGGAGTGCAGAGCACCTCTGGTGTGTAGAAGACGGTGCGGGATCGGTTCGCGAGGGCGTAGTGCGGAGCGTCTTGCTCGCCTCGCGGGCCCCACTCGTTGATGTAGGCCTCGAGGGCATCCCAGTTCGCATAGCGGCGCGCGGAGTTGGTCTTCCCGACGCCGGCGGCGCCGTGACAGATCCCGATGGTCTTCTCTTTCCGGACGGCGTTGGCGAACTCGATGAAGCGCCGGTGTTCTTTGGTGACGATGAAGGCTTGGTTCATCACTCGTCCTCTTCGTAGGTTCGCAGCCGTGGCCGCCGCTTCGTGGGTTGTGGCGTGCGAGGTTCCTCGCGGGTGGCCACGGTCGGGATCCGATCGTTGATGGCCCGCCGCAGCTGCTTGCGGCGGGCGCGGCGAGCGGTTTCGATGTCGCGGAGGCTGAGGCGAAGGTTGGGGTGGGCCTCGTCGATGGCGGTGCAGATGAAGGTGTCTCGGTCGTAGACGCGGATCTCGGAGATGTCGCGGGGGTCGTACCGGATCGTGATCCTGTGACCGACGAACGGGGCGAGGGTTGTGGCGAGGTAGCGCTGGCCTTGGAAGTGGATCCCATCGCGTTGAACGACCCGCTTCTTCGGAACAGTAAGGAGGAGCCCGTCGAGCTCTTGAAGACTGTCGGGCATCCGCGGAAGCCACCCGTCCGCGACCCACGCGTCTCGCGGTGAGATCCCCAACTCGCTGTGGGTCCGGTCGTTGTAGGTACCGATGAATTCGCTGATCGCGCGGTCGAGGCCGGCGAGGTCCAGGACCGGCGTTGGTGTGCGGCTGCCGGGTCCAAGGTGGCCAGGGAGCGTGGTCAGGAGCTCGGTGTTGATGGTTCCGAAGAACCGTTCGATCTTCCCTCGGCCTTGGGGTCGCCCGACAGTCGAGTGAATAATCCTGATGTGCAGAGCGACGGCAGTCTGCTCGAGATGGTGGCTGACGAAGTCCGAGCCGTGGTCCACGTGCAGGATGTCGGGGATGCCGCACATCGCCCACGCCGGGTCGGTCTTCCGCCAGATCGCCTGTCGGAAAGCCAAGGCGGTGTTGATCGCTGAGGGTGCGCCGGTGAAGACCATGTATCCGCAAATGGCACGGGAGTAGTCGTCCATGACCGTGGTGAGCCAAGGCCGGTCGGGTTTCCCGTCGGCGCCGACGATGAGGATGTCGAGTTCGGTGTGGTCGGACTGCCACGTCTGGTTGGGGCGTTCCGCGCGGCGCCGGAATACCAGCTCGTGCTTGTCCCGATACGAGACCGGTCCCTCAAGTGCCAGGGTGACCAGGGCCGGATCGAGTGCCTGGACGATCTGCCGCACAGTCGCATAACTGGGCGCAGGCACCTGTTTTGCTTGAGCGTCGCCGATAGCGAGACGGTGCAGCGTGGCGATGCTCGGTCGTGGCCGCGTGAGCGCCAGCCGTTCGATGAAGGCGACCGTCTCCGGTGATGTCCGGCGGACACCCTTATCGGTTCGGTCATGAGGTTCGAGAGACGAGATGCCGCCTACCCGGTAGAGCTGGTTCCAGCGCTGAAGGGTTCGGGCGGAGATCCCGGTCTCTCGTGCGAGGGCGGCGAGGGGGATCTGGTCTTCGACATGCAGCCGAAGAACACGCCACCGCTCGGCCGCGTTCATGAGTCACTTACACGGTGGTGCTCTCCCGGGCCGCGAGGGCCTGCTGGTGGCGGTAGAGGGTGGCCCGGCTCCAGCCGACGAGTTTCGCGGCGTCCTCCGCCGTCCGGCCCTTGGCCCTTGCCTCGGTGACGAGCTTCAGTTTGTCGGCGACGACGACGGGATCGGACAGGGGCCGGCCGAACTTGGTGCCGCCTTGCCGGGCAGCCGTGATCCCGGCGTTCACTCGTTCTGTGATCAGCTCGCGTTCGTACTCGGCCAGCGTGGCAAGCATGTTCAGCATCAGCCGGCCCGACGTCGTCGACGGGTCGATACCGTCCGAGATGCTCTGCACCTGCACGTCCCGCTCTCGCAGGAGCTTCACCGTGTTCAACACATCGATCAGGGACCGTCCGAGGCGATCGACCCGCCAGACGACGACCGTGTCGCCGGGCTTGGCGTAGTCGAGGAGCTTCTTCATCCCGGGACGCGAGATCGCGGTCCGACTGCCCGAGGTGACGTCAGCGAAAATGTCCCGCTCCTGCACGCCCGATTTGACCAGGGCGTCGACCTGCAACTTCGCGTCTTGGCTTCTCGTACTGACCCGTGTGTACCCGAGATGTCTCACCGGGCCATTCTGCCTTGATAACTCCTAGAACAGGCGACAGAAAGGCACTTTTCGGTAAGACATGTTTCCAAGACAAAGGGGCTCCCGGAAATCCGCCACTTCCCAGGGAAGCTCGGAGCAGGTTTCGCGTGCCTCGGAAAGCTTTAGTTTTTCGAGACGGTGAGTTCATAGGGCGATGCACGCCGCCCGGCGAACGATTCATCAGTTACGCGGTGACGCGTGGTGCTACGAGGAGGGTGCCGCGGATGACGCTGCCGTGGAAGGTGCGGATTGCGACAGTGATCCAAGCCGCAAGGAGTCCTGCGTAGTAAACGCAAGCGAGGACCTGCAGGGCGACGAGTCCGGTGTGCAGGGCAAGGCCCGAGAGGCCGGTCACACAGGTCCCGACGGGGAAGGTGAATGACCACCAGGTAAGGGAGAACGGGAGTTTCTCGCGGGCGGTGCGGATCGTGATCATCAGGGCCAGCGCGGTCCACATGAGGGCGAAGCCGAGGACGGGGATGCCGTAGATCAGCCCGAAAGTCAGGAGCATGTTGGCCAGGGCGGGTGGGACGACGAGGTGGGCGTTGCCGCCGAGGAGGTTGACGGCGGTGATCGACTGACCGAGGGGGCCGAGGACGATCCAGAGCGTGGGGACCATGGCGGCTGCGCCGATCTTGTGCTGAGTCAACCGGGCCCAGATGAGGGTGATGACAATCAGCGAGGCGACGAGTGCGAGGCCGAACATGGCGTAGCAGGACCAGAAAAGCGTCTCGCGGGCTTGGCCGGCCGGGGTGTAGGGCAGTAGCAGTGCGCCGGTGGAGGCGGAGACCATCGGCGGGACAATTGGCATGAGCCAGCCGCCGAACGCACTGTCGGGTTTCGTGTCGTGGCGGGTGAAGGTCAGGAACGGGATGCTGATCGCGGTGACGAGACCCATCGCTGTACCAAGAGACCACAAGACCCAGTCCACACCGATCGCGGCGGGCAGCCCGATGACGTCCTTGCCGAGAAGGAGAGTGCCGGCGCCGACCGTGAGGAACGCCATCGCGGGAGCCCCGTAAAAGTGAGAGATGACCGGGTTCAGGTGGTGCTTTTTTGCGGTCTCCCGGTAGAGGACCCAGTGCAGGACGGTCGCAACGGTCAAGGCGACGAGGACGATGCTCGCGATCGCCCAGACGACAGTGCCGAAAACCCGCAGGCCCGGGAACTGCATGGGCAGGCTCGCGGCGGCGTTGGCGACGATGCCGGTGCCCATGATGGAGGCGAACCAGTTCGGGGTGAGGTTCGACACGATCTCGTGGGGGTGTTCGAGCTCCCGGAAAAGGCGGCGCGCGTTCTTCTGAGGCGCGGGTGCGGCCGGTCGGCTGGCGGTGGTGGTCATGACACAAGCGTGCTCTCCGGCTCCGCAGGGCGCTACGACTGTATCCCTGTCAGGTGACAAGCAGTCCTTGTCGATCACTCGCGGAGAACAGTGAAGAACACTTCTGCTGCGGCAGGTAGCAGTGTCCCGGTGCGCCAGAGCGCGGTGAATGGCCGCGACAGGGTTAGGCCTTCCACGGGAACATGGCGGAGGGTGCCGCGGGTGATGTCGTCCTGCACCGTGGTGGTGCTGAGAACCGCCGGTCCGATCCCGCTGGCGACAGCCCCGCGGATGGCGCTGGTAGTGGCCAGCACCGCGGCCGGCTCGTGGAGGACGAGCCTGGGCTGGGTCTCGGCAAGGGCGAGTTCGAGGGTTCGCCGTGTGCCGGATCCGGTCTCCCGCGTGATCAGCGCTTCACCGGCGAGTTCCGCCACAGTCACGACTCCCTTCCGGCGGGCCCAGGGGTGCGTGGGGGCGACGACGATGACGAGCTCGTCGATGCGGATTGTGGCGGAGGCCAGATCTGCCGGGATCTCCGGTGTCTCGATGAGGCCAACCAGTGCCGTCCCGTCGCGGACTTGCTCGATGACGAAGTCGCTGTTACCCGAGGTCAGCCGGAGTTGCGCGTCGCCGCCAGACCGGTGCCGGAATGCGCTTATCCATCCGGGGATGAACTCTTCAGAGATCGTCTGACTGGCCGCGACCGTGAGGACGTCGCTGGCCTTGGGGCGGAGGGTCTGCACGGAGAGTGCGAGCTGATGCGCGGCCGCCAGGTACTCGCTTGACCACTCGGCTATCAACTGTCCTTGCGCGGTCAGGGTGGACCCGTTCCTGGTCCGATTAACGAGGGAGTAGCCGAGAGCCGCCTCGGCGGCGTGGATCCGGGAGGACACGGCCTGCTGCGACATCCCCACCTCCGTAGCCGCACGCCGGAACGTTCCAGTGTCAGCAATGGCGTGGAGTATTCGCAGAGTCACAAGATCGGGGACATCTTCGCGCACTGAAATCTCCCTTGTAGGCGGCGACTGACAAGCGGAGCTTGTTGTTCGTTTACGTGTGGAGCGTATCGAGGCGCCGACTTAGAGGGCGGCGGCGTGCCGAAGCGCGATGACGGCACGGAGGTGCTTCTCGGTGTACCGGGTGGCGTTGGCTGGCGACGGGTGAGGCGCTGCGAGGACAGGCACGATGCGGGCGTCGTTGTTGAGGGTGAAGTGCCGCATTACTCCGGTCAACGCGGGCGTGCCAAAAGTCACAATCGCCCGAATCTCTGTCATTACGTCGAGAAGCTGGCCTAGGGCCGGCCGCGCCTCCTCCAAATCGCTGACCGTGGGAGAACGACGAAGAGCCCACGGGACCACGTTCCAGCGCAGGTACTGTTCGCGGGCAAGGCCCGACTCGATGCGGGCTGCGCGAAATGCTGTGGCCGTGGGACCGGGGTTGTCCTCGCTGCTGATCGCGGTCGTGCCTTGAGCGATGGTCGCTGGGCCGGGAGATTCCATCAGCACCAACACTGTGGATCGGTCGCCGCCGGAACGGGGATCAAACCCGGGAACGAACCGCTCCGGCCCGAAGCCGGGATGCCGCCACGGATCTAAGAGCTCGTTCAAACCCTGAAGAGGCGAAGCTGTCATTCCGCGGAGATCCGCGGCGGGGGCGAATCGATGCTCACGCACACGAACTTACTCACCCCCTGCCTGCCGGGTCAGCATGCCGCGGCGGAAATAGATTCCGAATAAAGCTGGTGGTCGCGCTTGCCCGGGGTGCATACTGACAACGTATTACGACCCGGCAGTGGGGCTTGCCGGACCCAACCTCGACACTCGTCGACAACAGTCCCTATCTCAGCTAGATGCGCTTTGTAGCGCCTGAGGTAGGGAAACGTCATGACTAGAGACATCGAAACCGGCCAGATCGTCGTCGGGCTGGAACCCGGTCGAATTCGCGAAACATTCACGGTCGCGGCGACACTGGCGCACCGCCTGGGTACCGGCTTGGTGTGTGTGACGGTCGATCCGTCGCTCGTGAGCGGCGGTCTGCGTGCGGATGGGTCAGAGATGATCGACCCCGTCGACCCCGACGCGGCCGACACCCGTCCGAGGACTCTCGATGAGAAGGATGCGGTCGACATCAGGGCGATCGCGGCCCAGCACGATGTCGCGGTAGAGATCGTGTCGGCGGTCGGTGATCCGGCACGGGCGCTCGCCCGCGTGGCTGAGGAGCACGGCGCCCTGATGATCGTCGTTGGTGCGCGCGCTGGCACGCACCGGGTTGCGGAATTCTTCACAGGTTCCGTCGCCGCCCGCCTCACGCACCAGCAGCACCGCCCGGTCCTCGTCGTACCGGTGGAACCGGTCGGGTTCGACAACCCGTTGCCGTGGACGGCGTCATGACTGGGCACCTGATCTTGCTGCGGCACGGGCAGAGCACCGCGAACGCCGCCGGGATATTCACCGGTCTGCTCGATGTCCCCCTGACCGCGGTCGGAGAAGCGCAAGCGACCCAGGCAGGAATCGCCCTCCGCGACGCCGGGGTGCGCCCTGATCTCGTGCTGACATCCACCCTTGGGCGAGCTGTCCATACCGTGGACCTCGTGACCGATGCCCTCGGGTTGGACGTTCTTGTCGAGCAGCTCTGGCAGCTGGGCGAACGCAACTACGGTGCCCTGACGGGGATGACGAAAACAAGGGCCCGCACAGAACTCGGCGACGCACGGTTCCAGTCGCTGCGCCGCTCCCTCCACGGCCGACCACCCGCCATGCCGCTGAGCTTGTGGTTCTCCCTGCGGATGAGTCCTGCTTTGCGCAGGGCTTCGTTGAAGGCGGTCGGGCGCACAGAATCCTTGTCCGACGTGGTGACCCGGATCCGCCCGGTCCTTTACGCACGCATCATGCCCACCGTTCTTGAAGGGCGGACGGTGCTGGTGGTCGCGCACGGGAATTCCCTTCGCGCCCTTTGTCTGCTCCTGGATGCCCTAACCGAAGCCGAGGTCGAAGCGTTGAACCTTCCGACGGGGCAGCCGCTCCTGTACCGGCTCGAGGCTGGCCGGGGCTTTGTGCCGCGCGGAGGCGACTACCTGGACCCGTCCGCGCGAGCAGCCGCGGCCCGCGTCGCGGCGGAAGGCGGCACCTAATGCCCGAAACGGAGACGTCTTTGACCCAGAACTCTCTTCCCGTCGATCCTGACATCGACGTCGATGACCCGAGGCGCAGAAACCGTCCCGTGCATTTGCACTGGCGGTACCTCGGCATCGTCGCCCTCGGCGGTGCCCTCGGGACGGCCGCCCGGGATGCGATCAGCACGGCGCTGCCGGCGCAGAACGGGGTCAGTTGGTCGATCTTCTGGATCAACATCACCGGCGCCCTCCTTCTCGGGGTGCTGTTGGAGTCCCTCGCCCGCCGGGGTCCGGACGAGGGGCGGCGCCGGATCCTGCGACTGCTTCTGGGAACCGGGGTCCTCGGCGGCTTCACCACCTACAGCACCCTCGCCACCTCCACCGCCGCCTTGTTCCTTGCCCACCGGAACCTCACTGGAACCGGATACGCACTCCTCACCGTCCTCGCCGGGGCGGTCGCCACCGGGGCAGGTATCGCCATTGCCTCCCGGCTCCACTCCCGAAAGGACGCCGCATGAACGCGCTGGCCTTTCTTGCTGTCGCCGTCGGCGGTGGGCTGGGAGCCGCCCTCAGGCTTCTGGTCGACGGCAGCATCAATACCGGCCGTGAGTACCGTCTCCCGGTCGGAACCCTGACCATCAACATCACCGGGTCCCTAATGCTTGGACTGATCACCGGCCTTTCCGCCCACCTCGGTGCACTTCCCGTCGCAATCCTCGGCACCGGGGTGATGGGTGGTTACACCACCTTTTCCACGGCCAGCTTCGAAACGGTGCGCCTCGCCCGGAACGGCCGGATCAACGCCGCCGCCCTCAACGGGCTCGGGATGCTCGTCATTTCCGTAGCCGCCTCGGCTACCGGTATCGCCCTCGGCGCCCTCGCCTGAACTCCCCTGAAAGGAACGACCATGAACGACTACGTCAGCAACGTGCACCACCACAGCCACCGACAAGGCGACTACGTCACCCACACCATCCACCCCGTCACGATCGAGGCCATCCGCGGTAGCCGGATCCTCGACTCGCGCGGCTTCCCCACCATCAGGGTCCATCTCGAACTCGGCGACGGCACCATCGTCACCGGCGACGCCCCCGCCGGCGCCTCGACCGGAGCCCATGAAGCTCATGAACTCCGCGACGGCGGCACCACCTATTCCGGCCGCGACGTCTCCCAGGCCCTCCACCTGCTCGAGACAGACGTCGCTCCGATGCTTACCGGGCAGTCGTGGTTGAGCATCGCGCAGGTCGACGCAGCCCTCGCCCACCTCGACGGCACCCTCGGTTACTCCCGCCTCGGCGCCAACAGTGTCGTCGCCACCTCGATCGCCGCAGCACGCGCCTTCGCTTCCGCTGCCGATCTTCCCCTTTGGCGGTGGATCGCCGACGTCACCGGTAGCAGCCCGCGCCTCCCGGTGCCGCACTTCAACGTCCTCAACGGCGGTGCCCACGCCGCCAATGCCCTCGACTTCCAGGAATTCATGATCGCCCCGGTCGCGGCATCGAGCATGACCGACGCCGTCCGAATCGGCACCGACGTTTACCACGCCCTTGCCAGCATCGTCCGGGACCGGTACAAGACCCTTGGCCTTGGCGACGAAGGGGGCTTCGCGCCACCAATCTCCACCCCGGAAGAAGCCCTCGACATGCTCGTCGAAGCCATTCAGGCGGCGGGCTATGAGCCTGGCACCGACACGGTCGCGGTGGCGCTGGACCCGGCCGCGAACGAGTTCTTCCACGGCGACGGCACCTACAAGATCGCCGACCGAACCCTAGACCGAACCGAAATGGTTTCTTACTACCAGGACCTCACAAAGTCCTACCCGATCAGGAGCATCGAAGACGGGTTCTCCGAAGACGACCACGACGGCTGGAAAGCCCTCTTCGGCGCTGTCGGGGACCGCGTTCAGCTCGTCGGAGATGATCTCTACGTCACCGACCCGGCACGCATCCGCGCCGGAGGTAAAGACGGCCTCACCAACGCGGCATTGATCAAACCGAACCAGATCGGCACGGTGTCGCGAACATTCGACGCGATCCTGGCCGCCCGCGAAACAGGGATGGCAAGCATGGTGTCGCACCGCTCTGGGGAGACCATCGACACGTTCATCGCCGACCTCGTCGTCGGGACCGGAACCGGGCAAATCAAATCCGGCGCCCCCGCACGAGGTGAACGCGTCGCCAAGTACAACCGGCTCACCGAGATCGAAGACACCAACAAGGCCCTGCCTTACGGCCTGATCTGAACCCAGACCAAGAGACCTAGACGTTCCGGGCGGTGAGCGTGTCAACGACCCGGTCCGGCACACGTGCAGCGTGTGCAGCAACCAGCCCGCGTTCCTTAGTCCGCGGGCTGGGCCGGCGGGCACCGCCGCTTCCACAAAAGGCGGTACCCGTTTTGCCCAGGTGTGAACGCCAATGGGCGCTCGTCACACGCCAAATAGTAATCACGGAAGACCGCCAATTAACGATCAACTCCACAGGCTCTGGGATCAAGCGGCTCCAGTGTGTCGTGGACGGTTGTCTATTGCACACCGGTAGACGGAGCTCTCCTTAACGATGGAGGGGTGCGATTTTTGAGTTAGTCGCTCTTGCGAGCGGCTTTCGCCCGGCGCATGCGAGCGACGCGGCGTGCAGCCTTGTCGTTCAGCACCGGCCACGCGGTTCGGATGGCGGTCGCGATGATGCCGGTCGCGACGGCGAATCCGATTGCGTAGCCCGCGGCAGCGGGGATCTCAATCGACAGCTGGAGCATGGAACCTCCACCGTTGATGCTGCCGACCCGAACGGGTCGACTCACGGACCTCGCGGCGTGCGGGTCCGAGGCTGATGGTTCTCGCGGGCGAGAACGACGAGGCGCCGGCGGTCCGGTGGCCTCGGAGTGGATGTGCTGACCGAGGGCGCGGGAAAGCGTCCGGTTTCGGGCACAAAAAAACCGACCCAAGGGCCGGCTAGTTTTTTACGCGCTAAAAGCGCAAGGTCAGTGTGACACGAATCCGGACAAACCTGCAAGAGGCGGCCTCTAGGCCGCGTGACTCAGCATCGTCAGCCTGTTAGGGTCATCTGAACGATTGATCAGATGAGGAGTACCCATGGCGATCGACGTGGCGAGCATCGATAGTTGCGAGCTGAAAATGGTCGACCCGGACAAGGTCGACATGGTTCGGCGCCGTCTGCCCGATGCGGAGGACGTGACCGAGCTGGCGGACGTTTTCTCCCTTCTCGGCGATCCCGGCCGGCTTCGCCTCTTGATGTCGCTTCTCGAAGGCGGAGAAATGTGCGTTTGCGATCTCGCCGCGACAACGGCGATGAGCGAAAGCTCCGTCAGCCACGCTCTGCGCCTTCTCCGGGCGCACCGGGTGGTGTCGGTCGCGCGGCGTGGCCGGATGGCGTACTACCGCCTCGACGACGGTCACGTCCGAATGCTCCTCGACCTCGGCCTTACCCATGCGGGCCACACGGTCGCTATCCACCCCGAGGCGACGGGAGGTGACCTGTGACCGACACCCACCAGCAGAACAAAGCGCATAATCATGGCGCCGCTCCCGACGCCAACACCCGCCTTCTGAGCATCGCCCTGGCGTTGATCGTCGGGTTCCTTCTCGTCGAGGTCGTCGTCGCGATCATCTCCGGGTCCCTCGCTCTGTTGTCCGACGCCGGCCACATGCTCACCGACGCCGCAGCCCTTGCCGGTTCTCTCGTCGCGATCCGACTCGCCGCCCGCCCGAGTAGCTCCCGGTGGACCTTCGGGCTGAAACGCGCCGAGATCCTCTCCGCTGCGGTCAACGGGATCACCCTCGTGGTCATCAGTGCCATCGTCGCCGTCGAAGCCATCCGCCGGCTCATCGACCCGCCCAAGGTCGAAGGCGGACCAGTCCTCGTCGTCGCGCTCCTCGGGGTGGCGGTGAACCTCGTGGCCGTCTGGGTCTTGGCGAAAGCGAACCGTCAGAGCCTGAACGTGGAGGGGTCCTTCCAGCACATCCTCACGGACCTTTATGGCTTCATCGCCACCGTCGTTGCCGGGGTCGTCATCCTCTTCACTGGCTTCACCCGCGCCGACTCCATCGCCTCCCTCATCGTTGTCATCCTCATGCTCCACGCCGCCTGGGGACTGCTGAAGGACTCCGGGCGCATCCTCCTCGAAGGCACTCCCGAGGGAATCGACCTCGAATCAATCCGGGGTCACCTTCTTGAACCCGCCCACGTGCTGGCGATCCACGACCTGCACGCGTGGACTGTCACTTCGGACCTCCCCGCCCTGTCGGCGCACGTGACGCTGACCGATGAGTGCTTCCAAGACGGCCACGCCCCCAAGGTCCTTGACGAGCTGCAAGCCTGCCTCATCGGTCATTTCGATGTCGAACACAGCACCTTCCAACTCGAACCCGCCGGCCACACCGCCCACGAACCCGGAACGGACCACGCATGACCGGCACCACGGCGCTTCCAGTCCCGCCCCGCACCCGCGTCCTCCGCCGCCGCATCCGTCTGATCGTCGCAGCGACCATCACCTACAACGCCATCGAGGCCGTCGTCGCGATCACCGCCGGCACCATGGCGTCCTCCGCCGCGTTGGTCGGGTTCGGCCTGGACTCCATCGTCGAAGTGCTCTCCGCCGCAGCGATCGCCTGGCAATTCACCGCCAAGGACCCCGAAACCCGCGAGCGGACGGCCCTTCGGGTCATCGCGATCTCGTTCTTCGCCCTCGCCGTCTACGTCACCATCGATGCCGCGTTATCCCTGACCGGCGTCCGAGAGGCCGAGCACAGCCCTGTCGGCATCGTTCTCACCGTGATCAGTTTGCTGATCATGCCCGCGCTCAGCCTCGCCGAACGGCGCACCGGTCAAGAACTCGGATCGGCGTCCGCGATCGCTGACTCCAAACAGACCCTCATCTGCGCGTACTTGTCCGCAGCGGTCCTCATCGGGCTCCTGCTCAACACTCTTTTCGGGTGGACATGGGCTGACCCCATCGCAGCTCTTGTCGTTGTGGGCTTCGCGGTCAAAGAGGGTCTGGAGGCATGGAAAGGCGACAGTTGCACCGTCCCCGTGTCCGTCCTCACCGGAGAGCGTGAACCCGAAGGCGACGACTGAGCGCCCACACGACAGCGCCGCACTTGCGCCGGATGGCCGCGCCCGGGCTGCTACCGGGTTGCGTGGGAGAGGTCGTGGCGGTGTTGGTGGTGAGCGTCCGGGTAGTGCTCGTGCGTGTGGGTCACCGGCTCGTGGTGGTGCTCGTGTTTGTGCCACGTTCCGGCGGCGACCGGCTCAGGGTGGGAGTGCTGGTGGTGCTCGTCGTGGGTGTGCCAGTGGTCGTGGGTGAGGGGTTCGTGGGTGTGTTCGTGCTCGTGCCGCTCGGTGAGGTGCAACCACACCCCGACCGCCATCAAGGCCGCCGCGATGACAAACGGCACGGTCACCCGGTCACCGAAGGCGAAGGCGAGGACGCCGCCAAAAAAAGGCGCGATCGAGTAGTAGGCGCCGGCGCGTGCCGTGCCGACGTGCCGCATCCCGACGATGAACAGCGCAAGACTGACGCCGTAGGCGAAGAACCCGACGACGAGTGCTCCGCCGATCGTGGGCAGCGACGGCAGCGAGGCGCCGATGGCGAAGGCAAGGATCAGATTGACGGGCCCTGCGACGAGGCCCTTCGTCGCGGCAAGCCACGTCGCATCGGTGAGAGACACCTTGCGGGTGAGGTTGTTGTCGAGTCCCCAGCAAAGGCATGCCCCGAGGATCGCCAACGAGGGCAACGGTGAGCCGAGGTTCGCGCCAGACGGGACGCTCAACACAGCGGCGCCGGCGACGATGGCGAGCATGCCGAGGGCGATGCGCCGGTCGAAGTTCTCCCGGAACACGAACCATGCCAGGAGGGCAGTGAACACGCCTTCCGCGTTCAGCAGCAGGGACGCCCCCGAGGCCGGCATGTTCGCCAGCCCGAACAGCAGTAGCACGGGGCCTCCGATGCCGCCGGCAGCGATGGCGCCGGCCAGCGGCCACACATCGCGGCGTGCCAGATGCACGCGTGGGGCACGACGGATGACCCGGATGATCGTCAGGCCGATCCCGGAACCGCAGTAGAGGAGACCCGCGAGCAGCCAGGGGCTGACATCACCCAGCAGCAGCTTCGCCAACGGTGTCCCGGCGCCAAAGAGGACAGCGGACAACAGCGCGGCCTGAACGCCGCGGTTCGACAGGGAAGCTCTCACCTGACCGATTGTCCCATGGTGTCCCTCCGACACCCGTAGACGGTTACTGGTTGCGGTGAGGCGTCAGTCGGGGAACGAGCCGCACGAACACGATCATGCCGACCAGCTCCACAAGGGTCTGCGTGACCACAGCAAGCGGTGCCAGATCCAACGCGGCCGGAAGCGATAACGCCAGAGGCAGCACGACCAGGGAGTTCCTTGTCGACGCGCTGAAGATCAAAGCCCGCTGGGCGGGAACGTCGAGCTTCGTGACTCGGCCGGCGAGCAGCCCGACGGCCAGCATCACGAGGAGGAACACCACATACAGCGGAACCACGGTCAGCAGTTGGCCGATCCGGGAACCGACGGCGCTGATTTGAGAGCCGATCACCACGGCCAGAGTCGCCATCATCAACGGAACCATCAGGCCCTGTATGACGTTCTCGATGACGACGCCCGCCCGGTATTTTTTCGCCGCGGCCTGCACGAGAGCGGCAGCGATCAACGGCACGACGATGAGAAACAGGAACGCTTCCACGAACGGTCCCACATCGATCAACGACACCGCGGCGGACCCTGCAGACAGCAGCAGGAACAGGGGCAGGAGAACGATTTGGAGCAGCATCAGCAGCGGCGCCGCGGCGAGGAGGCGCTCTTTGGCGCCTCCTGCGATCCCCGTGAAGACGATCACGTAATCCACGCACGGCGCTAGGAGCACCAGAAGAACCCCGACAAGCAGGGCCCGGTCGCTGGCCACGAACCGTGACAGGCCCCACACCACCAGCGGCACGACGACGAAGTTCACGATGAGGACCGTGCCGAGAAAGCGGACATCTTTGAATGCCTTGCCGACCTGGGTCAGCGGCACGCCGAGGAATGTTGCGAACAGCAGCAGCCCGAGGACCGGGTTGATGGACACGGTCAGGCTCGGAGCCACCGATGGGGCGGCCGCCCCGATGACGGCGCCGAGGACGATCGCGACGATGTAGAGGGGAACCTGGCGCCGCTCCAGCCAACCCACGACAGCGCCCATCCTCACACCCTACGAGGAGCCGCCCACGACTCGGCGACGTGGAGGCGGCTCCCGGGCAGGCTTCTTATCGTTGCGGCCCTGTGATCTCGGCGTTGATTCGTGAGGCGATTGCGTCTCGGAGCGGGCGGACGGTGTCGACGTCCCAGTTCTCCGGGTTAGGGAACGACCACTCCAGCACCCGTCCTACGGGTGTGCCAGGAAGCGCCAGTCCGGGCTTCATGAGAACGACCAGATCGGCCTCAGCAAGGTCCGCGTGCGTGACGGCGCGCGGCGTTCGGCCGCTGATGTCCATCCCCAGCTCCGCGATGCTCGCGGCGACTGCCGGGTTGACCTTTTCGTCGGGTGCGATTCCGGCGGAGGTGACTATGTAGTCGTCTCCGGCGAGGTGTTCGAGGAGAGCAGCGCCGAGTTGGGAGCGGCCGGCGTTGTGCTGGCAGATGAACAGGACGGTGGGCTTGTCGCTCATGCGGTGACCGCCTGGCGGTGTTCGCGGGACCAGGCCTGGGTGGCGACCTGCACGGCGTCCCACGGTGAGCCAAGTGGCGGTGTGTAGGAGAGGTCGAGTTCGCTGACCTGCTCCACGGTCAAGCCGGCGTGCAGGGCGACGGCGTAGGTGTCGACGCGTTTGGCGGTCTCCGTGCCGAGGCGGCCGACGAGCTGCGCGCCGAGGAGGCGTCCGTCGCGGCTGTCTCCGGTGACGCGAATCGAGATCGGCTGCGCGCCCGGGTAGTACCGCTTGTGGTCGTCGGCGATCGCGGTCGTGCTGACGGGTGCGAACCCGGCAGCGACGGCTTCATGTTCGCGGAGCCCCGTGCGGGAGGCAACGAGGTCGAAGACCTTCACGACCTGCGTTCCGACGGACCCGGCGAACCGTGCGGTACCGCCAAGGGCGTTTTCGCCGGCGACGCGGCCCTGCTTGTGGGCGGTCGTGCCGAGGGGCAGGTAGGTGGTGCCGAGGAGGCGGTGGTGGGTGGTGACGCCGTCGCCGGCGGCGAAGACGTCGGGAAGGCCGGTGCGCATGGTGTCGTCGACGACGACCGCCCGGCCGGCGCCGAGAGATGCGCCGGCACGCTCGAGGAGGTCGGTATTCGGGCGGACCCCGACGACGACGAGGACGACGTCGGCCGTGTGAGTCACCGGTTCGCCGTCGTGTGTGGCACTGACGGTGAGGCTATCGCCGGTCTTGTCGACCCGGTTCACGGTGGTGTCGGTGACGACGGTGACGCCATGGTCGGTCAGTTCCGTGTGCACGAGGGCGCCGAGTTCCGGGTCGAGGGTGGAGAGCACTTCCGGGCCGCGCTGAATCTGGGTCGTCTTGATGCCGCGGACGGTGAACGCTTCCGCCATTTCCAAGCCCACATAACCGGCGCCGACGATGATCGCGGTCTCCGGGTTCCGGGTTTCGAGGAACCGGTCGAGGGCGAAGGTGTCGCCCATGGAATGGATGACGTGCACCCCGTCCTCCGGCCCCAACACGTCGAGGCCGTCGATGCCGGCTTGAGAGGGGAGCGCTCCGGTGCCGACCATGAGGGCGTCGTAGTCGATGGTGGATTCCGTGCCGTCGATGGCGCGGACGGCGAGTCGGTGACCTGCGACGTCGATCGACGTCGCGAACGTCTCCAGGCGGAGGTTCATGCCGGTGGCTTCGAGGTCGGCGTGGGTGCGGTGGGCGAGGGACTGCCAGGGCTGCACTTCGCGGGAGAAGAAGTACGGGATGCCGCAGATGGAGAAGTTCGGGTACGCGTCCGCGACAACGACCGTCACGTCAACGGACGGGTCGAGTTCGCGGGCGCGGAGGGCGGCGGAGATCCCGGCGTCCGATCCGCCGATGGCAACGAGGTGCATGGTGAGGGCCTTTCGGGCGGGTCAGGCGGACGCCTGGTCGAGGTGCGGAATGACGACGTCGTCGGCGGACCGGGCGACGTCGGGGTAAAGGACAAGCAGCAGGACGCAACCGACCGCGGCACCGAGCAGCTGCATTCCGATGAACGCGGGGGCTGAGGTGGGGGCGATGCCGGCGAAGGTGTCGGTGAAGATCCGGCCAAGGGTCACTGCGGGGTTCGCGAACGACGTGGAGCTGGTGAACCAGTACGCCGCCCCGATATACGCACCCACCGCCGGAGCAGCAAGCGCACCGCGACCGGTGCGGGCGAGGGCGAAGATCACCAGGATCAACCCCGCCGTCGCGACGACCTCCCCGAGGAGGTGACCGCTGGTGGCGCGGTGCGTGGTTGCGATGGTGGTGGGGGTGTCAAACATGGTGTTCGCCAGCACCGCGCCGAGGATCGCCCCGACGACCTGCGCGACAACGTAGGGAAGGACCATCGCTGAGCGGAGCCCGGTGCGGGTTCGGCGGCCAAGAGCCCAGTCGGCCAGGGTGACCACCGGGTTGAAGTGCGCCCCGGAGATCGGGCCGAGCATCAAGATCAGAACCGTCAGGCCGAGAGCGGTGGCGAGGCTGTTCTCCAGCAGTTGCAGCCCGACATCGCGCGGGCTGAGCTGCTGCGCCATGATCCCCGACCCGACAACGACCGTCACCAGCAGACCCGTCCCCAGCAGCTCCGCCAGCAGGCGGGGCAGGAGATCAGCGCGTGGGATCAGGGTGGAGGAGGGCACGTCCACATCTTGACGGCAACCAGGTACCTCAGTCAAGATTGAGGTAATGAACGCTGAGCGAACAGAGACAATCCAGGCTCGGGCCGCGAAGCATGCCGCCCTGGCCGATCCAGCACGCCTGCGAATCGTCGACCTGTTGACCCTTGGGGACGTCTCCCCGACCGACATGGGCCAGCAGCTCGGGATGCCGTCGAACCTCGTGGCGCATCACTTGAAGGTGCTGGAAGGCGTGGGCATACTGGTTCGGGTGCGGTCTGAGGGTGACCGGCGGCGCAGCTACCTCCACCTCGCCCCCGGCGCTCTCACCGGGCTCACCCCGACGACGTCGGTGGCCGCGCACCGGGTGGTGTTCGTCTGTACCGGGAACTCCGCCCGGTCCCAGCTCGCCGCAGCGCTCTGGGAAAACGCGAGCAGCATCCCTGCCGCAT
Source organism: Frondihabitans cladoniiphilus (assembly GCF_039544345.1). Lineage (NCBI taxonomy): Bacteria > Bacillati > Actinomycetota > Actinomycetes > Micrococcales > Microbacteriaceae > Frondihabitans > Frondihabitans cladoniiphilus. The sequence goes on from NZ_BAABLM010000001.1 coordinate 588,839, forward strand.
CGGGGGGAACGCACCCTGCTAAACGGGTCGAACCGGGCGCTATCCGGGCAGCGAAACGGCACCACCTGGAGCTGCATGAAGCCACCCCGCAGCTGCTCGCTGACGTTCTCGGGCCGGATGATTTCGTGGTCACGGTCTGCGACAACGCCCACGAAGAACTGACCGTCCCCTCCGGCCTGCACTGGTCGATCCCCGACCCCGTCCACACCGGGACGGACACGGCATTCGAGGCCGCTTTCACGGACCTCGAACACCGCATCCAGGAACTCGCCCCCCGCCTCACCAAGGCTTAGCCGGGACTTCGGTTTAGGCGTTGACGGGTGCGCGGCCGATCTGCAGAAGTGTCGGTGCGGGGGCGCAGCAGGCGCCGCCCTTGGCGCCGCTCGGGTCATCGAACAGCCCCGCCCCGCCACACACGCCGGTGTCCGGGAGGACGAGGTCGATGCGGGCTGCGGCCTCGTGGTCGCCGGCCAGTTCCGCGACGACGCTGCGGACCTGCTCATACCCGGTCATTGCCAGGAACGTCGGCGCACGCCCGTAGGACTTCGCACCGACGAGGTAGAAGTCCTTCTCCGGCTGCGCGAGATCAGCAGCTCCGGTGGCACGGACAGACCCGCAACTGTGCACGTTCGGGTCCACCTCCGCCGCGATCCGGACCGGCGCCTGCAACGTCGCGTCCAATTCGAGGCGCACCTCGGACAAGAACGACAGATCGGGGCGGAACCCCGTCAGGGCGACCACGAGGTCCGCCTCGGGCAGGGCGCGCCCGTCTTCGGAGATGAGGATGGCGCCGGTGTCGGTGGTGTCGATTCGTTCGACCCGGAACCCGGTGACGAGATCCACGATCCCCGCTTCGACGGACTTCTGGGCGCGGGCACCGAGTGCCCCACGCTCGGGCAACTCATCGGCGGTACCGCCGCCGAACGTGTTCCCCACGTTCCCTCGACGAAGCACCCACGTGACCCGGGTGTCCGGGTGCTGTTTCGCGACGCGGGTCAGCTCGTTGACCGCGGTCGCGGCGGAGTGCCCGCTCCCGACAACGACGGTGTGCTTCCCGGCGAACCGGGCAGCGTCGTGAAAGTCAGGGATGCGATATGAGAGGAAGCCGGCCGCTGCTTTCTCGCCAAGAGCACAGAGGCCGTCGGCGCCCAGCGGGTTCGGGGTCGACCAGGTGCCGGAAGCATCGATGACAGCACGCGCGTCAATGCGCTCCTCGGTCCCGTCGACGTCGACATGGACCGTGAACGGCTGCTCGCCGCGGCCCGCATCCACCAAGCGATCGCGACCCTTCCGGCCCACCCCGGTCACGGTCGTACCGTACCGCACCCGGTCGCCAAGGGCTTCGGCGAGAGGCGCGAGGTAGCGGCTGATCCACTGCGACCCGATCGGATACCCAGTCGCCGGGGCAACCCACCCCGTCCCGGCCAGGAGACGACCGGCCGCCGCATCCACCAGCTCCGGCCACGCAGAGAACAACCGGACGTGGCCCCAATCCGCGACTGCCGCCGCCGGACCGGTGCCCGCCTCGAGGACGAGCGGCTCGATCCCACGCTCGAGAAGGTGAGCGGCAACGGCGAGACCCTGCGGGCCGGCACCGATGACAACAACGGGAAGATTAGACAAGGGAAAAGCTCCTCGGATCGAGAACGGTCAATACATCGACTGTGCTCGATACATCGACAGATGTCAATGCGACTGGCAGACTGGACTCATGACCACGACCGCCACACTCCTCCTCCAGCCCGTCGACGCCTGTTGCGCACCAGCCGGCGAAGACGCGCTCGACGCGTCGCAAGCTGAGGACGTGGCGAAGGTCTTCAAGGCCCTGGGTGACCCGACCCGAGTCCGGCTCCTGTCCCTCATCGCAGCCAGCCCCACCGGGGAGGCCTGCATTTGCGACCTCACCGCCCCGGTCGGGCTGTCGCAGCCGACCGTGTCCCATCACATGAAGCAGCTCGTCGACGCTGGCCTTGCCACCCGCGAGCAGCGCGGCAAGTGGGCGTACTACCGCGCCGACTTCGCCGCCCTCACCGCCAGCAGTCGGGCGCTTAACCCGGCATGACCGATTTGACGATCCGCGTCATGAAGGCGGGCGATTGGCCGGCCGTCGAGCGGATTTATGCCGAGGGCATCGCGACGGGGAACGCGACCTTCCAGGACCAGACCCCGTCCTGGGAAGAGTTCGATAGCGGAAAGATCCGGGATCTCCGCCTCGTCGCCGTTGACGCGCAGGGCGACGTCGTCGGATGGACGGCCGCGTCGAAGGTGTCGTCTCGGCCCGTGTATCGAGGCGTCATCGAGCACTCCATCTATGTCGCCGAAAACGCCCGCGGTGCCGGGGTCGGCCACCTGCTTTTGGCCGACTTCATCGCGTTGTCGGAGGCAGCCGGGGTGTGGATGATTCAATCCGCGATCTTCCCCGAGAACCACGGAAGCCTTGCCCTCATGCCGCGCACGGATTCCGGGAGGTCGGCATCCGCGAACGCATCGGGCGGATGAGCTTCGGTCCGTGGGCAGGGCAATGGCGGGACAACGTCTTCCTCGAACGCCGCAGCACCGTTACCGGAACCAACTAGGGATCCGTCCCGGTCAGGCGGTTTCCTGCTGGCGGGTGTGGGCGAGCCGGTAGGACGCGGTACCGGTTTCGATGATGGTGCCGTTGAATGTCAGCCGGTCCACGATCGCCGCGCACAGCCTGGGGTCGGTGAAGGTCTTCGTCCAGCCGGAGAACGACTCGTTGGAGGCGATCGCGATGGAGTTGTTCTCCTCTCGCTCTGTGAGCACTTGGAAGAGGAGTTCGGCGCCCCTTCGGTCGAGTTCCATGTACCCGAGTTCGTCGATCATGAGCAGGTCGACCCGCCCGTAGCGGGCGATGGTGCGGGCCAGGTTCTTCTCATCGGCGGCTTCGACGAGTTCGTTCACGAGCCGGGTGGCGAGCGTGTACTTGACCCGGAACCCCTTCTCTGCCGCCGCTGTGCCCAGGCCGATGAGGAGGTGGCTTTTGCCGGTGCCGGAATCCCCAATGAGGCAGAGCGGTTGCCCGCGGCGGACCCACTCGCCGGTGGCGAGGGTGTTGATGGTGGCGGGGTTGATGTTCGGGTTCGCGTCGAAGTCGAAATCCCCCAGCCACTTGTCCCTCGGGAACCCGGCCGCTTTCACCCGCCTCACCGAGGACCGGCGGTCGCGATCGTCGCACTCCGCCAAGAGCAACTCCGCCAGGAACCCCTGGTAGGAGAGCTGCTCTTTATTCGCCGCGGCCATGGCCTCGTCAACCACAGCTCTGATCATGGCAGCCGCAGCCGACGGCATGCCTGATCAATAGCGGCGTTCGCGGCCTCTTCCGTCAAGCCCCTCCGTCTCCGCAGAGTGGTGGTAATGCTCGTCGTCGTGGTCATGATCCTGTTCCCTTCTTAACGGTGGCCGCATCCTCGGGTCGTTGCCGGTCCGGGAGTCGAAGTAACTGGTCATAGGCGGCAACCGACGGAAGGGGGCGGGTGTCAGCTGGCAGGCCAGCGATGACTGCGGCAGGGTCCGCCAGGCGGCGCTGAAGTCGTGGGCGTCCTGAAGAGACGTGACTTCGGTTCTTGACGTGACTGACGTTGAGGTCCCCCCGGAAATCGTTGTGGCCCAGGAGCATTCCGCACCGGACAGCAGCAATCGGCGCCGAACATCGTCGGGCCGCTTCACCGATTTTGTCGCTGACATACGACAATTCGAGACCAGCCGCCCCACTCTGGGGGCGGGATGCATGCCGCGAAGGCACTTTCCTAATCGCTCGCGATATCAATAGAGGCATCGGCACCAAGTAATAGTTGCTGACCTCAGAAGCTCGCGCGCCTTTCGCGCCCATTCTCGACCCACTGGTTTCAAGATCCGCTTTCGAGGTGCGGGAACGTGGCCTTGCAAAGGTCTCGGGCTATCCGGTTCGCCTCCGTGAGATAGAGCCCTCCGCCCGGCCAGTGCGCCTGGCTTCCGGCTGGCGTCACGCTCAGCGGTTGAACCCCGGCGATGGCCTCAACGTTGTATTGGCGAGGCTCCTCGTGGTCAGGGTCATCGAGGAAGATGAACCCCAATATGTGGAGGGCGTCGCCGGCAAAGCTGACGATGTGTACCCGCGGCTTGAACGGCGGCGATTCGGCGTCGCCGTTCATGCGACGCGCTCGATTCTGATGACCGGTGACGTCCACCGTGTGGTCGGCGTGCCATCCCCTCGAATGTCGAGGATGAAAATCATGTCGCTGCCGATGGCGATCTGGTCGATGCCAAGCAGGGGCCTTTCTTCGCCGTCTTTGCGCAGGTTTTTCGCTTCATCGTCGTCGTTCGGGTCTGGAGTTCGGCGGACGGTCATCTCGCCGAAGTCGATGACGTATGCCGACCCGTTCAAGGTCGTTGCGCACCAGACGCCCTCACGGCTGGTGACGGCGAGCTCCGCAATGTTCTCTGGGCCGCCGGTCATGAGATCGACCGGTGTTTCCCGCTGTCCTCGTTCTTGTCGGGTAACCAGTGCCCCAAACCGAGGTGCTGGCCGGTCCCTTCGTGTGTACGGGCCTTTATTCCGAGTTCGGCCTGGCTGGTGTCTCCGACGGTGCATTCCCCGCGCACTATCCGCCAGCGATCCACGTCTACGCCGCCATCTTTGCGGACGTTTTTCTCGTCGTCTTTGTCGTCCGGGTTGGGGTTGCGGGTGGCGGGCATCTTCTCGAAGTCGACGATGTAGGCGGACCCAGTGAGGGAAGTCACGGGGTCGACGCCTTCGCGTTCGGTGCTGGCGACCTCGCCTCGGTCTGAATTATCGGTCATCGCAAGCGCCAGTTCGGTTCAATATCGTCGGCGCCGTCGGGCGATGGGTCGTCGGTGTTGAGGAACAGGTCGGGCCCTGAACGTTTGAGCGCTTCGGTTTCGAGTTCGATGGCGTCGGCGTCACCACGGATGTATCGCCACCGCACCCGCTGCCAGCCCTCATCGCCCGTGGGGTCGGGGATGTGGAACGTGTCCTCGAACCGGCTGACGTGCCGGTCGCGGTCTGCGGTTTCACGGGTGGTGACGGTGAGGAGGGCGTGCATGATGCGTTCGGCTTCTCGTTTGTAGTCGTCGAAATCGTCGCGGATGGTGTCGCCGAGGGGAGGCCGGACGACGAATCCGCGAGGCCTGTCAATGGGGCGGATGACGATGGGGACGATGGTGTTGGTCTCGTCGTCGTGGAGCAGCATCGTGCCGCTAATGGGTGGCCGGTCCAGGTGAACGTTCACGTCGGCAGCGCGAATTGTCATTCGGTTCCCTCCGCTTCGCTTTCCGTTCCTCCGGTCCGAGCCTTCTGTCGGCCGCTGGCCGTCCGGGCAAGTCCCTGACTCTCACGAACTGGAGCACTTCGTGCAGATGGGTTACTTCGGGGCGCTCGGAGGATCCGCGGGCACTGACGAGAAGCACGTTTCTGCTGCGGTTGGCCTCGCAATCGAACGTGTCCCCGCCCCGGCGTGGGGGTGTCGAGGATGCGCAGCCACAGGGTGTCACCGGTGGTCTCGTCGTCGTGAAGGGTGACGGTTACGACCGTGGTGTCGGGTCGGGTGCGGACGTTGATGGAGTGACGGCGGATGGTCATGTCAGTCGTTCGCTGGGTCCGATGCCGATGGCTTCCAGCATCACGAGTTGCACGTCCGGGGTTGCCGCTTCTGCCCCGACCATTGTGAGGAGGTCGAGGTAGCGTTCCACGCGGCGCAGGACTGTCTCCTCGATGCGCCGCATGTCGCCGTCCAACGCTTTCTCGAGCGATTCACCCGTTCCTGGTTCTCCCGTTAGAGCGGTGAGGCGGTTCCAGTCGGGTGACCATTGGATCCAGACGGCGACGAACCGGGTGTCGGCGTCACGTCGGAAGATGAACCGGCCACTCACACGGGTCAACCGGGGCGCATCCAGTTCAGCCGCAAGAAACGTCCACCCAGCGGGTAACGCGTCGGGGCTCCACCGCGGGATAACGAAGTTCTCATCGAGAGTGGGAACGGGCAGCAGCATCTGATACGGGCGAAGAATCGGTGCTGGCCGGCCCGGCGGCCGGTCCAGCCACCCCGGCGTGCTGCCGTCGTCGTAAAGCGCGAAATCCACCTGCTCCTTCTGGTGGTCAGTCATCGCTTTCACCATCCCCGTCGGCGCCGTCGGCTTCTCCGGCGGCGGTCCAGTTCTCCGGGTCCGGGAGGCGTGTCAGCCCGAGGCCTGCGGATTGAAGGATGACGTCCTGAGCGGCCGGGTCCGCGACGACGGAGCCGATGAAGGAGTTCAGTTCCACGAGGCGTTGCGCCCGGCGGAGGGTGGACATTTCGAGGGCGTCGGTGTCGATGCCGTCCGTATCTTCCAGTGCGAGAGCGGCCCCGCCTTTGAGTTCGGTGGAGTCGAGGCATTGGGCTTCGAGCCCGAACTGCTCGGGGTTCCATCGCACTCCGACTCGCACCCGTCGACCGTCCGACTTGCGGGTGTAGAAGACTTGCCCCCAGAGCAGGCTCTGGTGGTGCACGTCGATCTCGGCGGCCGTCAGTGTCCACCCGGGGACGTCGCCGGTGGTGTCCCACCTCGGAACGACGAGGCCGCCCGGGTGGACCGGTATGGGGAGCAGGAGCTGGTCGTTGCGGATCGCTTTGTAGACCTTGCGACGCTCGTCGCTTCCGGCAGGACCAGCGGCCACGGCCCCCGCGGGTAGTCCGGGCGCGGCTTCGGAGGCGGTGTTCTTAGTCAAAGGTTTCCTTTCGTGGCGGACGTGCGTGCACGGAACATTTCGGAACCCAGCCGTGGTCACTGGCGGGTAGGAGGATCATGCTGAAAACGGTCGAGGACCGCATTTGGTACGGGAGGGCCGACGGGCTCGACCCGTGCAAATGGAAAACCCTCGACGGTCAGGATCAGGTGGCCACTGATTTGAGTCACGACCATCCAGGACACCGGGTTCGCGCCGAAGTCGCGAGCATCGACGTAGCGAACATTGGGCTGTACCGCATCTGCGTCCATTAGTGAAGGGCCTTCCGGTCGTTCCAGGGCACAAAGATGGAGGACTTGGTGCGGAAAACGGCAGCTAATGACCCGTCCTCGGGTCAGATTCGCCGGGCTCCGAAGCGGGCCGCTTGTGAGCCTAAAGGCCTGGACTATGTTTATAGTAATGAACATGGCAATCCGGCGCTCTGCGCGACTCACCGTCACAGGACGAGACGGATTAGTCACGGAACTCGGCTGGCTTCGAGGCCTGCGCCTCTACCCGGGGATGGAGGTTGACGCCGTCGACCTCGGCTCACGACTCGACGTTGTCGTGACGCGGTCGGGTGAGGAGGTCACCGTGTTCGGAGATCTCTCTACGGGCGAAAGGGTCGTTCGATTCAACGGCCTGCCGGAGTCGCCCCTCGTGCAGTTTGCACTGGACATGGTGGAGCATCGCAAAGATTTTGGGTCGGTGGGTTCGTCGACGGCCATAGGCACGTTCCGGTCACTTCGCGAACTCGCGGAACATACGGGAGCGCGGTACCTAGCCGCCGGCGAAACGCTCGAAGGCTTAACGCCGAACGGTTGATATCTATGCAGCTAAGAACGTTTCCCGCCCGGCGGCTTCACGCTCGGCCATAGATCAGTTCCCAAGGCTTTTTCAAGACGCGCGATGGTTGCTAAGTCGGGCCAGGTCCGTCCGCTCAGGACGTTGTAGAGGGTGGTTCGCCCAATCCCAGCTCGCGCGGCAACTCGCCGCGGACCTTCATCCCCTAGAGCCTTTTCTAATCTCAAAACGAATTGACGAGCGACCTCGCCGTATGGGTCCTCTGATGGCATGTCCGGCCATGGCTCGGGAGCAAGATCTACGGGCAACGCTCGCGCCGGTCTGCTCATAGATCGAGATTAGGCGATGCTCGCCACGTTGGAGCCCCGGCAAGGGGCTGTCGACGGGTAATGCACTCCACAGGTGAGTGAACTGATGACGCATAGGGCTTGGTTCTTGGCAAGATGGCTCGAGCCACGCTTCTGGGGAGACAAACGGATGGTAGTCACAGGGAAACTACTGGCAGCCCTGGCCGCTCACACAGTTCTGCGCCCAGGGCGTCTGACGTGCAACGTGACGAGCGCTCTGCAGTTTTTTCAAACCGTGCTTCGTGGTGTCATTCCGATCAGTTTCAGATGACTCGAAGCAATGGCGGGCCCCCCTAGTCGCGGGGATTGACGCACCGGCACCTCGGGAATTCCGTCACGCAGGTCGCCGGCGAGGACCTCCTGAACGGCGGCCAGCATTCTAAAGATGGCCGGGATGAGCCGGTCGGAAAGGACTGCGGGGTCCGCTGCATAACTGCCGTCACTGCTGCGGAATATGCCCCATGCGCGAAGGGGGGCGACCATCTCAGCCTGCCGCACGATCGTTTCGCCATCGGCGAGTGGAAGGAGAAACCACGTTGCCACGACACGGCCGCTCGTCCTGACATCGACTGCGCTCAGACCTTCAGCATGAACTGTGTTGCGCAGGAGCCGCAGCACGTCAATAGAAGCGGGGTGCGAGGCAGGTTCAAAGACGGCTGACCAAATAGTCGGTGTTGATTGTCTCAAATCCTTCTGCCATTGCTTCTTCTGCCAGCCGCTTGTGTGTAGTTGCCCCGGCAGTCCGTAGAGGACGTGGATCAAGCGTGACGTCGCGTCGACAGCTCCCATTAGTGCCGCCAGCATTGCCTCGAGTGCAGACGACATGTCTTCGGCGACGTCGGCATTGGGAACTTGGCTTGCCAGTCGCCATACCTCATCCCTCCGTTGGAGGCTGCGTCCCATGCGGCGAAGCGACGCGGCCGCCAGATCTCGAATCGCCGACTCGTTTCGTTCGACTGATACGGCGCGGACGAGATCCGTCACTTCCTCGGAGTGAGGAAGAAAAAGTGCGCTGCTGTGTTCAAAGAATGCGGTCCTGGACGCTTTGATTGTGATTCCTTTGGCGAGAGCCTCAAGATAGTTCCCGCGGCTCCGAAGGAAAAGTCCGATCAACGCGATGGCGTCGGCAACCGTACTCACGGTTAGTCCACGTGCGAACTGCGAGTCGAGGCCGGCGACGCCCCGTCGTTCCGAGATGAGGATGTCGGCTCCTACCGCATCGGCTGCGGCGACGAGCACGGCGTCAGGTGTGCTTTCAAACGAGGTTTCGTGCCCGCGCCTCTGGGCGAGTTGCACAGCAATGGCCGGGACTGTGTCGCCGGCCAGGGCTCCTTCGTTGAGGTTCGTTCCGTCGCTCCAGACGACACCATGCGTCCGAAGGACGTCACCCGGCTCGTCGGGAGTGACTTGAATCCAGCCGATGGCCGCAGATCCGAAGAATTCCTTGTCTTGTCGTGGGGCGCCGCTGGGCGGCCCCCCATCGGCGTAGCGAAGCGTGCTGACGCCGTCCTGCTCAAGTAGTCCAGTCAATAGGGCAAGATCTCCCGAGGCCGTTGAGTTCAACGCGACTGTTTCAGTATCCACAACGATGATCAAGTCACGGCTCACCCCCTCCCCAAAAAGGCTCCGAGTCGCTGGGTTGCGGTTGGAGGTCGAGCGAAAACGAATCATGTCGACGATTGTCCGCCAGTAGAAGGTCAGCCACCCAGCCTGCAGAGCGATGATTCCCATTGGAACGTGAGAGCGGATCCATGTGACGCGCTCCGTCATGTTCAACTCGCGAAACCTCTGTACCGCAGCAGGGCATGAGAACCCACGTCCCGGTTGCGACCTCCAAAGGCGATCTCGAGGCCATTCGTTGCTAAATGGAATTCAATGCGTCAGCGCCGTGGGTGACGAGCGAGAAAGTCATGCGGCCCTATTGGAACAGAAGGGTCCTCGTGCCGCCGCCGCCACCTCAAGCGAGAGAGTGCACGAGACCCACCGAATCGTTTGAAAATGAGGGCGACTGGTCGGCAGCGGACTTGAAACAAGCTGCGACATTTCAATCTGGACAACATTGTTGGACTTGACAGGGAAGACGTCGGGCAGGGCGACGCCGTGCTGCTGCGGTCCGGGGGAGGCGTGGCGCTGGTCGACACGGGCGACGACGAAGAGCTGCTGTCGGCCTGTCTCGAGCGCGGTGGGGTGGGCCGGCTCGACCTCCTGGTGCTCACGCACTTCGATCGCGATCACGTCGGTGTGGCCCGAGCCCTGGTGGGGCGGGTGTCGGCCGTCCTGGTCGGGCCGACGGACGGCGCGGAGGACGCCCGGCTGGTCGATGATCTTCGGCGAGGCGGGGCGTCGGTGGGTACGGGGCGAGCGGGTTCGGTGGTCCCGTTGGGAACGGCGTCGCTGGACGTGCTCTGGCCGCCGGCCGGCCAGGCGCCTGGCAACGCGGCCAGCGTCGTCGTGGCGCTCGACGGCGCGGCGTCCGGTTCGGCTTCTGACCCGGGCTCCGGTTCGGCTTCCGACTCGGGCCCCGGTTCGGCTTCCGGCGTCGGTGCCTCGACGCCCGGTCCGTCGATCGTCTTACTCGGCGACCTCGGCGAGCGGGAGCAACAGCGGCTGGTGGCGCACGGCTCGGTTCCGCGGGCCGACGTGGTCAAGGTCTCGCACCACGGCTCGCGCGATCAGAGCGCCGCGCTCTACGAGGCCCTCGCGCCGCGGGTGGCCCTCGTCGGCGTCGGGGCGACCAACAGCTACGGGCATCCGACCGCCGAGACGCTGGCGATGCTCACCGGGCTCGGGGCGACCGTCGAGCGCAGCGACTTGGAGGGGCTCGTGGCGCTGTCGGACGGTGAAGGTGCCGCTGCCGATGCGCGGATCGATGTCTGGTCCAGCGGGCCTCGCTTGTCGGCGGCTGCCCCTAGGCTTGATCCCGGCTCGACGACACCGTCCGAGCCCGAGAAGGCGAGGGCAGATGGCAGGCGCACGACCGGCGGCCAAGAAGACCGCCGTCCGCATCGATCAGCTCGCGTGGCACCGCATCCGACCGGCACCCGTCGTGCTCGTCTCCGGGCCCGAGCAGTTCCTCGCCGACCGTGCCATCCGCCAGCTCCGCGACCAGCTCGTGGCCGAAGACCCCAGCCTCGAGGTGAACGACCTCGAGGCCGATCACTACACGCCGGGCGAGCTCATCACGCTGGCCAGCCCGTCGCTGTTCGCCGAGCCGCGCCTGCTCCGGGCGTCGTCGGTCGAGAAGTGCACCGACGCGTTCCTCACCGAGACCCTCCAGTACCTCGAGGCGCCGGCCGACGACACGTACCTCATCCTGCGTCACGGGGGTGGCGTCCGCGGCAAAAAGCTGCTCGATGCCATCCGCGGCGGCCTCGGCGGCGGCATCGAGATCGTCTGCGCCGAGCTCAAGAAAGACACCGAGAAGCTCGAGTTCGCGGCGGCCGAGTTCTCGGCCGAAGGCCGTCGTGTCTCGGCGGGGGCGCTGCGTGCCCTCGTCCAGGCATTCCAGGACGACCTCGCCGAGCTCGCCTCCGCGTGCCAGCAGCTGATGGCCGACGCCGCCGCCGAGATCACCGAGGCCACGGTCGAGAAGTACTACTCCGGCCGCGTCGAGACCAACGCGTTCAAGGTGGCCGACGCCGCGATCGCCGGGCGGCAGGGCGAAGCGCTCATCCTCCTCCGGCACGCTCTGGCGTCCGGTGCCGACCCCGTGCCGATCGTCGCGGCGTTCGCAAGCAAGATCCGCACGATGGCCAAGCTGAGCGGCGCCCACGGGGCGTCCGGCCAGCTCGCCTCCCAGTTCGGTCTCGCGCCGTGGCAGGTCGACCGAGCCCTGCGCGACCTCCGCGGCTGGACCGACGACGGGCTCGGCACGTCCATCGACCTCCTGGCCACCACTGACGCAGCGGTCAAGGGGGCCGAGCGCGACCCCGTCTACGCGCTCGAGCGCATGGTCTCCGTCATCAGTGCGCGGGGTCGGCTGCGCTGAGCCGGGCATCCCCCGTCGCTTCGGGGGTTGGGTTGCCTGCGGTGGGGCGGGCGGGGCGTGGTGTGGCGTGTCCCGTTGTCGCCTGCCTGTCCTGTCGTGGCCTGCCGTGTTCTGTCGTCGTCTGTCGTGCCCTGCCGTGGCCCGCGGAGTCCCGGCGAGTCGAGTGTCGCCAGGCGAGGAATTCAGCGAAGGACCTCCTCGCGGCGCGACCGGCAGGGCCCCGATCTCCTCGCTTGCGTGCACCTGGCGGCGGCATCTCCTCACTTCTCGCGAGGATTTCCTCACCAACCGGCGGGCGGGCCAGCGGTGGAGTCGACGCGCGCCTGGGACGGCGCACCCGATGCGGCACAACGGCGAAGGCCCCGCCCCCGACTGAACGGGGGCGGGGCCTTCGACGAACTCAGCCTCTGCGAGCGCCGATCCGACAAGTGCCGATTCGACAAGTGCCGATCCGGCGAGCGCCGATCCGACAAGTGCCGATCCGACAAGCGCCGATCCGACAAGCGCAGATCCGACAAGCGCCGAGGCGGTCGCGACTACTTCGAGGAGAGCGCGGCGACCTGCTTGGCGATGGCCGACTTGCGGTTGGCAGCCTGGTTGAGGTGGATGACACCCTTGCTGACGGCCTTGTCGAGCTTCTTGCCGGCGAGGGCGAGAGCGGTCGCGGCAGCAGCGGCATCACCGGCGGTGATCGCGGTGTGCGTGGCGCGGATCGCGGTCTTGAGCTCGCTCTTGACGGCCTTGTTGCGGTCCTGGGCCTTCTTGTTGGTGCCGATGCGCTTGATCTGCGACTTGATGTTTGCCACTTGGGTTTTCCCTTTTCGTGAGTAGTTGTGATGATCGCAGCCGAACAGGTCTTTAGAGGGAAGACCCGGTCGCTTTGGCGAACAGTGGCTGCGATTCGCTGCGCAGCGGGGAAGCGGCAGCGGAAGCCAAGGGTCAACACTACCAGGCAGGTTCCCGACACTCAATCAAGACCGGAAGGCGAGTCGGGCCCTGCCGACTGCTCGAACACCTCTCGTCGGCACGAATCCACCGCCTAGGACGTGTGTTCGTGCCGAACACGTGTGTTCGGCGGACACGGCACCAGCCCGCACCGACCCCGTAGTACCGTCGCCCCATGCCTTCGCTCGCCCCGCACATCGCCTCCGTGCCCGGTTCCGGGATCCGCCGCGTCTTCGAGCTCGCCCTGGGCCTCGACGACGTCACGATGCTCGTCGTGGGGGAGCCCGACGTGCCCGTCGCCCACCACATCATCGACGCCGCCCGCCGCGCCTGGGCCGACGACCGCACCAACTACACGCCGAACGGCGGCATCGCCCCGCTCCGGGAGGCCCTGGTCGCCAAACTCGCCCGCGAGAACGACGTCCACGTCGACGTCGAGCAGGTCTGGGTCACGATCGGCGCGACGCAGGCGCTGCACCAGGCGATGGGTCTCCTGCTGGGTGCGGGCGACGAGATCCTCGTGCCCGACCCCGGCTACACCACCTTCAGCATGAACGCGAGGATGCTCGATGCCCAGCCCGTTCCGTACACGCTGACTCCCGCGCACGACTTCCTGCCCGACTTCGACGAGCTCGCCACCCTCGTCACCGACCGCACCCGCGCGATCATCGTCAACTCGCCCTCGAATCCGCTCGGCCGCGTGTTCGGGGAGGAGGCCCTGCGCTCCCTCCTCGCGTTCGCGAAGCAGCACGACCTCTGGGTCCTGAGCGACGAGGTCTACGAGTACTTCACCTACGGCCAGAAGCACGTCAGCCTCGCGGCCCTCGACGACGACGACCGGGTCTGGAGCGTCTTCTCGCTGAGCAAGACCTACGCCATGACCGGGGTCCGCGTCGGCTACCTCGTCACGCCCCAGGGCATGGCGGAGACGATGCGTCGCGTGCAGGAGGCCCAGATCAGCTGCGTGGCCGAGCCCGATCAGTACGCCGCGTTGGCGGCCGTGGTCGGAGACAATCAACCGGTTCAGGATGCCCGCCTGCACTATCAGGAGAACCTCCGCCTGGCGAAGTCCCTCCTCGACGCCCACGGTTTCCACTACCTCGATCCGGAGGGCTCCTTCTATCTCTGGATCGACGTCTCCCACGCCTCCCGGGGCGACGTCGCGCAGTGGGCCGAGGACTTCCTCCTCCGGGAGCGCGTCGCCGTGGCCCCCGGGAGTGCGTTCGGGCGGACCGGCGAGGGCTGGATCCGGGTGAGCCTCGCGTCGCCCGCGGAAGCTATCGAGCGCGGGCTCGGAGCGCTGCCCCGGCCGTAGCGCAGCAGGCGGGTGCGGTGCCGGGTGCGGCACGACGGGGGATGCACGTTCTCCACAGCCGGGCACGCGCATCCCCCGTGACATGGGACACTGGTTCGACCGTCAGATCACCTCGCACCAGAAGGACCGCGTGAGCCCCCAAGCAGCAACCGCCCTCGAGCCGGCGTCGACCGCGCCCGAGGCCATCCGCAACTTCTGCATCATCGCGCACATCGACCACGGCAAGTCGACGCTCGCCGACCGCATGCTCGGCATCACCGGCATCGTCGAAGATCGCGCCATGCGCGCCCAGTACCTCGACCGGATGGACATCGAGCGCGAGCGCGGCATCACGATCAAGAGCCAGGCGGTGCGCATGCCGTGGGCGGTCGACGGCACGACCTACGCCCTCAACATGATCGACACCCCCGGGCACGTCGACTTCAGTTACGAGGTCTCCCGCTCGCTCGCCGCGTGCGAGGGCGCGATCCTGCTCGTCGACGCGGCGCAGGGCATCGAGGCCCAGACGCTGGCGAACCTCTACCTGGCCCTCGAGAACGACCTCGAGATCATCCCGGCGCTCAACAAGATCGACCTTCCGGCAGCCGACCCCGACAAGTACGCGGCCGAGCTCGCCCAGCTGATCGGCGGCAAGCCCGAAGACGTGCTGCGCGTCAGCGGCAAGACCGGCATGGGCGTCGAAGAGCTGCTCGATGTGGTCGTCGCGAAGATCCCCGCACCGAAGGGCGTCAAAGACGCTCCGGCGCGCGCGATGATCTTCGACTCCGTCTACGACAGCTACCGCGGTGTCATCACCTACGTGCGCATGATCGACGGCTCGCTCAAGCCGCGCGAGAAGATCCAGATGATGTCGACCCGGGCGATCCACGAGATCCTCGAGATCGGAGTCTCCTCTCCCGAGCCCACGGTGAGCAACGGTCTCAGCGTCGGCGAGGTCGGCTACCTGATCACCGGCGTGAAAGACGTCCGGCAGTCCAAGGTCGGCGACACGGTCACGACCGCCGCCAAGCCCGCGACCGACGCGCTACCCGGCTACACCGAGCCCCTGCCGATGGTGTTCTCGGGTCTCTACCCGATCGACGGCAGCGACTACCCGGTGCTCCGCGAGGCGCTCGACAAGCTCAAGCTGTCCGACGCCGCGCTCGTCTACGAGCCCGAGACCTCGGTCGCCCTCGGTTTCGGCTTCCGCTGCGGGTTCCTCGGCCTCCTGCACCTCGAGATCATCACCGAGCGCCTCGAGCGCGAGTTCAACCTCGACCTCATCACGACCGCGCCCAGCGTGGTCTACGAGGTCACCACCGAAGACAAGAAGACCGTCACGGTCACCAACCCGTCGGAGTTCCCCGACGGCAAGATCTCGAGCGTCGCCGAGCCGATGGTCAAGGCCGCGATCCTGGCGCCGAAAGACTACGTCGGCGTCATCATGGAGCTCTGCCAGGGCCGCCGCGGCACGCTCCTCGGCATGGAGTTCCTCGGCGAAGACCGGGTCGAGCTCCGCTACAACATGCCGCTCGGCGAGATCGTCTTCGACTTCTTCGACCAGCTCAAGAGCAAGACCCAGGGCTATGCGTCGCTCGACTACGAGCCCAGCGGCGAGCAGGAGGCCGACCTCGTCAAGGTCGACATCCTCCTGCAGGGCGAGCAGGTCGACGCGTTCTCGACCATCGTCCACCGCGACAAGGCGTACGCGTACGGCGTGCTGATGACGGGCCGCCTTCGTGAGCTGATCCCGCGCCAGCAGTTCGAGGTGCCGATTCAGGCCGCGATCGGCGCACGGATCATCGCCCGCGAGAGCATCCGCGCGATGCGCAAAGACGTGCTCGCGAAGTGCTACGGCGGCGACATCACCCGCAAGCGCAAGCTGCTCGAGAAGCAGAAGGAGGGCAAGAAGCGCATGAAGACCATCGGTCGCGTGGACGTCCCCCAGGAGGCCTTCATCGCTGCGCTCAGCGGCGACACCGAGGCGGCCAAGAAGGCGAAGTAGGCTCGTCGGTCGGGGCTTGATAGCTATTTAGCGCAGGTGCTAAGTTCGTGGCATGACCACGTTCTGCCTTGCCCCGACTCCCGACCGCGGTGTGGCGTCGCCCGTTCGCCTGACCCTCACGGGAGTCCTCGGTGGGCTCGCGCTCGGGGGAGGGGGCATGGTCGTGGTGTCGGTCGTGAGCGGCGCGGTCGACGTCCTCTCCGATTCCTTCGGACAGGTGTCGCAGAGCATCGCAAACGCCATCGTCTACTCGATCTTCGCCGGTGTCCTCGGAGCCATCATCGGCGTCGTCGTGGGTGCCGCCGTAGGCCTGATCAGCTCGGCCGTCGGCACACTGCTCGCTCGAGCGGGTGGCCGCGCGAGGATCGGGGTCGCCGCCGGCGCGTTCGTCACCGCGGCCGCCCTCTCGTACGAACCGCTCACCCTCTTCGCGCCGGGCCTCGGCGCGTGGCTCATCGCCCTCCCGGTGGCCGCCTTCACCGCCTGGGTCATGACGGTCGACCGCATGCCGCCCCGCCGCCGTCGGCGCTGACCAGACCGAGCGGGCGCTCGACGCGGACTGGGAGCATGCTGGATACATGGTTCCTCTTCTGATCGTCATTCTCATCGTCGGCCTCATCGTGTTCGGTGTCAGCTTCATCGGCACCGCTCTCCACTTCCTCCTCTGGGTCGGCCTGATCATCGTGGTCATCGCGATCATCGGCTGGATCGCCCGCGCCGTTCGCGGTCGGGCGTAGCCCAGTCCCCACCGAATGTACGAAATCGGGTCTCTCTCGCGCGAGGGAGGCCCGATTTCGTACATTCGGCACCCCGCAGCAGCCCGGACAGCACGCGTTTAGACTGACCGGATGCGCCGATCCACCCACACCGAGACCCAGACCACCTACGGGCAGGTCGGGGCGACCCAGGCCCCCGATCTGATGCAGTACCCGCCGGCCGGCTTCCGTCCGTTCGAGGCCCGCACGCGCATCGGCCACGGCGACTCCCGGTTCGAAGCGGCGTGGGCCGCCCTGATGACCTGGAAGGTGCAAGAGCGCAGCGGCATCGAGGTCCGGGTCGACGACATCCCCGCCGAGCACGAACGGGCCTACACGCCGGTCACCTTCGACGACGACGGCACCCCGCTCGACCCCGCCGAGTTCGCCGCCCCCGAGGGGGAGACACAGTTCTCACCCGAGGGCGAGCCCTTCCTCACCGCCGGCACCACCGCCACGCTGAAGATGAAGGCGTACGGCCGCCACGTGGAGGCTCCGGTCCGCGTCGTCTACGTGATCGACGAGCCGATGCGCAAGGGTTTCGCGTACGGCACGCTCGAGGGGCACCCCGAGAACGGCGAGGAGTCGTGGGTGATCGACCAGACCGACGACGGCTCCGTCTGGCTCACCATCCGCTCGTTCTCGCGCCCCGCCAACTGGAAGTGGCGCCTGGTCTACCCGGCCCTCCGTCACCAGCAGAAGAAGTACACCGAGCGGTACCTCCGCGTCCTGGTCGGCGACTAGGCGCGCCCGGCAGTGCCCAGCACTCTTCCGCTCGCCGACCCGGCTCCCGCCGACGGCCTCCTCCCCGACAGCGTCCGCGACGGTGCCGAGTCCCGCAACCTCGGCGTCTACCTGCACGTCCCGTTCTGCCGCGTGCGGTGCGGGTACTGCGACTTCAACACCTACACCGGCGACGAACTCCGGGGCGCGAAGCGCGGCGACTACGCCTCGCAGGCGATCGCCGAGGTGATCGAAGGGGGGAGCATCCTCCGCCGCGCCGGTCTCCCCGAGCGGCCGGTCTCGACCGTCTTCTTCGGTGGCGGGACACCCACGATGCTGCCGTCGTCCGACCTCGCGAGCATGTTCCACGCCGTCGTCGACACCTGGGGTCTCGTGCCCGGCGCCGAGGTCACCACCGAGGCCAACCCCGACTCCGTCGACGAGCAGTACCTCCGCGAGCTCAAGGCGGCCGGCTTCACCCGGGTGAGCTTCGGCATGCAGTCGGCCGTCCCGAGCGTGCTCGCCACCCTCGAGCGCACACACGATCCGGCCCGCATCCCCCTGGTCGTCGCCTGGGCCCGCGACGCCGGCCTCGACGTCAGCCTCGACCTCATCTACGGCACGCCCGGTGAGACCCTGGACGACTGGCGCCGTTCGCTCGACATGGCGCTCGCCCAAGAGCCCGACCATCTCTCGGCCTACTCGCTCATCGTCGAGGACGGCACGAAGCTCGCCCGGCAGATCCGCCGCGGCGAGGTCGCCGAGCCCGACGACGACACGGCCGCCGACATGTACGAACTGGCCGACGCCCGGCTGGCAGAAGCCGGCTACGGCTGGTACGAGGTCAGCAACTGGGCCCGCGGCGACGAGCACGCCAGTCGACACAACCTCGCCTACTGGCAGGGCCACGACTGGTGGGGCGTCGGGCCGGGCGCGCACAGCCACGTCGGCGGCGTCCGCTGGTGGAACGTCAAGCATCCCGCCGCGTACGCCGAGCGCATCGTCGCCGGGGTGTCGCCTGCGGCGGGCCGAGAGACGTTGGATGCACAGGCCCGCCAGACCGAGAAGATCCTGTTGGGCGTCCGTGTCCGCGACGAGTTGCGCGTGTCGGACCTCGACGAGGTCGGACGCTCGGCCGTCGCGGGCCTGATCGCGGACGGGCTGATCGAGGGGCGGCAGGCCATCGCCGGCACCCTCCGCCTCACGTTGCGCGGGCGCCTGCTGGCGGACGCCGTCGTGCGTCGACTCCTCGGCAACTGACCGCCACTGCTTGATGAACTCGAACGTGAGCGGGTACCGGTAGTACTGCCCCCGGTTCGCGGCGACGGCCGCGATGATCGAGAAGATGACGTTGAGCAGGGCCACGATCGGGCCGGTGATCACGCCGATCACGATGATGGTGAGGATGCCGCTGAGCAGCCCGGCGATCGCCACGCCGATCTGGAAGTTCAGGGCGGAGCGGGTGTGCTCTTTGATGAACGGCCCGCGATCGCGCAGGACGAAGTAGCCGATCAACGACGGGATGAACCCGAAGAAGATGCCGCCGATGTGCACGAGCGTGGCCCAGAGCTTCTCGTCTTCGGGGCGCAGGGGCTGAGGCTGGTAGGGGCTTCCGTACGGCTGGCCGGGATCAGTCATGCGGAGAGCATAGTGGCGGTGGAGTACGATTGGCAGTCTTATCGACGGAGTGCCAACGTCGCATGATGGGAGGTCAGATGGTCAGCGAGCGCGGTCTCGAAGTCCTCCGGGTCATCGTGCACGACTACGTGGCCTCCCGCGAGCCCGTCGGGTCGAAGTCCATCGTCGAGCGGCACCAGTTCGGCGTCAGTGCGGCGACCATCCGCAACGACATGGCACTTCTCGAAGAAGAAGAGCTCATCACCGCGCCGCACACGTCGTCGGGGCGCGTGCCGACCGACAAGGGCTACCGGCTGTTCGTCAACCAGCTGGCCGACCTCCGACCGCTGACCAGCGCTCAACGGCAGGCGATCGAGACCTTCCTCGGTCACTCGTCCGATCTCGACGAGGTCCTCAGCCGAACGGTGCGCCTCCTGTCGCAGCTCACCAACCAGGTGGCCCTGGTGCAGTACCCGACTTTCTCGCGGGCGACCGTCCGGCACGTCGAGCTCGTCCGTCTCAGCGAGACGCGGGTCATGACGGTCCTGATCACCGACGCGGGCAACGTCGAGCAGCGCACGCTCGAGATCGGTGCCGAGATCGACGAGGTGTTCCTCGGCGAGCTGCGAGCCACGATCAACGCCCTCGTCGGCGGCAAGCCCCTCCTCGAGGCGGCGAGCCTCCTGCCGACGCTCGTCGAGCGGTTCCGCCCCGAGCGCACCCCCTTCGTCGCCGAGGTCGTGCAGACCCTCGTCGAGCAGGTCACCGCCGGCCGGCAGGAGCGCCTGGTGATGGCCGGCGCCGCCAACCTGGTGCTGACCGAGGACGACTTCAGCGGCAACCTCTTCCCGGTGCTCGAGGCCATAGAAGAGCAGGTCACGCTGCTCCGCCTGTTCGGCGAGATGCGCTCCGACGCCGTCGACGTCGTCGCGAGCATCGGCGCCGAGAACGCCTCGTTCGGCCTCGCCCAGACGTCCGTCGTCTCGAGCGGCTACACGGCCTCCGGGGGCGAGCTGGCCAGGCTCGGGGTGCTCGGCCCGACCCGCATGGACTACTCGACCAACATGGCGGCCGTCCGAGCCGTCGCCCGCTACCTGACCGGACTGCTCGGCGACCGGTAGCAGCGTCGAGACCCGCCCCGAGCATCCCACCCACCCGACTTTCACACGCACGATCCACGAGAAGCACTACGGAGACCAGTGGCAGATCACTACGACGTCCTGGGCGTCGACCGACAGGCGACACCCGACGAGATCAAGAAGGCGTACCGCCGGCTCGCGCGCGAGCTGCACCCCGACGTCAACCCGAGCCCCGACGCGTCGGAGCGGTTCAAAGACGTCACCCACGCCTACGACGTCCTGAGCGACCCGCAGCAGCGCCAGCAGTACGACCTCGGCCCGCAGGCCGGCTTCGGCGGCGGGGGAGGAGGCGGCTTCGGCGACATCTTCGACGCGTTCTTCGGCGGCGGCGGCCAGCAGCGCCAGGGGCCGCGGTCGCGGCGCGAGCGCGGCCAAGACGCCCTGCTCCGGCTCGAGGTCGAGCTCGACGACATCGTGTTCGGCGTGCAGCGCGACATCGAGGTCGACACGGCCGTGCTCTGCTCGACCTGCGACGGATCCTGCTGCGCCCCGGGCACCTCGCCGCAGACATGCGACATCTGCCACGGCTCCGGCCAGATCCAGCGCACGGTGCGCTCGCTCCTCGGCAACGTGCTCACGTCCAGCCCGTGCGGCACCTGCCGCGGCTACGGCACGGTCATCCCCAACCCCTGCCCCACCTGCCAGGGCCAGGGTCGCGTCCGCGCCCGTCGCACGATCCCCGTCGACATCCCCGCGGGAGTCGACACGGGCATCCGCCTCCAGATGCCCGGCCAGGGCGAGGTTGGCCCCGCCGGCGGCCCGAACGGCGACCTGTACCTCGAGGTCAAGGTCAAGCACCACGACGTCTACAGCCGCTCCGGCGACGACCTCCTCGCCACGCTCGAGGTGCAGATGTCCGACGCAATCCTCGGCACCTCCACGACCGTGACCGCCCTCGACGGCGAGATCGAGGTCGAGGTCAAGCCGGGCACGCAGAGCGCCGACGTGATCACCATCAAAGACCGGGGGATCACCCGCCTCCGCGGTTCCGGTCGCGGCGACCTGAAAATCGGGGTGCAGGTGATCACCCCGACGAAGCTCAGCCACAAGGAGCGCGAGCTGATCGAGAAGTTCGCCACCGGGCGCAAGCACGACAAGCCCCAGCTCTCGCAGTTCCAGCAGGGGTTGTTCGGCAAGCTGCGCGACCGGTTCCTCAACTTCTGATCGTGGCGCATTTCTACCTCGTCGAAGAGCTGGCCTCGTCGACCGTCGGCTCCGACGTGGTCGTGACCGGCCCCGAGGCCCGGCACGCCGTCACGGTGAGCCGGGTCCGGCCGGGCGAGTCGCTGCGGGTCGGCAACGGTCGCGGTCTGGTGGTCGAGGGCGAGGTGCGAGAGGCGACCGGCGACCGGCTCGTGCTCGTCGCCGAGACGGTCACCGTGCATCCCCGTCCCGCCCGTCGACTGGTCCTGGTGCAGGCCCTCGCCAAGGGGGATCGCGACGAGTTGGCCGTGCAGGCGGCGACCGAGCTCGGCGTCGACGAGGTCGTGCCGTGGGCGGCCGGTCGGAGCATCTCCCGCTGGGAGGGGCCGAAGGTCGCCAAGGGGATCGCCCGGTGGCAGGCCATCGTCCGAGAGGCCACGAAGCAGTCGATCCGGGCGTACCAGCCCGAGGTGTCGGGCGTCGCGTCGACGGCCGACCTGGTGCGGCGGGCGGCGTCCGCCACGGTGCTGGTGCTGGAGCCAACGGCCGACGCCGCCCTGTCCTCCGTCGAGATCGACAGCACGGGCGACGTCGAGATCGACAGCACGGGCGACGTCCTGATCGTCGTCGGACCGGAGGGCGGGATCACCCCGCACGAGCTGGAGCAGTTCCGGGCGGCGGGCGCCATGGCCGTCCGCCTGGGCGACTCGGTGCTGCGCACCTCCACCGCCGGCCCGGCGGCGCTGGCCGTCCTGTCCACGAGGCTGGGGCGTTGGTGACGGGCCCGGATACGATGGGCACCATGCCAGAGACTGCCGAGCCGTCGATCTTCAGCCGGATCATCGCGCGCGAGATCCCCGCGACCATCGTCTTCGAGACCGACACCGTCATCGCCTTCCAGGACATCGCGCCCAAGGCTCCGGTGCACCTGCTCGTCGTGCCCAAGACGCAGGAGTACGCGAACGTCGTCGAGCTCGCCGCCGGCGACCCGGCCCTGCTGGCCGACGTCGTCGCGGCCGCGAAGCAGCTCTCGCTCGATCCCGAGCTCATGGGGGAATACCCGCTCGGTCAGTTCCGCTTGATCTTCAACACGGGCGAAGCCGTCGGCCAGACCGTGTTCCACGTCCATGCGCACGTCATGGCCGGCCACCTCCAGGAAGGCTCACTTGCCTAGCAGTCCCCGCAACGACCTCCGCCCGGGCGCCTCGGCCTCCGGCGCGTCCACCGGCCCGAGCAAGCGCGTCGACCTGATCGTCGACGGAGTCGCGATGGTGCAGCTCCTCGGCCCGCAAGACCGGCTGCTCCGAGCGGTCGAGAAGCAGTACCCCTCGGTGCGCGTGCTCGTCCGCGGCAACGAGGTCACTCTCGAGGGTCCCGTCGACGACGTCGTCCGCGCACAAGAGCTGGTCGACGAGCTCGTGGCGATGGTGCGCAACGGGCACGACCTGGGCCCCGCCGAGGTCGCCTCCACAGGGCGGATCCTCGACGAGGGCAAGGGGCACCCGGCCGAGCTCTTCGGCACGCCCATCGTCACCAACAAGGGCAAGAGCATCCGGGCGAAGACGCTCGGCCAGAAGGACTACGTCGACGCGATCGACGAGAACACGATCGTCTTCGGCATCGGCCCGGCGGGTACCGGCAAGACGTACCTGGCGATGGCGAAGGCCGTCCAGGCGCTGCAGCGTCGCGAGGTCACGCGCATCATCCTGACGCGCCCGGCCGTCGAGGCGGGCGAGCGCCTGGGCTTCCTCCCCGGCACGCTCACCGACAAGATCGACCCCTACCTGCGGCCGCTCTACGACGCGCTGAACGAGATGATGGACCCCGAGGTGGTGCCCAAGCTCCTCGCCGCCGGCACCGTCGAGGTGGCTCCTCTGGCCTACATGCGCGGTCGCACGCTGAACGACGCGTTCGTCGTCCTCGACGAGGCGCAGAACACCACGCCGGAGCAGATGAAGATGTTCCTGACCCGCCTCGGCTTCGGCTCGAAGATGGTCGTCACCGGCGACGTCACGCAGGTCGACCTGCCCACCGGCGCGTCGGGGCTCCAGCTCGTGACCCGGGTGCTCGACGGAATCGACGACATCCACTTCGCACGGCTGACGAGCGACGACGTCGTGCGGCACACGCTCGTGGCCCGCATCGTGGACGCCTACACGAAGTACGACTCCGAGAAGCAGGCGGCCCAGTTCGCCCGGCAGCAGCAGAACCAGGCCCAGGGAGGCGCGCAGTGAGCATCGAGGTCAACAACGAGTCCGCGATCGAGGTCGACGAGTCGGCCATCCTGCGGTTGGCGACCTTCGCCCTCGACCAGCTCCACGTGCATCCCGAGGCCGAACTGGCCATCGTCCTGGTCGACGAGGGCGCCATGGAGCAGCTCCACGTGCAGTGGATGGACGAGCCCGGCCCCACCGACGTGCTCAGCTTCCCGATGGACGAGCTCCGCCCCGGCACGGAGGACGACCCCACCCCGCCCGGCCTGCTCGGCGACATCGTGCTCTGCCCCCAGGTCGCGACCGCTCAGGCCGTCACCGCGGGGCACTCGGCGCTCGACGAGATGCTGCTCCTCACGACTCACGGCATCCTGCACCTGCTCGGGTTCGACCACGCCGAGCCCGACGACAAGGCCGAGATGTTCGGCCTCCAGGGCGAGATCCTCGCCGCGTTCGCCGCCGCCGACCAGCATCCCCGGTAGTCGCCCATGATGATCGCCCTCTTCGTCACGGTCGCAGTGCTCCTCGTGGTGTTCGGCGGCGTGCTCGCAGCGACCGATTCCGCCCTCACGGTCGTGAGCCGGCACGACCTCCTCGAGATGGCCGAGCACGCGCCGCGGCGCTCGAAGTCGTTCGTGGCCATCGCGGACGACGTCGGGGCCCATGTCAACGCCATCAACTTTGTGCGGGTACTGGCCGAGACCGCGGCCGCCGTGCTGGTCTCGCTCGCCTTCGCCTACTCGATCCGCGAGTGGTGGTGGGCGCTGCTCCTCTCGGCGCTGATCATGACCGCGGTCTCGTTCGTGCTCGTCGGCTCCAGCCCGCGCAGCGTCGGCCGCGCCCACGCCGTCGGCATCATCGGTTTCGCAGCGCTTCCGGTCCGGTTCATCCGCGTCGTGCTCGGCCCGCTGGCGGACGCCCTCGTGATCGTCGGCAACTGGGTCACCCCCGGCCGTCCGCGCACGGCCTCCTTCTCCTCCGAAGAGCAGCTGCTCAGCATGGTCGACGAGGCCACCGAGCTCGAGGTCCTCGACGAAGACGACCGCACCCTCATCCACTCGATCTTCGAGTTCTCCGAGACCGTCGTGCGCGAGGTGATGGTGCCGCGCACCGACATGGTCACGATCGACGGCGACCAGAACGTCGAGGCGGCCATGAGCGTGTTCCTCGGCAAGGGCGTGTCGCGCATCCCCGTCATCGGTCGCGACAGCGACGACGTGCTCGGCGTGATGTACCTGCGTGACGCGGCTCGGTTCGTCCACGAACGCCGCGACGACGCCGTGCGCACGGCCGCCGACCTCGCGAAACCGGCCCTGTTCGTGCCCGAGTCCAAGCGCGCCGACGAGACCCTCCGAGACATGCAGGCGGCGAAGAACCACCTGGCGATGGTGGTCGACGAATACGGCGGGATCGCCGGTCTGGTCACCCTCGAAGACCTCATCGAGGAGCTCGTGGGCGACATCGACGACGAGTACGACCAGAACGTCGTCGAGCACCGCGAGATCTCCGAGGGGGTCCAGCTCGTGAGCGCCCGGATGCCCGTGGATGAACTCGGCGACCTCTTCGGCATCGAACTGGACGACGACGACGTCGACTCCGTGGGAGGGTTGCTGACGAAGGCACTGGGTCGGCTCCCCGAGCGCGGCTCCGAAGTCACCGTGTCCGGCTTGATCCTCACCGCCAACCACACCGAGGGCCGGCGGCGCGACCTCCAGACCGTCCTGGTCCGGCGCGATCCGATGCTGACCGACAGCCTGGCGGCGTTCGCCGGCGAGACGGTGCCGGCCGGCGAGACGAAGACACCGGCCACCAAGACGAAGACCACGAAGACCGACGAGCGGATGCCCCGATGACCACGACCACTCCTCCCGAGGGCACCGGCCCCGAGCATCCCGCCGACTATCGCGCGGGTTTCATCTCGTTCGTGGGGCGCCCGAACGTCGGCAAGTCGACGCTGACCAACGCCCTGGTCGGCGAGAAGGTCGCGATCACGTCGTCGAAGCCCCAGACCACGCGGCGGGCGATCCGGGGGATCGTCCACCACGCGAACGGCCAGCTGGTCCTGGTCGACACGCCAGGGATGCACCGCCCGCGCACCCTGCTCGGCGAACGGCTCAACAGCGTGGTGCAGTCGACCCTCGGCGACGTCGACGTGATCGGCCTGTGCATCCCCGCGAACGAGAAGATCGGGCCGGGAGACCGCTTCATCAACGAGCAGCTCGACGCGTTCCCACGGGCGAAGAAGGTCGCGATCGTCACGAAGATCGACGCCGCGTCGCGCCCGGCGGTGGCGGAGCAGCTCCTCGCGATCAGCGCCCTGCGCGACTGGGAGGCGATCGTGCCGATCTCGGCGGTGAGCCGCATCCAGCTCGACACGCTGACGACGGAGCTCACCAAGCTGCTGCCGCTGTCGCCCCAGCTCTACCCGAGCGACGTCGTGACCGAGGAGCTCTTGGAGGACCGCGTCTCGGAGTACATCCGCGAGGCGGCGCTCGAGGGCGTGCAAGACGAGCTGCCGCACTCCCTGGCCGTGACCATCGACGACATCGTCGAACGCGACGACCGCGAGCTGGTCGAGATCTTCGCGAACCTGTTCGTCGAGCGCGACAGCCAGAAGGGCATCATCATCGGCCACAAGGGCGAGCGCTTGCGCGAAGTGGGCGAGCGCGCCCGTGCGCAGATCGAACCGCTGGTCGGCAAGCAGGTCTTCCTCTCGATCCGCGTCAAGGTCGCGAAAGACTGGCAGCGCGACGCCAAACTGCTGGGGCGCCTCGGTTTCTGACGCCTGCCGTCCTGCAGCGTCTCGACTCTCCCGGGCTACATCGCCGGGATGATTCGGGGGAGCCGCGGGTCGCGTAGGGCCGGCCCCGGCTCGTCGTCGGAAGGCGGAGGCCGTAGCGTTGCAGGGTGATCATCCGCCGTCTGCAGCGCCATCAGGTCGTCGTCGACCTCGTGATCGCGCTCGTGATCGGCATCGCGCCCCTGGCCTTCGACATCCACCAGGGTCGTTTCTCGCTCGTCGTGACGCTCGGAATGGTCGTCGCTCTGGTCTTCCGACGACTGTCGCCGCCGATCGCCCTCTCTCTCGTCTGGGCGACCGCCGCGTTCGAGATGCTGACGCTGTCGGGGGCCCAGGTCTCGAACCTCGCCATCCCCATCGTCCTGTACGCGACCGCCGCCTACGGCTCGAACCAGGTGCGCTGGTTGGGTCTCCTCTCGGTCGGCGTGGGTGCCGTCGTCGGCATGTTCTACGTCGTCTTCGCGCGCGTCGACGTGTTCGGCGTGACCCACGACATCGCCAGTATCGACGACTTCGTGAAGGTGCTGCTGCAGATCGGCATCACCTTCCTCGGCTTCCTCGCCCTGCTCGGCCTGCCCTGGGTCGGCGGCCAGCTCGTGCGTACCCGCTACGCCGCCCAGGAGAGCCGCGACGCCCAGCTCGTGGCGGAGCGCGAGGCCGCCCGGGCCGAGGGCGACGCGGCGCGGGCCGAGCGCGAAGCCGTCCGTGCCGAGCTCGACATCGCCATCGAGCAGGAGCGCACCCGCATCGCTCGCGACATGCACGACGTCGTGGCCCACTCGCTGGCCGTCGTCATCGCCCAGGCGGACGGCGCCCGCTACATGTACCGCTCCGACCCGACCTCGGCCGAGGAGTCGCTGACGACCATCGCCTCGACCGCCCGCGAGGCGCTCGGCGAGGTGCGAGTGCTGCTCGGCCAGCTCCGCCACAGCCAGGGGGCCGCCCCGCAGCCCGTCCTGAGCGACCTGGAGAAGCTCGTCGAGCAGATGACGGCCGCCGGCCTCTCGATCGACCTCCGCTCGAGCGGCACCCCCGCCCAGCTCGGCAGCAATCGTCAGCTCGCCATCTACCGGATCGTGCAGGAGTCCCTGACGAACGTGCTGCGGCACGGCGACACGAGGGCCACGGTCGACATCGTCTTCGACTGGCGACCGGACGACCTCAACGTCGTCATCGCCTCGACCCTGCTGCCCCCGCCCGAGTTCGACCCGTCGACGACGCCCTCGCACGGTATGGTGCGGCTCGACGAACGCCGCGGCGGACACGGTCTCCCGGGGATGCGCGAGCGAGCCGCTCTCAGCGGCGGCAGCCTCACCACTCACCAGGGCGGCGGGCGCTTCATCGTCCGAGCCACCATCCCGTCCACCGCACTGACCCAGGAGGTCCGACTCCGATGACCACGGCACCGCACGACACCGAGGCCGCGAGCGGCACGGCCACGATCAAGGTCGTGCTCGTCGACGACCAGGCCCTGTTCCGCGCGGGGATCCGGATGGTCGTCTCCTCGCAGAAGGACCTCGAGTTCGTCGGGGAGGCCGGAGACGGCGAGGAGGGCGTCGAAGTCGTCGCCCGCACTCGCCCCGACGTGGTGCTCATGGACATCCGGATGCCGGTCATGGACGGGATCGCGGCCACCGCGGCGATCCTCGAGCAGGCGGATCGCGAACAGCGGCGTCCCCCGCGCATCCTCGTGCTCACCACTTTCGACCTCGACGAGGCCGCCACCCGCGCCATCCGCGGCGGCGCGAGCGGCTTCGTGTTGAAGGACAGCGATCCCGAGTTCCTCCTGGCCGCGATCCGGACGGTGCATTCCGGCACGAGCGTCATCGCCGCCTCCGCCACGCGCGAGCTGTTCGAGCACTTCGACCGGCGTGGCGCCGGCAGCCAGGTGGTTCCGGCGGAGTTCGGCACCCTCACCACGCGAGAGCGCGACATCTTCCAATCGGCGGCTCGCGGCCTCAGCAACTCCGAGATCGCTCGCCTCGAGTTCTTGAGCGAGGCGACCGTCAAGACGCACATCTCGCGCATCCTCGCCAAGCTCTCGCTGCGCGACCGCGTGCAGCTCGTCGTGTTCGCCTACGAGCACGGCCTGACGTCGTAGCGCGCTCCAAGGTCGCAGTCGGATAACGCATTGCAATCGGATTGCTGAAAGCGACGGCGCTTCCAGCCTCCGCACAGGAGCCGGACCGTGATCATTATGTCCGTGTCACACCTCTCGCTCCTCGCCACTCCCACCCTTGTCATCAGCTACATCGTCGCCGGGATCTTCGCCGTCCTCCTCGTGATCAAGCCGCGGAAGCGGAAGACCTGGTGGCGCCACGTGATCATCGCCGCGATCCTGGGCTCCGCCATCGGCGGCACGGTCATCTGGTACGTGGGCGACGTGCAGAACGCGTTCGACGTGCCACCCACCTGGGTCGACCGGATCTGGACCGGCGTGCTGGTCGCGGGCATCTGCGTGGGGGTCGTGAACCTGATCGGTACGACCTGGATCCGCCGGGTGATCGCCGCGTTCGGAATCGTGGCGATCGCGCTGGCCTCGGGTCTCGCCATCAACAACGACGTGGGGGAGTACCTGACGGTCGGCCAGCTCCTCGGCACCGACACCACCGCCTCGCTCGTGCTGCCCCGACCCGCCCACACCGGAGTCACGGGGGTCGACTCCGACCTCTACGCGACCTGGAAGGCGCCGGCGATCATGGCCAAGCGCGGGCGCGTCGGCTCCGTCACGATCCCGGGCACCCTCTCGCACTTCTCGGCTCGCAAGGCTCTCGTGTACCTGCCCCCGGCCGCTCTCGTCGCCAACGCTCCCGCCCTCCCCGTCGTCATCCTGCTCTCGGGTCAGCCGGCGAGCCCGTCGTCGGTCATGACCTCCGGCCACGTCCCCGAGATCATGAACGCGATGGCGAAGAAGAACCACGGCCTCGCCCCGATCGTCGTCGTGCCCGACCAGCTCGGCGCCTCGTCGAACAACCCGATGTGCGTCGACGGCCCGCTCGGCAACAGCGCGACGTACATCACTCGCGACGTGCCGGACTGGATCCTCGGGCACCTCCACGTGCAGAAGGGCGCCAAGGCCTGGGCGATCGGAGGGTTCTCGCAAGGAGCCACCTGCTCGATCCAGTTCGCTGCCGCGCATCCCACGCTCTTCGGGTCGTTCATCGACGTCTCGGGCCAGAAGTACCCCACCCTCGGCAGTGACGCCCAGGCGATCCAGGAGGGCTTCGGCGGTTCGACGGCCGCCTTCGACGCGGCCAAGCCGGAAGCCATCATGAAGGCGAACGCGCCCTATGAAGACACGGTGGCGTTCTTCGCCGCCGGGCAGAACGACGCCGTCTACAGCCGCAACACCGACGTGATGACCGCTCTCGCGAGTCAAGCGGGGATGCACGTGACCCGCTACGTCTCACCGGGCAGCGCTCACGACTGGACGACGGCCACCAACGGCTTCTCGCACGGCCTGGGCTTCCTCTATCCCCGGCTCGGACTGTCGAAATCGGTGGTGTCCGAGTGACGAGCGTCGTCGCTGCTCTCCGCGTCATCGGCCGCCGTCTCGCGGCGTTCGTCCGCGCCCAGCCCGTCAGCGTCGTCATCGCCGCCCTCGTGACCGTGCTGGCGATCGTGTCGGGCAGCCTCGCGCGGGGCCCGGCCGACTGGCTCACGGACCTCGTGGGCGCTGGGATCGACGGGCACGCGACCCTCACCGCCTGGCTGTTCACGCTGGCCTCCGTGCTCTTCGCGGGAAGCCTGCCGTCGTTGCTGCTCACGGTCGTAGCGGTCCTCGTCCTCGTCGGGGCGTCGGAGCGGAGGATCGGGCACCGACGGGCGCTCATCGCGTACCTCGTCACGGGCATCGTGGCCACCCTGGTCGGCGCCGGCGTGCAGGCGCTCGGACTGGCTCTCGACAACGGCTGGGCGAAGGCTGTCGCCTACGACACGACGCTTCACCCGTTCACTCCGGCGCTCGGCACGATCATGACCGCCAGTGCCTTCGCCGGCTCGCTCTGGCGTCGTCGGATCCGCCTCTTCGGCTTCGCCGGCATCACGACCTTCCTCCTCTACGACGGGCATCCCTCGGGCCTGTATGCGCTCGTCGGCGCCGTCGCGGGGCTGGCTCTCGGGCGGCTGCTCCGTCGCGGTGCACCACGGCCGGGGCGCTGGAACCGCTCGACGCACCACGAGGCCCGGGTCCTGTTGTCGACCCTGGTCGCGATCTCCGCCCTCGGTCCGCTGGTCACGATCGTCACGCGGGCGCCGATCGGGGTACTGGCTCCGCTCGGCGTCCTCTTCGCCGACCGGCTGCCGAACGACCACCTGTCCCGCTTCTGCGCCGCCGCCCTGCATCACGTCGCCCAGGACCCCACCGGACACGGCGCCGTCTGCGCGCGCGACTACGCCGTCGGCGGACTGCACGGCCCCGGCACCGTCCTGCTCAGCATCCTGCCTCTCGTGACGCTGCTGCTCGCCGCCCTCCTCATCCGCCGCGGCCGCCGTCTCGCGGTCTGGATCGCGGCGCTCGTCAACTTCGTGCTGGCCGTCTTGGCCGCAGCCGCCTTCGCGGTCCTTCCCGTCCACGTCACGACCGCCGTCGCGGCCCCGGGGGAGCGGGCCGAACACCTGTTCGTCATCGCGATCGGAGCAGCGGCGCCGTTGGCCGTCGGAGTGGTCCTCGTCGTGTTCCTGCGTCACTTCACCGTGCCGACGCCGCGTCCGCTGGTCGTCCGGTTCGTCCTCGTCCTGGTCGGCACCTTCCTGGTCCTGGCGATCGGCTACGTCGTCGCCGGCACTTTCTTCGAGGATTCCTTCAGCCCGCGCATCGATCTCCCCGGCCTCCTCGTGTCGGCCCCCGAGCGCTTCGTCCCGGTCGGCTTCCTCGGGCTTCGGAACCTGGGTCCGGTTCCGGTCGACGGCCCCCTGCGCGTGGTCTTCCACACGATCGGCCCGGTCTTCTGGCTCGTGCTGATCGTGGGGATGCTCGTGGTGGCGTCGCGCGGGTCCCGTGTCGGGGCCTCCGTGCAGAGTCGCTCGGCCGTCACGCGCATCCTCCACCGCGGCGTGGAGGGAACCCTCGCGCACATGGCGACCTGGGAGGGCAACTCGTACTGGGTCTCGGACGACGGCGAGGCGGCGGTCGCCTATCGCGTCGTGGGGTCGACGGCGTTGACCACGGGGGATCCCCTCTGCCTGCCCGACCGCGTCGAGTCGACGGTGCTCGACTTCGCCCGGTGGTGCGACGACCGTGGTCTCACGCCCGTGTTCTACAGCGTGCGTGACGACCTCTCGCCCCTCTTCCACCGTCTCGGCTGGTCGACGCTACCCGTCGCGGAGGAGACCGTGTTGCATCCGGCCACGTTCCAGATGCAGGGGAAGAAGTGGCAGGACGTCCGCTCGAGCATCAACCGGGCCGCGAAGTCGGGTGTTCGGGCCGAGTGGACCCGGTACGTCGACCTCCGGCCCGTGGTCGCACGCCAGATCGAGAACATCAGCGAGCAGTGGGTCGCCGAGAAGGGGTTGCCCGAGATGGGGTTCACCCTGGGTGGCCTCGACGAGCTCATGGACCGCGACGTCGCCCTGATGCTGGCGCTGGACGAGGAGGACCGCGTCTTCGCGGTCACCAGTTGGCTGCCCTCGTACCGCGACGGGGAGGTCATCGGCTGGACTCTCGACTTCATGCGACGGCTGCCCGACGGGATGAACGGCGTGATGGAGTTCCTGATCGCCTCGGCCGCGCTCCGGGCCAAGGAGGAGGGCATCGAGTTCCTCAGCCTGTCCGCCGCGCCGCTGGCGACGCCTCCGGCACCGGCCGACGCCGAGCCGTCCCCCGACTCGACGACCGAGCGCTTCATGGCGTTCCTCGCGCGGACCCTCGAGCCCGCCTACGGGTTCCAGTCGCTGCTGACCTTCAAGCTCAAGTTCCAGCCGGAGTTCGTGCCGCTCGTCATGGCCTTCCCGGACCCGCTGCAGCTCCCGGCGATCGGGACCGCGCTGGGTCGTGCGTATCTGCCCGACCTCTCGGTCCGACAGATCCCGCGGCTGATCCGATCGGTGTCGGGCTGACGCGGGGCGTGCATCCCCCGCTCCGGCTCGTGGGTTGTGGGTTGTGGCCTCTCGCTCGTGGCCGCTTGCTTGTGGCTTCTCGCTTGTCGTGCCGGAGCGGTGCTAGGGTCGATCCGTGCTGTTCGGCCTGCTCCTCCTTAGCTGCCGCGACGAGACCTCGATCTAAGGCCTCCCTCGTCGCGGTGGTTGTCGTTGGCTGACACACTTTGACGAAGAGGGATTGACCAGATCATGAAGAACACCCAGAAGCCTTCGGGCATGCCGATCCACAAGTACGTGCCCTTCCACGAGCAGATCGCCGTCGAGCTGCCGGATCGCACCTGGCCGACGAAGCGCATCACGAAGGCCCCGCGCTGGTGCGCTGTGGATCTGCGCGACGGCAACCAGGCGCTCATCGACCCGATGAGCCCCGAGCGCAAGCGCATCATGTTCGACCAGCTCGTCAAGATGGGCTACAAGGAGATCGAGGTCGGATTCCCGTCGGCCTCGCAGACCGACTTCGACTTCGTCCGTAGCCTCATCGACGACGGCGCGATCCCCGACGACGTCACGATCCAGGTGCTGACCCAGGCGCGAGAGACGCTGATCAACCGCACCTACGAGTCGATCAAGGGCGCCAAGCAGGCGATCGTGCACCTGTACAACTCGACGAGCATCCTGCAGCGCGACGTCGTGTTCCGCACCGACAAGCAGGGCATCATCGACATCGCCCTCGAAGGGGCCCGACTCTGCAAGGCGGCCGAGGCGACCATTCCCGAGACCACCGTCTACTACGAGTACAGCCCGGAAAGCTTCACCGGCACCGAGCTCGAGTTCGCGCGCGACATCTGCAACGCCGTGATCGAGGTGTTCGAGCCGACTCCCGAGCGAAATGTGATCATCAACCTGCCGGCCACGGTCGAGATGGCCTCGCCGAACGTCTACGCCGACGCCATCGAGTGGATGTCGCGCAACCTGGCGCACCGCTCCGACGTCGTCCTGTCCCTGCACCCGCACAACGACCGCGGCACGGCGATCGCCGCCGCCGAGCTGGGCTACATGGCCGGCGCCGACCGCATCGAGGGCTGCCTCTTCGGCAACGGCGAGCGGACCGGCAACGTCGACATCGTCGCGCTCGGCATCAACCTGTTCACCCAGGGCATCGACCCCGAGATCGACTTCTCCGACCTCGACGAGGTCAAGCGCACCGCCGAGTACTGCAACCAGCTGCCGGTCCCCGAGCGAAGCCCCTGGGCCGGCGACCTGGTCTACACGGCCTTCTCCGGCTCGCACCAGGACGCCATCAAGAAGGGCTTCGAGGCGATGGCCGCGTCGGCCGCGTCGCAGGGCAAGTCGGTGGACGACCTGGTCTGGGCCGTGCCCTACCTGCCCGTCGACCCGAAAGACCTGGGCCGCTCGTACGAGGCGGTCATCCGCGTCAACTCCCAGTCGGGCAAGGGCGGCGTCGCCTACCTGCTGAAGACCGACCACGCCCTCGACCTGCCGCGCAAGCTGCAGATCGACTTCTCCGGTGTCGTCCAGACCCGGACCGACTCCGAAGGCGGCGAGGTCACGTCGGAGCAGATCTGGGGCATCTTCCAGGACGAGTACCTGCCGGCGCGCGACCCCGAAGACAAGTGGGGCCGCTTCGAGCTGACTCGCACCGGCACCCGCAGCGACCTGTCCGGTGAGACGCACCTCGACGTCGACCTGCGCGTCGGCGATTCGGTCGTCTCCGCGACCGGTGTCGGCTCGGGTCCCATCGCCGCGTTCATCGACGTGCTGGCCGGGCAGGGCGTGCGGGTCAAGCTGTACGACTACGTCGAGCACACGCTGGCCGCGTCGGGGGATGCCCAGGCCGCCGCCTATGTCGAGCTCGACGTCGACGGGACCCGCCTCTGGGGTGTGGGCATCGACGCCGACATCTCGACGGCGTCGCTCAAGGCCATCGTGTCGGCGGTGAACCGGGCGCTGCGCACCGTCTCGGCGGAGCCGGAGTTCGCGACCGCGTAGTCACGTCCTTCCGCTCGCGACACCACAAGCGGCTCGAGACACCAGTAGCTACAGGTGTTTCGAGCCGTTTGTCGTGTCGGGAGCGCTTCGCGTCCGCGCGCGCGCGGCTGCCGATACAGAGGCAGCTAGCGAGGTCGCCGCCACCGCGGCAGCCGCGAGAGCGCCCGCTGCTCGGGCAGCGTCCACCCGAACCGCACCGCGAGCAGTCGGATCAGCACGGTGGTCGTCGCCCCCGCGATCGCCGCCGGCAGCGTCGGCACGCCGAACCGCACCAGGGCTACGAGCACGGCGGTCCCGGCGCACGCGGCCACCGCATAAAGGGACCCGACGTGCATCATCGCGATCGTCAGGTTCATCAGGAGGTCGCGGAGCACCGACCCGCCCACAGCCGACACGACCCCGACGAACACGGCCGGGATCTCGGGCAGGCCCATCGCCAGGGCCTTGGTGGACCCGATCGCTCCGAACAGCCCGATCGTCAGGGCGTCGAGCACCGTGATGAATCCGGCGAGCCTCGAGAACAACCGCTGCAGGAGCATCCCAAGCAATGCGGCCAGCACGGCCACGGCCAGGTACCCGTTCGTCTGAAGCGCCCTCGGCACCTCCCCGAGGAGCAGGTCACGCAGGATGCCCCCTCCCAACCCCGTCGCGGTGCCGATGATGGCGACCCCCAACAGGTCGACGCGTCGCTCCCGGAACTGGCTCGCGAACAGCGCCCCCTGCAGACTGCCGATCGTCACGGCCAGAAGATCAGCCCAGAGGGGGATGGTGAGAGCCGTGGCGGACATCCGTCGATTCTTCCACGCGGGGGATACTGGAGGGGTGCCCGTGTACCGAGACGAATGCGTGATCCTGCGCACCCACAAGCTGGGTGAGGCGGACCGCATCCTGACCATGCTCAGCCGGTCGCACGGCAAGATCCGCGCCGTGGCGAAGGGCGTCCGGCGCACCGCGTCGAAGTTCGGTGCACGCCTCGAGCCGTTCATGGTGGCCGACCTGCAGCTCTACGAGGGGCGCAGCCTCGACATCGTGACGCAGGCCGAGTCGCTCGGCTCGTACGGCGCCGACATCGTCTCCGACTACGGCTGCTACACCGCCGCCAACGTCATGGTCGAGACGGCCGACAAGCTCACCGACGCCGAGGCCGGTCTCCAGCAGTACCTCCTCCTCGTCGGAGCTCTGCGGGCGCTGGCCCGGCGCGAGCACGACCCGCAGCTCACCCTCGACTCGTATCTGCTGCGTGCCCTGAGCGTGGCCGGTTGGTCACCGAGCTTCGGCGACTGCGCCGTGACCGGCGAGCCGGGTCCGCACTCGGCGTTCGTCGTGCAACTCGGCGGAGTCGTGAGCGATGCGGCCGCGCCTCCCGGGGCACCGCGACTGGACGTGGCGACGCTCGCCCTCCTCGGCGCGCTCCTCACCGGCGACTGGGCGACAGCCGAGGCCGCCCCGGAGGGCACGCGCAACCAGGCCAGCGGGGTCGTCGCCGCCTACACCCAATGGCACCTCGAACGCGGCCTGCGTTCGCTCCAGCACTTCGACCGCACCGTTCCGCGTGCGATCGCCGGCACCACCCCAGGAGTCCTCTCGTGAGCAGCACCACCCCGTCCGCCGACGCGACCGCCGACGACTCGCGGTCGTCTGCCGGATCATCCGCCGCTGCCGTACCGCCTGCCGCGGCACCCGTCCGCCGCGGCTTCCTCGGCCGCAAGCTCATGCCGAAGCAGATGGACTACAAGCCGCTCGACTTCGCCGGCGGCACCCCGCCCGTCTACCCGGCGGGGTCGGTGCCGCAGCACGTCGCCGTCGTCATGGACGGCAACGGACGCTGGGCGAACGCGCGGGGTCTTCCCCGCATCGAGGGCCACCGTGCCGGTGAGGCGGCCCTGCTCGAGGTCGTCGCCGGTGCGATCCAGGTCGGCGTCAAGCACCTCAGCGTGTACGTCTTCTCCACCGAGAACTGGAAGCGCTCGCCCGAAGAGGTGCGCTTCCTGATGGGCTTCAACCGCGAGGTCCTTCACCGCCGCCGTGAGCAGCTCAACGCCTGGGGGGTGCGCATCCGCTGGTCGGGCCGGCGTCCGAAACTCTGGGCCTCCGTCATCAACGAATTGCAGGTCGCCGAGGACGCGACGCGCGACAACACCACGATGACCCTGAACATGTGCGTCAACTACGGCGGCCGCAACGAGCTCACCGACGCCGTGCGCTCCATCGCCGACGAGGTCGCGGCGGGCCGGCTCAAGCCGAACGGGATCACCGAGAAGGTCATCCAGCGGCACCTGTACCAGCCGCAGCTTCCCGACGTCGACCTGTTCGTGCGCAGTTCGGGCGAGCAGCGCACCTCGAACTTCCAGCTCTGGGAGTCCGCCTACGCCGAGATGGTCTTCCTCGACCAGCTCTGGCCCGACTTCACCCGCGCCGACCTCTGGGGAGCCATCGACCTCTACACGCAGCGGGGTCGCCGCTTCGGAGGCGCCGTCGACGCTCCCGTCGCCAAATAGGGCACAGGGCGGGGGATGCCCGTCCCGTCCCCGTCGTTTCGGCAGATGCCCGGCGGGCCGATGGCTGCCGTCCCTGTCCGCACTGCCCTGCCCGTCCCCGCTGTCCCCCTGCCCCCTCGTTTTCGGCGAACCCCCTGCGGAATGCCGGCGGGTTCGTGCCGGAACGAAGGGCGCAACTCGCCGGATGCGCGGGGTCGTGCCGAAACGAAGGGCGCAACTAGGAGGGTCTGGCGGGTCATGCCGGGTCGGGGGTGGTCAGTCGTCCCTGCGCCTCCCGTCTCGCGAGCCCCGTCGTTTCGGCGGAAGCCCCGCGGAATGCCGGCGGGTTCGTGCCGAAACGAAGGGCATGACTCGCCGGGCCTGGGGGCGCACGCCGGGCTGACGGGGGCGCGCCGCGACGGCCTGCGAAACGCGCAGGGGGCAGCCGGGGGATGCACGCCCCGACCCGGGTCAGAAGGTGATGTTCGCGCCCAGGAAGATGCGCTCCGACGGCCAGAGGAACTGCAGCGTCAGCGGTGGGTCGGACGGCCGATTGAACCAGGCGTTCGCGAACACGACGCCCTTGCCCGGCAGGAGGTACCAGGTGCTCGACCCCGCCGGGAACTGCGTCGACAGATCGGTGCTGTAGCCCTTCTGGGTCAGCAGGTCCTGGCCGGCGAAAGTGTCCTGCCCCGCGAGCTTGTTGCCGTACGAGGAGTAGTCGGCGCTGAGATCGGTCAGGTCGAGCCGCTGGCTGGAGGTGTTCGTCAGCACGTAGGCCGTGACGTAGACCTTGGTGCCGGCGGGGTACGGGTCGTCGCCGTTCGGGTGCGCGAAGATCGAGGGCGCCGTCGTCGTGAGCTCGCCGACCTTGTAGACGTAGATGGTGAGCGACTTGTAGTTGACCTGGTTGAGCAGGGTGCCGCCGGGCGCCAGCGTCTGGGGGTCGACGCCCGAGGTGCCCGACCCCGAGCCCGTGCCGCCGGTGACCTGAGGCTGAGGCGCAGTGGTCGACCCCGAGGAGCCGCTCGACCCGGAACCCTGCGACAGCGGCGTCAGCGTGCCGACGGTGGGGAAGCAGGCCGTGAGAGCCAGGAGGGAGGCGGCGACGAGCGTCGTTGCCAGGATCTTCCGTCGCACGCGGTGGTGCCTTCCGTGGGGGAGCAGTGGTTCGTCTAAAAGTGGTTCGTCCAAAAGCGGTTCGTCCAAGACTAGCTCGCGAGACGGAGGCCGAACGCGGCCGGGTCCAGCGAGCCGATGGCCACGAGGGCGGCCTGGACCGCCGGGATCCGTTCGGCTCCGGCCGCGTGCGCCACCTGAACGATCCGATCGCCCGAGGCGGGCAGGGCCCGGACCTCGACACCCACCGGGGGATGCGCGGGCAGCAGCGACAGCGACGGCAGCAGCGCGATTCCGAGCCCCTCGGCGACCAGGCCCGTCACGGCCAGCGCGTTGTCCGTCTCGAGCACGATCTCGGGCTCGAAGCCGGCCGTGCGGCAGAGGCTCAGGAGGTGGCCGCGGCAGCGCGGACAGCCGCCGATGAAGCGCTGTCCGGCGAGGCGCGCGAGGTCGACGCCGTGGGCGCTGTCGGTTCCGTCGAAGGTGCCGCGGGGAGCGACGACGAGCGTCGTGTCGCGGAACAGGGGTGTCTCGATGACGGAGCCCCGGGCATCCTCGTCGCGCCCATCGCCCGGATAACGGAAGGTGAGGGCCAGGTCGGCCGACCCGTCGGCGAGGAGCGCGACGGCCTCGGGAGGTTCGACCTCGACGTACGTGACCGTGAGGCGCGGGTGGGCGGAGCGCAGGAGGGCGAGGATGCGGGGGACCACCGTCGGCGAGGCGCTCGGGAATCCGGCCAGGCGCAGGGTGCCGGTCGCGCCGCCGGCGAGCTCTTCCAGATCCTGTGTGGCCGCGTCGAGGGCTGTCTGCACGTGAACGGCGTGCTGCGCCAGACGGCGCCCCGCCTCCGTGAGGACGATGCCGCGGCCGGAACGGAGGACCAGCGGCTGGCCGAGGTGGTCTTCGGCGCGGCGCAGACGCTGGGTCACGGCCGGCTGGCTGTAGCCGAGCAGGGTCGCTGCCGCGGTGATGCTGCCGGTGTCGGCGAGGGCGCGGACCAGGCGGAGGTCGAGCAGATCGAGCGTCGTGTCCATGAGGCAAGCATAAGCACCGGTTATGAAGTGCATGGATAGCCTGCCGTTGTGTGATGGGTGGGCGTCGCGCAGGCTGGGCTCATGACCACGCACCCCGTCTCGCTGGAATCAGCCCGGGCTTCTTTCGTCGCAGGGCCCGGCTATCTGGCGGCCTGCACCATGGGTCTGCCGACGGTCGAGACGGCGCAGGCGCTGCGGAGCGACCTCGACTCCTGGGCGTCGGGTCGCGCCTCCGCGGCTGCCTACGGCGACATCGTCGAGGATGCCCGGGGCGCCTTCGCGAGGATCGTCGGCGTGGACGTCGGTCGCGTCGCCATCGGCTCGCAGACATCGGCGCAGGTCTCCGTCGTGGCCGCCGCCGTCCCCGACGGGGCCGAGGTGCTGTGCGTCGAGGGGGACTTCAGCTCGGTGGTGTTCCCCTTCCTCGAGCAGCGGTACCGCGGGGTGCGGGTGCGCTGTGTTCCGTTGCACGCCCTCGCGGCGTCGATCACGCATGACACCTGGCTCGTCGCCTACTCCCTGGTGCAGTCGGCCACCGGCGCCGTGGCCGACGACGCCGCGATCGTGCGGGCGGCACGTGCGCACGGTGCCCGGACGCTGGTCGACCTCACGCAGGCCGCGGGCGTCATGCCGGTCGACGCCTCGAGGTACGACGCCACCGTCACGCACGCCTACAAGTGGCTGTGCTGTCCGCGCGGGGTGGCCTTCGCGACGTTCTCCGCCTCCTTCGCGGAGCTGCTGCGTCCGATCCAGGCGGGGTGGTACGCGGGGGAGTCGGTGTGGGAGAGCTGCTACGGGCCCGAGGAACAGCTCGCCTCGTCGGCGCGGCGGTTCGACGTCTCGCCGGCCTGGCAGGCCTTCGTGGGCGCGCATCCCGCCCTCTCGCTCTTCGCCTCTCTCGACCCGGCCGCCGTGTGGCAGCACGCCTCGGGGCTGGGGGATGCCCTGTGCCGAGCCCTCGGGATCCCCGAACAGCATCAGGCCATCGTGACCTGGGCCGACCCCACGGGTTCGGCTCTTGCGGCGCTGACCGCGGCGGGGCTCGTGGTGTCGGGCCGTGCCGGCCGGGTGCGGGTGGCGTTCCACCTGTGGAACGACGTGGCGGACGTGGAGCGGGTCGCGGCGGCGCTCCGGCCCGCGGCTGCGCTGGCGAGCCAGCCCGTGGCGGCGCCTGCGCCACGGCCTGCGGCTGCGCTTCGCTAGGCTTGCTCGGAACCTCGGACCCCGCGCATCCAGCTCGGGGCACAACCTCTCTGGAGCATCACACGTGGCAGCACCGAACCGTCTCGATTCCGTCATCGCCCTGGCCAAGCGCCGCGGGTTCGTCTTCCAAGCGGGCGAGATCTACGGAGGCTCCCGGTCGGCCTGGGACTACGGGCCCCTCGGCGTCGCGCTGAAGGAGAACATCAAGAAGCAGTGGTGGAAGTTCATGGTGCAGAGCCGTGACGACATCGTCGGCCTCGACTCGTCGGTCATCCTGCCGCGCAAGGTGTGGGAGGCGTCCGGGCACGTGGAGGTCTTCTCCGACCCGCTCGTCGAGTCGCTGCACACCCACAAGCGCTTCCGCGCCGACCACCTCCTCGAGGCGTACGAGGCCAAGCACGGGCATCCCCCGGTCAACGGCCTCGCCGACATCCGCGACCCCGACACCGGCCAGGAGGGCTCGTGGACCGAGCCGCAGAACTTCTCCGGGCTGCTGAAGACGTTCCTCGGACCGGTCGACAACGAGCAGGGCATGGCCTACCTCCGCCCCGAGACCGCACAGGGCATCTTCGTCAACTTCAACAACGTGCTGTCGTCGTCGCGGCTCAAGCCGCCGTTCGGCATCGCGCAGGTCGGCAAGTCGTTCCGCAACGAGATCACGCCCGGCAACTTCATCTTCCGTACCCGCGAGTTCGAGCAGATGGAGATGGAGTTCTTCGTCGAGCCCGGCACCGACGACGAGTGGTTCGAGTACTGGATCGACGCCTGCGAGCAGTGGTACCTCGGCCTCGGCGTCTCGTCCGAGAACATCCGTCGCTACGAGCACCCGGCCGAGAAGCTCTCGCACTACTCGAAGCGCACCGTCGACCTCGAGTACCGCTTCCGCTTCACCGGCAACGAGTGGGGCGAGCTCATGGGCGTCGCGAACCGCACCGACTTCGATCTCACCACGCATTCGAAGGCATCCGGCGTCGACCTGTCGTACTTCGACCAGGCCGCGAACACCCGCTGGACCCCGTACGTGATCGAGCCCGCGTTCGGCCTGACCCGCGCGCTGATGGCGTTCCTGGTCGACTCGTACCACGAAGACGAGGCGCCCAACGCGAAGGGCGGGGTCGACAAGCGCACGGTGCTGCGGCTCGACCGCCGGCTCGCTCCGATCAAGGTGGCCGTCCTTCCGCTGTCGCGCAACGAGCAGCTTTCGCCGCTCGCGCGCCAGGTCGCCGCGACCCTGCGCGAGTACTGGAACATCGACTTCGACGACGCCGGCGCGATCGGCCGCCGCTACCGCCGCCAGGACGAGATCGGCACGCCGTTCTGCGTCACCGTCGACTTCGACTCGCTCGAGGACGACGCCGTGACCGTGCGCGAGCGCGACACGATGGCGCAGGAGCGCATCGCGCTGTCGGCGCTGCCCGGGTATCTGGCGGGGCAGCTGCTCGGCGCGTAGCCGCCGCGGCGCCGCCGCTGCTTCCGAAGGAAAATCGGCACCAAATGGGCTCCCAGAGCCGGTTTGGTGCCGATTTTCCTTCCGAGACCACCGTGCCTTGTTCTCCACAGCCCTTTCTTGTCGTCTGCTTTTCCCCAGATGCTCGTTAGCGCCCGCGCAAGCCCCGTCCGCACGGCACTCTCGCCTCATGGATTCGGTGCAGCAACTCGTCGATGCCCTCGGCGGGTTCGTCACCCGCGCGGACCTGTGCGGGCAGGGCATCAAAGACCGCCAGCTCTCTGAGGCAGTCCGATCGGGTGCCGTGCGACGGCTCAGGCGCGGCCAATACACGACCCTTCCCGACTCCGACCCGCGCGTGGCTGCTGTGCGTCTCGGAGGACGGCTGACCAGCGTCTCGGTTCTGAGTCGCCTCGGCGCCTGGCTGTGGCAAAAGCCGGCACTGCACATCTCCGTCCCCCGGAACGCACGACGACCCCGCGGCCTCCCCAATGGCGCGGTCGTGTATTGGGACGGTCCTGAAGTCGTCGAGCGAGGCACCGTGGCGGAGGCTGATCAGCGGGACGCCCTAACGCGCGCGATCCGAGATCTGCCGTTCGACGAGGCTGTCGCAGTGTTCGACTGGGCTCTCCAGTCGCGGAAGTTCCCGCGGGAGCACGTCATCGAAGTCATCAGCCTGCTTCCATCGTGTCGATCCCGCATCGTCGAGTGGGTGGACCCGAATGCCGAGAGTCTCATCGAGAGCATCGTGAGAACACGCCTTCGGCAGCTCGGCTACCGACTGCAGGCACAGGTGCCTTTGGCGAACGGACAATTCATCGACCTGGTCCTCGAGGGCTTCTTAGCCATCGAGGTGGACGGTCGGCGCTTCCACGAGGACCGTTTCGAAGCCGATCGCAGCAAGGATCTCGTCATCACAACCGAGGGCCGGCATGTTCTCCGGTTGACGTACAGTCACGTTCGACACGAGTGGCCTCGTGTCGTCGACGCTGTGGCAGCAGCAGTCGATCAACATCGGGCCAGGTCGGAGGCCGACAGCGCTCGGCACGTCGTGCGGGTCTTGTCGAGGCCGATCACGGCCAGGTGGTGGATCGCGAATCCCATAAGGCTGCCGAAGGGGTCAGCGGGAATTCAGCGAGAAGAAGATACGTTGCGGGCATTGTGAACGACAGCAGCAGCAACACCATCAAGGTCGACATCTGGTCCGACATCGCCTGCCCGTGGTGCTTCGTCGGCAAGCGCAAGTTCGAGACGGCGGTCGCCGGTTTCGACGGGAAGGTCGAGGTCGAGTACCACTCCTTCGAGCTCTCGCCCGACACCCCCGTCGACTTCGAGGGCGACGAGGTCGACTTCCTCGCCACCCACAAGGGCCTCCCGCGCGAGCAGGCGAAGGGCATGCTCGACAACATGCTCGGCATCGCCGAGTCCGTCGGCCTGCACTACGACTACGACTCCCTCCACCACACCAATACCGTCAAGGCCCACGAGCTGATCCACTTCGCGAAGGCGAACGGAGCCCAGCTCGACGTCGTCGAGCGGCTCCTGTCCGCGTACTTCGAGAAGGGGCGGCACCTCGGCCGCATCGACGTGCTCGCCGACATCGCCGCCGAAGCGGGGCTCGATCGCGAGGCGGCCGTCGCGGCCCTCGAGAGCAACCAGTACCTCGCGGCGGTCCGCGCCGACCAGGCCCAGGCCGTCGAGTACGGCATCAACGGCGTCCCGTTCTTCGTGTTCGAGAACAAGTACGGCGTGTCGGGCGCGCAAGATCCCGCGACGTTCGGGCAGGTCTTCAGCCAGGTGGCGTCCGAGAAGACCGCCGGCGACGAGCAGAGCCCCCGAGGCGAGGATGCACCGGCCGAGGTCACCCGATGAGCTCCTCCCCGACCAGCCCCTTCACCATGCTCGGCGCGGCAGACGCTGCCGCGTGCGAAGGCGACTCGTGCCTCCTGCCGGGTGCCGCAGCCGCGTCGGAAGCCCCGGGCGCCGCAGCCGCCCTCGCGGATGCGGCCACCGACCAAGACCCCGAGTCGCCGAACATCGAACCCGGCCCCGACGAGGCCGCGGCCGCATCGAGCCGGGCGGTCATCGCAGCCCTCGACGAGGGCGCCTCGCTCTAACGAGGGCGTCCCACCCTGACGAGGGCGTCTCGCCCTGACGAGGGTGCCTCGCCCTGACGAGGGCGTCTCGCCCCGTTGCCCGCCGCTCCGGCGGGTCAGAGCTCTCGCGGGTCAGGGCTCTCGCGGGTGAGAGTTCTAGCGGGGAGCGATCGGATCGGTGACGTCGGCGACGGTCGCCCCGTAGGCGGCGATCAGCGCATCGGCATCGACGAAGGCGCTCCGACCGTGCGCACCGGCTCCGAGGGCGACCCGGAGTCCGACGATCCGCTCGTCGGCGTACACCGGCCAGGCCGTCGTGCTGCCCAGCGGCGTGATGGTGCCGCGCTCGTAGCCCGTGGCCTCCAGGGCCACGTCGGCCGAGGGCATCGACAACTTGTTGACGCCGACGACGGCCCGCAGTTTGGCCCAGGAGATCTGACGGTCGCCGGGCACCAGGGCGAACAGGAACGATCCGTCGTGCCGCTTGACCACGAGGCTCTTGACGATGTCCCGTGGCCGGAGCCCCAGGAGCGCCGCTGCGTCGTCGAGGCTGCCGGCCTCCGGACGCTCGACGATCTCGACGGCCAGGCCGCGACCCCGTGCATCCGCCAGCACTCGGGCCGTTCCCTCCGTACCGAGAGCGGGGGAGAGGTCGAGGGACGAGTCGTCGAGTTCGGTCACGCAGATCGCAACACCTCTTCTCCCCAGGGCATTCCGGAGCCGGCATTCGTCCACAACAGCGGA
The DNA here is from genome assembly GCF_039544345.1 of Frondihabitans cladoniiphilus. NCBI lineage: Bacteria > Bacillati > Actinomycetota > Actinomycetes > Micrococcales > Microbacteriaceae > Frondihabitans > Frondihabitans cladoniiphilus. The sequence goes on from NZ_BAABLM010000001.1 coordinate 633,502, forward strand.
CCGGGCCGAGGGAGGCTTGCACCGGGATGGGATAATCGATCCCGATGACAACGACACTTCACGCGACGAGCTCCGTCGCCCCCGCCCTGCAGATCGGCCGTATCGCGGTCGACTCCCCGGTGGTGCTCGCTCCGATGGCCGGCATCACGAACACGGCCTACCGTCGCCTCTGCCGCGAGTACGGGGCCGGCCTCTACGTGAGCGAGATGATCACGAGCCGTGCCCTGGTCGAGCGCACCCCCGAGTCGATGCGTCTCATCACTCACCACGAGAGCGAGACACCCCGCAGCATCCAGCTCTACGGCGTCGAACCGAACACGGTGGCCGAGGCCGTCACGATGCTCGTCGCCGAAGATCGCGCCGACCACATCGACCTCAACTTCGGCTGCCCCGTCCCCAAGGTCACGCGCAAAGGCGGCGGCGCCGCCCTTCCCTGGAAGCTGGGGCTGTTCCGCGACATCGTCGAGCGCGCGGTCAAGGCGGCCGGCGACATCCCGCTCACGGTGAAGATGCGCAAGGGCATCGACTCCGACCACCTCACGTTCCTGGAGGCCGGCCGCGCTGCGGAGGGCGCCGGGGTCGCATCCATCGCTCTCCACGCCCGCACCGCCTCCGAGTTCTACTCGGGCCACGCCGACTGGTCGGCCATCGCCGAGTTGAAGAGCGCGATCACGAGCGTCCCGGTGCTCGGCAACGGCGACATCTGGTCGGCCGCCGACGCCCTCCGCATGGTCGACGAGACCGGCTGCGACGGCGTCGTCGTCGGCCGTGGCTGCCTCGGGCGTCCGTGGCTGTTCGGCGACCTGGCCGCTGCCTTCCGTGGCGAGGAGGAGCACGCCGAGCCGACGCTCGGCGAGGTCGCGCAGGCGTTCCGTCGCCACGCCGAACTGCTCGTCGAGTTCTTCGGCGAAGAGGACCGCGCCTGCCGCGACATCCGAAAGCACGTCGCCTGGTACTTCAAGGGCTATCCCGTCGGGGGCGACACGCGAGCCTCCCTCGCGGCCGTCGGCACTCTGGCCGAGATGGACGACCTGCTCGGCACCCTCGACTGGTCCCTCGCCTACCCGGGTGCCGACGCCGAGGGCCCGCGCGGTCGCGCAGGCAGCCCGAAGAAGCCGTCCCTGCCCGATCGTTGGCTCGAGAGCCGCGACCTCGACGAGGCGTTCCGCGAAGAGCTGGCGGCGGCCGAACTGCACCACAGCGGCGGCTGAGCACCCCTCCTCACCGCACCCGATCGTCCACGCTCTCGAAGGGCCCCCGTGACCGGCTCCGCCCCGTCCAGCTCGCACACCCTGTCCGTCGAATCCGAGAACCTCGGCTACGAGGCCGTCGACACCGAACGGTGGCTTCCCGAGCAGCATTCCAATCGCCGCAGCGACTTCGCCCGCGATCGAGCACGGCTGCTCCATTCCAGTGCGCTCCGGCGCCTGGCGGCCAAGACCCAGGTGCTCAGCCCGACGGCTGGTCTCGACTTCGCCCGCAACCGGTTGACCCACTCCCTCGAGGTCGCCCAGGTCGGCCGAGAGCTGGCGACCAGCCTGGGCCTCGACCCCGACGTCGTCGACACGGCATGCCTCGCCCACGACCTGGGGCATCCTCCGTTCGGCCACAACGGCGAGAAGGCCCTCAACGACTGGGCTGCCGAGATCGGCGGCTTCGAGGGCAACGCTCAGACGCTGCGCCTCCTCACCCGCATCGAGCCCAAGGTGATCGGGGCCGGCGGCCAGAGCTACGGCCTCAACCTCACCCGCGCGAGTCTCGATGCGAGCTGCAAATACCCGTGGCCGGCCGCTCACGGCATCCCCGACCCGAGCGGGCGCATGAAGTTCGGCTTCTACGACGACGACACCCCCGCCTTCGAGTGGCTGCGACTCGGGGCGCCGCGACGCCAGCGCTGCATCGAGGCGCAGGTCATGGACCTCAGCGACGACATCGCGTATTCGGTGCACGACTTCGAAGACGCCGTCGTGAACGGCTACATCGACGTGGCCTCGCTGGCCGGCACGATCGGGCACGACGAACTCATCTCGGCCATGCACGCCTGGGTGGGCGGCGAGTTGAGTCGCGACGAGCTGACCGAGGCGTTCGATCGACTGCGCTCCCTCGACGTCTGGCTCGACGACTACGACGGCGGTCGGCTGGCGCAGGCGCGCCTCAAGAACCTCACCAGTCAGCTGATCGGCCGGTTCGCGGCATCGGCCACCCACGCGACGCGCGAGTCGTACGCCGGCAAGAGCCTGATCCGGTTCTCGGCCAGCGTCGTGATCCCGCCCGACATCATCGGCGAGATCGCCGCGCTCAAGGGCATCGTCGCCGCCTTCGTCATGACCCAGAACACCCGACAGCCCATCTACGTCGAACAGCGCGAGCTGCTGACCGGTCTCGCCGACGCCCTCTGGGCCTCGGGGCCGAGCGAACTCGATCCCGGTTTCGCCACCGACTGGTCCCTCGCGGCGGACGACACCGCCCGGAGGCGCGTCGTCGTCGACCAGGTCGCGTCCCTCACCGACCAGAGTGCGATGGCCTGGCACGACCGTCTCGTCCGCCGATGACGCTCGAGCGAGGCACCATCGAGAGGGGCCGTCCGATGTCGGCGGCCACGTCTAGGATCGTGCCGTGGCTGGGCTGATCAAGAGGGGCGACATCGACGAGGTCCGGTCCCGGGTCAACATCGCCGATGTGGTCTCCGACTACGTCAGCCTCAAGGGGGCCGGCATCGGTTCGATGAAGGGGCTCTGCCCCTTCCACGACGAGCGCAGCCCCAGCTTCCACGTGCGCCCTCAGGTCGGGCGGTACCACTGCTTCGGCTGCGGCGAAGACGGCGACGTCTTCAGCTTCATCCAGAAGACCGACCACACGACCTTCCAAGAGGCCGTCGAGCGCATGGCCGCCCGCATCAACTTCACCCTGCACTACGAAGACGGCGCACAGGCCAGCGACCACGGCAACCGAGCCCGGCTCCTCGCGGCCAACGAGGCGGCCCGAGAGTACTTCGCCGAGCAGCTCACCAGTGCCGAGGCCGATCCCGCGCGCCGGTTCCTGGGCGAGCGCGGTTTCGATCCGGCGGCCGCCCAGCGCTTCGGCGTGGGCTTCGCGCCCAAATCGTTCGACTCGTTGCGTAGCCACCTGAAAGGACGCGGCTTCACCGAAGAGGAGCAGCTCACGGCCGGTCTCCTCAGCCAGGGCGACCGCAACGTCTACGACCGGTTCCGAGGGCGGCTCCTCTGGCCGATCCGAGACGTGACCGGTGCCACGATCGGCTTCGGCGCGCGCAAACTCTTGGAGGACGACAACGGCCCCAAATACCTGAACACCCCCGAGACCCCGATCTACCACAAGTCGCAGGTCCTCTACGGGCTCGACCTCGCCCGGCGCGACATCTCCAAGAGCAAGCGCGTCGTGATCGTCGAGGGCTACACCGACGTCATGGCCTGCCACCTCGCCGGTGTGACGACGGCCGTCGCCACGTGCGGCACGTCGTTCGGCGTCGAGCACATCAAGCTGCTGCGTCCGATGCTGGGCGACGCCCGGGGGTCCGCTCCCACCTCGGTGCGGGGCGAGAACGGACCCGCCCCGTCGGCTCCCGGCGAGATCGTCTTCACCTTCGACCCCGACGCCGCCGGCCAGAAGGCAGCGAGCAGGGCCTTCGCCGAAGAGCAGCGTTTCACGGCCCAGACGTTCGTCGCCATCGCCCCCGAAGGGTTCGACCCCTGCGACCTCCGGCTCAATCGCGGCGACGACGCCGTCCGTCGACTCATGGACAGCAAGCAGCCCATGTTCGAGTTCATGATCCGGCAGAGCCTGGTCGGTCACGACCTCGAGACCGTCGAGGGCCGTGCGGCCGCCCTCAATGCAAGTGCTCCCGTGGTGGCCACGATCCGCGACAGCTCGCTCTACAAGGGCTACGTGCGCAATCTCGCCGGCTGGCTCGGTCTCGATCCCGAGGTCGACGTCCGTCCCGTCGTCGACCGCGCCCGGTCGCTGGCCACCGCGCCGAAGGCGATCGAGCGACTCGCACCCTCGAGCGACCCTTCGCGGCAGAGCATCACGAGCCTGCCCGAGGTGGCACCCGCCGAAGACGACGGTCCGAGCATCCTCCGTCTCCCCGGCGACACGTCGACCCGCATGGAGCGCGACGCCCTGATGGCCATCCTGCAGCACCCGACAGCGGCCAGCCGCGACCTGACGACGCACGCCGCCTTCGCGGTGTTCGTCAACGGCTCGCTCGCCGTGGTCAGAGACGCTGTCGCCGCCAGCCTCGATCAACTCGATTCCGCGAACTGGATCGAGGCCGTCCTGGCGCAGACCCCGGCGCCGTTCGTCCGCCTCGTGCAAGAGCTCGCGGTCGGCCCGCTGCCCGAGCGGGAGGGGCACGACATGGCCGTCTACTGCGAGGGCATACTGTCCTCCCTGGTCGAGCGCGATCTGCTGCGCAAGAAGGCGGAACTGCTCGGCAAGATGCATCGCACCGACGCCAAGGCGGCTCCTGACGCGTACCGGCTGCTTGCCACCCAGGTGGTCGAGGTCGAGGCCGCGAGGCGTGTCCTTCGCAACGAATGAGCCGCCACACCGGTGTCGACGCAACGAATCTGCGCCGTTGCCGGGGTAGCCTCGGCTCTCATTGCGGGCCTGTAAACACTTCCCGCTGAATTTCAGCACGGTCCCCGCCGTGTGTTACCAATGATTCACCCCCGTCCGCGGGTCGCAGCAGCTCTTGCGGGACGGGTCTTCACGCACCTACACAAAGGGGTCACCACCTTGAAATCGAATTCTTCGATGGGCAAGCGCCTGCTCGTCGCCGTCGGAGGCGCAGCCGCCACCGCACTGGTGCTCGCGGGCTGCGCGTCCGGTAGCTCGTCCAGCACCGACCTGAACGGCCTGATCGTCGGCACGTCCGACGTCATCACCTCGCTCGACCCCGCCGGGGCCTACGACAACGGCTCCTTCGCGGTGATGAACCAGGTCTACCCGTTCCTCATGAACACGCCGTACGGGTCGCCCGAGGTCAAGCCGGACATCGCCACCAGCGCGAAGTTCACCTCGCCGACCGAGTACACCGTCACGCTCAAGAAGGGGCTGAAGTTCGCCAACGGCGACGCGCTCACCTCGTCCGACGTGAAGTTCAGCTTCGACCGTCAGCTCTCCATCGCCGACGCGAACGGCCCCTCCTCGCTGCTGAGCAACCTCAAGAGCACGGCTGCCCCCAACGCCACCACGGTCGTCTTCACCCTCAAGTCGGCCAACGACCAGACCTGGCCGCAGGTGCTCTCGAGCCCGGCCGGCCCGATCGTCGACGAGCAGGTCTTCAGCGCCACCAAGGTCACCTCCGACTCCGCGATCGTCAAGGGCGAGGGCTTCGCCGGGCAGTACTCGATCACGTCCTACAAGCCCAAGCAGCTCATCGAGTACAAGGCCTTCACCGGCTACAAGGGTCTCCTCGGCACGCCGAAGGAGTCGAGCATCACCGCTCAGTACTTCACCAGCGAGACCAGCCTCAAGCTGGCCGTGCAGAAGGGCGACGTCGACGTCGCCTACCGCTCGCTGAGCCCGACGGACATCTCGTCGCTCAAGAGCGACTCGAAGTTGACGGTCCACAACGGCCCCGGCGGCGAGATCCGCTACATCGTGTTCAACTTCGACACGATGCCCTACGGCGCGAAGACGGCCGACGCCGACTCCGCGAAGGCACTGGCCGTCCGCCAGGGCGTGGCCGACTCGATCGACCGCGCCGCCCTGTCGAGCCAGGTCTACAAGGGCAGCTACACGCCTCTGTACTCGCCGGTGCCCGACGGCCTGACCGGAGCCATCAAGCCGTTCGCCACCCTCTACGGCGACGGCAAGGGCGCGCCCGACGTGTCCAAGGCCAAGGCCACGCTGGCCGCCGCGGGCGTCACGACCCCCGTCGCGCTGAACCTCCAGTACACGCCCGACCACTACGGCGCCTCCTCCGACGAGGAGTACGCGCTGATCAAGTCGCAGCTCGAGGCGACCGGCCTGTTCACGGTCAACCTGCAGTCGACCCTCTACGACACGTACAGCACGCAGCGCACGAAAGACGCCTACCCGCTGTACCAGCTCGGCTGGTTCCCCGACTACAGCGACGCCGACAACTACCTGACGCCGTTCTTCCTGCCGTCGGCCGACTCGTCCGGCCAGGAGGTCCCCGGCGGGTTCCTGCTGAACCACTACAGCAACCCCGCCGTCAACGCCCTCATCGAGAAGCAGCGCAGCGAGACCGACACCTCGGCCCGCACCGCGGACATCGAGCAGATCCAGACGCTCGAGGCCGGCGACATCTCGACGTTGCCGCTGCTCCAGGGTGCTCAGGTCGCGGTGTCGGGCAAGGACGTCAAGGGTGTCGACACGACGCTCGACGCCTCGTTCAAGTTCCGCTACGCCGCACTGTCGAAGTGATCGAAGCGTGACCGGTCGCTGAGGCGATCGATCACGTGAGCGGGTGGGGTGCTCGACCTGGCGCAGACCAGGTGGGCACCCCATCCTTGTGTCACGCCGCCAGCCGCCCGCACCAGCAAATCCGGCCCGCTGCCGAACCAGCAGGCGAGCGCCCACCGAACAACCCCCGGCCCCAACGAAAGCGAACGTCTCCGTGACCGTCGTCAACGACACCTCGCCCACCGCTCCATCGGTCGGCGCTCCGTCCAAAGGGAAGACCCGTGGGGGAGGGCTGGGTCGCTACGTCCTGATCCGTTTCCTGCTGATCTTCCCCACCGTCTTCATCCTCGTGACGCTGGTGTTCTTCCTGATGCGCGTGGTCGGCAACCCGATCACGGCCTCGGTGGGCGGCCGCCTGACGCCGTCGCAGCTGCAAGAGCGCCTCCATGCGGCGGGCTACGACCGGCCGATCATCGTGCAGTACGGCGAGTACCTCGGGCAGCTCGCCCGGGGAGACTTCGGAACCACCCTGACCGACCACCAGAAGATCTCCACGATCCTGCTGACCTACGGCGGCGCCACCCTCGAGCTGGTCTTCTACGGTCTGATCATCGCCCTCATCGTGGGCGTCCCCCTCGGCATGCTCGCGGCGTACCTCCGGGACCGCTGGCCCGATGTGATCCTCCGCGTCTTCGCCATCTTCACCTACGCGACCCCCGTCTTCTTCGCCGGACTGCTGCTGCAGCTCGTGTTCTCGGTGTGGTTGGGCATCCTGCCTCTCGGCGGGCGGGCCAGCACTCGCGTCGAGCTGGCTCTCGGCAACATCCCGAATCCCACCGGCATCTATCTCATCGACGCGATCCGCACCGGCAACGGGCAGATCATCGGCGACGTGCTGCTTCACGCGGTCATGCCGGCGACCGCCCTCGGCCTCATCACCGGCGGCGTCTTCCTGCGCCTCGTCCGCACCAACGTGATGGGCACCCTCGGAGCCGAGTACGTCGACGCGGCCCGTTCCCGGGGCGTCAACGAGTTCCGCCTGGTCGGTGCCCACGCCCTCAAGCCGGCCCTCATCCCGATCATCACGGTGATGGGCCTGCAGATCGCCATGCTGCTGGGCGGCTCGGTCCTGACCGAGACCACCTTCGGGTGGCGAGGGCTGGGCTTCGAGCTCCAGCAGTACCTGTCCGCTCGCGACTTCGTCGCCGTGCAGGGCATCGTCGCGCTTCTGGCGGTGATCGTCGCAGTGACCAACTTCATCGTCGACGTGATCGCCGCGTTCATCGACCCCCGGGTGAGGTACTAGACCATGTCCGCAACAACGCCCGAGGGCCGCGCCGTCCCGCTCTGGAAGCGCCTCCCCGTCGTCAAACAGCTCCGCCGAAGCGTCGGTCTCCAACGGGGGATGCTCGTGGTCGGCATCGTGATCTGCGCGGTGTTCCTCATCGCAGCGATCTTCGCGCCGCTCATCGCCCCCTACGGCTTCGGCGAGCTGTCCAACAAGTTCGGCAGCTTCCCCCGTCAGGCCTCGCCCGACTCCACCTTCATCTGGGGAACCACCGTCGGCGGCTACGACGTCTTCAGCCGTGTCGTCTGGGGAGCCCGGACCGCGGTGAGCGTCGTCATCCTCGCCGTCGTCATCTCGGTGGTGATCGGCGTCGTCCTCGGCCTGGTCTCCGGCTACCTCGGCGGCTGGCTCGACCGAGTCCTCGTGGTCATCGCCGACGCGGTCTACGCGTTCCCGTCGCTCCTCCTGGCCATCGTCGTCTCCATCGTCATCAGCGGAGGCAACTCCAGCTACATCGGCGGCATCCTGTCGGCGGCGATCTCCATCACCGTGGTCTTCGTGCCGCAGTACTTCCGCGTGGTCCGCGCCGAGGCCGTCCGCCTCAAGTCCGAGGCGTTCGTGGAATCGTCGAAGGTCATCGGCACGAGCACGAGCCGCATCATGTTCAAGCACGTGCTCCGCAACTCGACCCGCAGCCTCCCTCTGATCCTGACGCTCAACGCCTCCGAGGCGATCCTGACGCTCGCGTCGCTCGGCTTCCTCGGGTTCGGCATCGGCCCGACCGCTGCGGCCGAGTGGGGCTACGACCTGAACAACGCGCTCTCCGACGCGGCCAGCGGCATCTGGTGGACCGGCCTCTTCCCGGGCCTCGCCATCGTCATGCTCGTTCTCGGCGTCACACTCGTCGGCGAGAGCCTGAACGACCTCGCCGACCCGCGTCTGCGCACCCGCCGTCGGGCCCGCCGCAAGAAATCCGTCGTAGCCTCGACCGAGACGACAGCCGGCGGCAGCACCGGCACCGGCACGACCGGTCCCGGCACCGGAACCACCGAGGAGGCCACCGCATGAGCGACGCACGCAACGCCGGCGACGGACGCAACGCCAGCAATGCCGGCGACGCACGCCGCATCGACGACGACCGCCTCAAGGCCGTCGACATCCGCGACCTCGAGGTGACCTTCGCCACGGACGGCGGCGACGTCCGCGCCGTCCAGGGCGTCACGCTCGACGTCCGCGCCGGCGAGGTGCTGGCCATCGTGGGGGAGTCGGGCAGCGGCAAGACGGTGACGGCGAAGACGATCCTCGGCCTCCTCCCCGAGACGGCAGTGGCGTCCGGCGCCGTCCTCCTGACCGGCGAAGACGTCCTCTCCGTCGGCCCGAAGCGGGTCCGCGAGCTCCGCGGCACCGATGTAGCCATGGTCTTCCAAGAGCCGTCCACCGCGCTCAACCCCGTCTTCACCGTCGGCTGGCAGATCGCCGAGGGCATCCGGGCGCACGGCAAGGTCTCGAAGAAGGAGGCCCGCAAACGCGCGATCGACATCCTCGGGCGGGTCGGCATCCCCGACCCCGAGACCCGTGTCGACTACTACCCGCACCAGTTCTCGGGCGGGCAGAAACAGCGGGTCGTCATCGCCATGGCCCTCGTGCTGAACCCGTCCGTGATCGTCGCCGACGAGCCCACCACCGCTCTCGACGTCACCGTGCAGGCGGAGATCCTCGACCTCCTCCGCCGCTGCCGCGACGAGTTCGGCGCGGCGATCGTCCTGATCACTCACAACATGGGCGTCGTCGCCGACCTCGCCGACCGGGTGGCGGTCATGTACCTGGGCAAGGTCGTGGAGCAGGCGGACTCCCGCACGCTCTTCGCGAGCCCTCAGGACGACTACACGAAGCGCCTCCTCGGATCCGTTCCCACGCTCATCCCCCGTGGCCATCAGGCGGCCCCTCTCGACACCGACGAGGTCGTCGTCCGGGCCCGGGGGCTCGAGATCGAATACCCCGGCCGTCTCGGCCGAGGCGGCTTCCGCGCCGTCAAAGGCGTGGACTTCACCATCGCCCGCGGCCAGGTGCTCGGTCTGGTCGGCGAGAGCGGCTCCGGCAAGACCACGATCGGTCGGGCGATCGCGGGTCTGACTCGCGTCACCGGCGGGTCGCTCGAGGTGCTGGGCATCGAGATGAACGGTGTCCGCGAACGCGACTTCAAGCCGAAGCGCGCCGACATCGGGTTCGTCTTCCAAGACCCGGCCTCGAGCTTCAACCCGCTTCTCACCATCGCCGAATGCGTCGCCGAGCCGCTGATCGTCCATGGCAGGGCGCGGGATGCCCGGGCCGCCCGCTCGCGGGTCGACGAGTTGATGGAGGCCGTCCAGTTGCCGAAGGCGTTCGGCGACCGCTACCCGCACGAACTCAGCGGCGGACAGCGGCAGCGGGCCAGTCTCGCGCGCTCCCTCGCTCTCGAGCCGTCGCTGCTGATCGCCGACGAGCCGACCAGCGCACTGGACGTCTCCGTGCAGGCACGGGTGCTCGAACTCTTCGCCGAGCTCCAGAAGGACCTCGGCTTCGCGGCCCTCTTCATCAGCCACGATCTCGCCGTGGTCAACATGCTGGCGGATCGCATCGGGGTCCTGTTCCACGGCGACCTCATCGAGAGCGGCCCGAACGATCAGGTGCTCGGCGCACCGCAGCACGACTACACCAAACGGCTCCTCGCCTCTCTGCCGGTGCCCGACCCGGTCGAGCAGGAGAGCCGCCGCGAGGCCCTGGCCCTGCTCGACGGGCGGCGCTGACCGTGGCCGCCCCGGGGGAGTGGGTCATCGAGACCGACGACCTGTCGTTGGTCTATCCGGCTCGGGGCGGGCGTCCCGCCGTCCGAGCAGTCGACGGCGTGACGCTCCGAGTGGCGACCGGGGAGATCCTCGGCGTGCTCGGTGAGAGCGGCTCGGGCAAGTCGACCCTGGCGCTGGCCTTCGCCGGGAACGCCCAGAAGGGGAGGCCGGTCGAGGGGTTCCCGCAACAGGCCGGGGGCACGCTGACGGTGATGGGCCGGCCCACCGCCTCGCTGTCGAGCCGGGCTCGAGACCGGCTCACAGGGCAGGTCGGCTACCTCTCGCAGAACGCCGGCGATCGACTCGATCCGAACCTCACCGTCGGGGAGGCCGTCGCCGAGCCCCTGTACGAGCGGGATCGGCGGTTCGACCGTAAGGAGGCCGGGCGTCTGGTCGCGACTCTCGTCGACGGCGTGCAACTCCCGCTCTCGACCCTGTTGAAGCAGACCTGGGAGCTGAGCGCCGGCCAGCGCCAGCGCATCGCCCTTGCGCGGAGCCTCGTCTTGGAGCCGCGACTCCTCATCGCCGACGAGCCGGCGCGCGGCGTCGACGTCCTCGTCCGCCGGTCCGTGCTCGAACTCCTGCGCACCCTGCAGGTCGATCGCCGGTTCTCCGCCGTGGTCGTCACCTCGTCGGTGGCCGAGGCTCGGGCGGTCGCCGACCGGATCGCCGTCCTCCGCGCCGGTCATCTCGTCGGCGTCGGTGGGATCGACGACGTCCTCGACGACACCGTCGACCCCTACGTGAAGGTGCTGTCGCAGACGACGCCGATCGACATCATCCCGCCCGAGTCCCGGCGCCCCAAACAGCACCGGCTCGACTGATCCCCGAGTCTCGACTCCTCCCTGAGAAAGGCACCCATGTCCGACACCGCCTCCGCCGCCCGAGGTCACCGTCCCGTCCTCACCCCGTCACCCGTCGTCGCGGCCGAGCACCGGCCGAGTCCCGGGCCGGTCGCGGTGGGTCCCGAGTCCGCCGACCACATCGTCGAAGCCATCGAGGCCGGGGGAGGCACGGTCTCCGGTATCGACGACGACACCCGTGGGCTCGTGTGGCTCTCGCACAAGGCCATCGACGAGCTCGACGAGGTGCTGACGAAACACCCGTCGATCGAGTGGGTCCAGCTGCCGATGGCGGGCGTCGACATGTTCGCGCCGATCTTCGCGAAGTACGCCGACAAACCGAAGCCGCTCTGGACGAGCGCCAAGGGCGCCTATTCGGAGCCAGTCGCAGAGCACGCAGTGGCTCTGACCCTGGCGCTGCTCCGGGTCTTCCCGAAGCGTGTCCGGGCGACGAGCTGGGCGACCGAGCCAGAGGGCATCTCCCTCTACGGGGCCAACGTCGTCGTGGTCGGCGCGGGTGGCATCGGGCTGGAGGTCTTGCGGCTGCTCGCCCCCTTCGACGTCTCGATCACGGTCGTCCGTCGCAGCACCGAGCCGGTTCCAGGGGCCGCTCGCACGGTGGCCTCGTCCTCCCTGGCAGACGTCCTCCCCGACGCCGACGTGGTGATCGTCGCCGCGGCCATGACCGACGACACGTCGAAGATGTTCGGCGCCCACGAGTTCGAGATCATGAAGCCGACTGCCGTGCTCGTGAACATCGCCCGGGGCGGGCTGGTGGACACGGATGCCCTGGTCGACGCCCTGGCAGCGAAGGGCATCTGGGGAGCCGGCCTCGACGTCACGTCTCCCGAGCCCCTGCCCGACGGGCATCCGCTCTGGAGCGAGCCGCGCGCCCTGATCACGCCGCATCAGGCCGACACCCCGGACATGGTGGCGCCGCTCCTCGCCGAGCGGATCCGGCACAACGTCGCAGCTCTCGGTGGCGACGGCGAGTTCATCGGCGTGGTCGATCCCGCCCAGGGCTACTAGTCCGCGGCAGGTCGCGCTCGAATACATCTCAGCGGCGTGAACCCATCGCCTAGGCGGCAGGTTCGCGCCGCTGCCGTGTGTTCAGCGGTGCTCGCGCGCAAAAAGGCCCGCGCGCAGCGCACGGGAGCGGAGCGACCCAAAACAAGCACTGAGCGGTCCCGCCGGGAGCCGAGCGCAGCGAGGCTAACGCAAAAAGGCCCCGCGGGTGGAGCCGCGAGGCCTTAGCTCCCCGACTTGGACTCGAACCAAGAACCTGCCGGTTAACAGCCGGCTGCTCTGCCAATTGAGCTATCGAGGAATGTTCGCTGTGGTGTTCAACAGCGACCACAACTGTAGCAGGCTCCCAGACCTGGTTCGGACCATTGTGCCCGGGTCGGCGAGTCAGCCTTCGGGGTGGTCGAGCCCGGGGGTCCAGTCGTGGCCGGGAACGCCCCAGCCCTTCTTGCGGATCACCTTGGTGACAGCCTTGGCGAACGGGAGCTCGAGCCGATCGGCGTAGAGGACCCCGTCGAGGTGGTCGTACTCGTGTTGGAAGATCCGGGCGAGCCAACCGTGCGCTTCGATCTCGAACGGTTCGCCGTTGATGTCGACGGCTCGGAGGATGACGCCCTCGGCTCGGCGGAGGGGGTAGCGCTCACCGGGGATGGAGAGGCACCCCTCGGATTCCTCCTCGTCGTCGAGGGGCTCGATCGTGAGGGGCGATTGCCAGAGCGTGGGGTTGATGGCCTCGCCCCGCCAGGAGACTCCGTCGTCGTCGACGTACGAGTAGACGAACAGGCGGAGGCCGACGCCGACCTGAGGTCCGGCCAGGCCGACGCCCGGGGCTTCGTCCATCGTCGTGAACATGTCGAGGACGAGCTCGCGGAGTTCGGGGCCGAACTCGGTGACGGCTTCGGCGGGCTCGTGGAGGGCGGGGTCGCCGGTGATTCGAATGGGTCGTACGGACATGCGGAAAGCCTATCGACGCGCATCCGGTGCGCGCCTCGCGGGTTCGCCTGAGCACTTTCTTGGAGGACGTACAGGTACCTTGGGCGAGTGCTCCTCGTCCTCGCCTCCGTGACGTCGCCCGTCTCCTTGACGCCGCACCAAGCCCTGGGGATCCCGATCGCACTGGTCGGGGCGATCTTCCTGTCGGTCGGGGCGCAGCTCCAGCACCGAGGGGTGTCGAAGGTCGAGAAGGCCTCCGGCGGAGCCTCGAAGGGATTGAGTGTCAAGCAGCTCCTCCGGCTGATCGGTCGGCCGTCGTGGGTCATCGGCACGCTGATGCTGGGTCTGGCGACGGTGTTCCAGCTCACGAGCCTGAGCTTCGCCCCGCTCATCGTCGTCCAGCCCCTGGGTGCGGTCGCGCTGGTCGTGACCTCGGTGATCAACGCCCGGGCCACCCATCAGCGGCTGGACCGTGCATCCAAACGGGCCATCGCCTTCTGCGTGGGCGGCGTCGCGATCTTCGTGACCGTCGCCGCGTTCACGGCCACCGAGAAACCGATCACCAATGGCGAGCTCGTCACGGTCCTCGTCATCCTCGCGATCGTGCTCGTGGTGTTCGCCACGGCTTTCACCCGGTTCCGTCGGCGGATCCGTGCGCTCTTCTACATCATCGGCGCGGGCTTCCTCTACGGCTTCGTGGCGACGCTGGCGAAGGTCGTCATCAACCGCATCGAGTCGCACAGCTTCAACGCCCTCACCGCGGTCTGCATCCTGTTCCTCCTCGGAGCGGCAGTCCTCGGCGGGTACTTCGTGCAGAACGCCTATTCGTCCGGGCCGCCCGACCTGGTCATCGCGGGGCTGACGGTCGTCGACCCGATGGTCGCCGTGGGCATCGGGATCATCGTGCTCGGGGAAGCCGCCACGGCCCCGTGGTACGCCGGGGTCCTCTTCGTCATCGCCGGGGCGATCGCGGTCTACGGCGTGTTCCAACTCGCGAAATACCATCCACAGACACGTGCCTGAGCTAGCCTGGAGCCGCCCAGACGACCCACCGCTCGATCCCTGACCCGGTTAGGACGCCAGAACACAGTGCCGAAAGCCTCCCCAGACGACCAATCGACGGCGGAAGCGCCGCGCGCCGCCGAGGCCTCGGTCGCGTCCAAGCACCCGCTCCGCATCGTCATCGCCGGCGACACGTTCCCGCCGGACGTCAACGGCGCAGCCAACTTCACGGAACGACTCGCGATCGGCCTGGCCGACCGGGGCCACGACGTGCACATCATCGCGCCGGCCGCCACGCGGCGTCACGGCACTTTCCGCGAAGAGCACGGCGACGCGACGCTGACAGTCCACCGACTCAACTCCACGCGATGGCCGCTCCACGACTGGCTCCGGTTCGCGACGCCGTGGACCGTCCAGTTCCACTCCCGCCGGATCCTCAACGGCTTCTCCGCCGATGTGGTGCACATCCAGTCGCACATCGTGATCGGGCGCGGTCTCGCGAAGGTGGCTCACGATCGCGGCATCCGAACCATCGCCACGAACCACTTCATGCCCGACAATCTGATCGAGCACGCTCCGCCGATGCCCCGGTCGCTGCTGAACCGCATCGCGAAGATCGCCTGGAAAGACGCGGCGAACACCTACAAGCTCGTCCAGGCGATCACGACACCGACTCGCAAGGCAGCCGTGTTCCTCGAAGAGGCGATCGGCATCACGGGCGTCTACGCGATCTCCTGCGGTATCAAGGCCTCCGACTACACGCCGCGCTTCGACCGCCCGACGACCAACGACATCGTGTTCGTCGGGCGCGTGACGGCGGAGAAGAACATCGACGTGCTGCTCAAGGCCATGACGAAGCTCGACCCGGCCCTCAACACGACGCTCACGGTCGTCGGCGGCGGCGACCTCCTGAACAAGCTGACGCAGACGTCCATCGACCTCGGTCTCGGTGACCGGGTGAAGTTCGCCGGGTACCTCTCCGACGAGGAGCTGCGCCGCACACTCACCGACGGCGCGGTGTTCGCGATGCCCTCGACTGCGGAACTCCAGAGCATCGCCTCGCTCGAGGCGATGGCGTCCGGTCTGCCGATCGTCGTGGCCGACGCCATGGCTCTGCCCCACCTCGTCGACGACGGTTCGAACGGCTACCTGTTCCGGCCGGGCGACGTCGACGACCTCGCGGCGAAGCTCACGGCGGTGCTGACGAAGAGCGACGACGACTACCTCGCCATGCGTCGAGCCAGTCTCGCGATGATCGAACCGCACGACATCGACCGGACTCTCGACACCTTCGAGAAGCTGTATCGTGGAGAATCGGTGGCCATTCCGGTCGCCGAAGCCGCCGCCGCACCGTCCGCTTCCTAGACGGGGCCGGAGGAGGCGCGGGGCGGTAGCCAAGCTGGTCAAGGCACTCTGCTCATAACGGAACGATGCGCGGGTTCAAGTCCCGCCCGCCCCACCGGCTCCACCGCGACCGCTGTCCGACCCACCATCCCTCCCGAAAGGACGACGCCGTGAACGACGCCGCACTGGTCCTCTTCTTCCACCTCTTCCTGGCGGGCATCGCGCTCCTCACTCTGATCGCGTGCGTCCTGGCGTTCGTCGGACTCGCATCGAACTCCGACGCCTACGACGAGAAGCCGGGCGCGGGCGGTCACTGACCCCGTTCGACGGCGGGGTTCCCGCCTGCTGAGCACGTGCATCCCACGGCCCTCCGAATTCTCGATCGTCGAGGTAGAACGATACGTCTGCATTGGTTCGTTTCTCGGCGTCTTCGCGGTGTAGGGTCGTCGGCATCGGCCGGTTTCCCAGGTCGAGACGATCAGCGTGGTCCACCAGTTCGGGGGAACAGTTCCACCGCCAGGCCGCGCCCAACGAAGGGGTAACCACATGGCTCAGTACAAGGTCTCATCCGACAGCCTCGCCTCCACCGCGAGCCAGCTCTCCAGCGGTTCGAGCGATGTCCAGGCGACTCTGTCGCACCTCCGCAGCCTCGTCGAGAGCCTCGGTTCCGAATGGGAGGGCAGCGGTTCCGCCGCCTTCAACGACCTCTACACCGAGTTCAACACCGCCGGCACGAAGCTCAACGAGTCGCTCGCAGGCATCGCCAACCTCCTCAGCAAGGCCGCCGGCTACTACGCCGAGTCCGAGGCGAACGTCGCGAACGCGTTCCGCAGCTGACCTTTCAGTGCATCGGGTCGCGGTCGTAGCCGACTCGCGTCGACTGATCGTGCACGGTGACGCGTCGGGCCCCCGGTGGGTTCGGCTCGCCGCCGTGGTCTCTCAGTTCTTTCTGCACGCGTCCTTCCGGGGGTTTCATCCATGGCTGATTTCGAGGTCTCGTCCGAGGCCGTTCACGGGGCGAGCGCGCGAGTCGCCGACATGGTCGACGAGTTCGACGCACGGCATGCGTCGGCGAACCAGACGGTGTCGGCACTCGTCGGCGGTTCGTGGTCGGGCCCCGGCTCGGAGGCCTTCCAGAAGGGCTGGGTCGAGTGGTCCGACGGGGCGGCGAAGGTCAGCCGTGCCCTCGAAGGCATCTCTCGACTCTTGGCCGAGGCCTCGATCCAATACGAGGCGACCGAGGCCGGAGTGACCCGCGAATCGACGTCGTCGAGCGTCGTGTCGGCTCCGGCTTCGCAGTCCGCCGCGACGTCGAACGGAGGTGCCCGATGACCCGCTTCCGCGTCGAGGTGTCCGAGATCGACCAGACGATCGTCACTCTCGCTTCGTTGGCCGAGTTCTGCGAGTCGCTGCTCACCGAGATCGACCGCATCGCCGCGACGGTCTCCGGCGAGTGGTCGGGCGCGGCGGCCGCCAGCTTCCAAGCCCTCCATGCCGAGTGGGCTCGCGGGGCGGCCGAGATGTCCGCGGGCGTCCAGATCATGCATCAGGCGGCGTCCACCTCGAGCACCAACTATGCCGCAGCGGCCCAGTCCAACCGCGGGGTCTGGGGCTGATGGCTTCGGAGGTCATCGACGTCGAGACCGACGACTTCGCGCGGGCGGCGGCGGCAGCGGGCTCCGCCGGGTCGACCATCCGGGCGGCTCGAGACGCGGCACGGGCATCCCTCGCCGGTCTCTCTCGCATGGCCGGTTCCGATCCTTCCGGTGTGAAATGGGCGTCGTCGTACGACAGCGCCGCCGGCGACGCCTTCGCCGGTCTCGACGGGTTGGTCCTCGCGTTCGAGCAGGTCGCCGCAGGCCTCGCCGTGACCGGGGTGAACTACGCGACGGCCGATTGGCTGTCCTCCGGTCACAGCGGCATGGCTCCCGGAACCTCGATCCCGTCGTCGCCGGTCGCTGAGTGCACGGCACCTCCGCCGTCGGCCTCCGGCGGCTCTCGCTCGTTCGGGGCGGCGGGTTTCGACCTCGTGGCGAACTTCATCGGCGACCTCTGGCCCGACGGCGACACGGGCGAGCTGAAGAGTGCGGGTCGTGCCTGGAAGACGCTCGGGGCGGAGCTGGAGTCGGCGGCGGGTCGCTCGACGGCCATCCTCGACTCGCTGTCAGGGTCGCAGACGCCCGAGATGGGCAGCATCAAGTCGACCGTCGCTCTCGTGAAGAGTCACGCGTCGGACCTGGCGACGCAGGCGGCCGCACTGGGGGAGGCCTGCGTCTCGTTCGCCTCGCACGTCGAGCAGGTGCACACCGACACCGAGCGGGAGTTGGAGTCGCTGCTGCTGCAGGTCGAACTGACCGCGGCCGGCGGGCTGATCCTGACGGTGGTGACGGCCGGTCTGTCCGACGCCGCGGCGGCTGCGGGGGCTGCAGCCGAGGTCGCGGCGTCCGTGTCGCGGATCCTGGCGTTCATCGCCCGCCTGGCCTCGGCGGCGCTGCGGATCGCCGACGACGTCTACAAGGCCGGTTCGGCGTTCTTCAAGGCGGCTTCGCTTTCGGAGAAGATTGGCGTGAAAGTGGCCGTTTTCGCGGGCAAATCGGTCAAGTACGGGGTCGGCGGTGCCGCAGGCAACGTCGCCGTCACGGCGGTCGTGGAGCCGAAGGCGAACCTGGTGGATGCCGCAGTCAGCGGCTTCGTGGGTGGGGCGGCGTTCGGCATGCTGGGCGAGGGGGCTGTCATCGCCCGCGCCGCTGTCAAGGATCGGTCCGCTGCTCGTGTCTTGGCCCAGGGTTTCGGACACCACGAGAACATCGAGATTCTCCCCGGTCGGGTAGATCACGTTCGTCCCGACGGCGAGGTGGTCCGGACGCGGGACCTCGTGCATCCTCGCGAAGACCTCCTCGATGCAGAGTGGCCCCCGCAGGAACCGTTGGGCGCGGGTCTGCCAGAGTCGGCTAAACCGGTCCAAGACCTTTTGCCGGAGGGATTCTCGCTGTGGAACGGTGGCTCGCGGGCAGAGTACGACTCGCTGTACTCCACCGGGAAACTCAAGTGGAACGGAAGTCCTGAGGTACGTCCCGAGGCATGGCCGGATCCATCCCTCCATCCGGATGGATTCGCCTCGCCGGAAAGTCGACTTCCTGCAGTTCTCCATCCTGGTGCGACATTCGACCGATTCGGAGGGGGCTTCGGCCGCTTCACCTCGCCGAGCGGCACGGCCTTTCCTCCTCGAGCCCTTCCCGATTACAGCCTCTTCGAGGGCTATCACCGTTTCGAAGTCCTTCACCCTCTGCCCGCATGGGTCGGGCCCGCAGCTGACGCGATGGGAAAGACTGGTGGGGCTCCGCAGATCTGGACCGCGGATTCGATCGATAGCCTGCTTGAAGCCGGCTTCATCAAGGAGATCTTCTAGTGCCGATTCGATTCACCACCTCTCGTCTTCTGAAGAAGCTCGAGAACCTCGGGATAAGTCATGAGCTGTACTCCCTCGGTGAGCAAATGGACGACTCGCTCTGCTTGCTTCCCCTGCCGACAGGTGAATGGGAGACATTCATCGGGGAACGGGGAGAGAAGACGGACAGGCGAGTCTGGCCCGATGAGGAAGCGGCGTGTTTCGGTTTCTTGGGGCGACTGGCCTGGACTCAGTGGCAGTCAGAGGTGCCAGCCTGAACAAGTTCGATGCCGGCGTGAGCTACGCAGAGAAGCACCGTGAACTTCACTGAACTGCAAGCTGGACTGAGACAGGCTGGCGTAGACCCGGACCGCGTCAACATGTCCCAAGGGGACCTCGATCTGTGGGCTCACAACATCGTGTTCGAGAAGGGGTTCTACACGTCCTACGTGAACGATGGACGGGACGAATTCTTCCGAGAGTTCAGTTACGAAGGTCGACCGGTCGAGTTTGTGACCGAGGACGAGATCTGCGACTACCTCTGGAAAAAACTCACGGCACCCACCCCCGTACCCAAGAAGTCCACTCACACTCCCGAGCAACTGGAGGTTCGGAAGAACGAATTGATGGCCGACACGCTCCGACGACTGTCGAAGCGCCGGGGTGGGAAGGGCTGACAGCAGGCCGGCTTGCCAGGGCATGCCGCCGTGCTGTTTCAGCGCGGATTTATCAAGGAGATCACGTGACAGCCAATGGCTTCACCGTTCGAGATTTGCAACGCAAGCTCGAGGACGCCCGGGTCGACCGCAGTCTGTATTCGATCGGGAAAGGGTTCGACGAGACGCTGTGCCTTGTCGAACTTCCTGACGGTTCCTGGGAAACCTTCGTCGGCCAGCGAGGCGTCAAAGACCAGCGCCTCGTGTGGCCCGACGAAGAGACGGCCTGCTACGGCTTTCTCGGTCAAATCGCCTGGACGCACTGGTAGGCGGCGGCCTCAGTGTGAACCAGGTCGACGCCGGTTCGGCGTCCGGAATTGCGGCCCACGGCGGGTCCGACTCCAGAAACGACGGCCTGCGCGGCGATTGAGCGGCATGTTTTGGAGTCGAGGGCCAAATGGGGCCCGTACAAGCGCCGACCTTGGGAAGACCGCGGGAACATGCCCCCGTATGGGGTTTTGGGGCGGGGGAGAGGGCGCGGCTAGGGTGGGTGGACCGGAACCAGACGGGCTAGGGGTAGCAAATGGGGAGTACGACTGCGGTGAATCGCGGGTGGTCCATGGCGTGGGCCGAGCCCGCGACCGTGGCGCTGTCCGTCGACCACTCGGCCCGTGCATCCCTCGCCGTTCGACAGGGTGAAACGGGCGTCGTCCAAGTCACACTGGGTGAGGAGGCCCGGGTCGACCTCGAGACGGCGTCCGGCTTTCGCACCTACTCGGGTGGCGGCCTCCCGAGCGATCTCGTCGACGGGGTGCTTTCCCTGCGCCCCACGCCGGCGGCCGCAGCCGCGGCCAAAGGGCCGACGGATGCCGAGTCGCTGGTCGCACCCGAGCTGCTGGTCGCACCGGAGCCGCTGGTCGCACCCGAGCCGGAAGCGGACTTCGACGAGACCGTGCTGACGCCCCGGCCGGCCGCACTGCCGGAGCAGCCGGCTCTGCCGGAGCAGCCCGAGGCGGATTTCGACGCGACGGTGCTGACGCCGAGACGGAACGCACCGCCCGAACCGGACTTCGACGAGACGGTGTTCACCCCGCGCATCCCACCGTTTCTCGCGCCCGCGGCGACGCCCAGCACCGCAGCGCCCGGCCCGGCGTTCGAGGTGCTCGTCACCGACATCACCGGCGCCCGACTCTTCCCGATCGACGGTGCCCTGTACATCGGTCGGTCGCCGGCAGTTCCGCCCGAGCGCGGCGCTCGAGAGGGTGCGCTCGCGTTCGTCGGATCGCGCACCGAGCACGTGTCGGCCACCCATCTGGTGCTCGTCGACGACGACGGGCTCCTCCTGGTGCGCGACCTCTGGTCCACCAACGGCACCGAGCTCACCCCGCCCGCCGGCCCGACGTACCGACTCACGCCGGGGGAGTCGCTGCCACTCGCGGCGGGCACGAGGCTCTCCCTGGCCGACGACGTGACGATCGAGGTCGTACCGGCGGCCTCGCATCTCAGCTCGACGGCCCAGGGGCACCGTGCCGAGTAGGTTGCCCGAGCCCGCCCCCGTCCTTCCCGGCTACAGCGTCGTCCGGCCCCTGGGCTCCGGGGGTTTCGCCGACGTGTTCCTCTACGAGCAGAGCATGCCGCGCCGCCGGGTGGCGGTGAAGGTGCTGCTGCCCGATGTCGCCGACGCCGACGCCCGCCAGATGTTCCTGGCCGAGGCGACGATGATGGCGCAGCTGTCGGCGCACCCCGACGTGGTGACCGTCTACGAGGCGAGCATCGCCGCCGACGGCCGCCCGTACCTCGTGATGGAGTACTGCCCCGACTCCTACGGCGGTCGCTACCGCACGGAACGGCTCGCCCTCACCGAAGTGCTGCCGATCGCGCTGGCCGTCGGAAGCGTCCTCGAGACCGCTCACCGCGACGGATTCCTGCATCGCGACGTCAAACCGTCGAACATCCTGCACACGACCTACGGTCGCCCGGTCCTCTCCGACTTCGGCATCGCCGCGAGCATCGCGGCGGCCGAGGGCCAGGAGACCCGAGGGCTCTCCGTGCCGTGGTCGGCACCCGAGGTGATCCGGGGCGAGACCCACGGCACGGTGAAGAGCGAGATCTACGCCTTCGCAGCGACGGTCTACGGGCTCCTCGCCGGTCGCTCGCCCTTCGAGGTGCCGGGCAAGGAGAACACCCTCGAAGCCATCCAGCGCCGCATCCTCGGTCGCGCCCCCGCTGCCCCGCTCGGCCGACCCGACGTCCCCGCCTCGCTCGAGACCGCCCTCCTCCGGGCGCTGTCGAAAGACCCGGGGCTGCGGCCGGCCTCCGTGCTGACGGTCCTCCGCTCGCTCCAGCTCGTCGAGACCGAGCTCGGTCTGCGGCCCTCACCCCTCCTGCTGCCGAACGAGAGCGTGCTCGAGGCACCGGGGCCCGCCGCCCTTCCCGTCGCGCAGGCCCCGACGGCGTCGGCCACCACGCGGCGACCTCGCACCCGCTCGTCGACACGCTCCCACGTCTCGGCCTCGACGGGGTCGGGTGCCCCCGAGGCGTCCGCGCGCGGACGATCCGTCGGTGGGCGATCCTCAGTGTCGGGCTCGCGCGGCAGGATCGACGGCACCGTCGTCAGGGCGAGCGCGGGGGATGCCCGGGCCGGCTCTCGAATCAGCCGCCGTTCCCTCGTGGTCGGGTCGAGCATCCTCGCGGCCGTGGTGCTCGTCGTGGCAGCGATCCTCGTCGTGCCCCGGCTCGGCGGCGGGTCGAGCATCCCCCGAGTCGCCCACATCAGCGCCAACACGACCTCCGACGCCGTCGAGTTCACCTGGAGCGACCCCGGGCTGAAGCGCGGCGACGTGTATCTCGTGCGCGTCGACGGCGGCAGCGGCACCCAGCAGCGCTCCGCCCGCTTCCGGCTCGAGAAGAGCGCGATCACCGGACAGGCGTGCGTGACCGTGGCCGTGGTCCGCGCCGGAACGAGCGGCGCCCCCAGCGCGTCGACCTGCGCGGGCGGCTGACCCGTGCGCCGCCTCGCCGCCCGGCTCCGGGCCCGTCTTCCGCTCGTCCTCTCGACGGCGGCCGCCTTCGTCGTGGTGGTGCTCGTCGCCGTCATCGCGTTCACGTCGCCGGGCTACTCGCGCCAGGACGTGCACCTCGACGACGGCTCGGTCTGGGTGGCGAACGAGGCCGCACACCTCGTCGGATCCGCCAACACCTCGATCGCCAAGCTGAGCGCCGCGGTGAAGTCGACCGGCAACGACGTCTCCCTCCTTCAAGACGAGTCGCACCTCGTCGTGCACGACCGAGGGGCGAACACGTTGGCGGTGATCGACCCGGCCCAGGCCAAGACGACCGACACGGTGCCGCTCCCGGAGGGCTCGCCCCTGGTCGTCTCGGCCGGCGAGCACGTCGGCATCTACCTGCCCACGACCGGCGACACCTGGGTCACGACCCTCGGCACAGTCGCGAAGTACAGCTCCAAGAGCGCCCCCACCATGAGCCTCGGAGTCGATGCCGTGCTGGCGATGGACTCCAGCGGCGCCTATGCCGGCTACAGCATGAAGAGTCGGATGCTCGTGACCGGCTCCGTCGACACCACCAGCGGGCAGGCCTCGTCGAGTCGCCGCGTCTCGTTCCCCGGCAAGCCCCAGGCCGTCACGGCGACCCTCGTGGGCGGAAAGCCCGTCCTGTACGACCCCGCCTCGAGACGGCTCTGGGTGGACGGCCGATTCGTGACGCTGCCGGCCGGGGGCAGTGCCGCCGGAGCGGTCGTCCTTCAGCAGCCGTCGCCGACCGGCGGTCGAGTGCTGGTCGCTCGAGGCTCGTCCCTGCTGGCCGTCGCCCTCGACGACGGGGCGCTGACGACACTGGCCTCCCGTGCCGTCGGCAACCCGAGTGCTCCCGTGGTCGTCGACGGCTGCGCCTACGCGGTGTGGTCGGGCGGAACGGCGCTGCGCGCCTGCGGCACGGCCACGAAGACGACCCGGACCACCCTGACCGGTGCGAGCGCCAGCGCTGCCGTGTCGCTGACCGCCCGGGGCCACCACGTCGTCGCCACCGATGCGCGCAGCGGAAACGCCTGGGCGCTGCAGAACGGCGGCCGCCTGATCGACAACTGGTCCGACTTCGTCGACGACACGACCAACACGACGCAGACCACCACGCAGGAGGACGTCGCTCCCCAACTCGACCCCGACCAGAAGCCGCCGGTCGCGGTCGACGACTCGTTCGGCATCCGCGCGGGGCGGGCGAACACCCTGCCGGTCCTGCTCAACGACAGCGACCCGAACGGCGACCCGCTGCTGATCACGTCCGCGACCGCCGTCGACCCGCAGTTCGGCGGTCTCGACATCGTCTCCGACGGTCAGAAGCTCCAGATGACCACGCGGCCGACGGCCGCCGGGTCTGTGCAGTTCCAGTACACGATCACCGACGGCTACGGCAACGAGGCCCACGCCACGGTGACTCTCACGGTCCACACCGCCGACGAGAACGGCGCGCCCCAACAGGTCCGGCCGACCCGCACGTCGGTCTCCTCCGGCGGCACGGTCGCCCTGAACGTGCTCTCCGACTGGGTCGACCCCGACTCCGACCCGTTCTACCTGCAGTCCGCCAGCACCGCCTCGCCTTCGACTGTCTCGTTCACTCAGGACGGGTCGATCCAGTACCACGACGGCGGATCGGCCGCAGGCATCACCACCATCGCCCTGGTCGTCTCCGACGGGTCCGCTTCGGGCACCGGCTCGGTCAGCGTCACCGTCGGCGCCCCCGGCTCGGTGCCGATCATCGCCGAGTCGTTCACCGTGACCGGGTACACCGGCCAGCAGATCAGCGTGGCCCCGCTGCCCAACGTCCGGGGCGGCACCGGAACCGTCACACTCGACGGCGTCACTGCAGTCGGCGGCGACGACGCCCTCCAACTCCAGCCGGACTACTCGACGGGCACCTTCGCCGTGACGGCGACCCGGGCGGGCACGCACCATGTGCGCTACTCCGTGACCGACGGCACGCGCACGGCGAACGGCACGATCCGCGTGGACGTCGTCGACCCGCCGAGCGAGAACCTGCCGCCCGTGACCGTGCCGACGACGGCGTTCCTCTACCTCCAAGACAGCCGGACGGTCGACGTCCTCGCCGGGGACAGCGATCCCGCCGGTGGGGTCCTCTCGCTCGTCAGCCTCGGGGGCGTGCCCGCCTCCTCCGGCATCGTCGCGGGCATCATCGACCACGGCTCGCTCCGAGTGACTCTGACCAGATCCCTTTCGGCGCCGGTCACGTTCAGCTACGTCGTGACCAACGGCAAGGCCAACGCGACCGGCAGCGTCACGATCGTCGAGACCCCCGAGCCGTCGCGCCTCCAAGCCCCGGTCGCGGTCGCCGACACGGCCACGGTGCGAGTCGGGCAGGTCGTCGACATCCCCGTCCTGGCCAACGACAGCCAGCCCGACGACAAGCCGCTCCAGCTCGACGAGTCGCTGGTGTCGACCGTGCCGTCGGGTGACGGGCTCCTCTTCACCGACCGGACGCAACTCCGCTACCTCGCCCCGGACAAGCCCGGCACGTACACGGCGGAGTACCGCGTCTCGCAGTCCGACGGACAATTCGCCACCGCTCCCGTGACCATCGTGGTCAAGGCCCTCGACCCGGCGAACGACCGGCCTCCGGCACCCCGCACCGTCACGGCCCGTGTCACGGCCGGCGGTACGGTGACCATTCCCATCCCGCTCTCGGGAATCGACCCCGACGGCGACGCCGTCAGCCTCATCGGCCAGGCCACCGCGCCCCGGCTCGGCGCCGTCTCCAAGGTCGGAAGCGACTACCTGACCTACCAGGCCGGGTCGTACGCGTCGGGCACCGACACCTTCCAGTACACGGTCGTCGACTCGGTGGGATCCACGGGCACCGGCACGATCCGCATCGGCGTCAGTGCTTCGACCGGCACCGTCGCGCCACCCCTGGCCCAGGACGACCTCGTCCGCACGCGCCCCGGCACGAAACTGTCCGTCCCCGTCCTGGCCAACGACTCGGATCCCGGGCAGGGCACCCTCTCGGTCACGGGTGTCGAAGCCTCCAGCGCCGCGCTCACACCCGGCTTCACCGACACCGCGGTCACCGTCACGGCTCCGACCAAGCCGGGCAGCTACGGAATCCTCTACACGGCGAAGGACGCGCGGGGCGGAACAGCGAGCGCCTGGCTGTACCTCGACGTGGCCGCCGACGCTCCGCGTGCGGCACCCGTCGCGACCGACATCACCCTCACATCCCAGGAGGTCGCCGGGCGGAAGACCGTCGACGTGCGTCCTCTCGACGGAGTGTCGTTCGCCGAAGGGACGACGGCGGACCTCGAGCTGTCGCTCGTTCCCGGCTACGGGGGAGCGAGCATCCTGCCGGGTGGAGTCCTTCGGGCGGACGTGGGGACGTCCAGCCGGATCATCCCGTTCCGGGTGGCGCGCAAGGACGACCCCGCCGTCACGTCGACGGCGTTCCTCTGGGTGCCCGGCTCGGAGGACGGCGTGCCCGAGGTGCGGAGCAACGCCCCGGCGCTGAGCGTGGTGAGCGGCTCGAAGCTGACCATCAGGCTGGCCGACCAACTGGTCGGCGTGCAGGGGCGTGCGGTGCGACTGACCGGCTCGTCGAGCGTGTCCGCGACGTACTCGAACGGCTCGCCGCTGGTCGCCGACGCCTCGACCCTGCAGTACACCTCGGAGGCGGGGTATTTCGGCCCGGCCTCCATCACCTTCACGGCGACCGACGGCCCGGCCGGCTCGGTGGCGAACCAGGCCACGATCACGCTGGCCATCACCGTCACACCGAAGAATGACGAGCCTCCGGTGCTGAACGGCGCCGATCTGCCTCTCGAGTCCGGGGCCCAGACGACCGTCGACCTCCAGGCGCTGACCGACTACCCGTACCCCGACCGCCGCAGCGAACTCCGCTACTCCGCGGTCTCGGGCACGCCGAGCGCCGTCACGGCGAGCGTCTCCGGGTCGACCCTGACCATTCGAACCGTCGACGGCACGGCGGTGGGCACGATCGCCAAGGTCGTGGTGTCGGTCTCCGATCGCACCGGCGCCGGCAAGTCGGGCGTCGTCTCGGTGTCGGTCGTGCGGTCCACGCGGCCCCTGGTGCAGCCGATCCCCGATGCGGTCACCATCCGACGCGGGTCGCAGGGCTCGGTGTCGGTCCTCGCCAACGACGAGGCCACCAACCCCTTCCCGGGCCACCCCCTCCGCGTCGTCGACGTCGGTCAGGGCGCTGCTCTGCCCGCCGGGGTCACCGTCTCGACGAGTGCCGATCGCAGTGTCGTCTCGATCGCGGTGGCCAAGGGGGCGTCGACCGGCACCGTCACGATCCCGTACGAGGTGGCCGACGAGACGGACGACCCGAACCGGTACACATCGAGCACGATCACGGCCACGGTCCAGGACGTGCCGGACGCACCCCCGGCTGCCCCGGGCATCCTCTCGAAGAACACCGACACCTCGTCGGTGACCCTGGCGATCCCGCACGCGTTCCCCAACTTCTCCGACATCACCGGCTACACCGTCCGGTCGACCGACGGCACGGTGACCGCGACCTGCGCCAACCCCGACTCCTGCCTCGTGAGCGGTCTCCAGTACGGGGTGCCCTACGCGTTCACGGCTCTGGCCACGAACGGTCTCGGTGACGGCGCTCCGAGCCCGGCCAGCGACACCGTGGTCGTCGACGGCACGCCGAACCCGCCCCAGCAGGTGACGCTCCAGGCCACCGGCGACGACCCGAACGGGCATTCCCTGCTCGCCCGGTGGGATCCGCCCACGGTCACCAAGGGGACGCCCATCCAGTCGTACACGGTGCTCCTCCAGGGCCCGGGCGTGAGCACCAGCCAGGTCGTCCCGGCCACGCAGACCCAGGCGCTCCTTACCGATTCCGGAATCCAGCCGGGCAACCAGTACAGCGTCTCGGTCACGGCGCAGAACAAGACCAACACGAGCGGGCCCGCCTCGGCGGTGTCGGTCTCGGTCGGGCCCCCGACGAACATTACGGTCGCCGCCGGTCTGATCTACCCGGGCCACGTCGCCCTGCAGGTGTCGTGGACGCCCGGCTCGCCGAACGGCGGATCGGGGCTGACCTACTCGGTGCAGCGGCTGACCGGAGGCGACCCGTCGAACTGCTCGCCGGGCTCGATGCCGGGCGTGAACGTGGGCGGGGCGACGAGCTGGGTCGACGACGGCTATGCGCAGGGCAACGGCTCGTACGCGGTGTACGCCAGCAACGGGCTGTTCTGCAGCCGGTTCACCAACAGTTCCGCCGACACCTCGTTGCCCGCCGCCCCGTCGGGCAAGGCGACCCTGTCGAAGCAGAAGCCGGGCGGGACGGAGGTCGCGACCGACATCCTCGTCGGGCCGCTGACCGACACGAGCTCGACGGTCGACCACTACCAGTACAGCCTCGTCGCGCACGGAGCGCAGCCGGCGACCTGGAGCACGATCGCGCAGAAGGGCGCCTACATCACCGGCCCCGGGGCGAGTTCGACCGCGTACGGCTCGACCTGGGACGTCTACGCCCGTGCCTGCCGGTTCGGCGGCAACGACTCCTGCGGCCCGTCGACGAAGATCGGCGACTCCTTGAAGCCCCTCGCGGCGGTCGCCGCGACCACCCCGCCCCCGACGAAAGGCCCCTGAGCCATGACCACTCCCGCCGTTCCCGAGGGCATCCCCGCAGGCGTCCCCTCGGGCGTGCCCTCTGGCGTCCCCGACGAGGTCATGACCCTCGAGCAGGCCGCCTGGTTCAAAGAGGTGGCCGCCCGTCTGGTGGCCAACGTCGAGCAGGTCCTGCTCGGCAAACCCCACGTCGTGCAGCTCGCCCTGACGACCCTGCTCAGCGAGGGCCACCTCCTTCTCGAGGACTTCCCGGGCACCGGCAAGACGTCGCTGGCACGCGCTCTCGCGCAGACGGTGGGAGGCACGAGCAACCGGATCCAGTTCACTCCCGACCTGCTCCCCGGCGACGTGACCGGCATGAGCATGTACGACCAGAAGAACGGCGTGTTCGAGTTCCACACCGGGCCGGTGTTCTCCAACGTGCTGCTGGCCGACGAGATCAACCGGGCGAGCCCCAAGACCCAGTCGGCCCTCCTCGAGGTGATGGAGGAGTCGCGGGTCACCGTGGACGGCGTGACCCATTCGGTGCCGGACCCGTTCATGGTCATCGCCACGCAGAACCCCGTCGAGCAGGCCGGCACCTATCGGCTGCCGGAGGCTCAGCTCGACCGCTTCCTGCTCAAGACCACCCTCGGGTATCCCGACGCCGTGTCCACACGTCGCATCCTCGAGGGCGTCCGGGTGAAGTCGCATCAGCGCACCCTGGAGCCGATCCTCTCGGTCCACGACCTGAGGTCGATGATCGAGACCGCCAAACTCGTGACCACCGACTCGGCCATCCTCGACTACGTCTCCCGCCTCGTCGACGCCACACGCTCGGCCTCGGAGGTCCGGCTGGGCTCGAGCGTCCGCGGCGCGCTGGCGCTGGTGCGCTCGTCGATGACCTGGGCCGCCCTCCAGGGGCGCACCTACGTGCTGCCCGACGACGTCAAGGCCCTGGCCGAGCCGGTGCTGGCCCACCGCCTCGTGCTCGACCCGGAGGCCGAGTTCGACGGGGTGACTCCGACCAGCGTGGTGGGCCGGATCCTGCTCGACGTGGTCCCGCCGCACGAACGGCTGTCCGTGTGAGTCCGACCCGCACCTCCGGCACCGGCCTGACCGCCACCTCCTCCAGGCGCTCGGGCCTGTCCCGCTCCGGGGCGTATCGGCACGCGCGACGGGCTCTGCGCCGGTGGGAGACGGTTGTGGGCGGAGCGGCCCGGACGGCGACCGGCGTCGTCACCCCGCTGGGCTGGGCCGTCCTCGCCGGCTCGGTTCTAGCGCTCGGCCTCGGGTACGGGCTGGGCTGGACCGAGTTCGCGGTGGCGGGCGTCGGCACGGGCATCCTCGCCGCCGTCTCGGCCCTGTTCCTGATCGGCCGCACCCGCTTCACCGTCGCGCTCACGGTGGAGACGCGGCGGACCGTCGTGGGGTCGCCGGTCGAGGGCAGCGTCGAACTCGGAGCGGACTCGCGACGACCGCTGTGGGGCGCCAGGTTGGAGGTGCGGATCGGTGCCGAGCTGGTGCCCCTGCGGCTTCCCGGCGTCGGGGAGTCGGGCCGGAGCTCGACCGCGTTCGAAGTCCCGGCCCGGCAGCGCGGCATCGTGACCGTGGGGCCGGTGCGGACGGTGCGGGGCGACCCGCTCGGGTTGTTCCGCCGCGACGTGGAGTGGACCGAGACGGTCGAGGTGTTCGTGCATCCCGCGACCGTCGTCGTCCCGTCGACCAGCACGGGCTTCATCCGCGACCTGGAGGGCAGCCCGACACGCGATCTGACGGCGAGCGACATCTCCTTCCACGCTCTCCGCGAGTACCGGCCCGGCGACGACCGGCGGCACATCCACTGGAAGAGCACGGCCCGCACCGGCCAGCTCACGGTGCGCCAGTTCGAGGAGACCCGGCGCAGCCACCTCGTCGTCGCCTTCGGGCTCGCCGACGCCGACTACGCCGACCCGGACGAGTTCGAGCTCGCCGTCGGCGCCGCCTCGTCGATCGCCCTCCGTGCCATCCGCGACGGGCGCGACCTCTCCGTCCTGACCAGCCCCGCCACACCGGCGTTCGCCGCTCCCGACGACGAGGTCCGCGCCCCGCGGGTCGTCGCGTCGTCGTCACGTCAGCGTCTGCTCGACGACGTCAGCTCGCTCGCGTCCGGCACGTCCACCGTGGGGCTGAGCGCCCTGGCGCGGCTCGCCACCGAGCAGGTCTCGGGCATCTCGCTGGTGTTCCTCGTCTGCGGCTCGACCCCGAGCCTGCGCGAGCTGCAGTCGTGGTCGCTGCGGTTCCCGCTCGGCGTGCAGATCGTGGTGGTGGTGTGCCGGCCGACAGCCGAGCCGTCGCTGCGGCGCATCGGCGAGCTCAGCATCGTCACCATCGGCTACCTCGACGACCTGCGCGCGGCGCTCCACCGAGGGGCGCAGGAATGAGCCGGGGGATGCGCGGGGCCGGCCCTCGAAACGGCGGGCGCCGGCGGGTTGAACCTGGCCGCGCCGCGTCTCGCCGGGCCGCAGATCGCCGAGCCTCAGATGGCGGAGGCGCAAATCGCCGTGCCGCACGTCGCGCTGCCGCAGATCGGTCGGCCGAACGTCGCAGCACGCTCGTGCCCCGCCTGCCCGACCTGGGGTTCGCCGGGGTGCTGCTCGCAATCGCCGCCGTTCCGCTCGGGGCCGTGTACGAGCATCCCGCGTTCGTGGCCGTCAGTGTGGGTGCGCTGGTGCTGGGCGGTGCCATCGGCGTCGTCGGAGCGTGGCGAAGGCTGCCCTGGTACGCCGTCGTGGCACTCACAGCGGTGGTCTACCTGATCGTCGGCGTGCCTCTCGCGGTGCCCACCGAGGCGGCGTCGCGCGTGCTGCCGACCGCGACGGGGTTCCGCGACCTCGTGACGGGAACGGCGACGTCGTGGCAGCGGATGCTCTCGGTCGATCTGCCGCTCGGCGACTTCCAAGCCCTGCTCGTTCCCGCCCTGGTCGTGCTGCTGGTGGCGACCGTGGTGTCGGTGTCGCTCGTCCTGCGCACGAGCCGACCGGGCTGGGCGATCGCGCCGGCGGTCGGCGTGCTGGCGTTCGGTATCGCCGTGGGAGGGACGCGTGCCGTCGCGCCGCTCGTGGCCGGCCTGGCCTTCGTCGTCGTCGCGCCGCTCGTGGCCGGCCTGGCCTTCGTCGTCGTCGCGCTGCTCTGGGCCGTGCGGCCGGTGATCGCGGACGGGCGCTCGTTCGCGCGCGGCGCTGCAGCCGCGATGCTCGTCCTCGTCTGCGCTGCGGCAGGCGGGCTCGTCGTCGCCGGCAACCCACCTGCCGTGTCGCGGCAGGTGCTCCGCACGGCCGTCGTGCCGCCGTTCGATCCGTCGCATCAGGTGAGCCCGCTCGTCGGGTTCCGCAACGACGTCCTGCCGCCGGGGGATGCGAAGCGGATGCTCACCGTCACGGGGCTGCCGACCGGCGCCCGAGTGCGGGTCGCGACCCTCGACGACTACGACGGGCTCGTGTTCGCCGTGGGCGACGGGGCGGCGTCGGCCTCGTCGGGGACCTTCGCCCTGGTGCCGTCGCGCATCGACCGCAGCAGGGCGTCGGGCAGCCGCTCGTCGGGGCTGCCGGCCACGGTCTCGGTGACCGTCGACGCATACCGCGGCGTCTGGCTCCCGACGGTGGGCGACGTGGAGTCGGTGACGATCGGGCCTCCGGTCTCCGGCAGCGCCGCGGCCCGACCCGGTGCGGTCGACGGCACCGTCTACGTGAACAAGGAGACGAGCACCGCGGCCGTCCGCGCCGGCATGACGGCGGGGGAGACGTATCAGGTCGCGGCTGTCGTCCCCTCGACGCCCTCCCTCGACCAGGTCGCCGCGCTGCGTCCGGGCACGGCGAAGCAGACGAAGCCGGCCGCCGTGCCCGCGGCCCTCGCCGCCGTCGTGAAGGCGCACGCGACCGGCAGCACGCCCGGTGCCCGACTCGCCGCTGTGACGACCTGGCTGCGTTCCGGGTACGTCAGTGACTCGGGGCAGGGCGAACCGTTCAGTGCCGCCGGCCACACCGCCGGGCGCCTGCAGACGCTCCTGACCGCGACGCCGATGCTGGGTGATGCCGAGCAGTACGCCCCGGCGCTGGCGCTGCTCGCACGCCAGCTCGGGTTCCCGTCGCGGGTCGTGGTGGGATTCGCGGGCACGGGTGCGTCGGGCTCGCAGGGCACGACGACCTTCACGGGTGCCGACCTCACCGCCTGGGTCGAGGTGCAGACCTCGACCGGCGCCTGGGTCGACATCGACCCCAACCCGAAGCCGCGCCCCGTCCCGTCGCCGCAGACCGAGGAGACCCAGTCGGTCGCTCGCCCTCAGACGGTTCTTCCGCCCCCGCCGCCGTCGAAGAACGACACCGCGGTGACGCAGAACCGCGACGGCCAGAAGACCAAGCAGGACTCCGGCGCGCCCGCCTGGCTTCTCGTACTCCTCGAGGTCCTGCGCATTGGTCTCCCGATCTTGGTGATCGCCGCGATCGTGCTCGCACCGTTGTGGGCCATCGCTTTGGCGCGTCTCCTTCGCCGACGAATCCGCCGTCGGCGCGACCGGGCCGAGACCACGGTGAGCGGCGCGTGGAACGAGCTCGAAGACGCTGTGCACGACTCGGGGCCGCGGCTGGCGGCGGCGCTGCACCGTGCATCCACCCGCTCCGAGGTGGCGGCCGCCGTCGGTACGCCCGAGGTGGTGCGACTCGCCGAGCGGGCCGAACGCAGCGTCTTCTCGCGACAGGTGCTCACGGCCGCCGAGGTCGAGGCGTTCTGGGCGGAGACGCGGGATGCACGGCGCAGCATCCAGGCGACGGCCCCGACCCGCTGGGAACGCCTCCGCTACCACCTGACGGCGCGATCGCTCGTCGACGGACTGACAAGATGGAGGCTCGGTCGACGGGCGGCGCGGCAGGAACGACGGGAGAACCGGTGAGCACCTATCGATTCACGTTCAGCAACGGCGCGGTCGTCCGGGCCTCCTCCTACGGTGTCGTGGGGCGGAACCCCGGGCTGCGCCCTCTCGACGAGGAGGTCGACGGCTCGAGCGACGTCACGCTCGTCACGATCCCCGACCCGCTGAAGTCGATCTCGCGCATGCACTTCGTGTTCGGCCAGTATGACGGAGCCCTGTGGGTCTCCGACCTCGACAGCGTGAACGGAACGACCCTGGTGTATCCCGACGGCAGTTCGTTCGAGTGCGCACCCGGCGTCCGGCTCGAGGTGGACCCCGGATCGCGCATCGAGTTCGGCTCGTTCTCGGCGACGGTGGACGAGGTCTGACGGTGGGCCGGGCCGCGCGGGTCAGCGACGTGGAAGCGCCTGCGGTCGACTGGCCGGTCTGGTATCTGGCATGGGCGGTGTGCTGGGCCGCAGGAGCGTACTTCGGCTACCTCTTCGCGCAGCTCGGCGTCGCCGGCTTCCTCCGAGAGATTCCGAAGGCGCACAGCGTCCGCGACGCCTGGAGCTACGTCGGCCCGTGGATCGTCACTGTCGCTGTTCTGGTCGCCGCACGGATCGCGGCGGCGCTCAGCTCGGCGCAGATCCGCACCCTCAAGGCCCAGTGGCTCCGCGACGTCGAGCTCCGGCTGCATCGGTACTACGACGTGCCGTCGAGCGTCCTGGCGGCCGGGCTGGTGCGGATCCCGTTCCTGCGAAACCCGCGCGGTCCGCTGACTCTGACCGACCTGCCCTGGCCGCTGCGGCACGGGCGCCTGCCGGAGGTCGTGATCGAGGCGACGGTCACGAGACCGCGGCGGCTGTCGCTCCGAGTGCGGTTGGCCGACGGGCGGCTCGGGGAGCCGCCGGTGCGCGGTGCGGTCGGCGTCGACGCGGGCCTGGGCGGGGTTGCTGCTCCGGTGGCTGCTCCTGTCGCTGGCGCGGTCGCTGCTCCTGTAGCCGGCGCCGTCGCTGGCGCCGTCGAGTCGGGAGACGTCGAGGCATGACCGGCTACCTGGCCTCGTGCGTCTCGGGCGTCACGACGTGCGACGACACCTCCTCTTCGTCGCCGATCGTGCCGCTCGTCGTGGTCGTGGTGGTGCTGCTGGTGCTGGTCGCCGCCGGAGTCGCCGTGTCGACCTGGCTGCGTCGTCGGGGCGGCCGCTAGCCTCGCCGGCTCGGAGGCCGGCGGGGTGCGGCTTCGCGCGTCGGGGGTGCTGCTGCGCGCGCCGGGGGTGCGGGGCGGCAGGCTCGGGTGGGTCGGTTTCCAACTAAGGTCGGATAGCGCGCCGGGGCCCGTCTGGACGCCGAGCGCGTCATCGAGCCTGAGTTGCCGACACTGGCGGTCGAGAGCGCGGGATGCACGGCGGTGGCCCACGACGCCGCCCCGCCGACCCGCACCCTCGAGTCCGTCGTCGACCACCTGTGGACAAGGGTGCGGTGCGGTCGGCGGGGTGCGGCTTCGCGCGTCGGGGGTGCCGCCCCGCGCACCGGGGGTGCGGGTCGGCAGGCCCGGGTGGGTCGGTCGGTGGCTCAGGACGGATAGCGCGCCGGGGCTCGTTCTGACGCCGAGCGCGTCATCGAGCCTGAGTTGCCGACACTGGCGGTCGAGAGCGCGGGATGCACGGCCGCGGCTGCCCCGAAGGCCAAGCCGGCCGACCCGCACCCTCAAGTCCGTCGTCGACCACCTCTGGACCACGGCGCGGTGCGGGTCAGGGCAGCGGCACCTGCACCTCGACGTACGAGCCGTCCCAGAACAGGGCGGCCCGACCGGGAAGCGCCTGCCCCTGGAACTGCCGCGGCAAGGGCGAACCGAAGGTCTGCGTGCCGTTCATCGCCGCGGGAGCTGAGAGGAGCATCCCCCGTCTCGCCTTCTTCGCCTCGGTGAACGGCCCCTTGTACAGCCCGCCCGCCTCCTCGACGTGGGCGACGACGACGAAGGTGAACGAGCCGCGGTCGTCCATGATGGCTCGCTCGAGCGGGGTGTCCTTCAAGCCCTCGACGTCGTCGATGAGCAGAACGATGGCGCCGGCCCCCGATGCCGCCTCGCGCGCCGGAGCCAGGATCGCCTCGAAGGCGTCGGGCGACAGGGTGTCGTCGGTGAGCAGGGGGATGCCCAGCGCACGTCCCGCGGACCGCAACACCGAGTCGCGCGTCGCCACGATCGCCACCGGCCGCGCCGCGGAGGCGCCCCCACCGGCCAGCTGCTCGGCGATCAACGCCAGGACGGTCGACCGACCCGACCGCCGGTCGCCGACGACGAGGAAGCCGGGGTTCTCGGCGAGGTCGACGGCGTAGCGGGAGAGGTCGTCGCCGCCCACGCCGACCACCGTTCCGCGCCCAAGGAGGGGGAGGGTTTCGGACTCCGCGACCGTGAGCGAGGCGGGAAGGACGTCCACGCGGAACGGGCGCGAGCGGGACCCCGTCGCACCGCCCGACACGGACCCCGACGCAGCACCCGACGCTGAGGCACCGTCCGT
Organism: Frondihabitans cladoniiphilus; assembly: GCF_039544345.1. Taxonomy (NCBI): domain Bacteria; kingdom Bacillati; phylum Actinomycetota; class Actinomycetes; order Micrococcales; family Microbacteriaceae; genus Frondihabitans; species Frondihabitans cladoniiphilus. The sequence continues at coordinate 669,211 of NZ_BAABLM010000001.1, forward strand.
CGCCGTCGCCGTCGCCGTCGCAGCAGCGACCGCAGCCGCCACCGCCGCCCGGAACGCCGCCGCCTGCGCCTCGCCCGTCGTCCCGCCCGGCAGCAGCACCATCTGCGCCTCGTGCAGCGGCGTGCCGTAGAAGACGCGCCCCGGGCCGATCTCGGCGGGCAGCCCGCGGAGGGGGATCCCGCTCGTGCGGTAGTCCTCACGATCGGTCATCGGGAACAGGTACTTGGTGTCGATGAAAGCCGACACCTTGTCGTTGATGAGCGAGCGGTCGCCACTGATCACGACACGGATGCCCACCGCGGGACCCTCTCGGAGAACACGGATGATCGCGTCGCGGAACGGGGCGAGGGCGTCCTGCCCGAGATCGCTCGCCAATCGCTCCCAGCCGTCGAGGACGACCACCACGTAGGGCAGACGGTCGTGGACGGATGCGGCGGATCGCTGCTCGCGGATGTCCCCGTAGGAGTCCTTCGAGAGCACCGACTGCCGACGGCCGATCTCGGCCCCGAGGCGCGAGACGAAGCGCTCCAGGCGGCCCGACTCGAGCGGCGTGACGACGGCGCCGCAGTGCGGGAGGCCGCGCATCGGACCGAGCCCGCCGTTGCCGTAGTCGATGGCGTAGAGGTGGAGGTCGTCGGGGGAGTGCGTCGCGCCGAGCTGGGCGACGAGTGCGCGGAGCGTCGAGGTGCGTCCCGACCGGGCCCCGCCGATGAGCTCGAGGTGCGAGGACGACTCGACGTTCCAGGTGAGGGGGCGCTGGGCCTGCTCGGAGGGGACGTCTTCGAGACCCAGCACGACGGACGGGAGCGACCCGACCGTCGGCACCGACCCGGCCGGCCCGGCGCCACCGACCGTCACGTCGTCCGTCGTCACCACGCTCGGAAGGGGCGGAAGCCAGGGCGACGGGTTCCGCCCCACGCCGATCCGGTCGGACGCCTGCTGGATGACATTGACGAGAGCGCGCAGATCGGTGTCGTCGTGATCGACCGGAGCGCCACCGGCCCCCGCACCGAAAGCACCTGCAGCGGCACCGACAGCACCGACAGCACCCGCAGCACCACCACGCGCCGGGAACACCACCGGCACCCCGAGTTCCCGCCACGACCGGGTGAGGATGCTCGGTGCCGACGACCGGGCATGCACCAGCCCCGGGCGCCTCCCGGCCACGCGGGCGGTCTGGAACCCCGCGGGCGCTGCGCCGGCCCCGCGTCGGGCGTACCCGCGGCCGGGGGTCGACGTCGAGATCGAAGCGGCTTCGGGTGACCCGAGGACATCGGTCGAGTCGCCTTTGTCGGTGACCCGGAGCGCCACGCGCAGGTTCGTGTTCGACTGCATCTCGGGCGTGATCGCTCCCGACGGGCGTTGAGTCGCGAGGATCAGGTGCACGCCGAGGGAGCGGCCGACCCGGGCGATCCGCACGAGGCCGTCCACGAAGTCGGGCAGCTCGGTCTTGAGCTCGGCGAACTCGTCGATCACGAGCACGAGGCGGGCCAGGCCGCGGGAGGCGGCGGTCGTGGGATCCCTCTCCCAGGCGGCGTCGGCATCCTTCGCCCCCATGTCCTTCAACACGTGCTCGCGACGCTTGAGCTCGGCGTCGAGCGATTCGAGGGCCCGCTCGGTCTCGCGGCCGTCGAGGTTCGTCACCAGGCCGACCGTGTGGGGGAGCCGCTCGCAGTCGGCGAACGCCGAGCCGCCCTTGTAGTCGACGAGCACGAAGGTGAGGGCGTCGGGACGGTTGGCGAGGGCCAGCGAGATCACGAGCGTCTGCAAGAACTCGGACTTGCCGGCGCCGGTCGTGCCCGCGACGAGGCCGTGCGGGCCGTCCTTCGCGAGGTCGAGCGCGAACTCGCCGTCGGCGGAGGCCCCGACGACGGCCCGCGTCTCGCGGGGAGCGTAGGACCAGCGGGCGGCGATCGGCTGCGGGTCGTCGAGGTCGACGTCGAGCAGGTCGACGAAGCGGACGGAGGCGGGCAGCAGGTTGTCGTCGCCGACCCCGCCGACGTGGACGATCGGAGCCAGCGCGCGGGCGATGCGCTCGGCCTTGATGGGCGAGAGCGCGTCGAGCAGGACGTTCTCGTGCACGGCCCCGACGGACGACACCCGGGCCAGGGTCGGGTCGGCCGCGTCGACGACGATCTCGGTCGCCGACTCCTCCGGGAGCCGCGCTCGGTCCTCCTCGACGGCGACGACGTGGATGCCCACCGACGGGCCGTGCTCGAGCAGTGTCACCATTCCGGGCAGCGTGCGATAGGCGCGGGCCTGGTCGATGAAGACGACGACGTGGCTGTCGAATTCGGCCGTCGACCGGCTGCCTGCTGCGGTGCGACGGGCATCGAGGAGGATGCCCAGCTCGCGCAGACGGGCCAGTCGCGTGTCGGACGTGTTGCCGATCGCCGCGAGAGCAGTGGGTTCGCCGTCGAGATGCGGCAGGAGGCGGGCGAAAGCCCACTCGGCCTCCGCCTGCTGATCGCAGAGGAGCACGAGGTGCAGGTCTCGCGGGGAGCGGGTGACGGCGAGCTGGATCATCAGCGTGCGAGCGAGGTCGAGCGCGACGGATCGGGGCCCGGCGATCCCGACGACGCCCTCGGCGAGGTCGACGGTGACGGGGGCGGGAGAGACGCCGAAGTCCGGGCTGCGCGTGGACGAGAGGGAGCCCTGGAACGAGGCGGCGAGGGGAGTCTCCCCGACGCCGAGACGGAGGGAGAGGGCATCCTGCTCGCCTCGTCGTCGTTCCCAGAGGCGCGAGGTGGGCGTTGTCGCGATGTCGGTGAGTGCGACGGGGTCGAGGTCGTCGTGCCAACTGCGCACCCTCTGCGACTCGGCGGCGACGGCCACGGCGGCGCGGGCGGCCACGGTCTCGTCGCGCCACTTGGCGACGGTGCGCTTGCCGCTGCGCTTCGAGGTCCGCCTCGACGTGACGTTGTTGCCGATGACCATGATCGGCGACGCGGCCGCCATCACGAGCATGATCGGCTGCCGGAACGCGAAAGCCATCACGACGCCGATCACCACGGGCAGCATGGCCGAGAGCCAGGGCAGGGGCGTCCGATCGGCCGACGTCGGCTTCTCGCCGGGCAGGGTGATCGCGGGCTGCGGTGTCTGGCGGGGGATCCGCGACGACCGGTTGTAGGCGACGTGCCCGAGCCCCTCCGGCGACACGTCGGCATTGCGTGCCGGCTGACGCCCGAGACGGAGGATGCTCGATCCGATCTGCACCAGGTCGTCCTCGCCGATCGCGCTCGTCTCCGACACGACCGCGCCGTTGACCACGACCGTCGCATCGGCGGCGGGCGAAACGGTCATCGTGGCTGGAGTGCCCGGGGTCGCGTTCTCGCGGGCCACCTCGAGTGTCGCGTGGTGGGCCTCCACGAACGGGTCGAGGATCTGGAGGAGCTGGTCGTCGCCCCGCCCGACTGTGACCGTGGCGCCGGCAGGAAGCCCGACGGTGTCGCCGGAGAACGGCCCGCCGACGACCTCGAGTCGCACGGCGCCGACGGGCAGCAGCTCGTCGACGGTGCGGGGGAGCGTCGTGCCGATCAGGACGCCCGCCGAAGCGGCTTCGGTCGAGGGATCGGCGCCGGGCGCGATCTCGTCGGGATGCACCCTCAGCGCCTCGGCGAGCTCCCCGACAGTGACCGTCGCCTCGGCGTCGAGCACCACGTCGTGGACGGCCGCGCCGCCGGCGGTCGCCGCGTCGTTCGGGCTCGTGGGGGTGAAGGTCAGGCGCATGCGCTCATCCGTTCGTCTGGGGGCGCGGGGACAGGGAGTCGAGGGCCGAGGAGGCCGGCCCGGCGTCGACGACCGTGGCAGGTGAGACGCCGACGCCGATGACCACGGCGCCGACCGCCTGGTCGCCGGAGCGTCGGGAGAAGACCTGGTAGGAGAACTGGTCCACTCCGGTGAAGCCGGCGTTCGGGTGGTAGACGAACGAGCCGTCGGCCGAGCACTCGACTGTGCCGTTGAGGGGTGCGCCGCACACGCCGGTCGTGACCGGGTAGCCCGAGACCGGGACGTCGGAAGCGGTGACGACCCCGGTCACGGTCGTGCCGCTGGCGCCGGAGAACGACGCGGTCGCCAGAGCCGGTGCCTTCGTGGTGCCGGGGACGACCGTCACGTCGACGTGCGCGACCTCGCTCTGCTGCCCGAACGGGTCGAGGATGCGGTAGCCGAGCGTCGCATGGCCGGTGAAGTCGGGGGCGGGGGTGAAGACGAGACCCGCGCCGTCGAACTGCAGCACGCCGGCTCGGGCGGGGGAGACCTGGGCGTTCGCGTAGTGCGGACCGGTGGTCGAGCATCCCTGGCAGGTCGGGTCGAAGACCGAATAGGGGATCGACGCGGGTGTTCCCTGGGCGAGGGGGACGTCCCAGCGCAGGTCTTTCGACGCGGCGAGCTGCGGTGCCTCGAGCGAGACGCGGTAGGTGAGGTCGCGGGTCGAGGTGCCGTCGGAGATCGTGACGACCACGCTCTGGGTGCCGGCGCCGCGGGTGTAGCCGGCGGCCGTGAAGACGACGGCGTCGTCGGTGCAGCTCAACGTGACGAGGTTGGGCAGGCGGCCGGCCGGGCAGGCGGTCGCGGTCCAGCCGTCGGGCAGGCTCCGCTGGTCGGACTGCAGGTACGGCAGGGCGACCACGGCGTCGGGGGTGCCGGTCGGGCCAGGGGTGCCGGTCGGGTCGGGGGTGCCGGTCGGATCGGGGGTGCCGGTCGGATTGGTCGTGCTCGTCGGCGCCGGGCTCGGGGTCGCCGTCTCGCCGGTGCCGCTGCCCGGCGCGATCGGGCCGGTCGTCGCGGCGAGAGCCGGAGTGGCGGATGCGAGGCCGGCGAAGGCCAGAGCGGAGAGCACGAGGATGCTCGTGGCACGGAAGACGACGGCCCACGCTCGAGGGCGGACCCGGCTCCGCCGACGGTGGCAGGAACTCAATCGAACCCCCGGTCGATGTCGTCGCGATCAGTGCTGCCCGGCCGAAGCGCGAGCCACCCGTAGGTTAGCATCGAGGCGATTCGCCCGATGAGTTCGTGGAGGTGCCGTGCCCGGAGACGACGAGGCCCTGCCGCCCGCCGACGCTCCCACGTCCGGGTCGGGCCGTCGTGCCGCGTCCGGGCCTCCTGTCGACCCCCGACGTCCGATCCGACCCGAGGGTGCACCAGCCCGGGGCCGTCGAGCCGCGAGCGTCGAGCCCTCGGCTCCGGTGGCGCCTGTCCGGCCTGCTCCGGCGCCACTCGTGCCCGAGCGGCTGCCAATGCCGCGACGCGTCCTGGCGCCCGAGCCGACCCCCGGTTCGCTGCTCGGTTCGGAACCGCCGGCTCCCTTTCCTCCCGCACCCGTCGCTGCGCCCGCGGCCGCTGAGCCGGTCGCGCCCGCAGCCGCACCTCCGATCACCGCACCCGTCGCCACGCAGCCGCTTGCTCCGCGCCGACTGCCGGAGCCGCCGCGGCGGGAGCTGACCGCGCTGTCCCACCACGTCATCGGTGCGGGAACGGCGGTGCTGACGCGGGCTCCGCAGGCCGGTGCCGTGAAGAGGCCGTTGGCGAGCATCCCCGAGTCCCTCCCCGCCCCGACCGACGACGACCTGCCGAAGCCGCTGCGTCGTCAGCCCGCCTTCATCGTGTCCATCGTCGCCGCGATCGTGATCCTCGTCGGGGTCGCGACGTTCCTGGTGCTGCAGCAGGTGCTGCGCGGGCCCGACACCGTGCAGAACCTGACCGTGCTCGACGGCGGCAACAACTACGTCCTGCAGTGGAACGGGCCCGACGTGCCCTACAGCGTCGCCGCCACGAATGCCCCGTCGAACACCATCGACGTCACGCGGTTCGTGAAGGGCGGCCGCCAGGCGTTCGTGCCGAAGTCGGGGCTCGGCGTCTCGAAGAGCAGCTGCTTCGTGGTGCGCAGCCAGGCCGAGGCCTCCTCGCACGCGGTACCGACCACAGCCGCCGAGTTGGCGTCCGAGGGCGGTCGGAAGTTCTGCGTCGCCGACATCGGCGACTAGCGGCGGGAGCAGCCGACGAGTGTCCGATTGATGTCGTCGGCACACCAGCCAAAAGCCTCTGTCGGACTCTCGACGCGCCCAGAACGGCTACTCGTCGCGCTGCTCCTCGCCGATGCCGCCGTGGTGCGGGGCGACGTGCTGGAGGATGCGTCCCCAGACCGTCGAGACGGCGAGCCGCCCGGCGCCCGCCACCTGCACGACGTCGGCGCCCGGCACGCGCGAGGCGAACCAGTGTCCGTCGTCGGCGTCCGCCACTGGGTCGTCGGTGCCGTAGATGAGCTTCGTCGGGGCCGTGATCGCGCCGAGCTCCTTGGTCCACGCGGTGTCCTGCGCCGAGACGAGGTCGGTGGCGATGCCGAGCTCGCCCTGCAGGGCGGAGCGCTCGAGCATCCTCGACAGCCGGCTCGCGAGCCCCGGGAACTCGAGGCCCGGGTCGTCGGGCTCGATGCCGAGGGCGTCGTGGAGCTGCCACGGGCCTCCGGCGAGGCGTTCGACCGTCGACTCGATGGTCGAGCTGCCCTTCATCGACAGGGCGTCCAGAGCGGGGCCATGACCGTCGCGGAGCTTGGACCGGCGCGGCGCGGCGGTGCCGACGACGGCCACCCGGTCGACGAGGTCGGGATGCCGTGCGGCGAGCGACAGGGCGACCTGGCCGCCCCAGCCCCAGCCGACGACACCGACGGCTCCGAGGTCGGCGCGGCTGACGTCTTCGGCCGTCGCTTCGGAGTTCTGGACGTACTCGGCCAGGTCGTCGGCCCGGGCCTCGATGGTCGCGTCGTCGCCGGCGCCGAGGGGCGTCGAGACACCGTAGCCCGGGCGGTCGAAGGAGAGCAGGTGGACGCCCCAGTCGTCGGTGACGATCGGATCGGGGTCGAACCCGCCGGCCCCGGGTGTGGGGTGGCAGAAGATCACCAGCCGTCGCGCGATCGGGTCGCCTGCGGCGGAGAAGCCGAGGCCTCGGCCGGATTTCAGCTGGATGAGTCGATCGGCCACGGGGGTCCTTCCGTCGGGGGACCTCCACCTCAGCACGCCCGCGGCGGGAATGCCCGGATCGTCAGCAAGCGCGCACGACGGCGCGACTCGGCGGACCCGGGCGACCCCGCGACGACGCCACCCGCGGGACGGGCTGACACCGAGCGGTCAGTCGCACTCCGCGAGGGACGCCTTCTCGAGCGCCTCGAGCGCTCCGGAGATGGCTTCGAACTCGTCCGAGGTCAGCGCCGACAGAAGTTCCGCGGCGTGCACGGCTCGCTCGTGCCGGGCGGCGAGGATCGCGGCCGTGCCTTCCTCGGTCGCGCCGACGAAGAACGACCGGCCGTCGTCGGGGTCGTCCGACCGCTCGACCAGGCCGCGCTTCTCGAGTTCGACCACGATCCGCGTGGCGGTGGGCGGCGCGACGGCCTCGAGCTTGGCCAATTCGCCGGGTCGCAGCGGGCCCTTCCGGACGATGGAGGAGAGGGCCATGAGCAGCCCGTGGCTGAGTTCGGGCCGAAACGGCTGCAGGCGACGGTTCAGCCGGCCGACGGCGAGGGCCAGTCGGGCGCCGACGTCTTCGGGAGAGCCGGGACGGGCATCCCCCATCACGGACGCGCTGGACGCGTTCTGGGGCGAGACGGACATCAGGGCTCCCTTCGAGCGTTCGGGGCGCCGACGGCTGCGGCGCCGGACACCGTGGGCACGGCCGCATCCCCCTCGGGGTCGACCACGTCGACGGGTCCGGTGGGCAGGTCGAGGTGCACGAACTTCTTGCCTCGGACGAGGGATGCGACGGCGGCTACCACGGTCATGATCGTAGCGGCGAGGAAGACGACGACCAGGCCGTGATGGAACGGCGCCGAGATCAGTTGCGGGAAGAACTCCTTGCCCGTCAGCGTCGACTGGTTCGCCGACGACAGGCTGCCGAGCACCTTCGACCCGAGGAGGTTCTGGATCGGGTTGTAGCCGAGGAACGCGGAGAACAGGGTGCCGACCGGGGGCGTCTGCGAGATCTGCGTCGCGACCGAGGTGGAGACCCCGTGGGCGGTCAGACCCGATTTCAGCGTCTGCGGGAGGGTCGTGGCGAGCCCGGCGATCATCAGCGAGAAGAAGATGCCGATCGACAGCGACGTTCCGGCGTTCTGCACCGTGCCCGCCATGCCCGAAGCCGAGCCCCGCTGGTTCGCCGGCACGCTGTTCATGATCGACGCGCGGTTCGGAGCGCCGAACATGCCCGAGCCGATGCCCGAGAAGAAGGTGATCACCGCGAACGCGCTGTAGTTGAAGTTCACCGGCAGCAGCAGGAGCCCGACGAAGGCCAGGGCGACGAGCACGAGCCCGCCCGTGGCGAACACCTTGGCGCCGAACCGGTCGGAGAGCGTGCCCGAGATCGGGCCGGCGATCAGGAATCCGACCGTCAGGGGGATCAGGTAGATGCCTGCCCAGAGCGGCGTGTCCTCGTACGAGTAGCCGTGCAGCGGCAGCCAGATGCCCTGGAGCCAGATGATCAGCATGAATTGCAGGCCGCCCCGCCCGATCGAGGCGAGCAGGCCGGCGAGGATGGCCATCGCGAACGAGCGGATCTTGAAGAGCCGCATCTCGAACATCGGCGCCTTGGTGCGCAGCTCGAGCACGACGAAGGCGATCAGGAGCACGATTCCGCCGATGATCCCCGCAAGCACCCAGGGGTTCGACCAGCCGGTCGACGACGAGCCGTACGGCTGGATCCCGTAGGTGATGCCGGCGAGCAGGGCGGTCAACCCCACGGCGAAGACGATGTTGCCGGGCCAGTCGAGCTTGCCGCGGTTCTTGATCCCGACCTCGTGGAGCGACCGGTACGACCAGATCGTGCCGACGATGCCGACGGGCACGCTGACGAAGAAGACGGCCCGCCAGTCGATGGTGGAGAGGAGCCCGCCGACGATCAGGCCGATGAACGACCCGGCGATCGCGGCCACCTGGTTGATGCCGAGGGCCATGCCGCGCTTGTCCGAAGGGAACGCGTCGGTGAGGATCGCGGTCGAGTTGGCGGTCAGCATCGCGCCGCCCACGCCCTGCACCAGGCGCCAGAGGATGAGCCAAAGGGCCCCCTGCCCGCCCGTGAGCGGGTCGAACGCCAGGGCGATGGACCCGATCGTGAACACGACGAAGCCGAGGTTGTAGATCTTGACCCGGCCGTACATGTCGCCGAGGCGCCCGAACGTGACGACCAGCACGGCGGTGACGAGCATGTAGCCCATCAGCATCCACAGCAGGTAGCTGACGTTGCCCGGCAGCAGCGGGTTGAGGCCGATGCCCTTGAAGATGGCCGGCAGCGAGATGATCACGATGGACGAGTTGATCACCGCCATGAGCACCCCCAACGTCGTGTTGGAGAGGGCGATCCACTTGTACTTGGGGTGATCCTTGGTGAAGAGGGCAGGACGTTCGGCCACAGCGGTGCTCCTGAATTAGTTGCTTGATGTGAACTAACTATAACCCCGTTCAGGGGTCGTTCCCCGGCCGTTCACCGTCCGCCCCTAGGTTCACGGCGTGCAGAATCCGATCGTTCCCGTGCTCGCTCGCTCCATGGCTCCCCGCCGGAACAGCCGAGGGGGCAGGATGCTCGGGGTCGCGCTGGCGACGGCCGTCACGGCCACGAGCCTGGTCGGTCTCGCTTCCGCAGCCCACGCCGCGACGGCGTTCACCCCCGGCGACCTCGTCGTCTACCGGGTCGGCGACGGTTCGAGCGCCCTGAGCAGCGCGGCGACGGCCGTGTTCCTCGACGAGTACACCCCGGCGGGACGACTGGTGCAGTCCGTTCCCCTGCCCACGACTGCCAGTGGCGCGAACAACCCGCTGACGGCGAGCGGCACCTCCGGCTCGGAGGGGCTCCTGACTCTCTCCGCCGACGGCCGCTACCTCGTCGCCCCCGGCTACGCCGCGTCCGTCGGCACGAAGAAAGTCTCCTCGACCACCTCCGCCGCGACCCCGCGCACCGTCGCCCGCGTGGACGCCTCGCGTTCCGTCGACACGACCACGGCCCTGTCGGACGCCGCCGACGGCAACAACCCGCGGAGCGTCGCCTCGACGAACGGCACCGACCTCTGGTTCGGCGGGGCCGCCGGTGGCGTGCGCTACGCCGCGCTCGGCGCGAAGACGTCCACCGAGCTCGACTCGGGCACGTACAAGAACGTGCGGCAGGTGAGCGTCGTCGACGGGCAGCTCTACGCCTCGGCCGACCCCACGAAGGCGGGGCTCTCGATCGGCACGATCGGCACCGGCCTCCCCACCACGACGGGCCAGACCGTGACGAACCTGCCCTTCGACACGGCCCCGTCGGATCCCTACGCCTATTCGCTCCTGACCCTCGGTGCCGGCCAGGCACCCGACACGCTCTACGAGGCGGACTCGACGGCGGGAACCGTGGTCAAGTACGGGCTCGTCGGAGGCGTCTGGACCGCCGAGGGCTCCGTGCTCGTGCCGCAGGTCACCGGCCTCACGGCGAACGACTCCCAGGGCACCGTCACCCTCTTCGCGACGAGCGCCGGGGCGAACGGCACGACCGGCGCCGTCTCGACGATCGTGGACGACTCGGGAGTCGGCGGAACGCTCACCGGTGTCGCCACCACGATCACCACCCTTCCCGCGAACGAGACGATCCGCGGCATCGCGTTCGCCCCCGGCACGACCATCGGCACCGGCGGCGGCATCAAGCCCCCCGTCGTCAAGCCGACCATCGCGACCACCGATTCGGCGCTTCCGGCCGCCCTCGGCGACGCCACGCGCCAGACCCTCGGAATCACGGTCGGCGACACGGAGGTGGACGCTTCGCAGCTCACCGTCACCGCGACGTCGTCGAACCAGCAGGTGCTGCCCGACTCGGGCCTGTCGCTCACCGGATCGGGTGCATCGCGCACTCTCGCCGCCACGCCTCGGGCAGCCGGGCTCTCGACTCTCACCCTGACCGTCACGGCCCCGAACGGGACGAGCGCCGTCACGCAGGTCAGCTACGGCGTGTCGGCCGACCCGGCTGCGTCGCTCGCGCCGGGCGAAGCGGCCCCGACCTACGTCTCCGGAGCCGCGAACGCCTCCGCCGCCGTCGACGCCGGCGACGGGTACGCGTTCGTCGGCGACGACGAGTCCGACACGCTTCGCCTCTACGACCTCACGACCTCGGGGGCGCCGGTCGCCTCGTTCGACTTCGACTCGCTGCTCCCGTCGGGATCCAGCGAGATCGACATCGAGGGTGCCTCGAAGTCGGGCGACGTCATCTACTGGGAGGGCTCGATGAGCACCTCCTCGAGCGGCAAGGTGCAGCCGGCCCGCAGCACCGTCTTCGCCACCCGCGTGACGGGCACCGGTGCCTCGGCCACTCTGACCTACCTGGGCAGCTACACCGGCCTTCTGAACGACCTCGTGACGTGGGATGCACAGGGCGGCTCCGGCCTCGGTGCCGACGCCCTGGGGCTCGCGGCCTCCGCAGCCGGGGGAGTGGACGGCCACGCCGCCGACGCACTCAACGTCGAGGGCATGGAATTCGCTTCGCCCACCAGCGGCACGGCGTACCTCGCCTTCCGTGCCCCGCTCGAGCCGGTGAGCGACCGCCATCTCGCCATGCTCATCCCGGTCACGACCTACGCCTCGCTGGCCGACGCCGGCAATCAGACCACGACGCACGCCACCTTCGGGGCACCCCTCTTCTTCGATCTCGGCGGCCTCGGCATCCGCGACATCAAGGAGAACGCCGACGGACAGTTCCTGATCGTCGCCGGCACCGCCGACGAGGCCAACACCGGCTTCTCGCTCTACAGCTGGGACGGCGTGGCCTCGCACGCCCCGCGCCTCACGAACACCACGCTGCCGCAGCTCCCCTCGGCCACGAACGCCGGATCGTGGGAGACCATCGTGAGCGTCCCGGACCCGTTGACCGCCGGATCGCCGGTCCGCCTGATCCAGGACGACGGCACCGTCGACTGGTACGGCGACGGCCTCACGTCGAAGACCGGGGAGGTCCAGGGCCTGCAGAAGTCGCTCGTGTCGACCTTCGCATACGCGGCGCCGGCGCCGCTGGCCACCACCCTGACGGTCTCCCCGTCGTCGGCCTCCGTCGCACCCCACACCGCGGTGACACTGACGGCGACCGTCGCGGGCGCGACCTCGGCTGCGGCGTCCGACGATCCGGCGGGTACCGCCCGTGGCGCCGCCGCACCCACCGGCACCGTCGCGTTCACGGTGACGGGAACCGACGGCTCCGCGGTCACCTGCTCGGCCGGGAACGTCGTGGCCGTCGCGGGGAACACAGGCACTGTCGCGGGGAACACGGCCACGTGCCTCCTGCCGGCCGGTGCCCTTCGGGCCTCGGGCACGACCTACACCGTCACGGCCGCATACTCGGGGGATGCCGATCATGCGGCTTCGACGGGAACGACGCGTGTCGCCGTGGGCGGCATCGTGACCAGGACGACCGCGGCGTCGCTCAGCCTGTTCCCGTCGACGAGCAGCGCCCTCGCGATCCTCGGGGTCGTGACGCCGACGAAGGTGATCGGACAGTCCCTCGCGGGCCCGGTGACGATCACGGCGCGGAACGCCACCGGTGCCGTCGTGTACACCGCCACGTCGACGCTGCCCGGGCTGTTGCCGCTGATCGCCACGAGCATCCCGGCGAACAAGCTCGGCGTCGGCACGTCGACGGTCACCGTCTCCTACGCGGGCAACGAGTACTTCGCGCCCAGCCAGGCGGTCCTGACGGTCCGCCTGGCCCGCTGAGTCGTCGCCGCACCGCTGGAGGAGTTGTCGGGGCTGTCGGGCAGAGCGCCGCGCATGACAAAATGAACCGCATGTTCGGCAAGCGCTTGCGAGGCACCGACTCGCCCATCACCCGCGACACCGGGTTCGGCATCGGCGCGCAGGTCTACGTCGTCGACTCGCTCGAAGACGCCGCCTCGCCGTTCCCCGACGGCCCCACCGGCTTCGTGGTCCGGCAGGGGGGCTCGGCCTGGCAGGGCGTCTCCGTGATCGGCGGATCGGCCCGCGTCTGGGTGGTCGAGTTCGACACCCCGCAATACACGGTCGACCTCGAGGGGCCGCTCAAGCGCGTCCAGCTCCCGGAGAAGTACCTCCGGCTCGCCCCGCCCGTCGACGACTAGGCCGACTGCCACCCGTTCTGGGTCTACGCGCCGGGGGATGCACGGCCCTACGGTCGAGGTGTCCCTCCTCCTCGAGCATCGGTCCGCACAATGATCTCGCCCCGCCTCGCCATCGCCGCCAGTGTCCTCACCCTGGCCATCGCGGTCCCATCGGTCGTCGTGACCGCCACCGCCGCCTCGGCGAGCGGGAGCCATGCGGTCCACACCACGAGCCACGGCGAGGCCGGGTCCGTCTCGAAGCGCTGACCCGCGCATCCCCCGTTTCGCACCGTTCCCGATCATCGAAAGTGGTCGGGAATTTTTCGTTCCCCGACACGTTGAACCGAACTGTATGCAAACGCATACACATCGAGTAGGGTGAGGGACATGGCAGACAACAGCGGCATGCAGTTCGGTATCTTCAGCGTCGGCGACATCACGACCGACCCGACCACCGGCATCACGCCGACCGAGAACGAGCGACTCAAGGCGATGGTCACCATCGCGAAGCACGCCGAAGAAGTCGGCCTCGACGTGTACGCGGCCGGCGAGCACCACAACCCGCCCTTCGTCAACTCGAGCCCGACCACGCTCCTGGCGATGATCGCGGCGCAGACCGAGCGCATCATCCTCTCCACGGCCACGACCCTGATCACCACCAACGACCCGGTCAAGATCGCCGAGGACTTCGCCCTGCTGCAGCACCTCACCGACGGCCGTGTCGACCTGACGCTCGGCCGCGGCAACACCGGCCCGGTCTACCCCTGGTTCGGCAAGGATATCCGCCAGGGCATCAACCTGGCCATCGAGAACTACGCGCTCCTGCACCGCCTCTGGACCGAAGAGGTCGTCGACTGGAAGGGCCACTTCCGCACGCCGCTGCAGGGCTTCACCGCCACGCCGCGCCCGCTCGACGAGGTCGCGCCGTTCGTCTGGCACGGCTCGATCCGCTCGACGGAGATCGCCGAGCAGGCCGCGTACTACGGCGACGGGTTCTTCGCGAACCACATCTTCTGGCCGGCGTCGCACACCGCGCAGATGGTCAAGCTGTACCGCGAGCGCTTCGAGCACTACGGCCACGGCCGCGCCGACCAGGCGATCGTCGGACTCGGCGGACAGGCGTTCATGGCCAAGAACTCGCAGGACGCCGTCAACCAGTTCCGCCCCTACTTCAACGAGGCCCCGGTCTACGGCCACGGCCCGTCGCTCGAGGACTTCACCTCGCAGACGCCGCTGACCGTCGGCAGCCCGCAGCAGGTCATCGACAAGACGCTGGGCTTCCGCGACTACGTCGGCGACTACCAGCGCCAGCTGTTCCTCATGGACCACGCCGGCCTGCCGCTCAAGACCGTCCTCGAGCAGCTCGACCTGCTCGGCGGCGAGGTCGTGCCCGTGCTCCGCAAGGAGTTCGCGAAGAACCGTCCGGCCGACATCCCGGACGGCCCGACCCACGCGTCCCTGGTCGCGGCGGCCACCGCTGCCAAGCCCGTCGCCGCCTCGGCCGACCCGATCTCCATCCGCGCCTTCTAGAACCCCCGAACCCCAGCAATCGACAAGGATGCTCGCCATGAGTTCCAAGCGCATCACCGTCATTACCGCGGGGCTGAGCCAGCCCTCCTCCACCCGACTCCTGGCTGATCGCCTCGCCGAGGCCACCACCCGCTCCCTCGCCTCGCTGGGCGAAGGGGTCGAGGTCGAGATCGTCGAGCTCCGCGACCTGGCGCACGAGATCACCGACAACCTGCTCACGGGCTTCCCGGCGCCGGCTCTCGCCTCCGCGATCGAGTCGGTCACGAAGGCCGATGGGGTGATCGCCGTCACGCCGGTGTTCACGTCGTCGTACAGCGGCCTCTTCAAATCGTTCTTCGACGTGATCGACAACACCGCCCTCGAGGGCACCCCGGTGCTCATCGCCGCCACGGCCGGCACGCCGCGTCACTCGCTCGTGCTCGACTACGCCCTCCGGCCGATGTTCGCGTACCTGCGGGCCGTCGTGGTGCCGCTGGGCGTGTTCGCGGCCTCGGAGGACTGGGGCAGCGGCGACGAGACCACCACCACCCTGCCCGACCGCGTCTCCCGCGCGGCGGATCAGTTGGCCGCCCTCGTCGCGGGTCACACGACGAGTCGTGTCGACGAGTTCGACGACGTCGTGCCGTTCGAGGAGCAGCTGCGCCGGCTGTCACAGGACTGAAGCGCTTCCTGGCTTTACGCTGCACAACGGGAAATAGTTCGAGAGTCGAGATTGTTGGAGAGACCATGACCGACACCCTGACCGCCGCCACCGAGCTCGACCGCTTCCACTCCGCCCGCCAGCGCTACGTGACCGGACCCCAGGGTCCTCTCGCGCTGACCAACACGCAGTGGGTCGACTCCGAGCAGCCGATCTGGGGCGTGCCCGGCGTCTGGGCACCGGCTCCGGCCGGCCTCGGAGGCCTCCGCCTCACGGCGAGCGAGAGCGACGGGATCCGCGTGGACGGCGACCTCGTCGACGGCACCGCCCTCGTGGCCGGAGACGATGCGATCACGCCCTCGAGCATCCTCTTCGCCGACGGGGCGACCGGCACCGTCATCGCGAACGACGACCGCTCGTCGTACGCGCTGCGGGTCTGGAACACAGAATCCGACGCGGCAGCCGCCTTCGGCTCGATCGACGCCTTCGCCTACGACCCGTCGTGGGTCGTCGAGGCGTCGTTCGTCCCGACCTCCGACGGCGCCGAGGTCGACATCCGTCACCAGAAGGACCTCGACCTCTCGCGCCCAAAGCCCCTGCCCGGCCTCATCCGCTTCAGCCGCGACGGCGTCGACTACGAGCTGGCCGCGTTCCCGAGCGACTCGAACGGGCGTCTCCAGCTCGTCTTCGGTGACACCACCAACGGCGACGCCACCTACTCGGTCGGGCGGTTCCTGTTCGTGAAGCCGGACGACGACGGCACGATCACCCTCGACTTCAACCGCGCCGTGCTCCCGCCGTGCGCTTTCTCGTACAACTTCAACTGCCCGATCCCACCCAAGCAGAACCGCTTCGGCGTGCCGATCGAGGCGGGCGAGCGCAACGTGCTGGCCGCCGACGGGTCGCTGCTGCACGCCTGACGCGCGCTCCCGGCCGCCTTGGTGTCGCCACTGCGCTGGTGCCGCCATTGCGCTGGTGTCGGCACTGCGCTCGTGTCGCAAATGTCGAGCGATTCGGCGCCGTCGTCGACAGCCGCCCCGGGTTTCCGGGGTGACGGTGCGTGATCACTCGCCATTTGCGCACCCCTCTTAGGATCGAACACATGTTCACCCTCGTCGAGCGTCTCCCCGACGAGACCGTGCGGCTGACGCCGCTGGCGCGAGACGACGGCGGGATCCTCGTGCCGGGCGATCCCACGACGGTGGCCTCACGGGCCTTCGCCGACACCGTCCGGCAGCGCGAGTCCGAGGCGACGCGCTGGGTCTGGGACGACACCGCGCGCTGGTACCCGCAGCTGCTCGACGAAGGCGTCCTCGTCGAACGCTGCGTCGATCTGCGCCTCTGTCACGCGATCCTGCGGGCCTCCTCGTCCACCGTGGGGTCGCGCATCCACGAGGCGCCGCGGGGGCCCTACGACGGTCCTCAGGCCGCCCCGGTCGACCGCACTGCGCTGTTCGTCGTCGAACCGGAGTCCTTGCCCGACCCGCTGGCCGAGTTCCTCCTCCAGCGCGAGGCCGTCGAGGCGAGCCCGCACCGGGGTGCGCTCGAGCTGCTGCTGACCGCCGAGTCGACCGGAGCGCTCATCGCGGCCGAGATGCGGCACCGGGGGATCCCGTGGTCCGTCACCCGGCACGACGAATTGCTCGTCGAGGCGCTCGGACCCCGTCCTGCGACGGGCGAGCGGCCCACCCTCATGAACGGCGCGCTCTCCGAGGTGCGGGCGGCACTGAACGCGCCGGAGCTCAACCCCGACTCGCCGACCGAGCTGATGCGGGCTCTGCAGCGCGCCGGGCTGCCGGTGGCGTCGACGCGGCAGTGGGAGTTGAAGCGGTACGAGCATCCCGCGATCGAGCCGTTGCTCCGCTACAAGAAGATGGCCCGGCTGCTGGCCGCGAACGGCTGGGGCTGGCTCGATACCTGGGTGGTGGGCGGACGGTTCCGACCGGACTACGTTCCCGCTGCAGCCGCGACGGGGCGCTGGGGAACGAGCGGGGGAGGCGCGTTGCAGCTTCCGAAGGCGATCCGCGGTGCCGTCGTGGCGGACCCCGACTGGACCCTGGTGGTCGCCGACGCCTCGCAACTCGAGCCGCGCATCCTCACCGCCCTCGCTCGCGACCCGGCCATGGCCCGCGCAGGCGCCGGCGATCTGTACGAGGGGATCGTCGCGTCGGGGGCCGTCGCGACGCGGGCCGAGGCGAAGGTGGCGATGCTCGGGGCGATGTACGGTGCGACCTCGGGCGACGGCGGGCGGTTGATGCCGAGGCTCACCCGGGCGTTCCCGCGCGCGATCGCGTTCGTCGAGGAGGCGGCGCGCACGGGCGAGCGCGGGGGAGTCGTCTCGACCCTGCTGGGGCGGTCGTCGCCGCGGCCCGGCACCGACGTTCCGCCGGAGATGGCCGTGTCGGTGGGGGCGGACGGACGCGCCTGGGGTCGGTTCACGCGCAACTTCGTCGTGCAGGGGACCGCCGCCGAGTGGGCGCTGTGCTGGATGGGTGCGCTGCGTCGAGCGCTGCTGGCGCGCTACGGGTCGGGCCTTTCGGCGCCGCACCTGGTGTTCTTCCTGCACGACGAGGTGGTGGTGCACACGCCGGCTGCTCACGCGGCCGAGGTCGCGGCACTCGTCTCGGATGCGGCGACGGAGGCGGGGCGGCTGCTGTTCGGGGACGCGCCGGTGCGGTTCCCCGTGACCGTCGCGACCGTCACGTCGTACTCGGAGGCGAAGTAGCTCGGCTCCAGAACACGCTGCTCATGTTCTCCCGGGGCCGCACCTTCTGGAGTCGTCGCGGTGGCCCCTGCGCGCGACTCCAGAACACGCTGCTCATGTTCTGCTGGGGCCGCATCTTCTGGAGTCGTCGCAGCGCCCCGTGCGTGCCGGGGGTCAGCGTCTCACTCTGTGACGAGTGGGCGGAGATGGCCGGACGGGCTCGGCGCCGCGGCCGTGTGCGCCCCCTCGATGAGCCGCCCGGTGTCAGAGCGGGCGCGCAACGTCAGGCGGCGCGCACCGTCAGGCGGCGGGGCGGCGTCAGGCGGCGGACAGCGGAGCGGCGTCAGGCGGCGGGACGCCGGCCGCGGCGGGGGCGCAGGCGCGCGAGCGGCACCTGGCGCGCGCCGAGGTCGTCGAGGGAGTCGAGCCACGCGACCGCCGCTTGCGCCAGGGCACGGGCGGCGCCCAGATCGTCCTGTCGTCCGGACTCGCGTGGTCCCGAAGCGAGCAGCATGCCCACCCACGCCTCCCGGTACGCAGCCACCAGCGGCGTGGCGTCCACCCCCGGCAGCGACGACACGAGGAGGAGCTGCTCAGTGGTTTCGCTCCAGGAGAGGGGAGTGGCGGGCATCCCCGTCCAGGTCTCGGCCGCAGCGCGCCCCGACGGAGTCAGCGAGTAGAGGGTGAGCCCGTCACCCGTCTGCCCGGCGAGACGGACGAGGCCGGCCGCTGCCAGGCGCTCCAGCGTGGAGTAGATCTGGCCGACGTTGAGAGGTGTGGCCCGGGCCGTGCGCGAGACGATCTCGCCGTGCAGCTGCAGCCCGTACTGGTCGCCGAGCAGCAGGGTGGCGAGCAACGACGAACGCAACGACACCTGTCCTCCAACCGTCGGGGTATACCGAGTATGCCTTCACGGGAATCGCACAGTTGTCATTTCGTTACCGAGTCGGCCATAATTCACGAAGAACCAAAAGCAATTCGGGTCACCGCCCGCCATTCACCAGGTCGATGGGGAAGTCGCACCTAACCGAATGGAGAAGCCGTGGCTACGCACAAACCCATACTTGCGCGGGGCGTCCTTTTCGTACACTCCTCCCCGCGTGCTTTGAGCCCGCACGTCGAGTGGGCTACTGGTCGCGCCCTCGGGCGTGCGGTCAACTTCACGTGGAGTGACCAGCCCGTCCTGAAGGGCTCCCTTCGTGCGGAGTTCTACTGGGAGGGCCCGGTCGGCACCGGCGCGCAGATCGCTTCGGCTCTCCGCGGCTGGGAGCACCTCCGCTACGAGGTGACCGAAGACCCGTCGTCGCTGGCCGACGGCGGCCGGTGGATGCACACGCCCGACCTGGGCGTCTTCTTCGCGCAGACCGACTCGGTCGGCAACACCGTGATCCCCGAAGACCGCATCCGCTACGCCATGGAGATCGCCGGCTCGAACGCCCTCGAGCTCCACCGCGAACTGCGTCTGGCTCTCGGTCAGGCCTGGGACGACGAGCTCGAAGCCTTCCGCCACGCCGGCGAGGGCAACCCGGTGGCCTGGCTGCACAAGGTCGGCTGACGCCGCGCACCGGGTCATGTCGGGCCCGGCACCACAGACTGCACCACCGCATGACTGCACCACCGCACCGCGCGCCGATTCGGCTCAGAACTGGGTCAGGCGTAAGGAAGGCCGGTCACCTCTCGGGGAGGCCGGCCTTCGTCCGTTCCGCTCGCTGGTGCTGCTTCGTGTGCTGGTTCGTGTGCTGGTTCGTGTCACCGCTTCGCGTGCCCGCTTCGCGTGACCGCTTCGCCCGACCCCTGCGTGCGGCGTTCGGAGTGCGGGTGCGCGCGACGGGGGTGCGGCTCCGCGCCGTGAGGGTGCGACTCGGGTCGCCGCGGGAGCCGCACCCCCGACTCCCCGGTCGACCCCGGGTCGACCGGGGTGCCTCGCGGCCGCTGGGGTGCGACTGCGCGGGACGAGGGTGCCACCGCGCGGGCCGGCGTGCAGGGGGTGCGGGTCTGCGGAGCAGGGGTGCGGGTGCCGCCGCCGGCTGAAGGGCCGCTGCGGGCGCAGCGCTCAGCGGGGTGCGACTGATGGCGATCAGGGTGCGCCCTGCGGCGCCGCGGGAACCGCACCCCCGACTCCACGGGCGACCCCCGGTCGACCGGGGTGCCTCGTGGCTGGCAGGGTGCAGCACTCCGGGACGAGGGTGCGACTGCGCGGGACGCGGGTGCGACTGCGCGGGACGGAGGTGCGACTGCGGGCCACAGGGGTGCGACTCTGCGCGCGTGAAGCACCGACGCGCAGGCCCCGGGTGCAGCCGTCACCGACGCGGGCCGGAGGTTCGATTGCGGGCGACAGGGGTGCGACTCTGCGAGCAGACCGCAGAGCCGCAGGCCCAGACCGAGGCGAGCGGAGAGCGCGGGATGCGCGGGCAGCGGCCCGGGCAT
Organism: Frondihabitans cladoniiphilus; assembly: GCF_039544345.1. Classification (NCBI taxonomy): domain Bacteria; kingdom Bacillati; phylum Actinomycetota; class Actinomycetes; order Micrococcales; family Microbacteriaceae; genus Frondihabitans; species Frondihabitans cladoniiphilus. The sequence goes on from NZ_BAABLM010000001.1 coordinate 689,578, forward strand.
CCCACCCCTCTAGACGCTCCGGAAGACCACGACCGCGTTGTGCCCGCCGAACCCGAACGAGGTCGAGATGCCCACGATCGGGCCGTCGGCCAGCTGGCGCGGCGACGTGACGAGGTCGATGTCGATCTCGGCGTCCATCTGCGTCGTGTTGATCGTCGGGGGAGCCGTGCGCGTGTGCAGCGCCTTCACCGTGAACGCGGCCTCGATCGCGCCGGCACCGCCGAGGAGGTGCCCGGTGGACGCCTTCGTGGCCGAGATGGCGATCGACTTGAGGTGGTCGCCGAAGACCCGCTCGAGGGCATGGATCTCGGCGATGTCGCCGACCGGCGTGGACGTCGCGTGAGCGTTGATGTGAGCGACGTCGTCGGCGGAGACGCCCGCCTGCGCCAGCGCTGTCTTCACGGCCCGGGCGGCACCGTTGCCCTCGGGGTCGGGCGCCGTGATGTGGAACGCGTCGCTCGAGACGCCCCCACCGAGGAGCTCGGCGTAGATGCGGGCTCCGCGGGCGAGCGCGTGCTCCTCCGTCTCGAGCACGAGCGCTGCCCCACCCTCGCCGAGCACGAAGCCGTCGCGCGTCACGTCGTAGGGGCGCGAGGCGGAGGCGGGGTCGTCCATCCGGGAGGAGAGGGCGTGCATCGACGCGAAGGCGGCGAGAGGCAGCGGGTGGATCGAGGCCTCGGATCCACCGGCGATGACGATGTCGGCGTCGCCCTTCTGGAGGTGGTCGTACGCGTTGGCGATCGACTCCGTCGAGGAGGCGCATGCGGACACGACCGTGCGAGCACCGGCGCGGGCGCCCAGCGACATGGAGATCGCCGCGGCCGGCCCGTTCGGCATCAGCATCGGGATCGTCATCGGGAGGACCCGGCGCGGCCCCTTCTCGCGCAGGGTGTCCATGGCGTCGGTGAGGGTCCAGATGCCGCCGATGCCTGTGGCCCAGTCGACCAGGAAGCGCTCGGGCACGACCTCGGGGGAGCCGGCGTCGGCCCAGGCCTCGCGAGCGGCGATCAGTCCGTACTGGCTCGATGGGTCGAGACGCTTGGTCTCCTGGCGGGTGAGCTGCTCGTCGCTCTGAACCCTGACCTGGCCGCCGAAGTCGATGGGCAGCTCGTACCGGGCGACCCAGTCGTGGGTGATGCGGGTGATGCCCGACTCTTTCGCGAGCAGGTTCTTCCAGCTGTCGACGAACGTGCCGCCGAGGGGTGACGTGGCTCCGATGCCCGTCACGACGATTCTCTTGGTCATACGACGCTCCTCCTAGAACGAACGGGGGTGGAACAGCACTCGGCCCGCACCTCTTCTCGAGGTGCGGGCCGAGTAAGCGATGTCTTAGCCCTGAGCCTTGGTGATGAAGGTCACGGCGTCGCCGACGGTCTTGAGGTTCTTGACCTCGTCGTCGGGGATCTTGACGTCGAACTTCTCTTCGGCGTTGACGACGATGGTCATCATCGAGATGGAGTCGATGTCGAGGTCGTCGGTGAACGACTTGTCAAGCTCGACGGTGTCGGTGGCGATACCGGTCTCGTCGTTGATGAGCTCGGCCAGGCCGGCCAGGACTTCTTCGGTGGACTGTGCCATTGTGTTCTCTCCTTGAGTGTCGTTGTGACCGGGATCGATCATATTGCAGGACGTGCTGGGTGGTCGCGTCGGCCCCGGGCGAGGCGTGACGCGGGGATCCGGCCCGGGCGGCCGTCAGGCGCACCGGCGGGCCGAAGTCTCAGGGCAGGACGACGACCTGGGCGCCGAACACGAGCCCGGCGCCGAAGCCGATCTGGAGCGACAGGCCGCCGCTGAGCTCGGGGTGCTCTTCGAGCAGGCGATGCGTGGCCAGGGGGATGCTCGCTGCCGAGGTGTTGCCGGTGGTCTCGATGTCGCGACCGATGACCACGGTCTCGGGCAGGCCGAGCTGCTTGGCGAACTCGTCGATGATGCGCATGTTGGCCTGGTGGGGCACGAAGGCGGCGAGGTCGGATGCCTGGATGCCGGCCTTCTCGAGGGCGAGCTTCGCGACCTTCGCCATCTCCCAGACGGCCCAGCGGAAGACCGACTGGCCCTCCTGGCGGATCGTCGGCCAGGCGACGTCGCCGGCGCCGTGACGGTACTCCGGGATCGTGTTGGTCATGCCGATGGTGTCCCACTTCGACCCGTCGGAGCCCCAGACGGTCGGGGAGATGCCCGGGAAGTCGCTCGGGCCGACCACGGCGGCTCCGGCGCCGTCGCCGAGCAGGAACGAGATCGAGCGGTCGGTCGGGTCGACGATGTCGCTGAGCTTCTCGGCGCCGACGACGAGCACGTAGTCGGTGACACCGCTCTTGATGAGGGCGTCGGCCTGGGCGATGCCGTAGGCGTAGCCGGCGCAGGCGGCCGAGATGTCGTAGGCGGCTGCCGGGTTCGCGCCGACGCGGTCGGCCAGCAGGGCGGCCATCGACGGGGTCGGCACGGTGTTGCTGATCGTGGAGACGAGGACGACGCCGATCTGATCGGGGCGGATTCCCGCCTTGGCGATGGCCTCGTTCGCGGCGGTCTCCGCGAGATCGACGGCGTTCACGTCGGCTCCGGCCCGCACGCGAGTGATGACCCCGGTGCGTTGGCGGATCCACTCGTCGGACGAGTTGATCGGCTCGATGATCTCGGAGTTGGGGACGACGAGCTCGCCGCGGGCGGCGCCCATGCCGAGGATTCGCGTGAACTCGTGCCCGACGGCTTGCGAGAGGACGGGGTTGGTCATGCGGTTGCTCCTTGCAGGAGGTCGACGGCGGCCTGGAGGTCGTCGGGAGTCTTGATGGCGACGGCGGGGACGCCCTTGAGGCCGCGTTTGGCGAGACCCACGAGGGCGCCGGCGGGAGCCAGCTCGATGATGCCGGTGATGCCGGCGCCCAGGAAGGAGTCCATGGTGGCGGACCACTGGACCGGTGAGGCCACTTGCTCGACGAGGAGGTCGAGGAACGCCCGGCCGGAGGTGACCTCGCTGCCGTCGTGGTTGGTCCAGAGCCGAGTGGTCGGGTCGGAGACCTCGACGGCGGCTGCTGCCGCGCGCAGGGGCTCGACCGCCGACGCCATGTAGCGCGTGTGGAACGCCCCGGCGGTCTGCAGCGGCATGACGCGGGCCTTGGTCGGCGGCTCTTCGGCGAGGGTAGCCAGGGCGTCGACGGCACCGGCGGCGACGATCTGGCCCCCGACGTTGAAGTTCGCGGGGGAGAGGTCGAGCTCGGCGAGGCGCGCGAGCACTTCGGCCTCGTCGCCGCCGAGGACGGCACTCATGCCGGTGGGAGTCGCGGCGGCGGCCGCGGCCATCGCCTTCGCCCGGACCGTGACGAGGGAGACGGCGTCGGCCTCGGAGACCACGCCGGCCAGCGCGGCCGCCGTGAGCTCGCCGACGGAATGACCCGCGACTCCACCGATCGAGTCGCGCGACACGCGCTCGAACAGGGCCCGCGCCGTGAGGAGACCGGCCGCCACGATGAGCGGCTGCGCGACGGCGGTGTCGCGGATCGTGTCGGCGTCCGACGTGGTGCCGTGCGCGACCAGGTCGACGCCGGACGCCTCGGAGAGGTGCTGGAGGAGGTCGCGGGACGACGGGTCGTCCAGCCAGGGAGTGAGGAACCCGGGGGTCTGGGACCCTTGACCGGGGGCAACGAGAACGATCACCGGACCATCCTGCCAAGCATCTCGCCGCATTCTTGCGAGACGCCCGCACAAGTTCGGCGCGATTCGTTGGAGGAACCGTTCACGCGCGCTTCTTGTGTTCCGTGGCGGAGCCGGCCCGGACCGCCTTGCTCCGAGAAGGCGCGTCGGGGTCGGCGATCGACCCGAGGATGAGCGCCGCCTGCAGAATGAGGGCTTCTCGGGCCCCCGTGGCGTCCCAGCCGATGACGTCGGTGACTCGCTTCAAGCGGTAGCGGACGGTGTTGGGGTGCACGAACAACTCGCGCGCCGTGGCCTCCAGCGACCGGCCGTTGTCGAGATAGCACCACAGGGTCGTGAGGAGCTCGGACGAGTGGGCCTTGAGCGGGCGGTAGATGCGGTTGACGAGGGTCGACCGGGCGACGGGATCGCCGGCCAGGGCGCGCTCGGGCAGGAGGTCGTCCGCCTGTGCGGGACGGGGGGCGTTCCGCCAGGCACGAGCGACGGCGAAACCGGCCAACGCGGCCTTCGCGCTGCCGGAGGCGTCGACGAGGCCGGGCACCTCGTGGCCGAGCACCAGGGGGCCGTCGCCGAAACCCGGCTCGAGAGCCGTGGCGATCTCCGTGAAGCTGGGCCGGGGTCTCGTGGCCCCCTCGGTCTCGTCTCCCGCGGTCTCGGCGCGTCCGATCACGAGGACGAGACGGGAGCCCTGGACGCCGATCAGCACGTCGGCCTCCTGGTGCCTCGCCGTGCGGCGCAGGACGTCGACGTCGAGCATGCGCGGCGCCGTCCCGACCAGGACCGCGACCTCGCCATGGCCGTGCCAGCCGAGGGCGGCGATCCGGCTCGGGAGCTCGTCGTCGTACTCGCCGCTCAAGATGCTGTCGACCACGAGGGCCTCGAGCCGGGCATCCCACAGCCCACGGGCCTCGGCGGCTCGGGCGTACACGTCGGCGGCCGCGAAGGCGATCTCGCGCGAATAGAGCAGAATCGCCTCGCGCAGCGACTGGTCGCCGTCTTTCACCCGGTCTTCGACGACCTCGCAGGTCACCCGGATCAGCTGCAGCGTCTGCTGCAGGCTGACGCTCCGGAGCAGCTCGCGCGGAGCCGCTCCGAAGACGTCGGCGGCGATCCACGGGGTCGCCTTGGGGTCGTCGTACCAGCTGATGAACGACGAGATGCCGGCCTGGGCGACGAGCCCGACGGCCGAGCGCCGCCCCGGCGGCATGGAGCCGTACCAGGGCAGCGTCTCGTCGAGCTTCTTGATCGTGGCGGTCGCGAACTCGCCCGAGACCGTTCGCAGCCAGGCGAGGGTCTTCTTCTTGGTGGCGGGATCGGTCGTGCGCGGAGCGCTCACGACCGGATCAGCTCTCTCCGCCGGCCGAACCGGAGGTGCCCGCGGTCACGTCGTGCAGCTGGTACTTCTGGATCGCCTGTTCGACGACGCTCGCGTCGACCTGACCCTGTGCGGCGAGGGCCTGGAGCGTGCGGACGACCATCGACGGACCGTCGATCTTGAAGAACCGACGGGCGGCGGGACGCGTGTCGGAGAAGCCGAATCCGTCGGCGCCGAGCGTGAGGTAGTCGCCGGGCACGAACTGACGGATCTGGTCGGGCACCGCGTGCATGAAGTCGGAGGTCGCGATGAACGGACCCTCGGCCCCCTGCAGCTTCTGCGTGACGTACGGCACGTGCTTCTCGTCGTTCGGGTGCAGGAAATTGTGCTCTTCGGCGGCGAGGCCGTCGCGACGGAGCTCGGTCCAGGATGTGACGCTCCAGACGTCGGCCGCGACGTTCCAGTCCTCGGCCAGGAGCTCCTGAGCCTCGAGGGCCCACGGCACACCGACGCCCGAGGCGAGCAGCTGAGCGCGCGGCCCGAGGTTCGAGGCCTCCTTCAGCTTGTAGATGCCCCGCTCGATGCCCTCGACGTCGACGTTCTCGGGCTCGACCGGCTGCTGCATCGGCTCGTTGTAGACGGTGAGGTAGTACATGACGTTGGGGTCGGAATGCGTCGGCTTGCCCTCGGAGTCGGTGCCGTACATGCGCTCGACACCCGCCTTGACGATACGGCCGACCTCGTAGCCGAACGCCGGGTCGTAGCTCACGACGGCCGGGTTGGTGGAGGCGAGGAGGTGCGAGTGGCCGTCGGCGTGCTGGAGGCCCTCACCCGTCAGGGTGGTCCGCCCGGCGGTGGCGCCGATGATGAATCCGCGCGCCATCATGTCGCCCGCGGCCCACATCGCGTCACCGGTGCGCTGGAACCCGAACATCGAGTAGAAGACGTAGACGGGGATGAGAGGCTCGCCCTGGGTGGAGTAGCTGGTGCCCACCGCGGTGAAGGCCGCGAACGCGCCGGCCTCGTTGATGCCGACGTGCAGGATCTGGCCCTGGGGGCTCTCCTTGTACGCCAGGAGCTGCTCGCGGTCGACCGAGGTGTAGTGCTGACCGTTCGGGTTGTAGATCTTGGACGTCGGGAAGTAGGCGTCCATGCCGAAGGTGCGGGCCTCGTCGGGGATGATCGGGACGATGCGGTGGCCGAAGCCGGGGGCGCGCAGCAGGTCTTTCAGGAGGCGGGCGAACGCCATGGTCGTGGCGACCTCCTGCTTGCCGGAGCCCTTCTTGACGACACCGTAGGACGCCTCTTCCGGGACGGGGATCTGCGTGTACTTCGTGCGGCGCTCGGGGATGTAGCCGCCGAGCTCGCGACGACGCGCCTGGAGGTATTCGATCGCCTCGTCGTTCTGACCGGGGTGGTAGTACGGCGGCAGGTAGGGGTTCTCTTCGAGCGTCGCGTCGGTGATGGGGATGCTCATCTCGTCGCGGAACTTCTTCAAGTTGTCGAGCGTGAGCTTCTTCATCTGGTGGGTCGCGTTGCGGCCCTCGAACGACGGGCCGAGGCCGTAGCCCTTGATCGTCTTCGCGAGGATCACGGTCGGCTGGCCCTTGTGCTCGGACGCCGCCTTGTACGCCGCGTAGACCTTGCGGTAGTCGTGGCCGCCTCGCTTGAGGTTCCAGACGTCGTCGTCGCTGTAGTTCTTGACGAGCTCGAGCGTGCGGGGGTCGCGGCCGAAGAAGTTCTCGCGGACGTAGGCGCCCGACTCGGCCTTATAGGTCTGGTAGTCGCCGTCGGGAGTGCGGTTCATGAGGTTGAGCAGCGCGCCCTCGGTGTCGCGGGCCAGGAGCTCGTCCCATTCGCGGCCCCAGACGACCTTGATGACGTTCCAGCCGGCGCCGCGGAAGAAGCTCTCGAGCTCTTGGATGATCTTGCCGTTGCCGCGGACCGGCCCGTCGAGGCGCTGAAGGTTGCAGTTGATGACGAAGTTGAGGTTGTCGAGGCCCTCGTTGGCCGCGACCTGCAACTGCCCGCGCGACTCGACCTCGTCGAGCTCGCCGTCGCCGAGGAATGCCCAGACCTGCTGGTCCGAGGCGTCCTTGATGCCGCGGTTGGTGAGGTACTTGGCCAACTGGGCCTGGTAGATCGCGTTGATCGGGCCGAGGCCCATCGACACGGTCGGGAACTGCCAGTACTCGGGCATCAGACGCGGGTGCGGGTACGACGAGAGGCCGCCGCCCTGGTGCGAGACCTCCTGGCGGAAGCCGTCGAGGACGTTCGTGTCGAGGCGACCCTCGAGGAAGGAGCGGGCGTACATGCCGGGGGAGGCGTGCCCCTGGAAGAAGATCTGGTCGCCACCGCCGGGCGCGTTCTGGCCCCGGAAGAAGTGGTTGTAGCCGACCTCGTACAGGGCGGCGGACGACGCGTAGGTCGAGATGTGGCCGCCGACCGAGATGCCGGGCCGCTGGGCACGGTGGACCATGATCGCGGCGTTCCAGCGCAACCACTTGCGGTAGCGGCGTTCGACGTCTTCGTCGCCGGGGAACTGGGGCTCGTTCTCGGGGGCGATCGTGTTGATGTAGTCCGTCGTGGGGACCATCGGCACGTTCAGGTGCAGCTCGTGGGAGCGCGAGAGGAGACTCAGCATGATCTCTCGAGCACGCTCGTGGCCGTGAGCCGCGACGAGGCCGTCGAGCGACTCCTTCCACTCGGCGGTTTCTTCGGGATCCCGATCGAAATCGTCGACCGAATACGGATCCTGTTCGTTGACCGACACCCTTGACCTCTTCGTTGTATGGAGTGAACACAGTGTTATCGGGTGCGGCGCCGCTCTCTGTGGAGGCGGTGTCGAACCCGACCTCGACCACTCTAGTTCCCACAACCGACACGCGGCTTGAGGGAGGAATTCGACAACCTTTGCATCCCGCATTCTTGGGCGTAGCATTGCCGATCGTGCCGTCGCCCGCACCCGGGTGTCGCAGAGAATCGCCGCTCCGACCGAGTGACGCGAATGGGCCGCTCGAGTCGAGTGGCAGAAAAGGACCGCCAGATGGCTCTGGAGAACTTCATCCAGGCTCCCGACTTCGACCTCCCCAACCAGTACGGCGAGCACATCCGGCTCGCCGACTACCGCGGAGTCAAGCCCGTCGCCCTCGTGTTCTTCCCCCTCGCGTTCTCCAGCACCTGCACGACCGAACTCTGCGACCTCCGCGACAACATCGCCATGTTCAAGGATCACCGCGTCGAGCTCATCGGCATCTCGGTCGACTCGAAGGCGACTCTCCGCTCGTTCGCCGAGGCCGAGGGGTACGACTTCACGCTGCTCGCCGACTTCTGGCCGCACGGCGAGGTCGCGAAGGAGTACGGCGTGTTCCTCGAGCACAAGGGCTTCGCGAACCGGGCGACGTTCCTCATCGACATCGACGGCATCATCCGCGAGCACTTCGTCACCGAGCCCGGCTCCGCCCGGTCGATCACCGACTATCGCGCGGCCCTCGACGCGCTGGTGCCGCTCCCCGTCTGACCTCCGTCCGTCCCGCTACGATGGACGAACGCTTCCGCCCCGTGCGGGATGCGGGCCTTTAGCTCAGTTGGTAGAGCGCCACGTTTACACCGTGGATGTCATCGGTTCGAGCCCGGTAGGGCCCACTCAGGAGCCCGGTCGGGCCCACCCAGTGACCCGGCAGGGCCTATTCAGTCGTTGTCGTTCGACCGACGCCGCTCCGCTCGCCACCGCAGCGCGAGGATGCCGCAGACGATCGCCGCGATGATGCCGCCGAAGCTCGAGATGACGTTCGAATGGTCGGGGCCGACCACGCCTCGACTGACCTGGCTGATGGCGCTGATGCCGTAGACCAGGAAGATCACGCCGATGATCGCCCAGAGGAGTGCGGTGTGTCGGTGCACCCAGCCGAGCACGCGGGGATCGTCGTCTTCCATGGGTCGAGCCTAAGCCCGCGCGGCGGGCGTCCGACGACGGTCGTCGTGTGTTGGACTGACCGCGGCCGTCGAGTCCGGCGGCCGGAGGGAGCCCCGCGCTCCGAGGAGACCACCATGAACGCCGCCGCATCCGCCGCACCCCTGCGCCTCACCGTTCTTGAGGACTTCGAGCACGTCGACGACACTCTCGACGACTCCGCCTGGTACGACCGCTACACGATCAAGGTCGGCACGTACGACGTGGTGGCGAGAGGCGACGAGGCCGTGATCGAGGTGGATGCGACGCTGGTCGAGGAATACCGCACCACGCGTCTCATGAGTCGCAACAAAGCCGAAGCGCGCTCGGTGTACGAGGAGACGACGTTCGCGTTCCGTGCATCCTCGTCGGATGCCCTCGGGGGGCCGTTGCTGCTCTCGGGCGCCTACGCCTGGGTGGCCCCCGCCGGGGCTCGCACGCCCACTGCTGCAGCGATCGCATCCGTCGTCGCCGAGCAGCGCGCCGCCACGACCGCCCGTCGCGCTGTCGGTGCGGCTACGGGGTCGGTCGGGCCGGAGTACGCCGACGCCCTGGCGGCCGAAGCTGCGGAGCGGGCGGCAGCCGTCGCTCGCGCTCAGGCTGCCGCCTGACCCTTCCCGAGCGTCAGTCGTTGCGCGGACGACGCCCGGGGCGCTCGTCGCGGTCCGACCGCGGCGCACGACCCGGACGGTCGGGCCGGATCTCGATCAGCTTCCCGCTGATGCGCGTGTCGCTGAGCTTGTCGAGCACGTCCGGGTTCATGTCGGCGGGCAGCTCGACGATGGAGAAGTCCGGGCGGATCGAGATCGCACCGAAGTCCTCGCGGCTGAGACCGCCCTCGTTGGCGAGAGCGCCGACGATCTGACGGGGCTCGACACGCTGCCGCTTGCCCACCTCGAGGCGGTACGGCGACATCGGCTTCGTGGTGCGCGGCCCACGGGCGGGGCGCTCACCGCGATCGTCACGGTCGTACGAGCGCGACCCGCCGTCGGAGGATCGGTCGTGCGACCGCGAGCCGCCGTCGGAGTCCCGCGAGGGGCGCGAGGCCCGCTCGTCACGATCGAACGACTGCTGACGACGCTCGGCCGCCGGGTCGAGCAGCAGCGGCGTGTCGCCCTGCGCGACCACGGCCAGCGCGGCGGCGACGTCGGCCTCGGGCACGTCGTGGTGTTCGACGTAGTGGCCGACGATGTCGCGGAACGTCGAGATCATCTCGGGCTGAGCGAGAGCGGCAGTGATGGCGTCGTCGAAGCGGGCGAGGCGGGTCACGTTCACGTCGTCGACCGACGGCAGCTGCATCTGCGTGAGCGGCTGGCGGGTGGCCTTCTCGATGGCGCCGAGGAGGCGTCGCTCGCGCGGCGTGACGAAGCTGATGGCGGCACCCGAGCGGCCGGCGCGACCGGTGCGGCCGATGCGGTGGACGTACGACTCGGTGTCGATCGGGATGTCGTAGTTGACGACGTGGCTGATGCGGTCGACGTCGAGGCCACGGGCGGCCACGTCGGTGGCGACGAGGATGTCGAGCTTGCCGGACTTGAGCTGGTTGACGGTGCGCTCACGCTGGGCCTGAGCGACGTCGCCCGAGATCGCGGCCGCGGAGTAGCCGCGGGCCCGCAGCTTCTCGGCCAGGGTCTCGGTCTCGCTCTTGGTGCGGACGAAGACGATCATGCCCTCGAAGTTCTCGACCTCGAGGATCCGCGTCAGGGCGTCGACCTTCTGCGGGTACGACACCATCAGGTAGCGCTGGGTCGTGTTGGCCGACGTCGTGGTCTTGTTCTTGACCGTGATCTCTTCGGCGTCGTGGAGGTACTGCTTCGAGATGCGGCGGATCTGCGAGGGCATCGTCGCGGAGAAGAGGGCGACCTGCTTGTCGTCGGGGGTGTCCGCGAGGATCGTCTCGACGTCTTCGGCGAAGCCCATCTTCAGCATCTCGTCGGCCTCGTCGAGCACGAGGTACTTGAGCTCGGACAGGTCGAGCGTGCCCTTGGCGAGGTGGTCCATGATGCGGCCGGGGGTGCCGACGACGACGTGGACGCCGCGGCGCAGGGCCGAGAGCTGCACGCCGTAGGCCTGCCCGCCGTAGACGGGCAGCACGTGCACGCCGCGCATCTGCGACGCGTACTGCTCGAACGCCTCGCAGACCTGCAGGGCGAGCTCGCGCGTGGGGGAGAGGACGAGCGCTTGCGGCTTCTTCTGCGTGACGTCGAGGCGCGACAGGATCGGAAGGGCGAAGGCGGCGGTCTTGCCGGTGCCGGTCTGCGCGAGGCCGACGACGTCGCGCCCTTCGAGCAGGACCGGGATGGTGGCGGCCTGGATGGCCGAAGGGGTCTCGTAGCCGATGTCTTTCACGGCCTTCAGGACGGCGTCACTCAGCCCCAGGTCGGAGAAGGTGACGGCTGCGGCGTCGGCAGTGTCTGCCTCGATCGGGGCATTCGTTTCGGTGGTCATAGTCAAACGGTAGCCGGTCGAGGGGCTCCGCCCCGCCCATGGGGCCCGTGGGATGCCCGTGGCCGCCTTAATAGGACCCGCCGGCGAGTCCTGTGGCGGGCCCTCAGACGGGTTCGCCGAGACTCAGCATGAGCCGGTTCGCCCAGTTGAAGAAGGCCGCCCCGTTGATCACGTCGACGATCTCGAGGTCGTCCAGGCCGACGTCGCGCAACGCGGTCACGTGCGTGGCGTCGAAGCGCACGGGCGTCGCGGCCAGGGCGACGGAGGCGGCCACGATGGCACTCCATCGCGCCCCGAGGTCGACCGACACCCCTTCGTCGAGGAGCCGCTGGACGTCGTCGCCGCGGCCGGAGAAGTGCGTGGCGAAGCGCGAGTGCACCGAGGCGCAGTAGATGCAGCCGTTGAAGCGGCTGGTGGCGGCCGCGGCCAGCTCGCGCTCGGCGCGGGGCAGGCCGGTCTTCGTGTTGTAGAAGATGTCCTTGTCGGTCTTGGTGCGTGCCGCGAGGATCTCCGGGTCGCGCGCGAGCAGCCGGAAGTAGGGGTTCTTGCCGCGGGCTCGATCGACCAGCCCCGTCCAGTGACGCTCGGTGAGCTCGGACTCGGCGAGAGGCTCGAGCCAGGGGGTCCAGTCGAGCTCGGCCTGCGTGAAGGCGACGGGTCGGCCCGAGGGGAGTTCGTCGGTGGCGGTCGTGGTGTCGGTCATCGGATGCTCCCGGAGAGGTCGGCGGCGGCGGGGGTGGCGAGGAGCGTACCGAGGCCCGCGACGACGCGCACCTGGAAGGTGAGGAACGCGACCTCTTGCGAGAGCGTCACGATGTCGTCCACCGACCATCCCGCGTCCTCGAGGCGTGTCAGAGCCTCGGAGGAGGAGTCGCGGGGGCGGAAGACCAGCAGGTGGACGTGTTCGACGGCCGCGGCGAGGCGCTCCCCGAGACGGGAGCGGAGGGGCTCGTCGATGGCGAGGTGGAGCCCGTGCGTGTCCTCGCCCGAGAGGGGCCCGGCGGGGAAGGAGCCGTAGGGGCCCTCGGTGACGCCGGCCTGGGCGGCGGCCGTCACCGCGTCGACGAGGGAGGGGGCGGCTCCCGACTCGACAAGCTGCTGGTGGTAGAAGGCGGCCGCGCCCGCTGACGGCTCGCCGTGGAACGCGGTGACGACCGTGGCGACGGCCCACCGCTCGACGAGGTCGAAGGTGCCCGCGTCGAGCGGGGTGAAGAGGGCGTCGAAGCTGGCCTGCGCTTGGCTGCGGGCCTCGGGGCGAGCGCTCCGGACGGCGTCCAGCGGGGTGCCGGGCTCGATCCCGGCGAGGTGGTCGATGACGTCGGCGTGACTCATGCGCGGCTTCTTTCGGGTTCGGAGAGGGAGGTGGTGAGAAGAGGGGCGTCGATGGCCCAGCCGAGCGCGGGCGCGACCCGGGTCGCGGCGAGCTCGAGCGACCGCAGGACGAACTCGTGCGGCGGGTCGACCGAGTGCACCTGGAAGGCGACGTCGGTGGCGTGCTCCAGCGACGTGTCGGCTGCCAACGAGGCGATGACGTCGTCGGGCGTGCCCACGTGCACGTCGAACTCGGCGATCAACTCGTCGACGGTCCGGCCGACCGGCGGCCGCCCGGACGCCGCGAGATGCTCGGCCGCGCGCGTCAGGCCGATGGTCGCGAACCGCAGGGCGTCGGAGCGGTCGTCCGCGACGAACACGCTGCGGGAGCCGAGGATCCGCGGGGTGCGACCCGCAGGGAGCGCGGCCAGGTAGGCCTCCACGATCGGCGTCTGCAACTCGGCCAGGGTCGCGTCGGGTCGCTCGCCCGTCCGCGGCTGGGTCCGCGACAGCAGCAGACCGTCGCCGGCCGCGCCCGCTCGCTGACCGCCGGACTCGGAGAAGGTCGCCTGCCAGACCCGGTCGGCGAGGGGGAGCCCGGCCGGGTACAGGTGGTTGCCGCCGGGCAGGGAGTCCCCGGCCCAGGCGCGCTTGAGCAGGCGCAGGTGTTGTGCGAAGACCGCACCGCGCTCGTCGCTCTCCTCGCCGAACGCCGGGAACGCGGTCGCCGTGCCGCCGGAGCCCACACCGACGTCGAGTCGTCCGCCGGAGAGGGCGTCGAGGACGCTGGCGTCCTCTGCGGCGCGGACGGGGTTCTCGAGGGGGAGGGTGAGGATGCCCGTGGCGAGTCGGATCCGGCTGGTCACGGCCGCGACGTGCCCCAGGAACACGAAGGGAGAGGGCATCCCACCCTCGTCACGGTTGAAGTGGTGCTGGGCCACCCAGGCCGAGGTGAAGCCGAGCTCTTCGGCGTGCCGGATCTGCTCGACTGCGAGGCGGTAGCGCTCGGCGGGCGGGGCGTCGTCGAGGACGCGGGTGAAGAATCCGAGGCGTTTCGAGGTCATTGCGCGGCTTTCGGTTCGGAGGGCGCGGGTGTCGCGGCACCGGGGACGGCAGCCAGGAGCTGTCTCGTGTAAGGGTCCTCCGGCTCGGTGAAGATCCGCTCCACCGGGCCGCTTTCGACGACCCGCCCGCCGCTCAGCACGGACACCGTGTCGGAGATCTGCCGCACGACGGCGAGGTCGTGCGAGATGAACAGGTACGTCAGCCCCAGGCGTCGCTGGAGGTCGTCGAGCAGGCGGAGGATCGCGGCCTGCACGGTGACGTCGAGGGCCGAGACGGCCTCGTCGAGGACGACCACCTCGGGCTCGACGGCGAGGGCCCGGGCGATGGCGACCCGCTGGCGCTGGCCGCCGGAGAGCTCGCGCGCGGGACGGTCCGCGACCGCCGCCGGCAGCGCGACGAGGTCGAGGAGCTCGAGGGTGCGGTCGCGACGGGACGACCGATCGCCGAGGTCGAAGTTGCGCAGCGGTTCGGCCACGATGTCGCGAACACGGTGGCGCGGGTCGAGGGTGGCGAACGGGTTCTGATAGACGAGCTGGATCCGCCGTCGGAGCTGGCGCAGGTCCTCTCCTCGGAGCTCGGAGACGTCGGAGCCGTCGAGACGGATCGAGCCCGCGGTGGGCGTCTCGAAGCGAGTCACGAGGCGGGCCGTCGTGGTCTTGCCCGAACCGGACTCGCCCACGAGGGCGTGAGTGGTGCCCCGAGGGACGACGAACGAGACGTCGTCGACGGCGCGGACGGCGTCGCCGCGCCGACCGCCGCGGAACTCCTTGACGAGGCCTTCGACGACGATGGCGGGCGGGGCCTCGGCCGGGGTGACGCCGCCCGAGGAGACCGCGGCGACGGGTTCGCGCTGCTCGCGTCGTGCCTGCAGGGGGCTGCCGAACGACGGGGCGTCGGCGAGGAGGGCCCGGGTGTACTCGCTCGACGGGTCCGCCACGACGACGGGAGTCGGGCCGGTCTCCTGCACGCGACCGTCCTTCATCACCACGAGGCGGTCCGACCGGTCTGCGGCGACCCCGAGGTCGTGCGTCACCAGGAGGACCGCGGTGCCGAACTCCTGGCGCAGCGAGTCGATGAGGTCGAGAATGGTGCGCTGGACCGTGACGTCGAGCGCGCTGGTCGGCTCGTCGGCGATGATGAGCTGGGGATGCAGGGCCACGGCGATCGCGATCAGCACGCGTTGGCGCATCCCACCGGAGAGTTCGTGCGGATACTGCCGGGCGCGCAACTCGGGGCGGGTCAGTCCGACACGTTCGAGCAGGTCGATCACGCGGGGGCCGACGGGGCGGCGGCCGCGCGGCTCGTGCAGGCGGAAGACTTCGGCGATCTGGCTGCCGATGGTCTTCACCGGATCGAGGGAGTTGCCCGGGTCCTGGGGTACGAGGCTGATCTGCGACCCGCGGACGGCACGGAGGCGGCGATCGCTCCAGCGGGCGATGTCGGTGCCGTTCAGCGAGATGCGTCCGCTCTCGATCCGGCCGTTGTCGGCCAGCAGCCCGAGGACCGCCTGGGCCGTCGTGGTCTTGCCGGAGCCCGACTCGCCCACGACGGCGACGAGTTCGCCGGGGTCGACGGCGAAGGAGACGTCCTCGACGACGGTGCGGGTGCCCTGACGGGTGGCGTACGAGACGGAGAGGCCGTCGAGGTCGAGGAGAGTCATCGGGAACCGCCCTGGCGACCGCGACGACCGAGCGACTGGCCGATGCGGTTGGCAGCGAGCACGACGACCACCACGACGATGCCGGGATACGTGGTCAGCCACCAGGAGGTGGCGACGTAGTTGCGCCCGTCGGCGATCAGCAGGCCCCACTCCGGCGTCGGCGGCGGAGCGCCGTAGCCGAGGAACCCCAGGGTCGAGATCGCGATGATCGCGGTGCCGATCTGGAGGGCGACGAGCGCGAGCACGGGTCCGAGCGAATTGGGCAGGACGTGGCGGAACAGGACCGACCAGCGGCGACCGCCGGATCCGAACGCGGCCTCCACGTAGTCGCTGCGTCGGACGCCGACGACCTCGGACCGGGTCAGCCGCGTGAAGGAGGCGATGGAGGTCAATCCGACGGCGATGGCCGCGTGGACCGTGCCGAAGCCGAGAAGGATGATCACCGTCAACGACAGCAGCAGGCCGGGGACCGAGAGGAGCACGTCGACGACGCGTCCGATGACGATGTCGACCAGACCGCCGAGCGAGCCCGCCAGGAGGCCGAGGAGACTGCCCGCCACGAATCCGACCGCGACGGCGACGACCGCGCCGGAGAGGGAGTGGATCGAGCCGTGCACGACCCGGGAGTACTGGTCGCGTCCGAGTTGATCCGTCCCGAACCAGTGCTGGGCGTCCGGCGGCAGAAGGCGGTCCTGGGGGACCCCGGAGGTGGCGCTGTAATGCGTGAAGAGCCCCGGCGCGATGGCCCAGAGGATCACGACGGCGACGACGACCCAGGCGAGGACGAGAGTCGGGCTGACCGACCGGCGGCGGGTGGACCGCAGGAGACCGGGGAGGAGAGCGGTGGCGGTCATGCGGCGAGGACCACTTTCTGCGAGAGGCGCGGATCGAGGAGGGGGTGGAGCAGGTCGACGATCAGGTTGACAACCACGTAGACGAGGGCGGAGAGCAGCACGATGGCCTGCAGGACGGCCACGTCCTGATTGTTGACGGCGTCCTGGGTCAGGACGCCGATGCCGGTGCGTCCGAAGACCGTCTCGGTGACGACCGCGCCCGCGATCAGCTCGCCGAACAGCACACCGGCGATCGTGAGGGCGGGCAGCAGGGCGTTCTTGCCCACGTGCCGCCAGAGGATCCAGTTCGGTCCGGCCCCCTTCGCGCGGAGGACCGGGACGAAGGGCTGCAACGACACGGCGTCGATGCTCCGGATGAGCACCTGCGCCAAGGGCGCCGAGATCGGTACGGCCAGCGTGATGACCGGCAGGACGAGCGATTGCGCCGCCGTCCCGCCGATGACCGGCACCAGCCGCAGCTTGAACGAGAAGATCTGGATCAGGGTGATGCCCAACCAGAAGGTGGGCACCGAGATGAACAGGGCGGGGACGGCCTGGAGAAGACGTCGGAGCCACGCGAACGGGCTCAGTGACGAGAGGAACGCCACGGCGACCGCGATGACGACGGCGAGCACGAAGCCCAGCGCCGTCAACGCGACCGTCGAGGGGAGGTTGGCTGCGAGGAGCTTCGTCACCGGCACCCCGTGCTGCACCGAGTACCCCAGGTTGCCGGTCACGAGGCGACCGAGCGACTGGAAGTACTGCTGCAGGACGGATTCGTCGGCCCCGTAGGTCTGCCGGACCTGCTCGAGCTGGTCGGGAGTCAGGTTGATGTCGCCGCCCTGGAACTTGATCAGGACGGCGTCTCCGGGCAGCGCCTGGAGCAGCACGAACGTGACGGTGTAGGCGACCCAGAGGACCAGGACGGCCTGTCCGATGCGACCCAGCAGATATCTCGGCATGACGCTCCTTCGGTTCTTCGTCGCCTAGTGCTTCGCGAGCCAGGTCGTGGAGAAGCTCGGACGGCCGACGGCCTCGAAGGCGACGCCCTTGACGTACGAGGCACCGGCGAAGACCTGCGGCTCTTCGAAGAGGGGGATCGTGTACGCCTGGTCGACGAGGTAGGTCGAGGCGTCCTGTGTGTCGGTGACGCGCTTGGCCGGGTCGGTCTCGGTCGTCTCCGCGTCCAGGAGGTCGTTGAGCTTCGGGTCGGTGAACGTCGCGTCGGTCGCGGTGCCGCCGGCCTGCAGCAGCCCGTTGCGGTTCTTCGGGTAGAACTGGCTCTTCAACACGTCTTCGTCGGCGCGACCCACTTCGGTCACGGCCAGGGCCGTCTTCGACGAGTCGAGGTTGTCCGTGGTCGCACTGCCCGCGTCGCCCGCCTTCACCGTCAGCTTGACGCCGACCTTCGCCCACTGCTGCGCGACGAGCTGGAGCACCTGCTTGTTCTGCGGCTGGGGGAGCGATTCGTAGATGTCGAACGCCAGCTCCTGCCCGTCCTTCTGGCGGACTCCGTCGGATCCGAGCTTCCAGCCCGCGGCGTCGAGCAGCTTCTTCGACTGGCTGGGGTCGTACTTCAGCTCGGACGAGAGGTTCACGTAGCCCTTCGCCGTGTGGGCGAGGACGCCCGTGGCCTGCGGGTAGTTCTTCGAGAAGATCGTCTCGACGATCTGCTTCGTGTTCGTCGCGTGCAGGAGGGCCTGACGGACCTTGACGTCGGCGACGAGGGCATTCTGCGGGTGGAAGGTGATGCTGTCGTTGACGCCGTTGGTGGCCTTGGCCACGACGGAGTAGCCCTGGCTGGTGACCTGCTTCTCGTCGTAGGCCTGGACCTGGCGGATGTAGTCGCCCTGACCGGAGAGGAGCGATCCGATGCGGACGCTGTCCTCCGGCTCCACGATGAACTTGATGCCGTCGAGGTAGGCGCGCCCCTGGTTGGACGAGCTCTCCGGGGCCCACTTGTAGTCCTTCCGGACGGTGAGGTCGACCTCCTTGCCGAGCGACTCCTTCGAGACGACGAACGGGCCGGAGCCGATGATGTTCGTCGCGCTGCCGAGGTCGTTGAAGTTCTTGGCGAGCGTCGAGAGCGACACCAGACCGGACCCGATCACGCTCGTGCCCTGGAGGAAACCGGGCGAGGGCTTCTTGAAGAAGAACTTGACCTCGGTCGGACTGACGACCTGGCTGTGGTCGTAGTTGTTGAACACCTCGGACACGGGCTGCGACAAGGCAGTGTTGCCGAGGCCGTAGGTGTCGAAATTCTTGGCGACCGCGGCGGCGTCGAGCGGGGTGCCGTCGGAGAAGGTGACGCCGGACCGGAGGGTGAAGTCGTACTCGGTGTCGGTGGTGTCGGTGGTCCAGGACTTCGCGATCCACGGCTCGATCTTCAGCGACTTCGGGTCCTGGTAGGTGAGCTTGTCGGTGATCTGGTTGAGGATCCCGCCGTTGGGGTAGAACCCGCCCGACGGCGGGTAAAGGTTCGTGTGGGCCTGCTGCTCGAGGTAGACGAGGGTGCCGCCGACGACGGGCTTCGCCGAGGCGTTTGTGGAGGAGCTGGAGGAGGACGAGGCGGCGGAGCAGCCTCCGAGGAGGAGGGCCGCGGCGGCTGCTGTGGCCACGGCTCCTGCCAGGGTGAGTCGGGACACGGGTGTGCCTTTCGCGGAAGGTGATCGGGGATCCTCTTACCGTTCCAGTCCGACGCCCGTTGGCCAAGTCGCATGTCCTCACATGACGAAACGAGTCGCGCGGTGTCACTCGAGGCGACACGTGTCGTCGGCTCACTCGCTCCGGGGCCGCACCCACAGTTCGGAGATCTGCGAGTCCGCGGGGGCGTCGACGACGAACCGGACCGCCTTCGCGACGGTGGCCGGCTCACTGCGCACGACCCCGGGATCCTTGTCCCCGTAGCGATCGGACACCTCTGCGAGCGGCGTCCGGGTCGGCCCGGGTGCGACGGTGCTGACGCGGATCCCGTCGCCGGACACCTGCTGTCGGAGGCCGTCGGTGAGCGCCTGCAGCGCATGCTTGCTGGCCGAGTAGACCGTGCTGTTCGGCACCGAACGTCGGGCGGCGCCCGAGCTGATGAACACGACGACGCCGCTCGTGGCGGCCAGGTGCGGCAGGAAGACGCGGCTCAGCTCCGCCGGCGCGATGACGTTCGTGGCGAAGCTCGCGCGCCAGTCGTCGACCGTGGCATCGGCGACCGAGAATCGCTGCACCAGCGCCGCGTCGTGGACGAGCACGTCGAGACGGGCCATGGCTGCGGCCACGGCCGCGAAGTCCTCGGCGGCCGTCAGGTCGAGAGCCAGCGGGGTCACCCCGTCGAGGCCGCCGACCTCGGCCAGGCGGCCCGCGTCCCGCCCGACTGCCACGACCTGGTGCGTCGACCGGAGCTCGTCGACGATGGCTCGGCCGATGCCGCTGGTGCCGCCGGTGACGAGGGCGACCGGCCGGTCCGGGTCGAGGTCGGACAGGCGGGCCAGGGCGTCGTTCGTCATACGGCCAGCTTGGCAGCGTTGCTCCTGACGACCGGCCGCTCAAGCACCCCGGCGCGTCGTCCAGACACGCAACATGTGATCGCATACCATTCCGGCATGACCGAAGAGTGGGATGCGAGGGGGTCGAGCACCATGACCGCATTCCTCGAGCCGGAAGACGAGCAGACCGTCGACCGGACCGGCCATCGGACCGGGCCGCACTTCCCCGTGCCGCCGGAGCGTGCCTCCCTCGACGACGACGACCTGGTGCCGCTCGTCGCGCGCCACACGACCGACACCGCGACCATCGACCTCATCGGCATCCTTCAGGCGCAACTGCAGCTCCGGGCCGCCGAGGCCGCCAGCTTCCGCGCCTGGGAAGACCGGATGCGGCAGATCGGCACCGACGAGGCACTCGGAGAGGTCGAGAAGACCCGGCTGCGCTTCACGGGAGTGATCCCCGTCCAGGTCGCGCCCGGTCTGCTGAGCCTGTCCGACCTCGGTCAGGCCCGGGCCTCCGACGCGTCGAGCGCCTCGGCGCCCGCTCCTGCAGTCACGGCGGCGCCGTCGTCATCGTCCGAGGCCACCACGGACACCGCAACCACGGACACCGCCGCCGCGGAAGCCGCGGCCGCGGCCGTCCCCGTCGAAGTCCTCCCGCCCGGCACGCACCCCGACCTGCACGACCTCACCCGGCCCCCGACGCTCGACGACGAGCTGGCCGTCCTCGATCCCGAGCCGGTCGTGACGGGCGACGAGCCGGGGGATGCCCGACCCGGCGTGACTGCGCCGACCCCCGCCGCGTCGACCTCCTCGGTTCCGCCCCGCTCGCGGTCCCGAATCCTGGCCGGGGCCCTCGCCGTGCTCGCCGCCCTCGTCGTCGCGGCCTCGCTCCTCTTCGCCTTCGTCGGCGTCCCCATCGAACCGACCTCGATCCTCGTGGCCGTCGCCGTCCTCGGAGCCGCCTGGATCGGGCTCGTCGTCGGCCGCGTCGCCCTTCGGAGCCGCGCCGTCGGCGCCGCGCCGAAGTCCGCCCCGGTCACGCCCCGCACCGCCTGGGCTCTCGTCGTCGGCCTCGTGGCGGGAGTGGCCGTCGGTCAGGGCCTCGTCCTCTCGAGTGCGCCCGCCTTCACCTGGCAGGGCTACCTGGCACGAGCGCTCGGCATCCACGGCCTGACCTTCCCGGTGTCGGCCGTCGTCGGAGTCGTGGCGGCTCTGGTGGTCTCGTTCGTGGTCGTCGTGGTCGTCGAGCGGGCTCCGGCCGGCGCCGACGACGCCGGGAGCACGCCGCTAAACTCGCAGGCGTGACCTCACTCGAAGCGGTCGGCGCCGTCGTCGAAACCCTCTGGCCCCTGGCCGGCGCCGAAAGGTGGGACGCCCCCGGCCTGCTCGTCGGAGATCCCCGAGCCGAGGTCTCCCACATCCACCTGGCCGTCGACGCCGTGCTCGACACCGTCGACGAGGCCGTCGAGCTCGGGGCCGACCTGTTGCTCGTGCACCACCCGCTCCTCCTCCACGGCGTCAAGACCGTTTCCGAGTCGACGACCAAGGGCGCCGTCATCGCACGGCTGATCCGGGGCGGCACGGCCCTCCTCGCCGCGCACACCAACGCCGACGTCGTCGAGACCGGCACCTCTCGCGTCCTGGCGCACCAGCTCGGCCTCGTCGATCAGCGGCCCCTCGAGCCCGCCGCAGGAGGCACGACGGGCCTCGGCATCGTCGGTCGAGCCGCACAGCCCCTGACGCTGGTCACTCTCGCACGCCTCCTCACCGACGTCCTGCCGCCGACCGCCGGGGGAGTCCGGGTCGCCGGCGATCCCGATCGCGTCGTCGAGTCCATCGCCCTCTGCGGGGGTGCCGGCGACTCGTTCCTCGGCCACCCGGAGGTGCTGGGCGCGGACGTGTACATCACCAGCGACCTCCGGCACCACCCCGCCTCCGACGCGCGCGAGCTCATGCTCCTGGGCCGCGGGCCGGCTCTCGTCGACATCTCGCACTGGGCCTCCGAATGGCTCTGGCTCGACACGGCGGCCGCGCAACTGCGGCTCGCCCTGCCCGAAGTCGAGGTCACGCTCAGCGATCTGCGCACCGACCCGTGGGACTTCGCCGTGGTCCGCTGACCGGCCCCGTGCATCCCGCGTTCTCAGGCCTCTCCCGTCCGCCTTCTCAGTAAGTGAGCCCCATGCCCCTCTTGAAAGCCAGCCCCGCCGACCAGGCCCTGCTGCTCGACCTGCAGACCCTCGACACGTCGGTCCAGCAGCTCGCGCACCGCACCCGCAGCCTCCCGGAGATCGCCGAGATCGCGGCCATCGACAAGCAGACGCAGGCGCTCCGCGTCCGGCTCACCGCCGAAGAGGGCACTTTCGAGGACGCCCGCCGCGAACTCACGCGCATCGAGTCCGACGTCGAGATCGTCGAGACCCGGGTCAAGCGCGATCGCGACCGACTGCAGACGGCGACGTCGACGAAGGACATCCAGGCGCTCGAGGGCGAGTTGGCAGCTCTCGCCAACCGTCAGAGCGACCTCGACGACATCCAGCTCGAGGTGATGGACCGCGTCGAGCAGCACGGCGCGGTCGTCAGCGCCACGCAGGCCGAGATCGACGAGCTGGCCGTCCGGCGTGCCGCGGCCGAAGCCTCGAAGGAGGCCGGGCTCGTCACCATCGAGGGCCAGCGGCAGCACGCGATCGCCGACCGCGCCACCCTCGCGGCCAAGGTGCCCGCCGACCTGCTGGCGCTGTACGAACGGCAGCGCGACCGCTACGGCGTCGGCGCCTCGCACCTCCGCGCGGGTGTCTCCAGCGCCAGCGGCGTCGCGCTCAACGGCAACGACCTCGCAGCCGTGAGGGCCGCGGCTCCCGACGACGTGCTGCTCTGCCCGGACAGCCAGGCCGTCCTGGTCCGGACCGCCGAGTCCGGCATCTAGTCCGACCCGCCCGGCGTCTAGTCCGACCGACGGGCGTCGACGGCGCGAGAGCGGGGGATGCACGACCCGCGCCTCGGCCCGGGGCGAAGCCGTGCATCCCACCCTCTAGACTCGTCCAGGCGAATGGGTCGGCAAGACGGTCGCGTCGCGCGCCTTTCGGGGTGTGCGCCGAGGAACGTCCGGGCTCCACAGAGCAGGGCGGTGGGTAACACCCACCCGGGGCGACCCGCGAGAAAGTGCAACAGAGAGCAGACCGCCACGCAGCTCTTCTTCGGAAGGGCGGCGGGGTAAGGGTGAAACGGCGGTGTAAGAGACCACCAGCGGTTCGGGTGACCGACCGGCTATGTAAACCTCGCCCGGAGCAAGGTCAGACAGGGAACGCTCGAGGCGGCTCGCCGAGTTCCCGGGTAGACCGCTGGAGCGCTGCGGCAACGTAGCGCCGAGATAGATGGCCGTCCACGGCGGCGTGCGTGCACGTCGCCCGGACAGAACCCGGCGTAGCAGCCGGCCCATTCGCCCCGTATTTGTTTTGGTCGAATGAGCCGACCCGTCACACGTCTTTCCTGGCGAGTGACGGGTCGGCCCATTCGCCCCGTATTTGTTTTGGTCGAATGGACCCGCCCCTCCACCCACCTGGTGGGTGAAGGGGCGGGCCCGTCCGGTTCCGGCTTCGCCGATGCCTCAGAACGCGGGCTTCGACTCCGACGCCAGGGCGGCGGCACCGAGGATGCCCGCGTTGTTGCGCAGCTTCGCCGGCACGATCTCGGCGCGCAGGTCGAGCAGGGGCAGGAACTCCTCGTACTGCTTCGACACCCCGCCGCCGACGATGATCAGCCGCGGGTAGAGCAGCGCCTCGAGACGCGAGTAGTACTTCTGCAGGCGCTTGGCCCAGTGCTTCCAGGAGAGGTCGTCGCGTTCCTTCGCCGCGAACGACGCCTTCGTCTCGTAGTCCTTGCCCTCGATCTCGAGGTGGCCGAGCTCGGCGTTGACGATCAGCACGCCGTCGTTCAGCAGGGCGGTTCCGATGCCGGTGCCCAGCGTGGTCATGATGACGAGGCCCTTCACGCCCTTGGCGGCCCCGTAGCGGCCCTCGGCGTAGCCCGCGGCGTCGGCGTCGTTCACGAAGTGGATGGGGCGCCCCAGGGTCTTCTCGAAAAGCTTCTCGGCCTCGAAGCCGATCCACTTCTTCGAGACGTTGGCGGCGGAGAGCGTCTTGCCGTCCATGATGGCGGCGGGGAAGCAGACGCCCACGTGCAGGTCGGCGTCGGTCACCTTCAGCTCGTCGATGACTTCTTTGACGACGGCGGCGATCGCCTCGGGCTCGCCGCCCTCGGGGGTCGGCTTCTTGATCCGGTCGGTGAGGAGTTCCCCGGAGTCGACGTCGACCACGGCGCCCTTGATGCCGGTGCCGCCGATGTCGATTCCCACTGCTCTGTTAGCCACGTGCGTTGCCTCTCTGAAGGGTTCGGGGGACGGGTGCGAGCCGGGTGGCTCTACGCCTCGTAGGGGGTGAGGATCTCGGCACCGCGTTCGGTCACGACCAGCGTGTGCTCGAACTGCGCGGTGAGCGACTTGTCGCGGGTGGAGACGGTCCACTCGTCGGGCCAGATGTCGGCCTCGATGCCGCCGAGGGTGAGCATCGGCTCGATCGTGAAGACCATCCCGACCTCCATGACGTCGTCGTACTGCGGGGCGTCGTAGTGGGGGATGATCAGCCCGGAGTGGAACGCGCGCCCCACCCCGTGCCCGGTGTAGTCGCGCACCACGCCGTAGCCGAAGCGCTTCGCGTACATCTCGATCGCGCGGCCGATCACGTTGACCTGACGGCCGGGGGCGACGGCCTTGATGCCGCGGTCGAGGGCGAGCTTGGTGCGTTCGACGAGGTCGCGAGCCTCTTGCGAGCCCTCGCCGACGACGAACGTGCGGTTCGTGTCGCCGTGCACGCCGTTCTTGAAAGCCGTGATGTCGAGGTTGACGATGTCGCCCTCGACGAGGACGGTGTCGTCGGGGATGCCGTGGCAGATGACCTCGTTGACCGACGTGCAGACGGACTTCGTGAAGCCGCGATAGCCGAGCGTCGAGGGGTAGGCGTCGTGGGCCACGATGTAGTCGTGCCCGATGCGGTCGAGTTCGTCGGTGGTCACGCCCGGGACGATCGCCCGGCCCACTGCGGTGATGGCGTCGGAGGCGATGCGCCCGCTCTGCCGGATGAGCTCGATCGTCTCGGCGTCGTACACGTCGCCGTCGGTGTACTCGGCCGGGGCCGCCTTGCCGACGTACTCGGGACGGGGGATGGACGAGGGGACCGGACGCTGCGCTGAGATCCGGCCGGGGGTCAGATGACCGTGCGAATCCCGGGGCATGCCCACCAGCTTAGAGGTCGACGTGGGATGCCGGTGTCCCCTCGAGCGGGCGCCGCCGGGTGATGCGCGGGGCCGGCCCGCTGTCGCCGCAGTACGCTCGCAGCATGGCTGATGAGCAGTGGTACTACAACACGAAGACGCACGCGGTGGAGCAGGGCATGGTCTCGCCCGCGGTCGACCGGGCGGGGCCGTATGCGACCCGCGAGGAGGCCGAGCACGCCCTCGCCCAGATCAAGGCGAACAGCGAGAAGTGGGCCGCCGAAGACGCGGCCGAAGACCGCTAGAGCGCGCTCGGCCGGTACGTGATCGGCAGGCGCCGGTCGCGACCGAAGGCCATGCCCGAGATCTTCGGGCCGATGGCGCCCTGGCGGCGCTTCCATTCGGAGCGATCCACCAGTTTGGTCACGTCGGCCACGACCTGGGCGTCGTAGCCGAGGGCCACGACGTCGGCGACCCCGAGCGCCTTCGTGATGTAGGCGTCGAGGATTCCGTCGAGGATCTCGTACGGCGGCAGGGTGTCCTGGTCGACCTGGCCTGGGCGGAGCTCGGCCGATGGCGGCTTCGTGATCGAGTTCTCCGGGATGGGCCCGCGCTCGCCCCTGGCTTCGGAGAAGGAGTTGCGCCACCGCGCCAGCTCCCAGACCATCGTCTTCGGGACGTCTTTGATCGGGGCGAAGCCTCCGACCGAGTCGCCGTAGATGGTGGAGTAGCCGACCGAGAGCTCGGTCTTGTTGCCCGTCGTGAGCACCAGGTGCCCATCGAGGTTCGACAGCCCCATCAGGATGAGCGCGCGGGCGCGTGCCTGGACGTTCTCGGCGGCGAGACCGGTCAGCTTCAACTGGCGCTCGAAGGGCTCCACCAGGTCGGCGATCGCCTCGGTCGAGTAGTGCACGCCGATCCGCTCGGCCACGTCGTCGGCGTCGCTGCGGGAGTGGTCGGACGACCACTGCGACGGCATCGAGACGCCGTAGACGCGGTCGCCGCCGAGGGCGTCGGCCGCGATGGCGGCGCAGACGGCGGAGTCGATGCCGCCGGAGAGGCCCAGGATGACCGACTTGAAGCCGTTCTTCTCCACGTAGTCGCGGGTGCCGACCACCAGGGCGTTCCAGAGCTGCTCGCGATCGTCGAGGAGTTCGGCGATGTCGGGTGCCAGCGCGTCGAGCGGGCCGACGCCGCGGGCGTCGACGTCGACCCGTCGGATGCCCGCGGGAAGGGCGCGACCGGACGATGCCTCGGGATCGAGGTCGACGACCAGCAGGTGCTCCTTCCACTGCGGAGCACGGGCGAGGATCGCGCCGGAGCCGTCGACCACGACGCTGTCGCCGTCGAAGAGGAGGTCGTCTTGGCCGCCGACGATGTTGACGTAGGCCACGATCGTGTCGTTCTCGGTGGCGCGGTGGGTGACGAGGGGGAGTCGCACCTCGTCTTTGTCCGCCACGAACGGGCTGGCGTTCACAACGAGGAGGAGCCCGGCGCCGGCCTCCATCACTCGACCGACGGGGCCGCCGTCGCGCCAGAGGTCTTCGCAGATGATGAGGGCGACGTCGATGTTCTTGACCCGGACGACGAGGAGCTCGTCGCCGGGGATGAAGACGCGGTACTCGTCGAAGACCGAGTAGTTCGGCAGGTGGTACTTCGCCGTCGTGGTGACGACCCGCCCGCCCTGCAGCACGCTGGCGCAGTTCTTGGCGATGGCCGTCGGAGCGTTGGACGTGTCGAGCAGCCGCGGCTCGAACGGGCCGTCCGGATGGCCGACCACCACGGCGAGGTCGCCGAGGCCCTCCTCGGCGAGACGAGACGCAAGACGCTCGACGGCTGCCCTCGACGACTTGAGGAAGCTGGGGCGGCTCGCGAGGTCTTCGATCGGGTAGCCGGTGATGCTCATCTCACCGGTGGCGAGGAGGTCCGCCCCCGCCTCTCGGGCCGCGCGAGCGGCTTCGACGATCTGGTCTGAGTTGCCCGCGAGATCTCCCACGATGGGGTTGGTCTGAGCGAGCGCCAAGCGGAGTCGGGGCATGTCCACTAGCCTACTGATGACCTCGAATCGTGCCGCGCGTCCACCGCCGGACAGCCGCGATCCGGGCCGAGATGACATCGAAAGGGGATGTGTGGACAAGCAGACCGACTTCGTTCTTCGCACGATCGAAGAGCGAGGCATCAAGTTCATCCGACTCTGGTTCACCGATGTCATCGGCACGCTCAAGTCCGTCGCGATCGCGCCGGCCGAGGTCGAGGGCGCCTTCGCCGAGGGCGTGGGCATCGACGGCTCGGCGATCGAGGGCCTGACGCGTTCGTTCGAGGCCGACGTCCTCGTGCATCCCGACCCCACGACCTTCCAGATCCTGCCCTGGCGGGGCACCGAAGACCCGACCGCCCGCATGTTCTGCGACATCGCGACACCCGACGGTCAACCCGGCGTGGCCGACCCCCGCAACGTCCTCAAGCGCACCCTGGCGCGAGCCGGCGACCGCGGCTTCACCTTCTACACGCACCCCGAGGTCGAGTTCTACCTGCTCAAATCGTCGAAGTTCGGCCCCGACGGCCCCGAGCCGGTCGACCAGGCCGGCTACTTCGACAACGTGCCCGGCGGCACGGCTCACGACTTCCGTCGTCGCAGCGTGCGCATGCTCGAAGACCTCGGCATCTCGGTCGAGTTCAGCCACCACGAGGCGGGCCCCGGCCAGAACGAGATCGACCTCCGCTACGCCGACGCGCTCACCATGGCCGACAACATCATGACCTTCCGCACGGTCATCAAAGAGGTCGCGATCGAGCAGGGCGTCTATGCGACCTTCATGCCCAAGCCGCTGCAGGGTCACCCCGGGTCCGGCATGCACACCCATCTCTCGCTCTTCGAGGGCGACGCCAACGCGTTCTTCGAGGCGGGTGCCGAGTACCAGCTCTCGAAGATCGGCCGTCAGTTCATCGCCGGCCTCCTCAAGCACGCTCCCGAGATCACCGCCGTCACCAACCAGTTCGTCAACAGCTACAAGCGCCTGTGGGGCGGCGACGAGGCCCCGAGCTTCGTCACCTGGGGCCACAACAACCGCTCCGCCCTCGTGCGCGTGCCGTTGTACAAGCCCAACAAGGGGCAGTCGAGCCGGGTCGAGTACCGCGCGATCGACAGCGCCGCGAACCCGTACCTCGCCTTCTCGCTGCTGCTGGCCGCGGGGCTCAAGGGCATCGAAGAGGGCTACGAGCTTCCGGCCGAGGCCGAGGACAACGTCTGGAGCCTGAGCGACGCCGAACGGCGCGCTCTCGGCTACAACCAGCTGCCGGCCAGCCTCGACCACGCCCTCTCGATCATGGAGGACAGCGAACTCGTCGCCGAGACCCTTGGTGAGCACGTCTTCAACTACGTGCTGAAGAACAAGCGCCGCGAGTGGCGCGAGTACCGGGCGCAGGTCACCCCGTTCGAACTCCGCTCCAACCTGGAAATGCTCTAGCAGCAGGTCGCGCCATGCCCCGAACCGCCACTGCCCTCACGGATCTGGCGCGTTTCGGTTTCGCCGAGCTCCGTGCGAGTCGCGACCTGCTCGACGCGCTCGTCGAACGCGAGCCGGCGGTCGAGGGGCTGCTCCCGACCCTGTCGCGGAGTGCCGATCCCGATCAGGCCCTGGTCCGTCTCGAGCGTCTCTTCGAGCGGGCGCCGGCCGAGGTCTCCGCGCTCCTCGGGTCGCCGGGGGCGTCGGGTCTCGGGCCGATCCTCCCCGGAACCCCCTTCGACACGGGGATGCACGCCTCGTTCGAAGACGCCGCCGGTCCGGGCGACCGCCTCGTGCTCGTGCTGGGCGCCTCCGAGGGGCTGGCCGAGTTCCTGGTCCGTCGGCCGGAGGCGCTCGAAGCCCTCCGCAGCAAGATCCGGACCGTCCCCTCGCAGGCCGACTACGAACGGCTCTTCCTCGACGCGGTCGAGGGACTGACCGGAGACCCCGCTCGCACGGCGCTCCGGGTGGCCTACCGCACCCACCTCGTCGCCCTCGCCGCCTACGACCTCTCCCTCTACGACCCCGTCGCCGGCTTCGACCTCGTGGCAGCGGCCCTGTCCGACCTCGCCGGGGCGGCCCTCGAAGCCGCCCTCGACGTCGCCCGTCGCGAGGTCGCCTTCCCCGCCGACGAGGTGCGCGCGACACGCCTCGCGATCCTCGCCATGGGCAAGGCGGGGGCTCGCGAGCTCAACTACCTGAGCGACGTCGATGTCGTCTACGTGGCCGACAGCTCCGACGAGGCCCTCGTCTCGAGCGGGCGGGCAGTCGAGATCGGCACGAAGCTCGCCATGCACACCATGCGGGTGCTCTCCGACCTGGCACCCGAACCCGCCCTGTGGGAGGTCGACGCGAATCTCCGCCCCGAGGGCAAGAACGGCGCGCTCGTCCGCACCCTCGCATCCCACGTGGCCTATTACGAGCGCTGGGCCAAGTCGTGGGAGTTCCAGGCTCTGCTCAAGGCCCGCCCGATCGCCGGCGACCGCGACTTGGGTGACGACTACGTGAAGCGTCTGGCGCCGCTCGTCTGGTCCGTCGCGTCCACCGAGAACTTCGTCGAGTCGACCCAGAAAATGCGCGAGCGGGTGGTCAGCCACATCCCCGCCGATCAGGTCGACGTGCAGCTGAAGCTCGGGCCCGGCGGTCTGCGCGACATCGAGTTCACGATGCAGCTCCTCCAGCTCGTGCACGGGCAGTCCGACGAGTCCATCCACCAGCGGTCGACGCTCGGCGCTCTCGGCGCCCTCGCCCGCGAAGGCTATGTCGGACGAGCCGAGGCGGCCGAATTCGATCGCGACTACCGCGAGCTGCGCCTTCTCGAGCACCGGATCCAGCTCACGCGGATGCGCCGAACCCATCTCATGCCGACGGACGACGCCGAGCTGCGCATCCTCGCCCGCGGCACCGGCCTGGCCACGAGCGCCGAAGGGCTCCGTGAACACTGGCGGGCCATCAAGCTGCGGGTGCGGCGTCTGCACGAGCGCCTCTTCTACCGTCCGCTCCTCAGCGCCGTGGCGCGCCGTCCGGAGGAGGACCTCGCCCTCACCACCGATTCCGCGGTCGCCCGTCTGGCGGCCATCGGCTTCCGCGACCCCCGGGGTGCGTTGGCGCACATCGCCGCCATGTCGACCGGGGTGTCGAGGCGGGCCACCATCCAACGCCACCTCCTGCCCGCGATGCTGCAGTGGTTCGCCGAGGGCACCGACCCCGACCTCGGGCTGCTGGCGTTCCGCCGTCTGAGCGACAAACTGGGGGAGAGCTACTGGTATCTCCGCATGCTGCGCGATTCGTCGGGCGCCGCACAGCGTTTGACCACCGTCCTCTCCAGCTCGCGATTCGCCGCCGACCTCCTCGAACGCATCCCCGAGGCCGCTCTGTGGCTCGAGAGCGACGACGACCTGAAGCCCCGCACCCTCGAGGCGCTGCTCGACGAGGGCGCGGCGACCCTGGCCCGCCACGACGATCCGGCGGCGGTGGCCCAGATCCTCCGCGCGTCGCGGCGACGCGAGATCCTCCGGCTGGCCCTCGGAGCGATCGTCGGCGTCCTGAGCATCGGCGAGCTCGGAACGGGGCTGTCGACGATCACGACGGCCGCGATCTCCGGCGCCTTGGCGCTCGCGCGGCGCGGCGACGATTCGGGTTCCGAGTTCGCCGTGATCGCGGTCGGCCGCTACGGGGGAGAAGAGCTGGGCTTCGGGTCCGACGCCGACATCCTGTTCGTCCACCGCTCCGATCCGGCCGACTCCGCGGCGCAGGCCCGGGCCACCCGCATCGTGGCCGACCTCCACCGCTTCACCGACGACGCCCTCGTCCCCTTCGACCTCGACGCCGATCTCCGGCCCGAGGGCAAGAACGGCGTCGTCGTCCGGTCGCTCGACTCCTACGCCAGCTACTACTCGCGGTGGGCGCTCACCTGGGAGGCCCAGGCGCTGCTGCGCGCTCGCCCCGTCGCCGGCGACGAGGCCCTTCAAAGGGATTTCGCGGCCCTCGCCGACACGGTCCGCTACCCGCCCCGCCTGTCCGAACAGGACGCACGCGAGGTCAAGCGGATCAAAGCCCGGGTCGAGTCGGAGCGGCTACCCAAGGGGGCCGAGCCGTCCCGCCACCTCAAGCTCGGGCGCGGCTCTCTGAGCGACGTCGAATGGTTCGTGCAGCTGCTCCAGCTCCAGAATGCCCATCGGGTGCCGGGTCTGCGGACCCCCTCGACCCTCGACGCCCTCGAGGCCGCAGTCGAAGCGGGCCTGGTCGCGGGCGACGATGCGGCGAAGCTCCGTGCCGCCTGGATCATCGCCTCGCGGGCCCGCTCCGCAGTCATGCTCTGGACCTCGCGCACCAGCGACGTGCTGCCGACGGACCGGCGCCAACTCGAGGGCGTCGCGCGCCTGCTCGAGTACCCGCCCGGCTCGGCCACCCAGCTCGAAGAGGACTACCTCGCCACTACGAGGCGCGCCCGGCACGTCTTCGAGGACGGCTTCTACGGCGTGGAGAAGTCGCCCGACCCTTCGGTCTGACCCCATCGCACGACACGCGTCCTGCCGCGACACGCCCGAGAACGCATCAGTTCGGAAAGTTGCCCGAACCACCTGTGTTCGTACCCCGAATAATCCCCTTGTCACCCGAATCAGATGTCCGGTTCATTACGGGTGAGTGACTTCCTCATCACCCACCCCGCGAACGGGGGCCAGGCCACTCTCGCGACCGATCATCCGCCGAAGCTGAGAACGAGGGATGCACAGACGCGGCCCTCAACAGGTATTTCGTTGGTCGTTCCCAGCTTTCCGAATGTCGCTGTTCGGCCCGGAACGGAGATCTCAGAACTGCAGACCTTCCGGAAAAACCGTGGTCGGCCTTTAGTACGACACGAAAGAGGGGACAGGCGTGTACCCCGATGCCCACTTCGGGTGCCTCCCGGACGGGGTTGGTTGAGGTGTCCCCGATCCTCGACTAGACATTGGACTACCCGAACGCCCCTTTCCCCAATGATGCGGAAGCCACTTCTTACCAACTCCCCATCGAGGCGGCATCGTGCTCACGTTCATCCTTCAAATTCGACACATGGTCAACGGCCATCCGCAGGTCTACCTCTTCAGCGTCTACTCGATCATGATCTGGGTCCTGTGGATCATCAAGGTCGTCATCTCGCGGAACTACCGGCCCTTCACCGGCACGTTCACCGGCACCACCAGCGTGGTGGTTCCCGTCGTCGACGAGCCGGAAGACCTCTTCCGCGACGTCATCGGGCGCATGGTCGAGCAGGGCCCAGGCGAGATCATCGTCGTCATCAACGGCAAGCCGAACCCGGTGCTCGAGGCCATCTGCGAGGACTTCGCGCCGCTCGTCCGCTGGACGCACACGCCCATTCCGGGCAAGCGGAACGCGGTCATGATCGGCACCGAGCTCAGCCGCGGCGAGATCACCGTGCTCGTCGACTCCGACACCGTCTGGACCCCGGGCACGCTGTCCGAGCTCGTCAAGCCGTTCGCCGAGGCCAACATCGGCGGCGTCACGACTCGTCAGCGCATCCTCGAGCCGGAGCGCAGCTGGATCACCCGTTGGGCCGACTGGCTCGAGAACAGCCGAGCGCTGTACTCCATGCCTGCGCAGAGCGTCCTCGGCCAGATCGGCTGCCTCCCCGGCCGCACCATCGCCTTCCGTCGCGAGATCCTCGTGCGGGTCATGGACAAGTTCATGACCGAGAAGTTCATGGGCGTCTTCCTCGAGGTCAGCGACGACCGGACGCTCACGAACCTCACGCTCAAAGAGGGCTACCGCACCGTGTACCAGTACACGAGCCTCTGCTACACGGACGCGCCCCTCAAGGTCAAGAAGCTGTTCAAGCAGCAGCTCCGCTGGGCCCGTGGCAGTCAGTACAACACTCTCCGCATGATGCCGTGGATGCTCGGACACGCTCCGATGCTGGCGTTCTTCTTCGCGATGGACATCATCCTGCCGTTCGTCCTGCTGGGCGTCGTCGGTGGCTGGATCTTCGACGCGGTGACGCACCGCGGAGTCAACCTCTACATGGGGATCCTGCACGACTACGGCTTCAAGTCGGGCATCATCGCGATCGTCGCCCTGATGGTGGTCTCCTCGGTGCTCAGCATGGCCATCCGTCAGATGCGGCACCTCTCCGAAAAGCCGGGCGACTTCCTCCGACTCCCCGTCTTCATCATCGTCTCCACCTTCTTCCTGATGCCGATCCGCATCCTCGGCTTCTTCCGCATGGGTCACTCGGCCGGCTGGGGAACCCGCGCCGGTGCCTACGACGGAGGAGTCGTGACCGAGGAGGTCCACGAGGTCATCGAGACCCGACAGGCCGCACAGGCGGCTCCGTTGGACGCGCTCGAAGCGCAGTTCCGTCAAGAGCCGGCCGCCCTCGGCACTCCCGGCTTCGACCAAGCGGTCTATGCGGAAGCCCGCATCGAGGAGATGGAGGCCGACGGAATCGACACGCTGTTCGACTTCGGCTCCTCGGAGTACCCGGCGGCGGGGACAGTGCTCGTCAAGAGCCGCCGCAGCACCAAGGTCGCCCAGACCGTACCCAAGAAGGCCGTCGCACCCCGTCGACGCCTGAACCCCAAAGCCGGATGGCCGTACCTGATCGGTGCGATCATCCTCGTCCTGGAGGCTCTCTTCATTGTCTGAGTACAACGAGACCATGATCACCCCCCTCTCGCAGGGTCGGTCGTTCTGGACCACCGGTAAGAAGAACCGTCGGAAGACGGCGCTCGGAGCGACGACCATCGTCGTGCTCCTCGCCCTCATCAGCTGGCTGGTGTGGATGTCGCCCAGCGACAACATCGTCCGGAAGGCCGTCTCCGACGTGGTGCAGCCGATTGCCGGCGATGCAACCTTGAAGAGCGATCGCGCGAACCTGCTGTCCCAGCTCGTCTCGTCGAAGTCGGCGATGTCGAACCAACAGGCCGAACTCGCGAAGATCAAAGCCCAGTTGGCCGCCGCGAACGGAAAATCGACGGCTCTCCAGCAGCAGCTGTCGGCAGCCTCGGCGGCCGAATCAGCCGCCGAAGGAAAGGCCGCGTCGCTCTCCGCGCAGGTCGCGGCCGCGGGATCCCACGCGGGCACCGCGAAAGCCGTCACGCCGGCCAAGTCGACCACGGCCGCGGTCGGTCCCGTCGTCCCTCAGGCGGGCACTCTCGACTCGCTCATCCACCCTGCGTCGCGACAGTTCGGGTTGTACACCGACCAGTCGCCGTTCAACTGGGCGGAGAACGACCTCGTCGCCTCCGACCTCAGCGCGCAGCCGAGTATCGCCGGCTACTTCCAGGGATGGGACACAGACTTCCGGGCCGACGCCGTCCAGCGGGCCTGGGCCAAGGGAGAGACCCCGCTTCTCACCTGGGAGTCGCAGTCCAACTCGTCGTCGACCACCACGACGGCCAATCAGGCCGCCTACTCGCTCGGCAACATCATCAACGGAAACTTCGACGCGTACCTGAAGAAGTACGCCGACGACATCGTCGCGAACGGGCAGCCCCTCGGCATCCGTCTCGACCAGGAGATGAACGCGAACTGGTACCCCTGGGGAGAGGGCGCGAACGGCAACAGCAAGGGTCAATTCGTCCTGATGTGGCAGCACGTGCACGACATCTTCGCCGCCGAAGGCGCCAACGCCTACGTGGACTGGATCTGGGCCCCCAACCGCGTCGACGGCCTGAGTGCCGCCAACGGCATGCAGAAGGAGTCCTACCTCCTGAGCTTCTACCCGGGAGACGCCTACGTCGACCAGGTCGGCATGTCCGCCTACCTTCGTCCGCCGTACTCGACGGGTGAGACCTACTCGTTCGACCACACCTTCGGCACGACGCTGACTCAGCTCCGGGACATCGCCCCGGGCAAGCCGATTCTCCTCGCGGAGACCGGGGCGTCCGAGATCGGCAACCAGAAAGCGGCCTGGATCACCAGCCTCTTCACGGCCCTCTCGAACCCCGTAAACAACGACATCGTCGGCGTCGACTGGTTCAACCACGTCGTCACCTCGACCACGTCGGGAGTCCAGTACACGAACGACTGGCGGATCCAATCGTCGAACGGTTCGATCGCCGCCTTCAAGTCCGGACTCGCGCTCGTGGCGTCCAATCCACAGGCATTCCAATTCGCACTGAAACCCGTGTCCTGATGAGCACGCATTCGCACCCGTTCCTCCCTATCCTCGATATCACGACCCTCGACACCAGGAGCCACTCATGAGCACTCCCAAGAAGAACGATGGCAAGGCTTTCGACCCCATGGACGAGACGACGATCCCCGTCGAGGGCTTGAAGCCCCGGATCAGCGTCATCGGCACCGGCTACCTCGGTGCGACGCACGCTGCGGCCATGGCCGAGCTCGGCTTCGACGTCATCGGCGTCGACACCGACCCGACGAAGGTCGACGCGTTGAGCGCCGGTCGCGTGCCCTTCCACGAGCCCGGCCTTCCCGAGCTCATCCTCAAGCACGTCGGCACCGGCCGCCTGCGCTTCACGTCCGACCTCGCCGACGCCGTGGCCACCAGCGACGTCCACTTCATCTGCGTGGGCACCCCGCAGCGTCGAGGCAGCCACGCCGCCAACCTCACCTACGTCGAGGCGGCCACCAAGGCCGTCGCCGAGGCCCTGAGCCACGACGGCCTGATCGTGGGCAAGTCGACGGTCCCGGTCGGCACAGCGGCCCGCCTCCGGGGCATCGTCGCCGACGCCAAGCCGGCCGGCGTCGACGCCTCCGTGGTCTGGAACCCGGAGTTCCTCCGCGAAGCCCACGCGGTCGAGGACACCCTCCGCCCGGACCGCCTCGTCTTCGGCGGGACCGACGCCAAGAGCGAGGCCCTCCTGCGCACGATCTACGCCGAGTCGATCTCCACGGGTACGCCGGTCATCTCCTGCGATCTGGCCACGGCCGAACTCGTCAAGGTCTCGGCCAACGCGTTCCTCGCCACCAAGATCTCGTTCATCAACGCGATCAGCGAGCTCTGCGAGGTCGCCGGAGCCGACGTGTCCGTCCTGGCGGACGCCCTCGGCCACGACGACCGCATCGGCCGCAAGTTCCTCAATGCCGGCCTCGGCTTCGGCGGCGGCTGCCTGCCGAAAGACATCCGGGCCCTGATGTACCGCGCCAACGAGCTCGGTGCCACCCGCGTCGTGGGCCTCATGCAGGAGGTCGACGAGATCAACATGCTGCAGCGCCAGCGCGTCATCGACCAGGCCATCGACGCCTGCGGCGGCTCGGTGCTCAACCGCAAGATCGCGGTGCTCGGTGCGGCGTTCAAGCCCGACACCGACGACGTCCGCGACTCGCCGGCGCTGAACGTCGCCGCGGCGCTCCACCTCCGCGGTGCTCGCGTCCTCGTCGTCGACCCCGAGGCGTCGAACACGGCCGCCCTGCAGTTCCCGACCCTGTCGTTCGCCGACAGCCTCGACGAGGCCGTGACGGACGCCGACGTGGTCCTGCTGCTGACGGAGTGGCCCGTCTTCGTGAACGCCGACCCGGTGCACCTCGCCGAGCTGGCGGCGAACCCGGTCGTCCTCGACTCGCGCAACGCCCTCGACAAAGAGGTGTGGTCGAGTGCCGGCTGGGAGGTCCGTCCCCTCGGTGGCAAGATCGTGCAGCGCAAGGGGCGCAGCTACCAGGGCGTGAACCTTCCCGCGTAGCCCGACCCGAGCATCCCCCGCTCCCTCTCGGCGGCCCCGGCATTCGTGCCGGGGCCGTCGTCGTGCACTCGGTGTGAACGGCCCACAGGAGAGCCCCAGGGCATGAGAAAGGCCCCACCTGCCTGCAGGTGGGGCCTTCGTGATGCTCGGTCGACTAGACGCCGAAGTACATCTCGAACTCGAACGGGTGGGGACGCTGCGCCATGGGCAGGATCTCCTTCTCGCGCTTGTACGAGATCCAGGTCTCGATCAGGTCTTCGGTGAACACGTTGCCCTTGGTGAGGAACTCGTGGTCGGCCTCGAGGGCGGCAAGCGCCTCCTCGAGAGAGCCGGGGACCTGAGGGATGCCCTTGGCCTCTTCGGGCGGAAGCTCGTAGAGGTCCTTGTCGACGGGCTCGTGCGGCTCGATGCGGTTCTGGATGCCGTCGAGGCCGGCCATCAGCTGAGCGGCGAACGCGAGGTACGGATTCGAAGCGGCGTCGGGGACGCGGAACTCGATGCGCTTGGCCTTGGGGTTGGTGCCCGTGATCGGGATGCGGATCGCAGCCGAGCGGTTACCGGCCGAGTAGACCAGGTTGACGGGAGCCTCGAAGCCCGGGATCAGGCGGTGGTACGAGTTGATCGAGGGGTTGGTGAACGCCAGGACGGCGGGGGCGTGCTTGAGCAGGCCGCCGATGTACCAACGGGCGAGGTCGGAGAGCCCGCCGTAGCCGTTCTCGTCGTAGAACAGCGGCGAGCCGTCGTTCCAGAGCGACTGGTGCGTGTGCATACCCGAGCCGTTGTCGCCGAAGAGCGGCTTCGGCATGAAGGTCGCGACCTTGCCCCACTGCTCGGCTACGTTCTTGACGATGTAC
The DNA here is from genome assembly GCF_039544345.1 of Frondihabitans cladoniiphilus. Lineage (NCBI taxonomy): Bacteria > Bacillati > Actinomycetota > Actinomycetes > Micrococcales > Microbacteriaceae > Frondihabitans > Frondihabitans cladoniiphilus. The sequence continues at coordinate 727,055 of NZ_BAABLM010000001.1, forward strand.
TTGAACTTCAGGATGTCGTCCGCGGCGTGGACCATCGTGTCGAAGCGGTAGTTGATCTCCTGCTGACCACCGGTGCCGACTTCGTGGTGCGCGCGCTCGAGGATGAGACCCGAGTCGATCAGCTTGAGGCTGATGTCGTCGCGGAGGTCGGCCGTCTTGTCGACCGGCGAGACCGGGAAGTAGCCGCCCTTGTAGGGCGTCTTGTTGGCGAGGTTGCCGCCCTCTTCTTCGCGGCCCGAGTTCCAGGCGCCCTCGATGGAGTCGACGAAGTACGAGGAGCTGTTCTGCTTCACTTCGTAGCGGACGTCGTCGAAGATGTAGAACTCCGCCTCGGGGGCGAAGAACGCGGTGTCGGCGATGCCGGTCGAGGCGAGGTAGCGCTCGGCCTTCTTGGCGACCTGACGCGGGTCGCGCGAGTAGAGCTCGCCGTTGCGCGGGTTGAAGATGTCGAACACCAGGATGAGCGTGCGCTCTTCGCGGAACGGGTCGACGTAGCCCGTGGTGACATCGGGGATGAGCTGCATGTCCGACTCGTGGATCGACGCGAAGCCGCGGATCGAGGAGCCGTCGAAGAGCTGACCGACGGAGAAGAACTCTTCGTCGACCGTGGATGCGGGGATGTTGAAGTGCTGCTGAACACCGGGAAGATCGGTGAAGCGAATATCAAGGAACTTGACGTCAGTGTCCTTGATGAACTTGAGCACCTCGGAAGAATCAGTGAACATACGCGATGTCTCCAATGGGCGTGGAACATGGGTGGATAGCAGGACGTATCCACCGTTGAGGCTATTGAGCAGCCGTTTCCACCCGGTGTCGCCTTTGTTTCCGGCATGTTACGCGTAGCCGGCCTCGGTAGGCTCGGGGGCATGCCCGCACGCCCTCCGTACATCCCGCCCGAGCCGAAGAAGGGCACGCCGTACCCCGGCTACGACTTGGGGTTGCCGGAGAAGGGGCCGCGGTCGCTGGGGCGGCTGGGCCGCCGCGTCCTCGGGCTCGCCATCGACTGGCTCATCGCGGTCATCATCTCGGCGGCGTTCTTCCACTACGGCGGTCTCGCCACACTGATCGTCTTCGCCGTCGTGCAGATCGTGTTCCTGATCACGCTGGGCGGCACCCCGGGTCACCTGATCCTGCGCATGCGCGTCACCCCGCTTGCCGGCGGGCGTCTCGGCTGGTGGCGTCCGATCGTCCGGACGGTGCTCATCTGCATCGTGATCCCCGCGGTCATCTACGACCAAGACCAGCGCGGGCTGCACGACCGGGCGGTCGGCACGATCCTGGTGCGCGTCTAGCACCTGTCGGCGGGGCTCCCGGGGATGCACCGCCAGGCCCCGCCGGGAACGACGAAGGCCCCGCCGCAGAAGCGGCAGGGCCCTCGTGTCACGCGGCGCCTCTGTGAGGCGGCGTCTGTGTCAGGCAGGAGCGATCAGCGCGGACGACCCGAGCGGACCCGCATGGGGTCGACGCCCTTGGGGATCGGCAGCCCGTTCTGACCGAGCGAGCCGAGGCGGTTGCTCACGGCGAGGATCTCGTCCTTGCCGATGGCCTTCTTGACCTTGTTCATGCGGCCGGCGAGCTTGTAGAGGGGGATCGCGTCGGCGTCGGGCCCGACGCTGAGCACGGTGATCGGAACGCCGGGAGTGATGCGCGCGACCTTGCGGCGCTCCTCGTCGACGATCTTCTGCGTCTGGCCGCGGCTGCCCTCGGTCACGAGCACGACACCGGGACGGCCGACGGCCCGGTACACGGCGGCCTGGGTGCGGCCGTTCACGGCGACGGGCATCTCGCTCGCACGCCACTGCCGACGGAGGCCGCTCTTGAAGACGGCACCGACCGCACCGGGCTCGCCCTCGATCTGCGCGTACGCGGCCCGCTCGGCGCGGCGGCCCAGCACGATGAGGAACAGGAGGACACCGGCGAGCACCCCGACGACGATGTACAGGATGAAGCTCAGGATCGCCCCGCCGGATAGCGCGAACGCGAGAGCGACGCCGATGAGGACGGGGACGAGGAACGCCGCCGCCATCCACCAGATCGCCATCGAGTCGTACCGACGGGTCATGTTGAAGACCTGGACCATCTGTTTGATGCGTCCGGGCTCTTTCGCTGTGGGAGCTGCGCTCTCCGAAGACTTGCTGCGTGCCATGGACACAAGGATACGGGCATTCGCGTCCGCCACGTCCTCTCCACCGGTTCGCCCTCGGCGGAGTTGTCCACCGCTGAGACCACCGGGGCCCCGCACCGACGAGACGAGGGCCAGAATCGCGGGATGCACCCGCCCCACGCCTTCGACGGACACGGGGCCGACCGCGCCTCGACGGTCCTGCTCGCGTGCTTCGACCACGACCACGTGGCGCGTCTCGCGGGCGTCGAGCCCTCGGGGGTCTTGACCGTCAGCCCCGGTCCCGGACGGGAATCGGTGGCGTCGTGGCTCGATCGACGCGGCACCATCGAAGCGGGCGAGACGGTCACCCTCCTCGTGCCGCTGCTCCGCGCCCTGCTGCATCTGGCCCGTCGAGGCCTCGACGCCCGGGTCGACGTCGTCTCGACGATCACCTTCGCCGACATCGTCCTCGACGACCGCGGCGCTCCCGTCGTGCGGCGGCTGTCGTCGCCGTCGCCGTCGTCCTCTGCTGCGTCGTGCCCTGCCCCGTCGTCCGCCGCGCCCCCGTGGGTCGGCCTCGAGAGCCGTGCCCGCAGCGTCGCGGCCCGTCTCACGCGGGAGGCCCTGTCCCGCACCCAAGGCGGGGCCCCCGCGGCCCGGTCCGCCCTCGACACCCTCGTTGCGGACTCCGACGTGGGCAGCGCATCCGAGGCTCTCGAGATCGACGAGCTCATCGAGGTGCTGCTCGAGCTCGCCGTGCCGCTTCCCCTGGCGAGTCACGGCGTCGAGGTGCAGACGGACGCGCGGCAGGCCGCAGGCCAGAGCACGGACGAGCGGGTGGGGGAGACGGTTCGGGGTCGGCTGCGTGCATCCCTCGCGGCCGTCCGACCCCGTGTCTGGCTGATGGCGGCTGTGGTGGCCGTCTCGATCGTCGGCGGCGTGGTGGTGCTCGGTCGGCAGGGCGAGTCCGGGGTGGCGCAGACGATCGCCTCGGAAACACCCGCTCCCGCTGGTCCGCGGCCCCTGCCCTCGGGCCCCGCGCCGTCCGGCTCGTCACCGGCGGGGTCCGCGTCGCCGATACCCTCGTCGCCGTCCGGGTCGGACGACCAAGGAGTCCTGCAGGGTGACGACGCCGCCGCCGCGACCGCCCTGCTGCTGCAGAGGCGCGCGGCGTGCCTCACGGCGCTCGACAGTGAGTGCCTTGCGGCGGTCGATCAGGCGGGGTCGCCGGCGGAGACCGTCGACACGGCTGCGGTCGAGGCTCCCGGCCTTCTGACGCAGGTGCCTGTCGACGTCGCCGTGGGCGAGGAGACGAATCGTCTGGGCGGGGGAGTGCTGTTCCGGGCGATCACCGGCAACGACGAACCGGCCTCGGTCTTGGTGATCAAGACCGGGGCCGGTTGGCGCCTTCGCGACGTGCGTGTCCTCACGAACACGGGGTGACGCGGGTGGGGCTAGATGCCGAGCTTGCCCTGGAAGTCGCCGCCTTCGAGGCGGTTCTTCACCGCGACGAGGAAGCGGGCGGCGTCGGCGCCGTCGACGATGCGGTGGTCGTAGGAGAGGGCCAGGTAGACCATCGAACGGATCGCGATCGACTCGGAGCCGTCGGCCGTGATGACGACCGGCTTCTTGACGACGATGCCGGTGCCGAGGATGGCCACCTGCGGGAGGAACACCACCGGGGTGTCGAACAGCGCACCGCGCGAGCCGGTGTTGGTCACCGTGAAGGTGCCGCCGGACAGCTCGTCGGGGGTGAGCTTGTTATCGCGCGTGCGACCGGCGAGGTCGGCGATCGACGCGGCCAGACCGGCCAGGTCGAGGTCGGCTGCGTTCTTGATCACCGGGGTGAGCAGGCCGCGCTCGGTGTCGACCGCCATCGAGATGTTCTCGGTGTCGGGGTAGACGATGGAGTCGCCGTCGACGGTGGCATTGAGCTTCGGGTAGGCCTGGAGGGCCTCGGCCGCAGCGAGCGTGAAGAACGGCAGGAACGACAGCTTGTTGCCGGTCTTGGCGAGGAAGTCGCCCTTCACCGCGTCGCGGAACTTCGCGACCTTGGTGACGTCGACCTCGACGACGCTGGTGAGCTGAGCCGTCTGCTGCATCGACTCGACCGCGCGGGCCGCGACGACCTTGCGAAGGCGGGTCATCGGCACCGTGGTGCCGCGCAGGTCGGAGACCGGCAGGGGCACGTAGGCGCTGGAGGCGGCGGGCGCAGAAGCGGCCGGTGCCGTGGCGGCCGGTGCGGCTGCCTTGGCGGCCTCGGCCGCGGCCAGCACGTCCTCCTTGCGGATCCGACCGCCGACACCACTGCCGACGACGGTCGACAGGTCGACGCCCTGCTCGTTGGCGAGCTTGCGCACCAGAGGCGTGACATAGCCCACGGGGCCACCGGACGGAGCCGAGGCGGCGGCCGAAGCAGCGGGAGCCGGAGCCGCGGTCGGAGCCGGTGCGGCGGCCGGAGCCGGGGCAGCGGGGGCGGCGGCGACGGGCGCGGGCGCCGCCGGGGCGGGGGCCGCAGCAGCAGGAGCCGGGTCGACGGCCGGAGCCGGCGCAGGCGGGGTCTGGCTCTCGTTCTCACCCGGAGCCGGAGCGGCGTCGGAGGGGACCTCGGCCGATTCGTCTTCGGGGGCGGGGCTCTGGTAGCCGGGCTCGCTGTCCGCGGCCGCCGGGGTCTCCTGGGCGGGCTCGGCCTCGGGTGCCGGCTCAGCGGCAGCAGGGGCCTCGTCGGCCGGGGCCGGTGCGGAGCTGCCGTCGCCGATCTTCACGAGGGCGGTCCCGACCTCGACGGTCTCGTCCTCCTGGACGAGGATCTCCTCGATCACACCCGCGATCGGCGAAGGGATCTCGGTGTCGACCTTGTCGGTCGAGACCTCGAGCAGAGGCTCGTCGACCTCGACCCGGTCGCCGACGTTCTTCAACCAGCGGGTGACCGTGCCCTCGGTGACACTCTCTCCGAGTGCCGGGAGGTTGACGGATTCGCTCATCAGTGGAACTCCATGTCTCTAAAAATCTCAGTGGAAGGGAAGGGGATTACATCGCGTGGAGCGGCTTGCCGGCGAGTGCCAGCATCGCTTCGCCCAGCGCTTCGTTCTGGGTCGGGTGCGCGTGGATCAGGGGCGCGATGTCTTCGGGGTAGGCCTCCCAGTTGACCGCCAACTGAGCCTCTCCGATGAGCTCGCCGACGCGGGCTCCGATCATGTGCACCCCGACGACGGGACCGTCGACGACCCGCACGACCTTGATCGAACCGGCCGTGCCGAGGATCGAGCTCTTGCCGTTGCCTGCGAGGTTGTAGTCGTACGACGAGATCTTCTCGGCGCCGTACTTCTCGGTGGCCTTGGCGGTCGTGAGACCCACCGAGGCGACCTCGGGGTCGGAGTAGGTGACCTTGGGGATGTTGGCGTCTTCGACGACGATCGGCTTCAGTCCGGCGATCTCTTCGGCGACGAAGATGCCCTGCTGGAAGCTGCGGTGCGCGAGCTGCAGGCCGGGGACGATGTCGCCGATGGCGTAGACGCCGGGGACGTTCGTCGCGAGGCGCTCGTTCGTGAGCACGAACCCGCGGTCCATGGTCACGCCGACCTCTTCGTAGCCGAGGTCGTTCGTGACCGGGCCGCGGCCGACGGCGACGAGGAGGATGTCCGCGTCGAACGTCTTGCCGTCTTCGAGGGTGACGTGGACGCCGTTGTCGTCCTGGGTCACGCTCTGGAAGCGGATGCCCAGCGAGAAGGCGATCCCGCGCTTCTTGAAGGCCCGCTCGAACGACTTGGAGATGGATTCCTCCTCGTTCGGAACGAGGTGGGGGAGCGCCTCGATGATCTGCACCTCGGCGCCGAAGGACTTCCAGACGCTGGCGAACTCGACGCCGATCACACCTCCGCCGAGGATTGCGACACGGTTCGGGATGTAGTCGAGCTCGAGAGCGTGCTCGCTCGTGATGACCCGGCCGCCGATCTCGAGGCCGGGAAGGCTGCGCGAGTACGAGCCGGTGGCGAGGATGACGTTCTTGCCGACGATGGTGTCGTCGCCGACCTGCACGGTGCTCGGCGACGTGAGCCGACCGGCACCGGTGATCGTCGTGATCCCGCGCGCCTTGACCAGACCCTGGAGGCCCTTGTACTTGTGCTCGACGATGTCGCGACGGTAGGTCGTGACGGCGGCGATGTCGATGCCGTGGAAGTCGGTGTTGACCCCGTACTTCGACGACTCGCGCGAGACGTCGGCGACCTCGGCCGAGTGGAGCAGCGCCTTGGTGGGGATGCAGCCGCGGTGGAGGCAGGTGCCCCCGACCTTGTCCTTCTCGATCAGAGCGACCGACAGGCCCAGCTCGCTCGCCCGGATGGCTGCGGCGTAACCGCCACTGCCGCCTCCGAGGACCACCAGATCAAAATTCTGTTCCGACACTCAGCAACTCCCTCGTGCTTTCGGATTCGGCTGCCCACCCTCGGCGCGGATCACGACACACGAGAGGGCCGAACAGCCCTTCTTCGGCGAGTTTCTCCCGCCCCGACGACCCTACTACGCCACCGAAAAACTGGCGGCCAGGTCGATGAGCGTGCGGACCGTGACTCCGGTCGGGCCCTTGGTCGTGAACCCGTAGCCGCCGGCCTTGTTCTCGCTCGGCCCGGCGATGTCGAGGTGGGCCCAGGGGATCAGCTCGTCGCTGCCCTCGCGGGTGCCGACGAACTCCTTCAGGAACACCCCGGCGAGGAGCATGCCCGCAGCCGAGTTGCCCGGCGTCGCGTTGACGAGGTCGGCCACGTCGGACTTGAGTCGAGCCTTCAGCTCGGGTGCCAGGGGCACGCGCCAGAACGGTTCGGAAGCCTTGTCGGCGAGGTCGACGACGAGCGGGGCGAGATCGTCGGTCCCCATCACGCCGGTGTAGCGCATCCCCAGGGCGACGACCTGGGCCCCGGTCAGGGTGGCGACGTCGACGATGGCGTCGGGGTACTCCTCGCTGGCGGCCGAGATGCCGTCGGCCAGGACGAGGCGGCCCTCCGCATCGGTGTTCGTGACCTCGACGGTGGTGCCGTTCTTGATCGTGAGCACGTCGTCGGGGCGGATCGGGTCGGCACCGAGCATGTTCTCGGAGAGGCACATCCACGCCGTCAGCTTGACGGGCAGGCCGAGGTCGGCCGCGGCGAGCGTGACGGCCATCACGGTGGCAGCGCCGGTCATGTCGTACTTCATGCCGACCATGGAACCGGCCGGCTTGAGCGAGAGCCCGCCCGTGTCGTAGGTGATCCCCTTGCCGACGAGTGCCAGGTGCTTCGTGGCGCCGGCCGGCGCATAGACCACCTTGACCAGGCGAGGCCCGCGGGCGGACCCCTGCCCGACCCCGACGATCCCGCCGAAACCACCCTCGCGCAGGTCGTCGCCCGCCAGGACCGTCACGGTGACCTCGCGCGTCTCGGACAGCTTCACGGTCGCGTCGGCCAGAGCCTCGGGCGAGAGGTCGATCGGCGGCGTCGCGACGAGGTCGCGCACGGTGTGCACGGCCGTGGCGACGGCCACGGCCTTCGAGACGACGGAATCGGGGATGCTCGTGCCCGTCACGAGGACGACCTCCTCGACCGCCTTCCGCACGTCGCCCGCCGTCGCCTTCCTGTAGGTGTCGAACGAGTACGCGCCGATCGCCGCTCCCTCGAGCACTGCGAGAGCCTCGGCCTCGTCGGCGACGGGTAGCGCGACTCCGATGCGCGCCGTGCCCGCGAGCTGACGGACGGCCGAACCGGCGGCGTAGCGCAGCGTCTCGACGCTCGGGGCCGCCCCCAACCCGATCAGGGCGATCGAACCGGCCGTGACGGCGAGTCCGTCGAGGCTCGACGCCGGGAAGCGCGTGAGCTCGTCCTTGCCGCCGGAGACGCCCAGCGCCTTCAACTGCGCGGCGAAGACCGGTGCGTCCCAGAGGAGGCGCGGCGCGTCGGCTCCCTTCTCGGCCGGGAGGACGCCGAGGACGAGGACATCCACGTCGAGGGACTCGGGAGCGGACGAGGAGACGGAGAGGGAGGGAACGGTCATGGGATCGATCGTATCGACGCGGGCCCGTGCATCCCCCGCGCCGACTCGGTCTCGGTGACGGTGTGTTCGCTCAGGGCTTGCCGGGCCCGGGCGTGCCGCGCGGGCTCGATGCCTAGCATTGGAGGATGGCTGATCCTGCTGACCTGTACGAGCTCGCCGAGGGCGCCGACGACGTCCCCGCCGGGCTGCCGCTGATCGCCGGGCTCACCGGGTTCGCCGACGCCGGCGGGGCCGTGGCGCAGGTGTCGGAGTACGTGCTCGACACGTTCGACTCCCGTCTCGTCGCGACGTTCGACGCCGACACCCTGCTCGACTACCGTGCACGCCGGCCCATCTTTACCTTCGATCAAGACCACATCTCCGACTTCCGGGCCGCCACCCTGACGTTGAGCCTGGTTCGCGACGAGATCGGCCAGCAGTTCCTCTTCCTGTCGGGGTTCGAGCCCGACTTCCGGTGGGAGCAGTTCACCAGCGCCCTGATCGGCCTGATCGAGCGATTCCAGGTCGCGACCACGACCTGGGTGCACGCGATCCCGATGCCGGTGCCGCACACCCGTCCGCTCGGCGTGACCGTCAGCGGCAATCGGGTCGACCTGATCGAGTCCCTCTCGGTCTGGCGGCCGACGACGCAGGCCCCTGCGAATGCCCTGCACCTGGTCGAATACAGGCTGGCCGAGACCGAGCATCCCACCGCCGGTTTCGTCCTGCTCGTGCCGCATTACCTGGCCGACACCGAGTTCCCCGACGCGGCGATCACGGCGCTTTCGAGCATCTCGACCGCCACCGGGCTCATCTTTCCCACCGACAAGCTCAAGGACGAGAGCCGGGAGTTCCTGGCCAAGGTGGAGGAGCAGGTCGTCGGCAACCACGAACTCTCTCGTCTCGTGCAGACGCTGGAGGAACGCCACGACACCTACATGGAGGGCAACCCGCTGCCCTCGCCCCTGATCGGGCTCGACGGACAGGTGCCGAGCGCCGATGCCATCGCGGCCGAACTCGAGAAGTTCCTGTCCAACCGCCGCTCCGACGACGAGAGCGGTCCCGGGCTGCTCTGACCGCTCGCGACCCGCTACGGTCGGAGCGTGAACTCCGCCCGCGCCTGGATCGTCTGGGGAGCCGCGGTCTTCGCCTACGTCGTCGCGGTCCTGCAGCGGTCCTCCCTCGGCGTCTCGGGGGTCGAGGCCCAGCACCTCTTCTCCGTCTCGGCCTCGACGCTGTCGACGCTCGCCGTGACGCAGATCGTCGTCTACGCGGGCCTGCAGATCCCCGTCGGCGTCCTCCTCGATCGGGTCGGGCCGAAGGTGCTGCTGGTGTCGGGGGCCGTCGTCCTCGGTCTGGGCCAGGTGGTGGTCTCGGTCTCGGCTCCCCATATCGGAGTGGCGATCACCGGCCGGATCCTGGTCGGCGCGGGCGACGCGATGACGTTCATCTCCGTCATCCGACTTCTGCCGTCCTGGTTCCGCGGCCCGATCCTGCCGCAGGTGTCGCAGTGGACGGGCAACCTCGGCCAGATCGGGCAGATCCTGTCGGCCATACCGTTCGCTCTCGTCCTGCACTCCCAAGGGTGGGCGCCGGCCTTCGCCGGAGCCGCGGCGGTCTCGCTGCTCGCCGTCGCGGTCCTCGCCGTCCTGGTGAAGAACGCTCCGGCCGAGCTCTCCGTCCCGCTCGTGGCCTCGTCGTGGCGTGACGCCGGTCGCCAGCTGGGGGAGAGCCTCCGTCGGCCGGGAACACGCCTCGGCTTCTGGTCGCACTACGTCACCCAGTCCTCCGGCACCGTCTTCTCGCTCCTGTGGGGCGTCCCGGCACTCGTCGGCGGCCTGGGCTTCACCACCGGCGAGGCCTCCGCCCTGCTGGCCCTCCTGGTCGTGATGGGCGTGATCGCCGGGCCGATCCTCGGGCTCCTGACCGCCCGCTTCCCGCTCCGTCGGTCGAACCTCGTCCTCGGCATCGTGACGATGCTCGGCATCATGTGGACGACCGTGCTGGCCTGGCCGGGCATCCCGCCGCACGGGGTCGTCGTCGCCCTCGTCGTGGTCCTGGGAGTCGGCGGCCCCGGCTCTCTGATCGGCTTCGACTTCGCGCGTACCTTCAACCCGCTCCGCAGCCTCGGCGTCGCCAACGGCATCGTCAACGTGGGCGGGTTCCTCGCGAGTTTCGTGATGATGTACCTGATCGGCGTGGTGCTCGACGCCGTGCACGGGGCCTCGATCGCCGCCGGGCATCCCACGTCGATCTTCGCCTGGTCGAACTTTCGGGTGGCGTTCCTCGTGCAGTACGTCGTGGTGGGGCTCGGGGTCGTCGGCCTCCTCCTCGATCGGCGTCGGACCCGGCGGAGCATGCACCTCGAAGAGGGAATAGAGGTAGGGCCCCTCTGGGTTGCACTCAGCAGACGATTGCGGCGGAACCGAGCCACCCGATAGCCACTCCCTTACCAGGAACGGCGCCCCCTTGTAAACGGGTCCACCCAGATCGTGCAATAATCACTTACGGACCTATTTCAAGTCCCTCGTCTCAACCGCGAGGACTTGACATGGGTCCTAGCCATGCCTGCTTTTCATGTTTCAGGACTGTTTCCACAACAGGTCATGAACAGGTGGGAATCGCGAAGGCGATGTGGCTCGAAGACTTCCGGCCCGAGTGAAAGGTGCTCCAATGGCTACTCGCACCAAGGCAGCGACCCCTGTCATCGACGAGGCTGCGTCCGACGCAGTCGAGACCGACGTCACGTCGGTCGAGGCGGCGGCCCCTGCCGCCAAGAAGGCCCCCGCGAAGAAGGCGGCGGTCAAGAAGGCTCCCGCCAAAACCGCGGCGAAGGCCACCACCAAGAAGGCCAAGGCGTCGGACGACGAAGAAGACGAGGCCGACGCCGACGGCGCTGACGTCGAGGCCGTCGTCGTGGTCGACGCCGACGCGACCGACGACGCCGCCGACACGGACTCCGACGACGACGGCAAGGCCAAGGCGACCGACGAGGCGCTGCCGACCGGCGCGCTCGTCATCTCCCAGGACGACGACGACGAGATCCCCGTCTACTCGACGACGATCACCGGTGCCACCGCCGACCCGGTCAAGGACTACCTCAAGCAGATCGGCAAGGTGGCGCTCCTCAACGCCGCCGAAGAGGTCGAGCTCGCCATGCGCATCGAGGCGGGTCTGTTCGCCGACGACAAGCTGGCCAACACCCCGAACATCTCGAAGGAGCTCGAGCGCGAGCTGCGCTGGGTGTCCCGCGACGGCCAGCGCGCGAAGAGCCACCTGCTCGGCGCCAACCTGCGCCTCGTGGTCAGCCTCGCCAAGCGCTACACCGGTCGTGGCATGCAGTTCCTCGACCTCATCCAGGAGGGCAACCTGGGCCTCATCCGTGCGGTCGAGAAGTTCGACTACACCAAGGGCTTCAAGTTCTCGACCTACGCCACCTGGTGGATCCGTCAGGCCATCACCCGCGCCATGGCCGACCAGGCCCGCACGATCCGCATCCCGGTGCACATGGTCGAGGTCATCAACAAGCTCGCTCGCGTCCAGCGCCAGATGCTCCAAGACCTGGGCCGCGAGCCCACCCCCGAAGAGCTGTCCCGCGAACTCGACATGACGCCCGAGAAGGTCGTCGAGGTGCAGAAGTACGGCCGCGAACCGATCTCCCTCCACACCCCGCTGGGCGAAGACGGCGACAGCGAGTTCGGCGACCTGATCGAAGACACCGAAGCGGTCGTCCCGGCCGACGCGGTGGGCTTCACGATGCTGCAGAAACAGCTCGAGTCGCTGCTCGACAGCCTGTCCGAGCGCGAGGCCGGCGTGATCCGCATGCGTTTCGGCCTGGGCGACGGCATGCCGAAGACCCTCGACCAGATCGGCGACACGTTCGGCGTCACGCGTGAGCGCATCCGCCAGATCGAGTCGAAGACCATGGCGAAGCTGCGTCACCCGTCTCGCTCGCAGTCCCTTCGCGACTACCTCGAATAGGCCTATGAAGTACTTCTTCCCGATCCTCCTCGGGCGCCTCGCCCGCATCGCGGCCCGCGCCCGAGGGGGCGGTTCGGCGTACCCGGGCTACCTCGTGCTCAAGCTGCTGCCGACGTTCCTCACCGACGTGACGAAGCAGTTCGACCGCGGCGTGGTCTTCGTCCTCGGCTCGAACGGCAAGTCCACGACGACGCACATGCTCTCCGACGTCATGCGCGCTCACGGGCTGCGCGTGTTCACGAACCCGACCGGGGCCAACCTGCCGCAGGGCATCGCCTCCGCGCTGCTGTCCGAGGTGAGCCTGTTCGGTCGACTCAAGGCCGACGTCGGCGTCATCGAGGTGGACGAGGCGTTCGCGGTCGAGCTCAGCGGGCTCCTGCACCCGTCGACGGTCCTGATGCTGAACGTCCAGGTCGACCAGCTCTACCGCTTCTACGAGACCGAGCGCGTCGCCGACATGATGACCGACACGGCGAAGACCTCGTCCGCGCACGTCGTCACCAACCGCGACGACGAGTACCTCGGCCCGTTCACCGATGCGACCCTCGACGTCACGCGGTTCGGTGCATCCCCCGCTCTGGTCGCCGCGGCGCCGCACGGTCTGCAGAACGCCAGCGACTTCGGTAGCGGTGCGACGAAGGGCGAGGCGGGGGATGCCCAGGCCGAGGTCCAGGCGATCACCCCGGCCGGGGCCACCATCCGGCTCGGGGCCGAGAGCCTCGACGTCCGCCTCCCCGCGCGCGGCCTGCACTACGCCGTCGACGCGGCCGCCGCGATCCAGACCGCACGCGTCGCGCTCGGCACGGAGTTCGACAGCCGCCGTGCCGTCGCCGCCTTCGCGTCGATGAAGCCCGCGTACGGCCGCGGCGAACGCCTGAAGATCGGCGCCGACGAGGCCGAGTTCGTCATGTTCAAGAACGCGGCGAGCCTCCAGCTCAACCTCGACGCCCTGACCGCCGCTCCCGAGCAGGTGCTGCTCGCCATCGACGAGGGCACGCCCGACATCTCCTGGATCTACGACGTCGACTTCTCGTCGCTCGACCACGTCGACGTGGTGTCCGGGGCCAAGGCCTGGCAGATCGCCCTGCGTCTCGAGCACGCCGGAATCCCGATCGGCACGGTCGAGCCCGAGATCGAGAAGGCGATCGACCTGATGAAGGCTCTTCCCGCTCCGGCGAGCAAGACGAAGAACTTCATCGTCAACTACGAGCAGATGATGATCGCCCGCAAGATGCTGGGCTACCCCGACCTGGAGAAGCGCGCGTGAGCACCCTCGACATCGTCCAGCTCTACCCCGAGCAGCTCGGCGTCTCGGGCGACGGCGGCAACGTCGTCACCCTGGTCGAGCGTGCACGCCGAGCCGGCGTCGAGGTCACCGTCCACGAGCACCGGCCGGGGGATGCCCTGCCCACCAGCGCCGACGTCGTGCACATCGGCAGCGGACCCCTCTCGACCCTGCGCGCCATCCACGCCGATGCCCTCCGGTTGCGCGACCTCCTGGCCGACTGGGCCGATTCCGGAGTGCCCGTCGTCGCGATCGGCGGCGGCATGGAGCTCCTCAGTCGCGAGATCGTGCCCGAGGAGGGCGACACGCTCGAGGGGCTGGGGTTCTTCGACGCCCGGGCGCTACGAGGCGCCGCGCGTCGGACGAACTACTTCGACGTGACCACGCGCTACGCCGGCGCCGCCGCAGGAGCCGAGCTGCAGGTGCTCGGGTTCGAGGACCACGCGACGCGCTTCCAGATCGGCAAGGAGGCGTCGGCGTTCGCCTCGGTCGTCTCCGGTGGTGGCAACGGCGACGGGTCCGAGGGCGTTCTGCGCGGAGCCTCGTTCGGCACGCAGCTCAAGGGCCCGTTGCTGCCGCTGAATCCCGAGCTGACGGATCGGATCCTGAGCGCGGCGCTCGGCCGCCGCGGCGAGAGCTACGCCACGAACGACGCGCACGCCCGTCTCGACCTCTTCGCGCGGAAGTCGCGCGAGGTGATCACGAGCAATCTGGAGCGCTCGTTCAAAGCGATGTAGTGCATCCCACGTTCCGGTCCGGCCCTTCGGCGGAGCCGCGGACGAGCAGAAGGCCCGCTTCCCTCGTGGGGGAGCGGGCCTTCTTGGGTCGTGAGTCTGTGGGGCCGAGGCCTGGTGGGCCTAGCGGTTGCCGAGCTTGGCGCTCTCGTCGAGCCACTCGAGAGCGTTCGGCTGGAGCTTCTCTTTGAACTGCGCACCGTGGTGGGCGCAGAACAGGAGCTCTCCGCTGGCCATGGTTGCGCGGACGTAAGCCTGCGCTCCGCAGCTGTCGCAGCGGTCTGCTGCGGACAACTGGTAGCGGGAGCCGAGCTCGTCGACAGCGGACTGGTCGGTGGCCATCTGAGTCATGGGGTGCTCCTCCAAAGCGGTGGTGCTGCGGGTACGTGTGACTCATGTAAACACGGGAACGTTTCATCCGTGCGTCATTTCGCTGGATTTCGCTCATCGCGTACGCGTTCTTCCGACCCCAGTTCAGGGTGGGCGCTTTCGCGGGTGTCGAGCCCGGAACGGCGCTCCGGTCTCGATAGAATCAAACTCATGGCCTCGTCCGATACCGCGTCGAACTACTCGGCCCGACACCTGTCCGTGCTCGAAGGCCTCGAAGCCGTTCGCAAGCGCCCGGGCATGTACATCGGGTCGACCGACTCCCGGGGTCTCATGCACTGCCTGTGGGAGATCATAGACAACTCGGTCGATGAGGCCCTCGGAGGGTTCGGCACGTCGATCGACGTCGTCCTGCACGCGGACGACAGCGTCGAGGTGCGCGACACGGCTCGCGGGATCCCGGTCGACATCGAGCCGAAGACCGGCCTGACCGGCGTCGAGGTCGTCTTCACCAAGCTTCATGCCGGAGGCAAGTTCGGGGGCGGCTCGTACGCGGCGTCCGGCGGGCTGCACGGGGTGGGCGCCTCCGTCGTCAACGCACTGTCGGAACGTCTCGACGTCGAGGTGGACCGCGGCGGCAAGACCTACGCGATGTCGTTCCACCGCGGCGAGCCCGGCACGTTCGCCGACGGCGCCGGCGCCTCGGCCGACAAGTCGCGCGACGCCGCCTTCTCGCCGTTCGAGAAGGGCAGCGTGCTGGGCGTTGTCGGCAAGACCGCCAAGGGCGTCACCGGCACGCGCATCCGCTATTGGGCCGACCGCCAGATCTTCACCAAGGGCGCCGAGTTCAAGACCGAAGACCTTCTGACCCGCGCCCGCCAGACGGCGTTCCTGGTGCCGGGCCTGACGATCCGCATCCGCGACGAGCGCCCCGGCCACCTCTCGGAGGCGGGGGAGCCCGTCGACCAGGAGTTCCGCTATGACGGCGGCATCTCCGAGTTCGTCGAGTTCCTCGCCCCCGACTCGCCGGTCACCGACACCTGGCGGCTGCAGGGCACCGGGCACTACTCCGAGACCGTGCCCGTTCTGACCGACTCCGGTCAGATGGTGTCGACCGAGGTCCAGCGCGACTGCGAGGTCGACATCGCTCTGCGGTGGGGCACCGGCTACGAGACGGTCACGCGCAGCTTCGTGAACATCATCTCGACGCCCAAGGGCGGCTCGCACCAGGCCGGATTCGACGCCGGCCTCCTCAAGTTCCTGAAGCAGCAGGTCGCTACCAACGCCCGCCGTCTCAAAGTCGGCACCGACGTGCTCGAGAAGGACGACGTGCTCGCCGGCCTGACGGCCGTCATGACCGTGAGACTGCCCGAACCGCAGTTCGAGGGGCAGACCAAAGAGGTGCTCGGCACGCCCGCAGTCCGGGCGATCGTCTCGAACGTGGTGACCAAGCAGCTGGGCGAGATCTTCGCGTCGTCGAAGCGCGACGACAAGACGCAGTCCGCCGCCGTCCTCGACAAGATCGTCGCCGAGATGAAGTCCCGCATCGCGGCCCGAGCGCACAAAGAGACGCAGCGCCGCAAGAACGCGCTCGAGAGCTCATCGCTGCCGGCCAAGCTGGTCGACTGCCGCTCCAACGACGTCGCGCAGAGCGAGCTGTTCATCGTCGAGGGCGACTCCGCCCTCGGAACCGCGCGGGCCGCCCGCAACAGCGAGTACCAGGCGTTGCTGCCCATCCGAGGCAAGATCCTCAACGTGCAGAAGGCGTCCGTCAGCGACATGCTGTCGAACCTCGAGTGCGCGTCGATCATCCAGGTGATCGGCGCCGGCTCCGGCCGGTCGTTCGACCTCGACCAGGCGCGGTACGGCAAGGTCATCATCATGAGCGACGCCGACGTCGACGGCGCCCACATCCGCACCCTGCTGCTGACGCTCTTCTTCCGCTACATGCGGCCGATGATCGAGGCGGGCCGCGTGTTCGCCGCTGTGCCGCCGCTGCACCGGGTCGTCGTGATGAACCCCGGCTCGAAGCCCAACGAGACGATCTACACCTACTCCGAGGCCGAGCTCCAGGGCGTCCTCAAGGGGCTGCAGAAGACGAACAAGAAGTACCAGGACCCGATCCAGCGCTACAAGGGGCTCGGCGAGATGGATGCCGAGCAGCTCGCCACGACCACGATGGACCGCTCGAACCGGATGCTGCGGCGTGTCAAGGTCGAGGACGCCGAGAATGCCGGGCGGGTGTTCGAGCTGCTGATGGGCAACGACGTCGCCCCGCGCAAGGAGTTCATCATCGACGGTGCCGGCCTCTCGCGGGACCGCATCGACACGTAGCGCAGCGGCGACGAGCGAGCGGGGACTGCGCTCGGATCAGCCGACCGCGCCGCCGATCGAGCCCACGACCGTGTCGAGGGGCACCCCCGAGGCGTCGCGTCGAGCTCGGGTCTCGGGCAGCTGTCGGACGCCGCCGTCGGCCGCCACTGCCAGCGGGGGAGCGACGCCCACCCACGCCACCGAGAGAGCGTCCTCGCCCTTGAGCAGAGCGTGTGCGCGTACCCCGCCGGTCGCGCGCCCCTTGCCCGGGTACTCGGCGAAGTCGCTGACTTTGGCCCGACCCGGGTCGGCGCCGGCGATCGTCGCCGAGGACGTCGAGATGGTGGCGACGACGGCCTCGCCTGACGCGACCGACGCGGCCGGCACGGCCCCGAAGAAGAGGACCGTCGCGCCCGCCGCGAGCGAGATGCCCGCGACCCCGCCGCCGGCCGGCCCCTGGGGGCGGACCGCGGAGGCCGAGTAGCGCAACAGCTGCGTGTTCGACGTCACGAAGACGAGTTCGTCGCTGTCGTTGCCCTGGGCCACGCCGACGACCGCGTCGCCCGGCTTGAGCGAGATGACGGGGAAGTCGGGCTTCGACGGCCACTGACCAGGAGTCACGCGCTTGACGACGCCCTGAAGCGTGCCCAGGGCGACGGGGGCTTCACTCGTGAGCGAGACCAGGCCGAGTACCCGTTCGCGCGGCGTCTTGGACGTGCCGGTGTCGGTCAGGCCGAGGTAGTCGCGGATCGGCACCCCGGCACCGAGCTGGACCGAGCTGGGCGGTGACGCGGGCACGTCCACCGGGCTGAATCGGATCAGGCGGCCGGTGGAGGTGACCGCGCCGATCTCGGCCCGTGTCGTGGTGTCGATCCGGGAGAGGATCGCGTCGTGCTTCGTGCGCCGAGACGGCGGAACGGGCGCGGGGGATGCCGAGGGATCGGCGGCCGGGTCGGCCAGATCCACGCGCAGGAGCCGCCCCGTCGTCGACAGGAACACCCGCGTCGGCACGTCGGCCACTTCGAGCAGCGGCGCCGACTTCTTGCCCGCCGACGCGATGGAGGGTGCCGCCTCGGTCAGCAGCGTGCGGCGCGGCGTGCCGTACGTGTCGGCGATCTCGCCCAGTTCGGTCGAGACGAGAGCCCGCAGCTTGGCGGGATCGGAGAGCAGTTCGCGCAGTTCGGCGATCGCCGCGTTCAGCTCGTCGCGCTCGGTCTCGAGCTCGATGCGGCTGAAGCGCGTGAGGCGACGCAGACGCAGCTCGAGGATGTACTCGGCCTGCAGATCGGACAGGTCGAAGACCTCGCGCAGCCGCGTCTTGGCCGTCTCGCTGTCGTCGGAGGTGCGGATCACCTGGATGACCTCGTCGATGTCGACGATGGCGATCAGCAGGCCTTCGACGAGGTGCAGGCGGTCTTCGCGCTTCTGCAGGCGGTAGCGGCTGCGCCGCGTGACGACGTCGAGCCGGTGGGCAACGTAGACCTCGAGCAGCTCTTTCAGCCCCAGCGTGCGCGGCTGCCCGTCGACCAGGGCGACGTTGTTGATGCTGAAGCCGTCTTCGAGGTTCGTGTAGCGATAGAGCTGTTCGAGCACGGCCTCGGGCTCGAAGCCGGTCTTGATCTCGATGACGAGTCGCAGGCCGTGATGGCGGTCGCTGTAGTCGTTGATGTCGGAGATGCCGGTGAGCTTCTTGGCCTGCACCCCGTCCTTGACGCGCTCGATGATCTTCTCGGGCCCGATCAGGTAGGGCAGCTCGGTGACGACGAGCCCCTTCTTCCGGGCCGTGATGTTCTCGATGGCGACCTTGGCACGGGTCTTGAAGCTGCCGCGACCGGTGGCGTACGCGTCGCGGACGCCGGCCAGCCCGGCGATCGTGCCACCGGTGGGCAGGTCGGGACCGGGGATGAACGCCATCAGGTCGTCGAGGGTCGCCTCGGGATGCTCGATCAGATGACGAGCCGCGCCGACGACCTCGATGAGGTTGTGCGGCGCCATGTTGGTGGCCATGCCGACGGCGATGCCGCTGCCGCCGTTGACGAGCAGGTTGGGGAACGCCGAGGGGAGGACCTCGGGCTGCATGAGCTGGTTGTCGTAGTTGGGGACGAAGTCGACGACGTCTTCTCCGAGCCCCTCCGTCATCGCCAGGGCCGCCGGGGCCAGACGCACCTCCGTGTACCGAGCGGCCGCGGGCGGGTCGTCGAGCGAGCCGAAGTTGCCATGGCCGTCGATGGTCGGCAGCCGCATGGTGAAGTCCTGGGCCAGGCGCACCAGGGCATCGTAGATGGCCGAGTCGCCGTGGGGGTGCAGCTTGCCCATGACCTCCCCGGTCACACGCGCGCTCTTGACGTGGCCGCGGTCGGGCCGCAGACCCATCTCGGACATCTGGTAGAGGATGCGGCGCTGCACCGGCTTCAGGCCGTCGCGCGCGTCGGGCAGAGCCCGCGAATAAATGACGGAGTAGGCGTATTCGAGGAACGACCCCTGCATCTCGGTCGAGACGTCGACCTCTTCGATGCGTTCGCCCGGGTAGAGGCTCTGGGTGTCGTCGGTCGTGGCCATCTACTTCTCGGAGAACAGGGGCGCAGAGGCGCCGGCGGGTGAGGAGGCCCCGGGCACAGGCGCTGTGCCAGACTGGGGCCGATGACGACCATGGTACCGGCGCGCGACTCCCTGGCCGTGAGCCTGGCCGACGTCCTCCCCAGTTGCATCGCCTCCCTGCGGGGTGGGGAGAACCGGTTGTCCCTTTCGCCTACGACGGCCATCGTCGTCCTGGTCGTCGACGGTCTCGGCTCGGCCTCCCTCAGGGCCAGGTCCGCCTATGCCCGCACTCTCACGAGTGCTTCCGGCTCGCTCTGGTCCGGCTTCCCGACCACGACCGCCGCCGCCCTGACCACTCTCACGACCGGCGTCCTTCCGGGGCAGCACGGCCTGGTCGGCTACCGAGTGCTCGACACCGCTCACGACCGAGTCGTCAAACAGCTCTCGGGCTGGGACGACCGCCTCGACCCCGCGACCTGGCAGCGCGTTCCGACGGTCTTCGAGTCGGTGCCGACGGACGAGATCGCCACCTACACGGTCGGCCCGAAGCGGTACGCGAACTCGGGCCTCACCAAGGCCATCCTCCGAGGAGCCGTCTACCGCAGCGCCGAATCGGTGGCGGACCGGTTCCGAGCGGCCACGAGCATCCTGCGTGCCGGGGGCCGTTCCCTCACCTACCTCTACGTGCCCGAACTCGACATGGCCGGACACTCCGACGGCTGGGAGTCCGACAAGTGGTCACGTGCCCTCGAGAACCTCGACGGCGAGGTGAGGATGCTCGTGGACGCTCTCGGGGCGGGGCAGGCTCTGCTCGTCACGGCCGACCACGGCATGGTCGACGTCCCGGCGCACAAGCACGTGCTCTACGGGCACAAGCCCGAGCTGCTGGCGGGTGTGCGGCACGTGGCGGGGGAGCCGCGGTGCCTCCAACTCCACCTCGAACCCGATCTCGGCGAAGAGGCGCGGCGCGGGTTGCTGGACGCCTGGCGCGCGGCCGAATCGCATCGGTCATGGGTCGTCACGCGGTCGGAGGCCATCGAGCAGGGCTGGTTCGGCGACGTCGCACCCGAGGTGGAGCCGCGGATCGGCGATGTGCTCGTGGCGGCTCGCAAGGGGATCGCGTACTACGCCGACGAAGACGACAAGGCCCGCGGGATGATCGGACAGCACGGCTCGTGGTCCGACGACGAGACCCGGGTTCCGCTGCTTCGGTTCGGCGCGCTGGCCGACTGACCGCGGGCCGAATCCGCCTCGGCGCTCAGGACGGGTCGTCGTCCGACCGCGCGCCGAACACGATCTCGTCCCAGCTCGGCATCGACGCTCGGCCCCGTCGGGCGCGAGCCGGGCGCGCGGGCTCCGGCGCGCGTTCGGCTCGGACCGGTCGCCCCGCGGTCGGCTGATCGCCGGTCGAGTCGCCGTCGGGTGCCGGAGCAGTGGACGCATCGGGAGCGAACCGACTGGCCGCGGCCGGGTGGGTCGCCAGCGGCTTGGTGACGCGCGGCGGCTCGGAGTGCTCGGGTTCGTCGAAGTCGTCGAGAGGGACGTCGATGACCCGGATGGAACCCGTCGACGGATGGTTCGATCGGGGGTCGGCGTCGTCGAATCGAGCCGCCTCGCGCTCACCCCGGCGGCGACGGAGCGCCTCGAGGAGATCGGCGGTCTGGTTGTGCTCCGGAGCGGCCTCGGGTGCGCGGTTCATGGCGACGATCGACGCGGCCGACCGGTCTCCGGCCCGCGATCGGTCGAACGGGGTCCCGTCGTGGGCGACGCTCGTCTCGACGGGCTCGCCGGTCACCTCGAACGCTCCGCTGTCGAAGCGCCCCGAGTCGTCCGGCGTGCTCGCAGCGGGGCCGACCGCGCGGAGGCGCGGCACGAGGTTCGTGTGCTCGGCGTCCTGGCGGGAAAGCGTGTGGGCGTCGCCGTTCAGAGGGGCGAGGCTCTGCTTCTTGGGATCGAAGCGCCATGTGGCATCGCGCTCGACCTCGTGCGTGACGTAAGAGACGTGGACGACCCACCCGTGCTCGGCGTCCTTGTAGCTCTTCCACTCGCGGTCGACGGCGGCGGCGGTGTCGAGGCGAGCATCGATGACGTCGCCGAATCGGGACGTCTGACCGGTGATGTCGCCGTCGGTGGCGATGCTGACGGAGACGGCCCGCGCGGTCTCGAGGACGAAGGAGCGCTCGGCGAGGACGGGACCCTCGAAACGTCGCACGTAGTCGAGTTCGACGCCGGAGGCCGAGGCGACCTCTTCGGCCGACCGACCGGCACGGATGCTCGCCTGGATCTCGCGCGGAGGGACCTTCCGCTCGACGACCGTCCGCTGGGGATCGGCCGCCCGCAGTTGCGATTGGAGGGAGAGGGTGACGGGCAGACGGAACTCGCTTCCGGCGTCGGTCGCCACCAGAAGGGCGCCGTTCTCGACGCCGATTACCTTCAGATCCTGCATGGCTTCTGCTCCTGCATCTGCACGTTTTCCGCTGTCGCGATTCGCCAGTCAGAATGCCACGTGAGGGGCTGTTTTCCGGGGAATAAGACGGGCGCGCCGCAAGTTCTGTCGGTGCGGTCGCAGGGCCGTACGAGCCGGTTTGCTATTGATAAGACATTGGTGCAAACTGTGCCCGCCGATTCGGGTACGACCCCGATTCGCAGCACGAACGACAGAACTGGATGGGCATGGCCACCGACTACGACGCACCTCGAAAGAACGATGACGACTCCGAGTCGATCGAGGCGCTGAAAGAGCGGGTCCCCGACAAGATGTCGGGTGCGGTCGACGTCGACGACTCCGACAACCCGGGGAGCTTCGAGCTCGCCGGTCAAGACCTCTCCGACCTCGATCTCGACGTCGTCGTCCTGCCCCCGCAGGCCGACGAGTTCACCTGCGTGGAGTGCTTCCTGGTGAAGCACCGCTCGCAGCTCGACCACGAGTCGAAGCTCGGGCCTATCTGCCGGGAGTGCGCGGCCTGATCCCGTCGATCGCCGCGGACAGCTTCTGCGGGTGTCTCGTCGACACCAGCCAATAGGGTGCCGGGTCGGTCACGTCGGTCAGTTCCACCTTCAGGACCGGGTGGACCCAGCCTCGAAACAGGGTCCACGCCCGCGCATCCAACCTCGGACCCCGTTCGGCCGTCGCCTCTTCTGCGAAGAAGGCGGTGGCCGTTCCCATTTCTTGCGGGTACAGCACCGCACGCCCCGCGTGGAACCCCTCGGGAGAGACCGTCAGCACGGGGGAGCCGAACACGAAGGCCAGCCCGAACGCGATGTAGAGCACGATGCCCAGAGCCCAGCCGACCGCGAGGTTGATGGGCAGGAAGACGAGCACGCAGGCGGGCACGACGAGGAGCAGGGCGGCGAAGACTTGGAGCGGTGGGACGAGGCGTTCGCGGTACGGGGTCATAGGACTATTCGACCAGACTTCTGCACTACCCTCGACACGTGACTTCCGAGCTCGACGTCTTCTTCGCTGCCGTTCCGGGGCCCGACGGGCGCCGCTCGGCCGTTCCTCCGCTCTACGCCCACCCCGGCGACGCCGGCGCCGACCTGCTCTCGGCCGAGGCGCTCACCTTGGCCGCCGGCGCTCGGGCTCTCGTCTCGACCGGGGTGTCGATCGCCCTGCCCGACGGTTTCGCGGCCTTCGTGGTGCCGCGTTCGGGTCTCGCCGCCAAGCACGGCATCACCGTCGTGAACTCACCCGGCACTGTCGACGCGGGCTACCGTGGCGAGATCAAGGTCACACTGCTCAACACCGATCGTGACGCCGACTACTCCATCGAGGTCGGCGACAAGATCGCCCAGATCGTCATCATGCCCGTCGTCCGTGCCACCTTCTCTCCCGTCGAGACGCTCCCCGAGAGCGTTCGCGGCGAGGGCGGGTTCGGGTCGACCGGCTACGCATCCCCAGGAGGCTCGCTGTGAGAAAGTCCAAGCAGAAGGCGGCGGAAATCGCCGAAGCGGAGGCCCGGACCGAGGTCGACGAGGCCACTGTGGTCGAGCCCGACGCCGAGACCGAAGCGGAGCTGGAGGTCATCGAGGCCGACGAGGTCGAGATCGAGGCGGACTACGTGCTCGACGACAAGTCGGCACCCGACGATCGCGCCGAGAACGGCCCGCTGGACGAACACGAGGCCAGCCCGGTGCGACCGTACGTCGACCTCGGCGGCGTGAAGATCGTCCCCCGCGAGGGTCTGCACCTCCGCCTCGAAGTCGAGGAAGGGTCCAAGCGCGTCGTGGCCGTCGGCCTCGACTTCGCGAAGTCGACGCTGCAGGTCCAGCCGTTCGCGGCTCCGCGCTCCACCGGACTCTGGCACGAGATCCGCGAGCAGATCGCCGACCAGATCCGAAAGCAGGGCGGGACGACCACCGAGATCGAGGGGCCGTTCGGTCCCGAGATCCGCGCCGAGATCCCCGTGGCCGCAGGCGGAGACACGTCGGCCGGCACCTCCCGGCTGGCTCGTTTCGTCGGCGTCGACGGTCCCCGCTGGTTCCTCCGTGGGGTCATCGCGGGCGAGGCCGCGGCCGATCCCGAGGCGGCGGAGAAGATCGAAGACCTCTTCCGCAGCGTCGTGGTGGTCCGGGGCAACGACCCGATGCCGCCGCGCGATCTGATCCCCCTCCACATGCCAAAGGCCGCGCCGACCGACGCCGCCAAGACCGTCGTCTGAGCGGCATGAGCGACTCCCCGGGCGGAGCCGACGAGACGCCGGCCCTCTCCCTCTCCGACCAGCTGCGCCAGGCGGCACTCCGCGCCGGCATCGGCAAGGTGGCTCCGGGTGAGGTGCCGACCGGCCACGCCCTCTTGACAGCCATCGGGGGAGTCCGCGGTCTCGTCGAGTCGATCCTTCCGGGTCTCGCCTTCCTGGTCATCTACACGCTCACGCAGGCCCTCCTGCCTGCCGTGCTCATCCCCGTGGCCGTCGGCGTGGTCTTCGTCGTCGTCCGTCTCGTCCAGCGGGGGCCGGTGCCGCAGGCCATTGCCGGCCTGCTGGGTATCGCCCTCTCGGCCGTCCTCGCGCTGATCAGCGGGCGGGCGGTGGACAACTTCATCCCCGGCATCGTCATCAACGCCATCTCGATCGTGGTGCTCCTGGCGACCCTGGTGGCCCGCTGGCCCCTGATCGGCATCGTCGTCGGCCTTCTGACCAACGAGGGCGCCGCCTGGCGGGCGGACCGCGCCAAACGCCGCGTCCTGACTCTGACCACCTGGCTCTGGGTGCTCCTCTTCGCGATTCGGCTGGCCGTCGAGGTGCCGCTCTTCCTCGCTCGCGACGTCACCCTGCTCGCCGCCTCCAAACTCGTCCTGGGTGTGCCGTTCTACGCAGCGATGCTCTGGGTCACCTGGCTCCTGGTGCGAACCGTCTACGCCTCACGAGCGGCCGCCGAGAACGACGCCGATCCGTACCCCGGTCCGTCCTCCACGTAGCCGACACCCTGTGTGGGGCTGGTCGCGTGTCCCCCGTTTCAGTTGACTTGACCCGTGACCCCCTCTCTTCGCCTCGTCGTCACGGCGGCCGTCGTCATCGGCGGTATCGTCGGCATCGGCGCCATCCCCGCCCACGCCTTCGCAACGACGGGAACCACCGTGACCACCTCCTCCGACACCGCCGCGGTGGACTCCAACGCCGCCGCGGCCAGTGCCCGCGCGCAGGCGGCGAACGGCCTCGGCCGGGCGGCGAACGCCTTCGAAGCGTCGGCTCCGAGCATCCCCCTCGACACCACGATGCCGACGGGCACGGTCTCGTCGAACGGCCGCACCTGGGTGCAGTCGTACGCCCAGGACTTCAACACCCCCGCCGCCCTCGGCCAGTTCACGTCGGTCTATCCGAAGATCGGCGTGTACAACGGGCAGCGCGACACCTCGGGCCAGGGGCTCTACGCTCCCGACAAGGTGCTCAGCGTCGCGAACGGCAACCTCGACTTCTATCTCCACTCCGAGAACGGCCAGCCGTTGGTCGCGACCATCATGCCGGACAACTATGCGGCTCACACCACGGGTCGGGTCTCGGTGAGGTTCAAGTCGACCGTCACCCCCGGCTACAAGTTCGTCGGCATGTTCTGGCCGTCGAACGACGTGTGGAACCAGGGCGAGATCGACTGGCCGGAAGGCGACCTCGGCCAGACCGTGCGCCCCGCCTCTGCCATCCCGGGCACCTACTCCAACGGCAATATGCAGTTCCTGCCGGCGACGCAGATCTTCTCGAGCACCGATCAGACTCAGTACCACACGGCTACGACCGAGTGGGACTCGAACACGGTCCGCTTCTACTGGGACGGCCAGCTGGTCTCGTCCGTGACTGGAGCCGTACCCACGCAGGCGATGCGCGTCACTCTGCAGGCCGAGACGTTCATCAACCAGGGGACCGTGCCGACCGATTCGTCGGGCCACCTCGACATCGACTGGATCTCGATCTGGAACTGAGCCGGCGCTTTTCGGCGAGCCGTGCATCCCCCGTCTCGCTTTCGGCTCGGCGGGTGCTAGCTTTATCTTGACATCAAGATAGTTCGCGAAGAGCGGGCCCTGGGCGTCCGACGGACTTAGGCTGGCCTTGCTGGTGGACCATGGCGGTCCACCGCGAGCATTGCCTAGTACGACGAGGTCCAGGCAGCAAAGGAGACGACGTGTCAGACGTAAACAGTTTCGGCTCGAAGAGCACGCTCGAGGTCGGTGACAAGACGTACGAGGTGTACCGGATCGATTCGGTGCCCGGCTACGAGAAGCTGCCGTTCAGCCTCAAGGTGCTGCTCGAGAACCTCCTCCGCACCGAAGACGGTGCGAACGTGACGAAGTCGCAGATCGAGGCGCTCGGTTCGTGGGTTCCCGAGTCGGAGCCCGACACGGAGATCCAGTTCACGCCGGCTCGCGTCGTCATGCAGGACTTCACCGGTGTGCCCTGCATCGTCGACCTCGCCACCATGCGCGAGGCGATGGCCGACCTCGGTGGCGACCCCACCAAGATCAACCCCCTTTCGCCGGCCGAGCTCGTCATCGACCACTCGGTCATCGCCGACCTCTTCGGCAGCGAGAACGCGCTGGAGCGGAACGTCGAGCTCGAGTACGAGCGCAACGGCGAGCGGTACCAGTTCCTCCGTTGGGGCCAGACGGCGTTCGAAGACTTCAAGGTCGTGCCGCCGGGCACCGGCATCGTCCACCAGGTCAACATCGAGTACCTGGCGCAGGTCACCTACACGCGCACGGTCAAGGGTGCCCTCCGGGCCTACCCCGACACGCTCGTCGGCACCGACTCCCACACCACGATGGTCAACGGTCTGGGCGTGCTCGGCTGGGGCGTCGGCGGCATCGAAGCCGAGGCGGCCATGCTCGGCCAGCCCGTCTCCATGCTGATCCCGAAGGTCGTCGGCTTCAAGCTGGCCGGCTCGATCCCGACCGGCGTCACCGCCACCGACGTCGTCCTGACGATCACGCAGATGCTGCGCAAGCACGGCGTCGTCGGCAAGTTCGTCGAGTTCTACGGCGAGGGCGTTGCCGAGGTCCCGCTCGCGAACCGCGCCACCATCGGCAACATGAGCCCCGAGTTCGGCTCCACCGCCGCCATCTTCCCGATCGACGACGTCACGCTCGACTACCTGCGCCTCACCGGCCGCAGCGAAGAGCAGGTCGCCCTCGTCGAGGCCTACTCGAAGGCGCAGACCCTCTGGCACGACCCTGCGGTCGAACCCGTCTTCAGCGAATACCTCGAGCTCGACCTCGCAACGGTCGTCCCCTCGATCGCCGGCCCGAAGCGCCCTCAAGACCGCATCGAGCTGTCCGGCGCCAAGTCGCAGTTCGAGATCGACCTCGGCAACTACACGAGCGTCGACCACTCCGGCGTCGACGAGGCCGTCGAGCAGACGTTCCCGGCGTCCGACCCGGTCGGCTTCACGGCTCAGGACGAAGACACGGCCCACAACGCGTCGCCGGTCTTCGCCTCGGCCGCTCCGTCGCACGCGTCGAAGCCCACCGACGTCACCCTTTCCGACGGATCCGAGTTCACGCTCGACCACGGCGCCGTCGCCATCGCGGCGATCACGTCCTGCACGAACACGTCGAACCCGTCGGTCATGCTCGCGGCCGGGCTCCTCGCCCGCAACGCGTCGCAGAAGGGTCTGAAGGCCAAGCCGTGGGTCAAGACCACGCTGGCTCCCGGCTCGAAAGTCGTCACCGACTACTACGAGAAGGCCGGCCTCACGAGCTACCTCGAGGACCTCGGCTTCTACACCGTCGGCTACGGCTGCACGACCTGCATCGGCAACTCGGGCCCCCTCCTCGACGAGATCTCGACCGCCGTCCAAGACAACGACCTCGCCGTCACGGCCGTGCTCTCGGGCAACCGCAACTTCGAGGGTCGCATCAACCCCGACGTGAAGATGAACTACCTGGCCTCGCCTCCTCTGGTGATCGCCTACGCCCTCGCCGGCTCGATGAACTTCGACTTCGAGAACGACGCCCTCGGCACCTCGTCCGACGGCACCGACGTCTTCCTGCGCGACATCTGGCCCGACGCGGCAGAGGTGCAGAAGACCATCGACGAGTCGATCGACACCGGCATGTTCACGCACGAGTACGCCGGCGTGTTCGACGGCGACGACCGCTGGCGCTCGCTCCCGACCCCCGAGGGCGCGACCTTCGAGTGGAGCGACGAGTCCACCTACGTGCGGAAGCCCCCGTACTTCGACGGCATGACCATCGAGACGACCCCCGTGGTCGACATCTCCGGTGCGCGCGTGCTCGCCAAGCTCGGCGACTCGGTCACGACCGACCACATCAGCCCCGCCTCGACCATCAAGGTGGACAGCCCGGCGGGCAAGTACCTGTCCGACCACGGCGTCGAGCGCAAGGACTTCAACTCCTACGGCTCCCGCCGTGGAAACCATGAGGTGATGATCCGCGGCACCTTCGCCAACATCCGTCTCCGCAATCAGCTCCTCGACGACGTCGAGGGCGGTTACACCCGCGACTTCACCAAGCCGGACGCCCCGCAGTCGTTCATCTACGACGCGAGCGCGAACTACCAGGCCGAGGGCACCCCGCTCGTGGTGCTGGCCGGCAAGGAGTACGGCTCAGGCTCGTCGCGCGACTGGGCGGCCAAGGGCACGTCCCTCCTGGGAGTGAAGGCCGTCATCACGGAGAGCTTCGAGCGCATCCACCGCTCCAACCTCATCGGGATGGGCGTCGTTCCTCTGCAGTTCCCGGCGGGGGAGACCTGGGCCTCTCTCGGCCTCGACGGAACCGAGAGCATCAGCATCTCGGGTCTGACCGAGCTCAACGAGGGCACGACCCCCAAGACGGTCCACGTCACGGCCGAACCGACGGAGCACAGCCCCGCCGGCAAGGAGACGGTCGAGTTCGAGGCCGTCGTCCGCATCGACACCCCCGGCGAGGCCGACTACTACCGCAACGGCGGCATCCTGCAGTACGTGCTGCGGTCGCTGGTGTAGCGCTTCGCACGAGAGACGCCCCCACCTCCTTCATTGGGGGTGGGGGCGTTTCGGCCTTCTCGGCACCTGGCGCCTAAACTTGAGCAGTGCGCCCCGGCGCGCGGAAAGGGAGTGACATGGGCCTCCTCGAGACCATCCACAAGCCACGCGACCTCGACGCACTCAGCCGCGACGACCTCCTCGTCCTCGCCGCGGAGATCCGCACGTTCCTCGTCGCCGAAGTCTCCAAGACCGGCGGCCACCTCGGTCCGAACCTCGGCGTCGTCGAGCTCACGATCGCGCTCCACCGCGTGTTCGACTCGCCGAACGACGCCCTCGTGTTCGACACGGGCCACCAGTCGTACGTCCACAAGCTCCTCACCGGTCGGCAGGACTTCTCCGACCTCCGCTCGAAGGGCGGCCTCGCCGGCTACCCGCAGCGCAGCGAGTCGGTGCACGACATCGTCGAGTCGTCGCACGCCTCGTCGTCACTCTCCTGGGCCGACGGCATCTCGCGAGCGTTCACCCTCACCGGTCACGGCGATCGGCACGTGGTCGCGGTGGTCGGCGACGGCGCCCTCACCGGAGGCATGACCTGGGAGGCGCTCAACAACATCAGCGATGACAACGACCGTCGCCTGATCATCGTCGTCAACGACAACGGCCGCTCGTACGCGCCGACCATCGGCGGCATGGCCCGGTTCCTCAACACCGTCCGCACGAACCAGAAGTACCGCGACATGCACCTCCAGAGCCGGGCGGCCTTCGACCATCTGGGGTCGCCGGCCCGCGCGTTCTACCGCGGCGTCCGGGGCGGACTGCACGGCTTCCTCAGCCGGTTCACCAACAACGAGGCGCTCTACTCCAACCTCGACATCAAGTACATCGGCCCGATCGACGGCCACGACCAAGCGGCGATGGAAGAGGCGCTGACCCAGGCCAAGAACTACGGCGCCCCGGTGATCGTGCACGCGATCACGGAGAAGGGCCGCGGTTACGAGCCGGCTCGAAAAGACGTAGCCGATCAGTTCCACGCCGTCGGTCACATCGACCCGGAGACGGGCGAGACGCTCGAGACCACCAAGTCACCCGGCTGGACCTCGATCTTCGCCGACGAGATCGTCTCGATCGCCGACGAGAACCGTCGCGTCGTGGGCATCACCGCCGCCATGCTCCGACCTGTCGGGCTGCATCGCTTCGCCGAGAAGTACCCGAAGCGCGTCTACGACGTGGGCATCGCCGAGCAGCACGCCGTCGCGTCCGCAGCCGGTCTCGCGTTCGGCGGGCTGCATCCCGTCGTCGCGCTCTACGCCACCTTCATCAACCGCGCCTTCGACCAGGTGCTGATGGACGTCGCCCTCCACAGGGCCGGCGTGACCTTCGTGCTCGACCGCGCGGGGGTCACCGGCCCTGACGGGCCGAGCCACCACGGCGTGTGGGATCTCGCGATCCTGCAGGTCGTGCCGAACATCCGTCTCGCCGCCCCTCGAGACGGCGCCCGTCTCCGTGAAGAGCTCCGCGAGGCCGTGGCCGTGGACGACGCCCCGACCGTGGTGCGGTTCCCCAAGGGCGAGGCCGGACCCGACATCCCTGCGATCGAGCGCTTCGAGGACGGCGTCGAGGTGCTGTTCCGGGGTGAGCGCCCCGACGTGCTGCTGCTGACCGTGGGGCCGATGGCGACACTTGGTCTCGACGTGGCGGAGCGACTGGCGGCTCAGGGCATCGGCGCGACCGTCGTCGACCCGCGCTGGGTGGTGCCCGTGCCGGGGAGCGTCATCACCCTGGCCGCGGAACACCGCCTCGTCATCACGATCGAAGACGGCGTGCGCGTCGGCGGCATCGGAACGCGGGTGCGACAGGACCTCCGCGCGGCGAACGTCGACACGGCGGTCACCGAGCTCGGGCTTCCGGACGCGTTCCTCGAGCACGCGACTCGTGCGCAGATCCTCGAGGAGGCCGGTCTGACCGCACAGGTGATCGCTCGCGACGTCGTGGCCCAGGTGTTGGGCAGCAAGATCCCGGTCGCCCGCGCGGCCACCGCCGAGCACGAGGGCGCCGCGCGCGACTGAGCGGGCACCCGTTCTCAGGAGATCCGGTGGCGGCTGCCTGAGTTGCGCCGCCAGACAGGCGTTCCGCCTGACTTGCGTCAGCTCGGTGGGGCAACGCCTGAAAACGCGATAGTGGCGCTCGTTGAAGCCTGAGTTGCGGATGCGCGCGGCACCGGCGCCGGCACCAGGCCGGTGCCTGAGCCGGTGCCGAGCCGGTGCCTACGCCGGCCGGTGCTAGGCCACGCCGCGGATGGCGGGCTCGTGGAACGTCCGCCCCCGCACCCGCTCCGCTGCCCCGACTCGGTCGAGGTACGGTGTGACCCCGCCCATCTGGAAGGGCCACCCGGCGCCCAGGATCAGGCACAGGTCGATGTCTTCCGCCGCCGCGACGACCCCGTCGTCGAGCATCCTGCCGATCTCGTCTGCCAGGCCGTCTTCGACGCGACGCAGCAGTTGCTCCGCGGTCTGAGGCTCCTGCGGACGACCTGCAGCCGCCGCCGCCTTCGTCACGATCGCGACGGCGGCCGGGTCGAATCCGGTACGCTTGCCCTTGGCATCCCGCGTGAAGATCTTCCCGTGATCGGCCAGCTCGTGCAGGGCCGGGCTCTCGAAGAAGCGGTCGGGGAACGCCGCGTGATGGGTGTCGAGCACGTGCGCGCCCACGGTGAGCCCGACGAGTTCGAGCAGCTCGAACGGGGTCATCGGCAGCCCGAACGGCGCCGTGGCGCTGTCGACCACCTCGAACGGGGTGCCCGTCTCGACGGCGTGCATCGCCTCGCCGAGCAGCTTCGCCAGCACGCGGTTGACCACGAAGCCGGGCGCGTCGGCGGTGATGACGGCGCTCTTGCCCAGCGTCTTCGCCACGACCATCGCGGTGGCGAGCGTCTCGTCGTCGGTGGCCGGAGTGTTGACGACCTCGACGAGCGGCATGACGGCGACCGGGTTGAAGAAGTGGAACCCGACAAGGCGCGCGGGATGCACGAGCCCGGACCCGATCGCGCTCACCGAGAGCGACGAGGTGTTGGTCGCCAGGATGCAGGTCTCGGCGACGATCTTCTCGACGTTCGCGAACACCTCCTGCTTGACGCTCAGCTCTTCGAAGACGGCCTCGATGACCCAGTCGGCGTCGGCGAAGTCGGCCAGATCGGTGGTGCCGGAGATGAGCGCCTTGAGCCGGTTCGACTCGTCGGGGGAGATGCGGCCCTTCGTCTGCATCTCGTCGATGGACGCGTGGATGCCGGCCACGCCTCCCTCGACACGCGATTGGTCGATGTCGGTGATGACGACCGGCACCCGCAGCTTGCGGACGAAGAGCAGGGCGAATTGGGATGCCATGAGGCCGGCCCCGACGATGCCCACCTTCGTGATCTTCCGGGCCAGGTCGGGTGACGGGGCACCGGCCGGGTGCTTCGCGCGCTTCTGAACCAGATCGAAGGCGTAGATGGAGGCGCGGAACTGGTCTCCTGAGATGAGGTCGGCCAGTGCTTCGTCCTCGGCCTCGAAGGCCTCCTCTCGCGAGGCTTTGCGGGCCAGAGCCAGCAGTTCGAGCGCCCGGTACGGCGACTTCGCGACGGTGCCGATGCGCGACTGGAGCTGCTTGCGTGCGATGCCGATGGCGGCATCCCACTTGACGGCTCGCTCGATCTTGCCGGGAACGTTCGGGCGTTTCACCGTGATCGCCCCGGTGAGGATGCCGTCGGCCCACTTCAGGCTGTCTTCGAGGAAGGCGACGGAGCCGAACATCGCGTCGGCGATGCCGAGCTCGAGTGCCTGGGGTGCCTTCAGAGTGCGGTTGTTCTTGAGCGGGTTCGAGACGATGACGTTGAGGGCGTTCTCGATGCCGATCAGGTTCGGCAGGAGGTACGTGCCGCCCCAGCCGGGGATGATGCCGAGGAAGACCTCGGGGAACGCGAGGGCCGGCGCGGTGGCGTCGACCGTCCGGTAGTCGGCGTGGAGAGCGATCTCCATACCGCCGCCGAGCGCCAAGCCGTTGATGAAGACGAAGGTCGGGACACCGGCGTCGTGCAGTTTGCCGAGGGCCTCGTGGCCGAGTCGGGCCATCTGGCGGCCGGCGTCGCGCGAGGGGATCTCGGACACCTTCGAGAGGTCGGCGCCCGCGGCGAGGAAGTAGGGCTTGCCCGTCACCGCGATGGCCTGGATCTCGCCGGCGGCCGCCCGGGCCCGAAGCGTGTCGAGGGCGGCGGAGAACTCGATCAGCGTGGCCGGGCCGAGGGTCGACGGCCTGCGGTGGTCGCGGTCGTTGTCGAGCGTGACGAGCGCCAGGGTGGCCCCGGACGGCAGCGTGACGTCGCGGACGTACGAGTGGGTGACGACCTCGTCGGCCGTCAGTTCGAGAAGGGTGGACGTGTCGACGCTCATTTGCTCGCCTTTCCGGCCTTCTTGGCCGCCTTGGGGTCGAAGTTCGGGTTCTCCCAGATGACGCTGCCGCCCTGGCCGAGCCCGATGCACATGGCGGTCAGGCCGTACTGCACCTCGGGGTGCTGCTCGAACTGGCGCGCCAGCTGGATCATCAGCCGGACGCCCGACGAGGCGAGGGGATGCCCGACCGCGATCGCACCGCCCCAGGGGTTCACCCGCGGGTCGTCGTCGTCGATGCCGAAGTGGTCGAGCAGCGACAGCACCTGGATCGCGAACGCCTCGTTGAGCTCGAACAGGCCGATGTCGTCGATGGTGAGGCCCGCCTTGCGCAGCGCCTTCTCGGTCGACGGTACGGGGCCGATTCCCATGATCTCGGGCTCGACGCCGGCGAACGCGAAGCTCACCAGACGCATCTTCGGGGTCATGCCCGCGGCGCGAGCGGCCGACTCGGAGGCGATCAGCGAGACGGTCGCGCCATCGTTCAGACCCGACGAGTTGCCGGCGGTGACCCGGCCGTGAGGCCGGAACGGGGTGCGCAGCCCGGCGAGGCCTTCGAGCGTGGTCTCGGGGCGCGGCGCCTCGTCGCGGTCGGCCAGGCCCCAGCCGGAGCTGGTCTTCACGGCGACGGAGACCAGGTCGGGCTGGATCTGCCCGGAGGCGTAGGCGGCCGCGGTCTTCTGCTGCGACCCGAGGGCGAAGCGATCCGAGCGCTCCTTCGTGAGCGCCGGGAAGCGGTCGTGGATTCGCTCGGCCGTGTTGCCCATGTTCAGCGCCTCGGCGCTCACGAGGCGTTCGCTGAGGAAACGCGGGTTGGGGTCGGCGTCGAAGCCCATCGGGTGGCGCCCCATGTGCTCGACGCCGCCGGCCAGGGCGAAGTCGTAGGCACCGAAGGCGATGGCCCCGGCGACGGTGGTGACGCTCGTCATGGCGCCCGCACACATGCGGTCGATGGCGTAGCCCGGCACCGATTGGGGCAGGCCCGCCAACAGCGCGGCGGTGCGACCGAGCGTGAGGCCCTGGTCGCCGGTCTGGGTGGTGGCGGCGATGGCGACGTCGTCGATGGCGGCCGGATCGAGGGCCGGGTTCCGATCGACCAACCCCTTCATGGCCTTGACGACGAGGTCGTCGGCCCGGGTCTGCCAGTACATGCCTTTTTCGCCGGCTCGCCCGAACGGGGTGCGAACCCCGTCGACGAACACGACTTCCGATCGAGTGGCCACGATGCCTCCTGATTGCTCCCGGTTCTGGTTCGAACCGCCGGTTCTACTCCGAACCGTCGCCCTTTCGGGCCTTCATCGAGCTTAGGAGCGACACCTGTACGCCAGGAATCCTTTGACTGTTCCTACGACTGCCCGGAGGCGTCCGCTGCGAGGCTTTGGTGGGCCTCGACAAAGGCCTGGGCGATGACTCCGGCCGTGGCACGGATCTGCCATTCCCGAGCACCGGCGTCACGGAGGGCGGCGCCGACGTGCTCTTCGTCGAAGGCGGGGGGTGCATCCCACGCGACTCGCCGGAGGTGGTCGGGAGTGAGGAGGTTCTCGAGCGGGATCGACATCGCCTCGGACATGTGCTGCAGGCGCGGACGCGCGGCCTTGTAGCGGGCGTCGGCTTCGGGAGCCCGGTCGGCCCACGAGCGAGCCGGTGGCAGCTCGCCCGTGCTCGGGCCCCGCAGAGAGGGCAGGTCGGAGGATGCACGGCCCCGCTCGAGCGCGTCCCACCAGCGGGCGAGTTCGGTGCGGCTCGCCCGGCCCACGAACTCCTTCATGGCTCCGAGATCGCGCTTGGTCTCGGGGTTGTTCTTGACGGCGGCGATGATCGACGAGTCAGGGAGGAGACGACCGGCGGCGGTGTCGACCTCCTGCGCGAAGGCGTCGCGGGTCTGCCAGAGCTCGCGCACGAGACCGAGGGCTCGGGGGCCACGGAGGGTCGAGAGCCCGGAGGTGCGGCGCCAGGGCTCGGCTTTGGGCGGCTTGGCCTCGCGGTGGAGGACGGCGTCGAACTCCTCGGAGGCGATCTCGACCTTCTCCTGCTCCTCCATCACCGCGAGCATGGCGTCGCGCAGATCGGGCAGGAGCTCGACGTCGAGCGCCGCGTAGACGAGCCAGCTCTGAGGGAGCGGGCGGGTCGACCAGTCGGCGGCCGAGTGCTCCTTGGCCAGGTGGATGCCCAGCAGCTCTTCGACGACGGCGCCGAGCCCGACCCGCGGCATGCCGACCAGGCGGGCGCCCAGCTCGGTGTCGAAGATGCGCGTGGGATCCAGCCCCACCTCACGCAGACAGGCCAGGTCTTGCGACGCGGCGTGGAAGATCCATTCCTCGTCACGGATGGCCTCGTTCAACTCGGACATCGAGCCGATGGCCGGGGGATCGAACAGGAACACGCCGGATCCTCGGCGGAACACCTGGATCAGATAGGCGCGCTGCGAATAGCGGTAGCCGGAGGCCCGCTCGGCGTCGACGGCGACGGGCCCGTGCCCCTGACGGAGGCTTTCGACGGCTTCGAGGTACTCCTCGCGGGTGTCGATGACCGAGACGGCTCCGTGGAGGTCGTCGGCGCTCGGGACGTGCACGGAAGCCGGAGCCGTGGCTTCGGACGAATTCGCAGCGTTGGTCGAGTGTGTGGCGGGACTACTCACGCCCTACCCTTCGTGAGGCCAGCAGGGTGACGCCCTCCGCGGTGGGAGGAAGGCCGGCGAGCGTGCGGATGAGCTCGCTCCAGGCCTCGACGTGCGGTGCCAGGTTCGAGTCGGTCGGACTCCACGAGGCCCGGAGCTCGAGCTGAGCGCCGTCGCCCTGCGCGGCCAGTTCGCCGTAGCCGGTGGAGAGGATCTTGGTCGCCGTGCCGGAGGCGAGTCGGTACTCGGCGCCGTTGGCGGCGAGGGCGTCGACGAGCCAGCTCCAGGTGACGTCGGCCACGAACGGGTCGAGGCCGATCTCGGTCTCGAGGGGTGCCTGCGCGAAGCAGACGACGCGCCACGGCCCGCCCCACTGCTCGGGCTCCTCGGCATCGTGCAGGACGATGAACCGGCCGGTGCCGAGCGCCGGGTCGGGCAGGCCCCGCGCACCGACGATGTCGGCGGAGAGGGCGAAGGAGTGCGGTGCCAGGCTGCCGGGAGCCGGGATCTCGGTCACGGCCAGGTCGTCCTGCGCCGTGAGGCGGCGGATCGCCTCGATGGCCGCGTCGAAGGCGGCGGGCACCGGAGGACCTGAGGGAGTATCGGACACAGACGAAGCGTAGGCTCCCGCGCTGGTGCCTGGCCAGAGGCACGCCGTGTGCGGTCGCCGGCGCGGGCGCAGTGCCGGTCGAGGGCGAGGTCGACGAGCGCCAGCACCAGGTGCCCCCCGAGTCGGGCGGATCGCACACCTCGCGTGCGGCGAGGAATCTAGTCCGCGGACTAGATCTTTCGCCGCAGTAGGGATTCCCCGCCGCAGAGTGCGGCCGATACCACTCAAACCCGGCCTACCCCAGGGGCGCACCAGCGAACGACTCCCGGGGATGGCCGCTCAGCACCACCTGCTCCAGCAGCACCGGGGGAGCAGGCGGCCCGGCCAGAAGTGCCACCAGGCGGGGGAGGTGCGGCCTCATCCAGGCCGCGTGCTCCTGAAACGCCTCCCGAGACGAATACGCCTGGACCACCGTCACGGGGCCGTCGGAGTCGCCCGGCGCCCGGTGGATCGAGTAATGCAGACCACCGGACTCGGAATGGATCTCGCTCGCTAACTCCCTCAAGAGGGTGACCAGGGCATCCTGCCCGCCTGGTCGTGCTTGCATCTGGTTCGTGATGACGTAGTCGGGCATGGAGTACTCCTCAGAATCGGCAACCGTTGCCAAGACCAACGTTGGTAGAACCAACCTAGATGCTATTCGTTGGGAAGTCCAACGGTAGGGTTGAGGCATGGCCGACATCGATGCGCTGCTCCCTCCCACCCGCCTCAAGTCGTTGACGCAGTGGCAGGCGGGCAAGGTGGCGACCCTCGGGGCACGCCTGACCGCCGCGCGGATCCCGCTCGGAGGCCGCGCCGATTTCGCCGTCCTGGCGGCGCTCGAGGAGTACGGCCCGCTCAGCCAGGCCGACGTCGGGCGACGGCTGGGCCTCGACCGCAACGACGTCAACGCAGTCGCGAGCCGGCTCGACGAAGCCGGCCACGTCGATCGGCGTCCCGACCCCGACGACCGCCGCCGCAACGTCGTGACCATCACGGCCGGCGGCAGGAGGCACCTCGACGAGCTCGAGGAGATCGCGCTCGGCGTGCAGGACGAGCTGCTTCTCGGCTTGCAGGAGAGCGAGCGGCGCCTGCTCAGGAGTCTGCTCAACAAGGTCCTGACCAACCACGGCCCGCAGGCGTCCTGACGCAAAGCGGCGGGATGCGAGGAAGGCCGGCTACCGCCCGACCGCCCACCGCGCGTAGAGCGCACTGCCGTCGTCGATCAGAAGCTGCGAGAGCGTCAGCCGCGACGCGTCGAAACGCTCGGTGCCGAACACGGGCAGACCGCTACCGATGACCACCGGCGAGGTCGACAGACACAACTCGTCGACCAGGCCGTCGTGCAACAGCTGGCCGGCCACCGAGGGCCCGCCCTCGCAGACGATCGAGTCGAGCCCGAGGTCGCGCAGCGTCGAGACGATGGCCCGCGGGTCGAGCCGCCCGCCTGAGTCGGGCACGACGACCACCCTTGCGGCTCCGGCGACAGCGGCCCCGAGCGTCTCGGCGACCCGGCCCACGGCCGAGGCCGGGCAGAGCACGAGAACGCGGGATGCCCGTTCCGGATCCATCCGATGCCCCGACAGATCGCCGGACGACGTCACCACGACGAGTGTCGCCCGAGCGGGTACGCGGTAGCCCTCCGCCCGCACGCTCCGAGCGCCGACCAGCACGGCGTCCGCCACGTTGCGCAGCGCCGCGAGGATCGCCCGGTCGGCGGCGTTGCTGAGGGAGTCGGAGGTGCCGTCGACTCCCGCCGCGTCGCCGCTGACCGCTGCGATGAGGTTGAGACGCAGCCAGCGGCCGACGGGCGGCCGGTAGAGCGTCTCCAGGATCTCCTGCGACCCCTCCGAGCCGACCACCACCGACGTCGGAACGTCGGGGCCGGCCTCGGGAGAGCGGTGCAGGAGTCGGATCAACATGAGGTCAGGCGGTGCCACCGGTGGAGGCCGCGACCTTCTCACGGATCTGCCGCTTGGCCCGCCCCAGCAGAGCCGTCATGCCTCGGATCCGCAGAGGGCTGACCGCCTCGACGAGCCCGATCGTCTGCGGGTAGTCGTCGGGCACGGCCAGGGCCTCGTCGACCGTGAGCCCGTCGAGGCCCTGCGCGATGATCGACGCGAACCCGCGAGTCGTGGGGGACTCCTTCGGGGCGGTCGCGTGCAGGTGGACCAGGCCGTCGGTCACCTCGACGAAGATGAACACGGGCGACTGGCACTCGAGCACCTGCTCCAACAGGTCGGGATGCTCGGCGTACCGCTCGGGAAGCGCCGGCAGCTCGTTCGAGAACTCGAGCAGGAGCTGCAGGCGGTCCTTCACGCCGAGGGCCAGGAAGTCGTCCTGGATCTCGGCGAGAGCGGCGGGAAGCGGCCGATCGGAAGACGACGACGCGTCGCTCATCGAGCGGAGGCGGCAGCGGGCAGGGGCGCTTCGCCCGGCTCCGCGCCCGTGACGATCGGCACGCGGACGGCACTGCCCCACTCGGTCCAGGAGCCGTCGTAGTTCTTGACGTTCTCGAAGCCCAGGAGGTGGTGCAGGACGAACCAGGTGTGGCTGGACCGCTCGCCGATGCGGCAGTAGGCGACGACGGAGTCGCCGTCCTTCAGGCCGGCGCCCTCGCGGTAGATGGCCTCGAGTTCGGGGAGCGAGCGGAAGGTGCCGTCCTCGGCGGCGGCCTTGCCCCACGGCACGTTCTGCGCGCTGGGGATGTGGCCGGCCCGGAGAGCCCCCTCTTCGGGATAGGCCGGGGCGGTCGTCCGCGACCCGTCGTACTCCTCGGGAGAGCGGACGTCGATCAGCGGGTTGCCGAAGTGTGCCAGCACGTCTTCTTTGTAGGCGCGGATGCCTGTGTCGTCGCGCTCCGGGATCGGGTACTCGACCGGGGTGATCGAGGGCTGGTCGGTCGTGTACTCGCGCCCCTCGGCCTCCCACTTGGCCCGCCCGCCGTCGAGGAGCCGGACGTCTTCGTGGCCGAACAGCGTGAACACCCAGAGGGCGTAGGCGGCCCACCAGTTGTTCTTGTCGCCGTAGATGACGACGGTCGAGTCGCGGGAGATGCCGCGCTCGCTCGCCAGTTCGGCGAACTTCTCGCCCGAGATGTAGTCGCGCTGCACGGGGTCGTTGAGGTCGGTGTGCCAGTCGACCTTGACGGCACCTCGGATGTGACCGGTCTCGTAGAGCAGGACGTCCTCGTCGGACTCGACGACGACCAGGCCCGGCTGACCGAGGTGCTCCGCCAGCCAGTCGGTCGAGACCAGGCGCTCGGGGTGCGCGTAGTCGCTGAACTTCGGGGACGGATCGCGTTCGACGGACATGTTTCCTCCTGTGGTGACGGGCAGCGACCGTAAACTTGGGGCCGCACCCTTCCGACAACGCTAGCGGCCTTCCCGGCATGCCCGCGCATCCCTCGAGAGACCTTTTGTGACGAACGAGACCACCGCAGTCGTCGTGTCGCTGACCGACCGCAACCCGAGCATCACCGGCCCCGAGATCGTCGCCGAACTCGTGCCGCCGCGGCAGTTCGACGGAGCGTCGCTCGACAATTACCGCCCCGACCCCGACTATCCGTCTCAGGCTGCGGCCGTCGCCGCGGTCGAAGCATTCGGGCAGGGCGCCGCCGGCACCGCCCACAAGGGGTTCTTCCGCCGCAAGGCCGCCGCGCCGCGCACCCCGGGCCTCTACCTCGACGGCGGCTTCGGCGTCGGCAAGACGCACCTGCTCGCGGCTCTCTGGCACCGCAGCCAGGGCCCGAAGTACTTCGGCACTTTCATCGAGTACACCGCCCTCGTCGGCGCAGTCGGCTACCAGGGCGCGATCACCCAGCTCAAGGGCGCGGTCGTCGTCTGCATCGACGAGTTCGAGCTCGACGACCCGGGCGACACGATGATGATGACGCGGTTGCTCGGCGAGCTCGCCGACGACGGCACCCGCATCGCCGCCACCTCGAACACCCCGCCGAACGCCCTGGGGGAGGGGCGCTTCGCCGCGGCCGACTTCCTCCGCGAGATCCAGGGGCTCTCCGACCGCTTCGAGACGCTGCGGATCGACGGCAACGACTACCGCCGCCGCGAGGTCGAGGCGCACGCGGTCGCCACCGACGACGTCGACGCGGCGCTCGCGACGGTGGACGGCACGGTCTCGGACGACTCGTTCGGCGACGTCGTCACTCACCTGGCGACGCTGCATCCCAGCAAGTACGTGAAGCTGCTCGACGGCCTCGACACGGTGGTGTTCCGAGACGTCGCCCCGTTGCACGACCAGGTCGAGGCGCTGCGCTTCGTCGCGTTCGTCGACCGGCTCTACGACGCCCAGGTCCGCATCATCGCGTCCGGGCTCCCTCTCGACGAGGTCTTCGGGGCGGAGATGTTGGCGGGGGGCTACCGCAAGAAGTACCTCCGTGCGATGTCGAGGCTGGTCGCGCTCACACTCCTGTGATCTCGGGGCGGTCGGCCCGTGCATCCCACGCTCTCGCGTTTTCGGGGTGTTTCTTACTGCGAATTCCTGCCGAGCGGTCAGATTCGCGAAACCTGTTGTTTACAAAGGGCCGTTTCGTGTTACATCGGCGAAACATTCAGGCACATGAAACGAAACGTGCTGCCGACAGGATGAGCCGTATCCCGAGGCGACACTTCGACAGCACCGCGCGCGAGCACGGTCGAGCGCTCTGGGGAACCTAGCTCTGCACAACTGAGAGGTGACACCACATGTTCGACCAAGGCAATACCGCCTACGTCCTCATCACTGCCGCAATGGTGCTGTTGATGACGCCCGGCCTCGCCTTCTTCTACGGCGGTCTCGTCAAGGCCAAGAGCGTCATCAGCATGATGATGCTCAGCTTCGGCGCCATCGGCCTCATCGGCGTCCTCTGGGTGCTGTACGGCTACTCCATCGCGTTCTCGAACTCGGGCAGCGGCAACTTCGTCGGGATCCAGGGCTGGTTCGGCATCGACTCGACGCTGTTCAGCCTGAACGCCCTCGTCGACCAGGCGCACTCGGCCACAGCGACCGGTTACCCGACCATCGCGTTCGCCGCCTTCCAGGCCACCTTCGCCATCATCACCGTCGCCCTCATCTCCGGTGCAATCGCCGACCGCGCCAAGTTCGGCGCGTGGATGGTCTTCGCCGGCGTCTGGGCCACGGTCGTCTACTTCCCCGTCGCCAACTGGGTCTTCAACCTCCCCGTCAAGGGCGTCGGCGGTGGCTGGCTCGCGCACATGGGTCTCATCGACTTCGCGGGCGGAACCGCGGTGCACATCAACGCCGGTTCGGCGGGTCTCGCTCTGGCGCTGGTCCTCGGCAAGCGCGTCGGGTTCGCCAAGGGCGCCTACAAGCCGCACAACCCTCCCTTCGTGATGCTGGGTGCCGGTCTCCTCTGGTTCGGCTGGTTCGGCTTCAACGCCGGTTCCGAACTGGGCGCCGACGGCACCGCGTCGCTCGCCTTCATCAACACGCTCGCCGCTCCGGCCGCCGCTGTGCTCGGCTGGCTCATCATCGAGAAGCTCCGCGACGGCAAGGCCACCTCGGTCGGCGCCGCCTCGGGTGCCGTCGCCGGCCTCGTCGCGATCACCCCGGCCTGTGCCGCTCTGACGCCGTTCTGGGGCATGGTCCTCGGAATCGTCGCCGGTGCCGTCTGCTGCCTCGCCGTCGACCTCAAGTTCAAGCTCGGCTTCGACGACTCGCTCGACGTCGTCGGCGTCCACCTCATCGGTGGAATCATCGGCACGCTGTTCATCGGCATCTTCGCCTACCAGGGCAGCGTCGGCCTCATCTACGGCGGTGGTTTCAAGCAGCTGGGAATCCAGGCGCTCGGTGCCATCTCGGTGATGGTCTACAGCTTCGTGCTGGCGTTCGTCATCGGCTGGATCATCCAGAAGACGATGGGCTTCCGCATCACCAACGAGGACGAGATCGCCGGTATCGACACGGCCGTCCACGGTGAAGAGGGCTACGTGCTGCTGGACGAGCGCGTCTAGGTTCCGCTTCTCCTGCTCGTTTTCGGGCCCCGGTGCTTTCTGCGCCGGGGCCCTTTCGCGTGCTGCCGGCCTCTCGGGTGCCGCGTTCGTCGTCTCGGTTCGCAAATGTCTAGTGGATCGCCGCCGAGCCTGCCGTGGCCCCCGCATCCTGCGGGGGCGGGTCGCGGATCGCTCGCGATTTGCGACAGGACAGAGCAGGGCAAGGCAGGGCAGAGACGCGAGCCGGGGGATGCACAGCCCGACTCGCCCGGAACAGCGGCTGTGCCGCCGGTTGCAGTACTGCGCGAACCCGCGCTAGCCTGACCCTCCTGCTCGGCAGTCAGCCCGAGCCTGGTGATGGCCCGCGTCCGCCGCGAAGGGCGCCCTCATGAAACGCACACTGCACTCCTGCTCGGTCCTTTCATTCCTCCACGACAGCATGGGCGGCTCGACGCCTCGTCGATGAGCCGCGGCTCGGTCTCTCGGGCGACATCCGGGCGGCGGCCGTCTCGCCCACCCATCCGGTCCGGGCCGACTCTGTGGTCGCCGCTCGGCATCGAGCCGCTGCCGGGCACGAGCTGGTTCGAACGCCTGACCGAGCTGCTGTCCGCCGCCGGTGGTCGCGGACCCCTCCCCGAGGACGACGGCCGGTCCGTCGTCTCGACACTCCCGCCGGGATCATGGGACTGGTTCGTGGGCGATCGGTTCGGCGGACTACCGGTCGACCCGGCCGACGACGACGGGGGCGCGCACGAGCGCGGCGCGGGGGGCGACGACCTCGACCACCGGCTCGACCTCGTGGCCGAGGTCATCCGCGAGGCGTGCCGCCTGCCTCTCGAATCGATCGTCGTGCACACCGTCGCCGACCGACTGGCAGCGCTGGAAGCGACATCCGACGTCGAGCACCTCCTCGATCACGTCGACGTCCGAACGGTGCCGGGGAGGCTGCGTCTCGGCGAGCTCGGCAGATGGCTGTGTCGCTTCGGCACGGTCGAGCCTCAGGTCCGGGCCGGTCTCGCGATCCTGGCGGCAGTCGGAGGCCCTCAGGATCGTGACCTCGTCTTCCTCCTCGGACTGTCCGACCGGTTCACGCGCGAGGCGGTCACGGCGCTCCGGGCACTTTTCGACCAGCCCGAACACGAGATCTTCGACCTGGCCAAGCAGACGAGGGGCGGCGGCCGTGGGGCGGCTCTGCTCGGGCTGAGGGGAACCACGAATCCCGTGGTG
Source organism: Frondihabitans cladoniiphilus (assembly GCF_039544345.1). Classification (NCBI taxonomy): domain Bacteria; kingdom Bacillati; phylum Actinomycetota; class Actinomycetes; order Micrococcales; family Microbacteriaceae; genus Frondihabitans; species Frondihabitans cladoniiphilus. Next base: position 770,556 of record NZ_BAABLM010000001.1, read on the forward strand.
CAGAACTGGCTCGTGAACGGCGGCTACGACGACGGCCAGTTCGACACCGATTCAGCCCTCATCGCCGCCGTCGACGGCGATCTGCTGGGAGCTCTTCAGAGCGAGGGGGATGCACGGCTCCTCGACCACGCAGGCAGAATCCTGAGTGCCCTGGTGCTGGGTTCCCCCGGTCGAGGTTTGAGCGACTACGCCCAGGCCGGCCTGACCATCGACCTGTACCTCTCGCAGGCCGAGCGAGCCCTGCCGACCGTGACGATGCACAGCACCCTGTGCATGGTGCAGATCGGCCTGACCGAGAAGGGCCGACGCCCTCCGATCGTCGACGCCGAGTCGCGATCGGCGCTGAAGACACGCGCTCGAGCGCTTCTCGCACGACCGATCTGGACGGAGACCTTCAGAGAGGCTTTGGAATCGGCCGATCTCGACGCGTTCGCCTACTCCCTCCCACATGCCCGGATGCTCGGTCTCGACACGAGGCCGGCCGTCCTGGATCGCGTCCACGAGCATCCCCGCGCCCCGTTCCTCTGGGAGGAGCTCGTCAGGCGGGCGTCGGCGAACGACATGGCCGACGTCGTCCGCCTGGCGGAGCATCTGCTGCCGCTGGGCGCGATCGAGGTGGGACCGGCCCGAGACGGGCTGCCGCGCGTCGGACCCGTTGCACGCGTCCTCGGCTTCTTGCTGAGCGCGTTGCGAGAGCACCCCGGAGTCGGCTGGTCGGTGATCCGACTCGGGCTGGAGCATTCTCTGACGTCTCTGCGCTTGAAGGCACTTTCGACCCTGGGCGCCTGGCGGGACCTGGAATTGCCGCCCGACGCAATGCCTCTTCTTCGGCGGGTGTGGGACAGGGAGAGGGACCCGAGGGCGTTGAGGTGGATGGGCCCGCTCCCCGAGGAGTGGCCGGTGCCGAGGTCGGGCGACTGAGCGGCGAGCGCGCTAGTCCAGGTCCTCCTGCGCCACGAGGTTGACCGACCGGACCCCGCGCGCTTCGCTCACCGCCATGAGCAGCTCGCCCGAGTCGCCGGCGCCGAAGACGTCCATCGTCACGTGCACGATGTTCTTGCCGTCCTCCTCCTGCGGTTCGCCGACTCGCAGCTGCCGCACCGACCACGAGGCGGCGGTCACCTGCGACAGCACCTCTCGCAGGGCCCCCTTGCCGTCTTTGTACGAGAACTCGAGCTGCAGGGCGGTCTCGGGCGAGCCGGCGATCCGGTGCGTCACGATCGAGTAGCCGTACGTGACGATGAAGTGGAGCGCCGTCACGATCACGGCGAGCAGCCAGAGCCCGGCACCGGCGGCCATGCCGATCGCTGCCGTCTCCCACACGGCGGCGGCCGTGGTCAGGCCGCGCACGGCACCCCGTCGCGTCAGGATCAACCCGGCCCCGAGGAACCCCACCCCGGAGACGATCTGCGCCGCCACCCGCGAGGGATCGAGCACGATGTGGCCGGGGACCAGCACGTCGGTGAAGCCGTACTTGCTCACGAGCAGCAGCAGTGCGGAGGTGGTGCCGACGATCGCCTGCGTGCGGAGCCCGGCGGCCTTGTGCCGCAGTTGACGCTCGAGACCGATGAACGACGACAGCACGAACGCCAGCAGCAGTTCGCCCACCTGCAGCCACCCCTGGCCGCCGAGGGACGCGAGGGTGGGATCCGTCATGATCCTCGAGGCTAGTCCTGGACCGGAGCACCCGTCCGATGGCTAGCGTGGGGGAGTGACCGCGACAGCCCCCGCCGAGACCCGCCGCTTCGAGACGCCGGTGGGCGAGATCGTCGGTTACGTCGACGGCGATGTGGTGAGGATGCTCGGGGTGCCGTACGCGCGGGCCGGGCGTTTCGAGGTTCCCCGGCCCGTGCATCCCACCCTCTCGCCCTTCCAGGCGTTTCAGCGGGGGCCGGCGTCGCCGCAGTCGGTGACCCCGATCCTCGAGCAGCTCGTGGAGGGCGGCAGCGACGGGATGACCGCGTCGGAGGACTGCCAGAACCTGTCGATCACGCTGCCGGCCGACATCGCGCCGGAGGAGCGGCTGCCCGTGATGGTGTGGATCCACGGCGGCGCCTATGTCACCGGAGCGGGCGACCTCGACGTCTACGACCCCCGCGACCTCGTCGTCGAGCAACGGGTCGTCGTGGTGAACGTGACGTTCCGGCTGGGGCTGCTCGGGTTTTTCGGCGACGGCGCCACGATTCCGGCAAACCTCGGGCTGCTGGACCTGATCGAGGCGCTGCGGTGGCTCCACGCGAACGTCGAGAGCGTGGGAGGCGCGGCCGACCAGGTCACCCTCTTCGGGCAGTCCGCGGGCGGCGACGCCATCGCGCACCTGATGATCAGCGAGGGTGCACGTGGGCTGTTCCGGCGCGCGATCATCGAGAGTGCGCCGCTCGGGATCAGCGCAGGGCGGTCGGCGATGGTGCGAGCGATGGTCGCGGCGGTGAGCGGCGGCTCTCCGGACGGGCTCGCGTCGCTGCGGGACGCGCCGGTGGACGACCTGCTCGCGCGACAGGGTGTGGCCGAGCGGGCCGCCCTGCGCGGCGGGCTCCGTGCGGGGATGGCGTTCGGCACGCAATACGGTTTCGCGCCGCTGCCCGCGGAAGGCGAGCGAGAGGAGGCGTGGCGCGACGTGGCGCCCGACGTCGACGTGCTGATCGGGTCGACGGTGGACGAGACCGGGCTCTACCTCCCCTTCGTTCCCGTGCTGCGGTCGATGGTCCGGATGCCGCGGCTGGGCTCGAGTATTCGCGCCGCGATCGTGCGGCCGTCGACCTGGGTCACCTACAAGCGCGACGTCGCTCGGTTCGCCGCCCGGCACCGTGCGGCGGGCGGGACGGCGCTGACCTACGAACTGTCGTGGGCACCGCGCGGGCTGACCACGGGGTCGGTGCACATGAGCGAGCTGCCGCTGCTGCTCGGGACGCGCCGCGCCTGGGAGAAGACCTCGTTCGTGGGACGGACGCCCTGGAGCGAGATAGCGGAGCGCGGGCCGGTGCTGCGGGCGGCCTGGGCGTCGTTCGCGCGGACGGGCGCCATCGACGAGGCGCTCGAGCAGAAGCTCGCGGGGACGGTGGCGCTCGGGCGGTGAGGCTCGGACACGAGGGATCCGCAGTTTTCCTTGACGGTCGTTGCCGATGCCTTTATCGTTGAGATATCGGCCTGGTCCCAGCCGAGACCGGCCGTTCGCTTCCTGCGGACGATGTCTCGTGGCGGGCCAGAGGATCAGGGCTACGAGGGATCACCTCGATGCTCACCACGTCGAGGGCGGCCGGTCCTTTCTCGCTTCGCGGCCGTGCATCCGACGCGTCTCTGGGCTCGGCGTGTCGCGGCGATGTCAGACGGCCGCCAGCCCGCTCTCGTAGGCGAAGATCACGAGCTGTACCCGCCCCCGCAGTTGGAGCTTCTGCAGGATCGCCTGCACGTGGGACTTCACGGTCGCCTCGCTGAGGAACAGCGTCGAGGCGACCTCGGCGTTGCTCAGACCGCGGGTCAGCAGGCCGAAGACCTCGCGTTCGCGGACGCTCAGGGGAGCGAGCGGGTCCGGTGCGTCGGCGACCGCCGCCGGCCGGGCGAACTCCTGGATCACGTCGAGCGACGACTCCGGGTCGGTCAGGTCGAGGCCCGAGTGCACCCCGCGGATCGTACCGAGGAGAACCGCGGGGGTGGCGTCCTTCGTGAGGAAGGCGCTCGCTCCGGCCCGGAGGGCGTGGAACACGGCCTCGTCTCGGCGGATCGTGGTGAGCACGACGACCTTGGGTACGGAGGCGCAGTCGCCCGCCTTGCCGCTGCCGCTCGGCCCGTTCGCGGCCTGGGCCCTCACTCCGGCACCGGTGATGGCGGCCGTGGCGTCGACCCCGTTCATCCCCGGCATCCGCAGATCCATCAGCACCACGTCGGGCCGCACCGAGTCGACGAGGGCGATCGCCTCGCGCCCGTCGTAAGCGACCCCGACGCACTCGAGGTCGGCCTGCGCCGCGATCTGCAATTCGAGACCGGACGCGAAGAGGGGCTGGTCGTCGACGATCAGGACGCGGATTCGGGGTTCAGCCACGGGGGCTCCTCACGGTGGTGATGGGCAGGCTCTCGGTCGAGGCTCCGCCGTCGTACGGGAGTGACGCCTCGACGGCGAAGGCCCCGTCCGCTCGGCGGCCTGCGGACAGGTGCCCTCCGGCCAGGGTCGCTCGCTCGGTCATGCCTGCGATACCGATGCCGACCCCGCCCTCGCGCGCATCGATGATCGGCGCGTCGCCGGACGAGACGATCGAGAGCCGCAGCTCGTCGGCCTCCCATGCGAGTGTGACGACGGCGGTGCTGGCGGTGCCGGCGTGCTTGAGGGTGTTGGTCAGGCTCTCTTGGACGATGCGATAGACGGCCACGTCTTGAGAGGTCCGCAGGATGCGCGACTCGCCTTCCGAGAGGAGCGTCACGTGCATCCCCACGCCCTGCATCTCGGCCACCAGCGTGCCGAGGTCGGCCGACGTGAGACGCGACGCCACGACGTCGTGGTCGTGGATCCGTTCGACGAGCCGACGCACGTCGACCAGCGCGGTCCGCCCGACGGAGGCGATGGTGGTGAGCGACTGACGGCTGAGGTCGGGTCGGGCGTCGTGGACCGCGAGACCGCCCTCGGCCTGGGAGACGACGACGGTGAGGGAGTGCGCGAGGGCGTCGTGCACGTCGCGAGCGATGCGGGCCCGGTCTTCGGAGAGGCGCAGTTCGAGGTCGCGCTCCTCCAAGCGGGACTCGGTGGCGCGCAGGGTCCGGGCGATGCCGATGCCTGCGATGGCGACGCCGAAGACCCACGCGGCCGCGAAGACCCCGAAGATCGCCGGCGTCAACGCGCCGAGTTCGAGCCAGCGGGGGTGGAGCGGGTCGAGGGGTTCGCCGTTCGGTCGATTGATCACGGCCACCCGCCCGAAGATGATGACGTCGTAGGCGACGATCAGCGAGGCCAGGACGCCGGCGCCGAGGGAGACGTAGCGGAGCACGCCGCGCGCGGTCAGGCCGATGACGAACGCGACGGGGAAGAGGGCGGCGTAGAGGTAGAGGTCGGTGAAGTAGACGGGCGGGAGCAGCAGCCGGGCCTGGGCCAGGGGCAGCAGCACGACGATCGCGAGCGACACCAGCGGGAGGCGGCCGGCCAGGGCGATGGCGGCGGCGAAGAGCAGGTAGAGCAGGACGTGGCTCGAGATGTAGGCGGGGCCCTGGAAGGAGAACTGGACGACGATCGGCTGGATCAGGAGGTACAGGACGGCGAGGACCGGGCCGGCGGAGGCGCTCGGTCGCCGTTGCACGCGTTGCCACGCTCGATGGCGGACCCCGGTCGCAGTCGACATGGCAGCACTCTAGGGGGCGGAACGGCGCGATCGGCGGGAATCGGGTCCTGTTCAGCCGAAAGGAGGACCTGGCGGGGGTCGTCGCGGTTGCAGGGGCGGTCACACGGAGCGTGCCCCTCGGTTTCGGGCCGAGGGACACGGGGCCGCGTTCAGGGTGAGGATCAGGCCGCACCCCGTGGTCGCGCCTCAGCGAGTTACCAACTCGCCCGGGGCAAACCTAACGCCCGTGAGGGGAATCGCAGCACGAATGCGCAAACTGGCTGACGTCGAGTGGATCGAGGACGACTAAGCAGGCCCCAGCCCCGTGACGCCGCCGGCGACTGCGCGAGTCGTCTCCCCGTCGGGCCAGCGGAGCATCACCCCGCGTTGCAGGGTGAGCGATCCGATCTCGGCCGTCGCTGCGAAGGGCGACTCCATGCGGGATTCACGGGGTCGATCGGCCGTGACCATTCCGAAGCCCGGGAAGCAGGCGAGCCAGTCGCCCATCGACACGTCGTCCGCCGCGGCGGATCCAGCCGAGACGGGCGTGGGCACCGCGGCCATGTCGACGACCGCGCCGTACCCGCTCGCTTCGGCGAGCATCCCGACAGTGCCGACGATGCCGGCCATGCTGACATCCTTCGCCGCCGCCGGCTGGGCGCGAGCGACGGTGCCGGCCAGGTTCCGCAGCTCCGGAGAGGTACGCCCCTCGGTCGAATTCCACTGGGCGCCACGATGCCCGGAACGCCAGCTTCCGCTCACGTCGACGGTCAGGCTGAGGGCGTCGCCGTAGCGGCCGCCGCCTCCGGGAACGGGTGTCGAGGTGCGACCGAGTGCGGTGATGCTGAGAGCCGGGGGGACGCCGACCTGGGTGTGGCCACCGAGGACGGGGATGCCCCAGGCCTCCGATCCGCGACGGATACCGGCCATGACCCGCCGCACGAACGCCGTGTCGGCTCCGGCGACCGTGTCGAGCAGGCCCACGGGATCCGCGCCCATCGCGGAGAGGTCGTTGACGTTGACGAGCACGCCGCACCACCCCGCCCATTCCGGATCGCGTTCGACCATCGACGGCAGGATGGCGTCGCAGGCCGCGATGACGTCGGTGCCGGGAACGGGCGCTCCGTCGTCGCCGACCCATCCGGGCCCGCCGAGGGACGACACGGGGGAGTGTGACCACGCCGAGTGCGGCTCGAGCAGCGCTTCGAGGTGCGACTTCGTCGCGTCGACGAGTCGCTGGTGGCGATCGATCGGCCAGCGCATGGCCAGGTGGTCGACCCCGCCGATGACACAGGTGCCTGTGGTCTCCCAGCCGAGCCGGCGGAAGAGCACGGAACTCCGCTGCTGCACGGTCGCGTCGAAGCGGATGACCCCGAGCTGCTCCGCGAGGGCGCATGCCGCGCGAACCAGCGCGGACCCGATTCCGAGAGCGCTCCGGGCGGCAGGGGCCACGACGAGCCGCGAACCCGTCCACCAGCCGATGTCCACCGAACCGACCGGCGAGAGTCGGACACCGCCGACAACGACGGATCCCGCTCGAGCGACGAGGACCAGCGTGCGTGGGTCGTCGTCCAGGTCGTCGTGGTCGGTGCCAGCGAACAGGCCCTGCTCGTCGACGAACGCGTCCCGCCGGAGGTGTCGGTAGTCGTCGATCTCACCACCCGATGCGAGGGAGACGAGGAACGCAGCCGGCGGGGATATCACTCGGGGGCCCATGAGGGCCGGCACGTCGAGCAGAGCCACGCTCAGCCGCCCGCCGTCTGGAGGGCGGAGCAGGCACCGCAGGCCGCGCATCCCGCCTTCTGATCCGCACCGCGCATGCCGGCGGCGACGAGTGCCTGTGAAACCCGGAAGGTGATGTCGTGCAGGACGCTCCGGTGGGGGGCCGGGACCTTGTCGACGTCGGTCGCCAGGGTGCCACGCAGCGGACGGAACGGCACGACGAACGGGTAGACGCCCATGTCGATGAGTTCCTGGGCTCCGGCGACCATCTCGTCGGGGTCCTCGCCCATTCCCACCAGGAGGTAGGTCGAGACCTGATTGCGGCCGAAGACGCGCACCGCCTCCCGCCAGGCGGCCCGGTACTCGTCCAGGGAGACACGGGATTTGCCGGGCATCCAGCGCTTCCGCACGTCGTCGTCCATCGACTCGACGTGGATGCCGATCGAGCGCGCACCGGCTTCGTAGAGGTCGCTGATCGTCTTCAGGTCGGCGGGCGGCTCGCACTGCACCTGGATCATGAGGTTGGGGACCGCCTTCTTGATCGCCCGCACGCAGCGGGCGAGGTGGGTGGCGCCACGGTCGCGGCCGTTGGACGTGCCGGTCGTCATGACCATCTGCTCCACGCCGTCGAGCCGCCAGGCGGCCTCGGCCACCTCCGCGATCATGGCCGGCGTCTTGACCGCGACGGTGCTGCCCGACTTCAGGGATTCCTCGATGGAGCAGAACCGGCAGCGCTCGGCCGGGTCGTAGCGGATGCACGTCTGCACCACGGTCGTCGCCAGAACCTTGGCGCCATGGAGCCGAGCGATCTGCTCGTACGAGACGCCGTCGGCGGTCGAGAGATCGTAGAACTTCGGTCGGGCAACCGGCGAGACCTCGATCCCGGTGTCCTCACCATCGAGAAGCAACCTGCCGTCGTCGACGAGGTAGGGACTGTCCTGATTGACCGGAATAGCGGACTGCATCCCTTGGAAGAGCACGTGTCCGTCGTCGCTCGGTCCCGCGCCGCCCTCACGGTGGACCGGCGCCGCGACCCGGATGCCCCGGATGGCGACGTCCACACGCGTGGTGAACTGGGCATCCCGCGGCGCATTGTTGGTGATCGTCATCGGGACGCCCGATCAGACCATGTAGGTCGAGTTGATGATCGCGCCCTTGCGGGCGTAGTGGATGACGGCGTCCTGCACGTCGAGCGGGTGGCAGGGGATGACGCCCTCGATCAGGTCCTCCTCGCGGTTGCCGTGGAGGGCCAGGCCGAAGCGGCAGCAGAACACCGTGCCGCCCTCTTTGATGAAGGTCTCGAGAGCGTTGTTGATGTTGTTCTCGCCGGGGAAGCCGTCGGCGCCGGTCGTCGGGAACCCACGGTTGGCGATGCAGTTCATCGAGCCGGGGCCGTAGAAGTAGAGCACCGATGTGAAGCCCTTGCGAAGAGCCCGGATCGCCTGGAGGGTGGCGACGAAACTGACCGACGACTCGTGTGCGATGCCGTGGACGAGCTGGAAGTAGTACTCGTCCTTGGTGGCCGTGTAGTCGGGGAAGATCTTCGTCGATCCGTAGATGTTGGAACCCTTCGGCAGCGAGGGGTGCGGGATCTCGGTGCGCGAGATCTCGATGTTGTCGAGGATCTGCTGGTCGTAGTCGATGTCGCTCATGGGTCGCTCCTTGCGGGTTCGGGTGGTGCGGACTGGCAGAGGATCAGGTGCTGGTTCCGAGTCTTCGTGGGGTTTGTTGCGTCCTGGTTTCGGGCAGAATTCGATCAGTGGCGGAAACGCAGTCTTATTCCCGCCGAAACCAATTCGAAACACGACCGGACGTCTACTTGACGCATGACAACCACGGTCGCAGCCGTCTCGGCGAACTTCACCCGAGACCTCGAGCAGAACTACGAGCTCATCGAAAGCCTGGTCGGCGAGGCGCGCGAGAAGGGCGTGAAGCTGCTCGCCCTTCCCGAGGCCGCCATCGGCGGTTACCTGTCGTCGCTCGGCGACCACGGCGACACGCTCAAGAACACGACCAGGTCGCTGCCGCCGGCGATCGGCCTGGACGGCCCGGAGATCGCCCGCGTGCAGCAGATCGTCGGCGACCTCGTCGTGGTCATCGGCTTCTGCGAGCTCGCCGACGACGGCGAGACGCGATACAACTCTGCCGTCTGCCTCGACGGGGCGCACGTCTACGGCTCGTACCGCAAGGTGCACCAACCGCTCGGCGAGAACATGTCGTACTCCGCCGGTGACGCTTACGAGGCGTTCGACACTCCTGTCGGCCGAGTCGGCTTGCAGATCTGCTACGACAAGGCGTTCCCCGAGGCGGCGCGATCCCTCGCCCTCGACGGCGCCGAGATCATCGTCAGCATCTCGGCCTGGCCGGCCGCACGGACGGCGACTGCCGCGAACCTCCAGGAGGATCGCTGGACGTACCGGTTCAACCTGTTCGACTCGGCGCGCGCCCTCGACAACCAGGTCTTCTGGATCGCCTCGAACCAGGCCGGGACATTCGGTTCTCTTCGCTATGTCGGCAACGCCAAGGTCGTCGATCCGGGGGGCAACGTGCTCGCCACCACGCTTCTCGACTCGGGGATGGCCGTGGCCGAGATCGACGTCGAGGGCACTTTCGCCTCGATGCGGAAAGGCATGTTCCACCTTCGCGACCGCCGACCCGACGTCTACCGGACCGGCGAGGGGGTGCTGGTCGATGCCTGAGATGACCTTCGACGTGCGCTGGCCCGACGGCTCCGAGTCCTCCTGCTACTCGCCGAGCCTCGTCATGCACGACTTCCTCGATCGAGGCGCCGTGTATGCGCTCGACGAATTCGTGGACCGGTCTTCGGCCGCCCTCGACCTCGCCGGCGAACGAGTGCGCGCCACGTACGGCTTCGTCTGCACGTCGGCGATCCAGCAGAAGAACGAGATCGTCCAGGCGGCAGGGGCTTTCGGCGGCGGGTCGGTCGAGATTCTGCGAATGGAGCCGGGGCTCCCGGAGGAGGCCGCCTCGTGACGGATCGCAACGCGGCCGCACGCCTCGTCGACGGAACCCACGTCGAGGTCGCCGTCATCGGCGGCGGCCAGGCCGGCCTCTCCCTCAGCAGACACCTCTCCGAGCGGGGGATCCACCACCTCGTGCTCGAACGCGACTCCATCGGACACGACTGGCGCGATCGGCGCTGGGACGCGTTCACGCTCGTGACACCCAACTGGCAGTGCCGCCTGCCCGGATACCCGTACGACGGCGACGATCCCGACGGCTTCATGCGGCGCGACGAGGTCATGGCCTGGATCCGACGCTACGCGGAGTCGTTCGACGCGCCCGTCGTCGAGGGCGTTCTGGTGACCCGCCTCCGCGAGGTCGATCACGGCGGGTTCGAGGTGGTCACCGACTCGGGCACGATCACCGCCGATCAAGTCGTCGTCGCGACCGGGGGCTACCACCGGCCCGTCCTGCCGCCGGAGGCGTCCTCGATCGGCGGCGACATCGTCCAGGTCCATTCAGCCGACTACCGGTCGCCCGATGCGCTGCCCGCCGGGGGAGTCCTCGTCGTCGGTTCCGGCCAGTCGGGTGCCCAGATCGCCGAAGACCTGTTCCTGGCCGGACGCGACGTTCACCTGGCACTCGGCTCGGCCCCGCGGTGCGCCCGCTTCTACCGCGGCCGCGACTGCATCGCCTGGCTGAGCGACATGGGCGTCTACGAGATCCCGGTACAAGCTCAGGTCGGAGGTCTCACCAAGCGAGAATCGACCAACCACTACATGACCGGCCGCGACGGTGGGCGCGACATCGACTTCCGGGCGTTTGCTCGCGACGGCATGCACCTCTACGGACGCCTGACCGGGGGAGCGGGCACCGACCTGACCTTCAGTCCGACGACCGAAGCATCCCTCGACCACGCGGACTCGGTGATGGAATCCATCAAGAACGACATCGACCGGTACATCGCCCGTGAGGGTGTCGATGCGCCGCTCGAAGAACGATACCGACCGGTATGGCGACCCGAGGCGGAGGTGACCGAACTCGACCTGGTCGAAGCGGGGATCACCAGCATCGTCTGGTCGGCAGGCTATCGCTCGGACTATTCGTGGGTGCAGATCGGCGTCTTCGACGGTGCCGGTCATCCGACTCACCACCGCGGCGTGACGGCGACCCCAGGGCTCTTCTTCCTCGGCCTGCCGTGGCTCCACACCTGGGGCTCCGGTCGCTTCGAGGCCATCGCGCGGGATGCGGAGCACCTCGCGACGGCGATCGTCGAACGGTCCCGGCGGGAGGCGGGCGCTGTCGTGTCCGGTTAGCCTGTCGCAATGGCCGAGATCACGATGGGAGCGGTCGCGGCGCACTTCGGCCGCGACGTCGAGCGCACACTCGCCAAGCTGCCGGGGATGCTCGAGCAGGCCCGTGAGCGCGGGATCGACCTCCTCGTCCTCCCCGACGCGACGGTCGGGGGCTACCTCCTCGACATGGTCCATCCCGGCCCGGACGCCCTGCCCCCGGCGGTGGAGAGGGACGGACCGGAGGTTCAAGCCGTGGCCGACATGGCCGGCGACATGACGGTCTGTTTCGGCATCGCCGAGAGGGTCCTCGAAGACGGGCTCGACGTCCGGTACAACAGCGCCATCTGCGTGCAGGGCGGCCGGGTCCTCGGAACTCACCGTAAGGTCCATCTTCCCCTAGGCGAGTCGGAGGCCTACCGTGCCGGTTCCGGCTTCGAAGCGTTCGACACCCCGGTCGGCCGGCTGGGAATGATGATCGACTTCGACAAGACCTTCCCGGAATCCTCTCGGGCGCTGGCGCTCGACGGTGCCGAGATCCTGGCCTGCCTCAGTGCCTGGCCGGCCAGCGTCACTGATCGGTCCGACCGCATCCGCAACGATCGCCAAGCCCATCTCTTCGACCTCTACGACTGTGCCCGGGCCGCCGAGAACCAGCTCTTCCTCGTCTCGTCCAACCAGACCGGGGTCCTGGGCGGTCTCCGCTTCCTCGGACAGGCGAAGGTCGTCGACCCGGCCGGCGAGATCGTCGCCAAGACCTGGGCCAAGGGCGGGCTCGCGGTCGCGACCGCCGACGTCTCGGGCGACGTGGCCCGGGCCCGACGCACCATGAACCACCTCCGTGACCGTGCCCCCCACGCCTACGGTGTCCCCCTCTCCGCCATCCACGACTGACCCGGGAGGTCTCGTGCGCATCGCCCAGGTGACCTACTCCACCAAGCCCCGCGGCGGCGTCGTCCACACGCTGGCCCTGTCCGAGGCGCTCGCCCGACGTGGTCACGACGTCACCGTGTGGACGCTCGGCCGAGGCGGCGACGACGCGTTCTTCCGTCCCGTCGACGAGTCCGTCGGGATTCACGTGGTGCCGTTCGAGACGCGCGACGGCGAGTCGGTGGGCGATCGAATCGAACGGTCGATCGAGACGATGCGCGCCGCCTTCGACGAGGCGGGGCGCGCTGAGCCGTTCGACGTCGTACACGCCCAGGACTGCATCTCCGCGAACGCCGTCGGTCCGTGCATCCGGACCATCCACCACCTGGACGAGTTCACGACACCGCGCCTGATCGCCTGTCACGACTCCGCGGTCCGCGAGCCCATCGCGCGCCTCTGCGTCTCGGACGCGGTCGCCCAGGACGTCCGATCCGGATGGGTTCTCCAGCCGACGGTCATCCCGAACGGCGTCGACGCGACGCGCTTCGCCCAGGCGGCAGGCCCGGGGGGCGAGGATGCACGGGCCGAGTGGCGAGGACGTCTCGGCGAGTACGTGCTCGCCCTCGGCGGCATCGAGCCTCGCAAGGGCAGCATCGACCTGCTCGAAGCGTTCGCCCTCCTGCGTCGGTCCCGGCCGGGGCTTCGGCTCGTCTTCGGCGGCGGGGAGACGCTCTTCGACTACCGGCCCTATCGGGAAGCCTTCGACGCTCGGATCGTCGAGCTGGCGGTCGAACCCATCGTGCTCGGCGTCGTGGACGACGCGGCCCTGCCCGCTCTGGTGGCCGCCGCTTCGGTGCTCGCTTTCGTGTCGACGAAGGAGGGGTTCGGCCTGGCCGCGATGGAGGCCCTCGCCGCCGGGGTGCCGGTCGTCGCTCGCGATCTGCCCGTCCTCCGCGAGGTGTTCGGTGAAGCGGTCGCCTATGCGTCCGGCCCGTCGTCCATCGCCGCCTGTCTCGAAGCGGCCGTGGACGGGATCGGCCCGGCCGCCGCCGTCGGGCGCGAGCTCGCCGCGAGCCACAACTGGGACGACGTCGCCCGCTTGCACGAGGCCTTCTACGCGAGCGTCGGAAAGGAGGGCGACCATGGCGAGGCAGTCGATCTCCCGGATCTTCACCTGGCTCGCTGAGCGCGATCCCGACCGGGTCGTCGCGCACTTCGAGGGCGAGTCGCTGACGGCATCGCAGCTCGATCGCGCCTCCAACCGTCTGGCGCGAGCGTATCTCGACCGCGGCGTCACTCCGGACTCGCTCGTGACGGTCACGCTGCCCAACTCGCTCGAAGTGCTCGTGGTCTGCGCCGCGATCTGGAAGTGCGGGGCGACCCCTCAGCCCGTCTCGACCGGCCTCAGCGCTGCCGAACGCGCCGAGATCGATGACTTGGCCGACCCGGCACTGCTCGTCGGGGTGCCCTCGTCGTCCGCGTTTCCGTGGGTCCCCGCCGGATGGTCCGGAGGAGTCGAGGTGGGGGTCTTCTCGGACGCCGCCCTGCCCGACGCGTGGGCGTCGAGCTGGAAGGCGCCGACATCGTCGGGATCCACCGGACGCCCCAAAGTGGTGCTGGCAGCGGCGCCGGCCCTCCTCGACCCCGAGGTGCCCGTCGCCCCCTACCTTCCGAGGGAGCAGGTGCAGCTGGTCGCCGGGCCGCTGACACACTCGGCTCCCTTCACCTATGCGTTTCGCGGGCTCATGACGGGGCACACGCTGGTCATCCTGCCTCGCTTCGACGAGCGGGCCGTTCTCGCCGCCATCGAGCGCCACCGGGTGACCTGGGCCCTCCTCGTGCCGACGATGCTGCACCGGCTGCTCCGGCTGCCGTCGGCAGTCCGCGAGGCGGCGGACCTGTCGAGCCTTTCGACCGTGCTGCACCTGGGCGCGCCGTGTCCTCCGGACGTCAAGCGGGAGGTCATGGCGTGGTTCGGGCCCGAGCGGGTGGTCGAGGTCTATGCGGGGAGCGAGTCGAACGGGATCGTGATGATCCGAGGAGACGAGTGGCTCGAGCATCCCGGGAGCGTCGGTCGTCCTTCGGGGACGACGAGCGTCTCGATCCGCCGGCCGGACGGTGGCGAGGCGGCTTCGGGCGAGGTGGGAGCGATCTGGTTGCACCGATCCGGAGGAGCCACGTACCGGTACCTCGGCGGGGGGTCGGCTCGCACGCACGACGGCTGGGACACCCTCGGCGACCTGGGCTTCCTCGACGACGACGGCTACCTCTTCGTCGTCGACCGGGCGGACGACGTGATCTTGCGCGGCGGAGTGAACGTGCATCCGAGCGAGATCGAGCAAGCCCTCGAGGAGCATCCCGCCGTCCGCAGCGCCGTCGCGTTCGGCGTGCCGGACGCCGATCTCGGCCAGCGGATCGAGGTCGTCGTCGATGTCGCCGGAGCAGGAACGCAGGCCTACGGGCTCCTCGCGTGGTCGCGGGGACGACTCGACGCGGCGCGACGTGTGTCGTGCGTGTACGTGGTCGACGATCCCGTGCGGAACGATGCCGGCAAGACGAGCCGGAAGGCCTTCGCGGCTCGGTTCGCGAGCACGCCGGAGGAGAGGGCGGGTCATCGGGCCGGACCGTAGGCTCCAGGACATGGCACCCCCGATCCTCGACGTCGCCGACGACCTCTACGGACTGCCCGCCACCGATTTCGTCGCCGCACGGAACGCTCGAGCGGCAGCGGTGCGGAAGGAGGGCGATCGGGTCCTCGCAACGGCCGTTCGAGGACTTCCGAAGCCGTCGGCCGGTGCGGCGGTCGTCAACGGCCTGCAGCGCACCGACGGCGAGGGGATCGAGCGACTCGTCGAGCTCGGTCGACGCTACCGCGAACGCGGCTCAGGGCTGGATCGGGCATCCCTCGCCGCTCTCGATCGCGACCGCCGCACGAGTATCGCCGAGCTACTCGACCACGCTCGCCGAACGGCCGCCGAGTCGGGGCGCGACCTCACCGCGGCCGTCGCGGGCGAGGTCGAGCAGACCCTCCGGGCGGTGGTGGCCGACGAGGGCGCCGCTGGTGCGGTCCTGACCGGCCGGCTGGTGCGGGCACTGCGCTCCGACGGCATCGAGGACGTCGACGTCGACGGTGCCGTCGGCGGACCCGCGCCGGACGGTTCTCCCGCCTGCGCGGCGAAGTCCGGATCGAAGTCGAAGTCGGGATCGAAGTCGAAGTCGGGGTCGCTGCCCCGAAAAGACAGGAGCGGGACCGGCGAGGATGCACACGCCCGACGTGACCGGGAGCGGGAAGCAGCCCGTCGGGCCGACGCCGAACGCTCCCTCGAGGAGGCCACTGCCGCGTGGGGGGACGCGGAGGCCTCCCGCGAGGCCCTCGAGGACCAGCTCGACGAGCTCCACAAGGCTCAGCACGAGTCGCAGTCGGAGCGGCGGCGACTGTCGGATGCACTCGCTGTCGTGGACGCCGAGCTGAAACGGATGGCCGCCGAGGACGATCACTTGCAGGACGAGGTGAAGCGAGCCGGCCGGCGAGTGCGAGCGGCCCATCGGTCGGTCGACGAAGCCAAGGAAGCGCTGGACGGCCTCGGCTAGCCCCGGAGCGGTCCGGACGACGGGACGTTCGTGCGTTCGGCCAGGCCGGTGATGAGACTCGCGAGGGCGACGTCCGCAGAGACGGCCGGCTCCCAGCCCAGGACCTCTCGCGCGCGCACGGTCGACATCACGGGGACCTTGGCGGCGATGTCGACCCAGCCGGCGTCGATCGGCAGGAGGCGCAGCCGCCACGCCACGGTGACGGCACCCCGGATGATCCGGTAGGGGAACGGAATCGCCCTCGAGCCGAGGACCCCTGCGACGAGTCGGGGGGTGACGACGGGCTCCGCGGCGATGTTGAAGGCGCCGCCGGCCTTCCTGTCGATCGCGCGCCAAAAGGCGTCGGCGAGATCCGACGCGTGGACGACCTGGGCGACGAACCGCGGCGACAGGGGGAGAACCGGAACGGTGACATGCTTGAGCCAGCGGGTCGGCACCCACCGGCCGGCGAACAGGCCGACGATCTCACTCGCGGCCGCCTGCTGCATCACGAGCCCGGGACGCAGCCGGGTCACGACGATGTCGGGGTGGGCGGCCTCGTAGACGTCGAGGGCGTACTCGTTCAGCGCCTTCTGCTGGGAGTAGCTCGACGTCCGGATTCCCCAGACGGGCCACGACTCGTCGCGCCGCCGCCGCTTCGACGACGCCGTGTAGGTGCCCACCGAGGAGGCGTAGACGAGCTGAGGGACCTTCGCGTCGGCGACGGCCTGCATGACGTGCTGGGTGCCGGTGACGCTGGTGCGCATCATGGCCGCCTCGTCGTGCGTGGGCTGGAGGGCCCAGGCCACGCAGACGACGGCGTCGGCGCCCCGGAACACGTCGGTGAGGCGCGGGACTGCATCGTCGTCACCGATGTCGATCGAATGCCAGTCGACGCCCGAGTACCGGGTGCCGTCGGTGTCGGGGATGCGGCGGGCCACCCCGGCGATCTCGACCCCGCTCTCGGCCTTGAGTCTTTGCAGGACGGCAGTGCCGACGTTTCCGGTCGCTCCGACCACCACGATGCGCATGGGGGTGACGGTACGCCGACGGCCCTGGGCGGTGCGGGCCGGCTCCCTTCGTGGCGGCGACGCCTTGCTCCCGGCGGCCATCGGACGATGTTTCGGCGACGAGAAATGCAGCCCACGGCGAACACGGCGTGGCTCTCGCTCCTGGGCATCTATAGTTACCGCGGGCAAGAGACCCAATCACTTCTCGAACAGCAGGAGATCACCATGGCAGCCGACTACGACGCACCTCGCAACGCCCCCGACACCGACGACAACGTCGTCTCCATCGAGGCCCGAACGACGAAGGCGACCGGCCTCGCTGCCGACCTCGACGACGGCGACTCGGCCGACGGTTTCGAGCTCGACGCGGCGATCGTCGACGAGGCGCTCGACGTCGTCGTCCTGCCGATGCAGGAGCACGAATTCACCTGTGTCGAGTGCTTCCTGGTCCGCCCGCGGATCCAGCTCGACCACGAGACCAAGCTCGGCTCGGTCTGCATCGAGTGCGCCTCGCTGTAACGAGCCGCACCGGCGCCCGTACTGCGCCGTGAGACGAAGAAGCCCCGGGAGACCGGGGCATTTCGTCTCTCTGGGCACGACGCATTCGTCGGAGTCAGTCGAGAGGGGCGACGTGCTCGCGCACTAGCTCGATGAATCGGGCAGGTCTGACTCCGGCGGCGTGCAACCGGGAGTCTCCGGCCTTAACCAGCCGCAAGACGCGGGCCGCGTCGAGGCGGCGGCCCATGGCTGGTTCGTCGTCGAGTCTCCAACCACCGATGGAGTCGCGCCCGTGCAAATGACGGATCTCGAGCAGATGATGCAGATCGGCGATGTCCTTCGCTGCCAGTCGAGACTCGGCTGCATAGGCCTTGATGACGGTCGCCCACTCGACAGTGGGCACACGGACGACAAACCGCTCATCGCGGCCGTCGGTGTAGACGACTGTCGTGTCGATCTCGATCGGGTCGGTAGCGAGCGCGAGATCCAGGCCGGGGCTTCCGTCGAGCTGGCCGTCCTCGAAGTCGCGCGGCCTGAACTTGCTGCCGGCTACCTCGACGAGCAGGTCGACGGTTCGTCCGTCGCGTTCGAACCGGCTGCCGTCGACCCGCAGGTAACCGAGCTCCAGAAGTCGACCGGTGACATCTCCCCGTGCTGCTATCGCCGTGCTGAGGCCGGCATCTGCATCAGTGGTGCGCCGCGCCGACAGGCCGGGTATGGGAAAGGCCGTCAGCAGGAGCCCGACCATGTGCCCGCCCACCACCCGGGAATCGGGCATCCCCTCGGTCGCGCGGACTGCATCCGCGAGGGAGGCGAAGGCGAGGTCGTCCGCGTTCGACGTGCAGGGTGCTACTGCGGCAACGCGGATCACAGCGCCACCCTCGAAGCTCGGCGATTGCGCTCGGCGAGGACGGTCTCCTTCAGATGCGCGACGGCGTCATCCCGGTCGGCACCGCGAGAATGCGCGACCTCCCAGGCAGTGATCATCGGGTCGGTGAGCTCGGGGCCGACGGGCTTCGAATCTGAGCCATGCCAAGCGCGGGCTGTGACGAACACGGTCCGATCGGCCGGGACGACGACCGAAAGTGTCTCCTCGCCATCCTCGACGAGCACGGATCGCGCTGAGAGGTCGATGTCCGCTGTGGCAAACACCGTGGCGCTGACTGGCCGACGCATCGGAGCCTGCCCGTCGGCGGCGAGGTCGCCGGACAGAAGGATGCTCGTTTCCGATGCGCGGGCGAGCTCGTCCGCCCTGTCGACCTGCACACCGAGGGGAGCCGCGCCACTCCAGCGTCGCCGGAGACCGCCGGGGCCCGGGTAGTCGGCCAGGAATGCGTTCCAGAGCACGCTCGGTTCGAGAGCCTGCCAGCCGGACGGGCCTCGCTCAACGCCAAGGGATGCCAATTTGGGAAGGGCAAGGGCGACAGCCTGCTGAGCGACGCCTGTCTCGCTCGCCAGGACGGCCTGTGTTCGCGGCTCGTCGGTGCGGACGAGCGCACGCATGAGTGCGAGTCGCCCCCAGGGCTTACGGCCGCGAGGAGCCGGTGGCGGGGGAGCGGCTCGCAGGGCATGCCACTCTGTGCCGTCCAGGATGACGGTCTCGTTGCCCGTCGCAGCGACGGCGATGCGTGAATCTCGGAGCGCCGTGGCCCGCAGGCTCTTGGTGAGATGGGGCACGACGTAAAGCAGACGGGAGTCGCCGTCCGCCTTGTCGAGACTCTCGACGTCGCGTGCCAGGACAGAAGGCGCCGGCGCTGTGGAACGGACCTTGATCTCGTAGAGCTGCCGTACGCCGGCGTCGTCGACCAACGCCAGGTCGACGGACCGGAGGTCGATGGTAAAGCCCCCGTCCTCACCGAGCAGCTCGATGAGTGTGATGCCGCGATCGAGGTCCATCTTTGGATGGTACAAGCAATTCAGGTTTGAAACGGAATTACTTGTACAAGGCTCGACCGACCAGGAGCCGGGCGATAAGGCCAGAGAGAGGGGAACAAGTTGTCGTGAAAAGCAAAAACCCCCGGGGGGCCGGGGGTTTTTCTCTGTGAGCGATACTGGGATCGAACCAGCGACCTCTTCCGTGTCAGGGAAGCGCGCTACCGCTGCGCCAATCGCTCAAGCTATTCAATTCAACTCGTACATCGTACGAGGTGGCGACGGGATTTGAACCCGTGTGGACGGCTTTGCAGGCCGCTGCCTCGCCTCTCGGCCACGCCACCATAAGTGACTCACCGGTGAAGAGAGCCACCCGACAGGTGGATCACCTCTCTGGTGAGCTTTCACTCGAGCGGATGACGAGATTCGAACTCGCGACCCTCACCTTGGCAAGGTGATGCGCTACCACTGCGCCACATCCGCAAACTACGTGGTACTTCTGTTATTGCTGTGTTGCTTGTGTTTGCCGCGTCTCTGCGACCTCATGAACTCTACGCGATGAATCGCCTCGGGCACAAACTGAGATTAGTTCGTGTCTTGGAGCGCAAATCGACCGCCGACGAGAGTCACGGCGCGGGGGAGTAGCGCCGCTCCTCGGCGATGCTGTTGCCCCCGTCGACCACGATCACCTGACCGGTGACGTACGAGGATCCCACCGAGCACAGCCAGGCCACGGCCGACGCGACCTCGTCCGGCGTGCCGCTCCTGCCCACCGGCACGTACCGACCTTCGACGGCCTCACCGGGGAGTTGCGACGGGGTCGCGATCCAGCCCGGAGCGACTGCATTGATCGTGATGCCGTAGGGCGCCTCGTCGACCGCGAGGGCTCGGGTCAGCCCGACCATGCCGGCCTTGGCCGCGGCGTACGCGACCTCGCCTCGGGAGGCCATGACAGGGCCGGTGACGCTCGAGACGTTGACGATGCGTCCCCACCCGGCCCCGCGCATCCCCGGGACCGCGGCGCGAGCCGTGAGGAACGCCGTGGTGAGGTTCGACGCCAGCGAGCGGTTCCACGCGTCGACGCTGATCAGCACGTCGCCCGAGTCCATCTCGTCGTCCTGCACGGTGATCATGCCCGCATTGTTCACCACGATCGACGGGAGGGTGCTCGCGGAACGCAGCGCGGCGAACAGGCGGTCGACGTCGGCCTCGGTGTCAAGGCGGGTCACGTGCCCGGTGGCGGGGATGCCCAGCGCGCCCAGTTCGTCGACGCGCTCGAAGATGCGGTCCGTGGTCGAGGTCAGCACCAGGTGGGCTCCGTCGCGCCCCAGGGCCAGTGCTGACGCGAAACCGATGCCGCCCGGGCTGCCGGCACCCGTGACGAGGGCGAATCGGGGAGACGACGACGAGGACGGGGTCATTGCGCCACTGTAGGCCGGGAGCGAGGCACGCCCGGCCCGCCGCTGCCGTTTATGCGACGGGCCCGAGCATCCAGTAGGATCGACGAGTCCCATTGGGGCGATTGGCGCAGTTGGTAGCGCGCTTCCTTCACACGGAAGAGGTCATCGGTTCGAGTCCGGTATCGCCCACTTCACGACCTCGTCGTCGGCCCCGTCTCACGGCAGCCTGTTCTCACCCCCGGTAGCCGACCACCCCGGCGAAATCGGGTGATCCGTCGGCCTTGCGGGGCAGGGGCTTGCCGTCGGCGTACCGCGGCCAGGCGAGCCGCAGGGGCGCGGGATCCTGCTCCGGCGGCACGTACGACTCGGGCCCGGTCGGAGCCGCGAACGTCGAACCCGCGAGAGCTGGGGCGGCGGGCCGGGGCTGCTCCGAGACGGGCGCGCCGTGCATCCCACCGTCATTCACCTGGGGCCGCGGCACGGGCCGCGAACCCCACGCCGGGATCGGTTCGTACCCGGACGTCGGCGGAGAGAACGGCTGCGGGGCGCCCGTCGGGCTCGAGAAGGTGGGATCCGAGATGGTGGGATCCGAGAACGCCAGCGGCTCACCGAACGCCCCCGGCTCGCCGTAGGCGCTCGCTTCGTCGAACGCTTCGGGCTCCCCGAACGCCCCATGGCCTCCGAACGGCGCGCTCTCGTCCCGGTACAGCAGCACGTGGATCAGGGGCACGAGGATGGTGCCGAGCGCGTCGAGGATGCCGACGGCCGCCACGAATCGCCAGTACCCCTCGCTGAACGGCGCCCAGTTCGCCAGCGGCGGCAACGCGAGCAGCACCATCAGCACGGCGACGAGCGCGACCGTCACGTGCGAGAGCTGGGACATCAGCCGGGTGGCGAAACGCCCGTAGATGCCGAGCAACAGATGCACGTGCAACAGCCCCACCCGGATGATCGCGACGAGCGACAGCCAGGCTCCGAACGACGACCCGTCGAACGACGGCAGCCAGAGCTTCACGAGTCCGACGAGGAGCAGGAACACGGAGGTGCCGGCCGATGCGATCGCGAACCAGGTCGAGCGCTTGGCCGAGACCTCCGCGTCGTACCAGGAGATGAGGGCGAAGCCGAGGAGGAGAGCGATGGTCGTGAGGGCCTTCGCGCCGACGGCCCCGAAGCTACCGGTGATGACGCACACCACGGCGACCAGCGCCGCCGCCACGAGCGACCAGATCACGCTGTGCCGGACCCCGCGGCGGATCCACTCGGAGCTGAAAGGGGTGAGGCGGCCGGTCGTCGTCATGCGCTCGAACCTAGTGTCGAGGATCCCGCGCCTACAATCGCCCAAAAGGGGGAATCACACCCCTGCACCGAACCCCGAGCATCCCTTCGACGAAGAACGGCTGATCAATGGAACTGCACCACGTTCGCGTCCACCCGAGCGGTGACGAGCTGCCCCGCGACGAGCAACTCGCCTGGAGCCTCGCCCGGATCGCCGCCGATCCGGTGGCCGTCGACGACGAAGTGACCGAGATGGTGATCAACCGGGTGATCGACAACGCCGCCGTCGCGGCCGCATCGCTGACCCGGGCGAGTGCGACGGCAGCGCGGGGGCAGGCGCAGGCTCACCTGCAGACCGTGACGCACCCTCAGAGCCAGGCTCAGTCGCCGACTGCCGAGAACCGACACGGGGGATCCACGGTCTTCGGCATCGACGGACGCTTCAGCCCCGAGTGGGCCGCCTGGGCCAACGGGGTCGCCGTCCGCGAGCTCGACTACCACGACACCTTCCTCGCCGCCGAGTACTCGCACCCGGGCGACAACATCCCGCCGATCCTCGCCGTCGCCCAGCACGCGGGGCGGACGGGCGCCGACCTGGTGCGGGGGATCGCCACCGGGTACGAGATCCAGATCGACCTGGCGAAGGCGATCAGCCTGCACGCGCACAAGATCGACCACGTCGCCCACCTCGGCCCCAGTGCGGCGGCCGGCATCGGCACCCTGCTCGGCCTCGACACGGAGACGATCTTCCAGGCGATCGGGCAGGCCCTCCACACCACGACGGCCACCCGGCAGTCGCGCAAGGGCCAGATCTCGAGCTGGAAGGCCTACGCGCCGGCCCTCGCAGGCAAGGTGGCTGTCGAGGCGGTCGACCGGGCGATGCGCGGCCAGACCAGCCCGACGCCGATCTACGAGGGCGAGGACGGAGTGATCGCGTGGCTTCTGGACGGGCCCGAAGGCGCGTACGAGGTACCTCTTCCCGCGCCCAGCGAGGCGAAGCGGGCGATTCTCGACAGCTACACCAAGGAGCACTCCGCCGAGTACCAGGCGCAGGCGTGGATCGACCTGGCGCGGAGGCTGGGGAGCGCGCATCCCACGCTCCGCGACCCGGCGAACGTGACGCGCGTCGTGATCCACACCTCGCATCACACCCACGTGGTGATCGGGTCGGGCGCCAACGATCCGCAGAAGTACGACCCCACCGCGTCGCGGGAGACGCTCGACCACTCGATCCCGTACATCTTCACGGTGGCGCTGCAGGACGGGGCATGGGATCACGAGGGCTCGTACGCGCCCTCGCGCGCGGCGCGACCCGACACGGTCGAGCTGTGGCGGAAGACGACGACGACGGAAGACCCGGAGTGGACCCGGCGCTACCACTCGCTCGATCCCGCCGAGAAGGCGTTCGGGGGCCGGGTCGAGTTCGAACTGGCCGACGGCACGACGCTCGTCGACGAGATCGCGGTGGCCGACGCGCACCCGCTCGGAGCGCGTCCGTTCGCCCGCGCCGACTACGAGGGCAAGTTCCGGATGCTCGCCGCCCCCGTGCTCGACGACGACGAGATCGAGCGCTTCCTTTCTCTGGCCTCGCGGCTGCCGTCCCTGACCGCCGACGAACTCGGCGGACTCACGATCACGGCGCGACCCGGGGTCCTTCCGACCGCACCCGAGGGGCTGTTCTGATGCTGTACTCGACGACGACGCCCGCCGAGAAGCGGGCCCGGTTCCGTGCATCCCTCGCCTCGGGTCGCCTCCATCACCTGCCCGGGGCGTTCAACCCCCTCTCGGCGAAGCTGATCCAGGACAAGGGCTTCGACGGCGTCTACATCTCGGGCGCCGTGATCGCCGCCGACCTCGGGCTGCCGGACATCGGGCTCACGACGCTCACCGAAGTGGCCACTCGCGCGCAGCAGATCAGCCGCATGACCGACCTGCCGACGCTGGTCGACGCCGACACGGGGTTCGGCGAGCCGATGAACGTGGCGCGCACCGTGCAGACCCTCGAGGACGCCGGGGTCGCGGGCCTCCACATCGAGGACCAGGTCAACCCCAAGCGCTGCGGCCACCTCGACGGCAAGGCGGTGGTCGACGTCGACACCGCGGTCAAGAGGATCCGAGCAGCGGTGGATGCCCGGCGCGACCCGAACCTGCTCGTCATGGCCAGGACCGACGTGCGCGCCCTCGACGGCCTCGCCGCGGCGGTCGACCGGGCGAAGGCGCTGGTCGACGCCGGCGCGGACGCGATCTTCCCGGAGGCCATGGCGACGCTCTCGGAGTTCGCCGCGGTCCGCGAAGCCGTCGACGTGCCGGTGCTCGCGAACATGACCGAGTTCGGCAAGAGCGAGCTGTTCACGGCGACCCAATTGGAGAGCGTCGGGATCGACATCGTCATCCACCCGGTCAGCCTGCTGCGCATCGCGATGGGAGCCGCCGAGCGCGGGCTCGACACGCTGCGCGCCGAGGGCTCGTTGCAGTCGGAGGTCGCGGGGATGCAGACGCGAGCCCGGCTGTATGAGCTGCTCGACTACGAGGCCTACGGGGCGTTCGACTCGTCCGTGTACGACTTCACCCTCTGAACCACTCGCCATCCACCACGCCCCCAACGCACGAAGGAGTGCCTCATGACCGACACCGCACCAGAGATCCACAAGGGCCTCGCCGGCGTCGTGGTCGACACCACGGCCGTCTCGAAGGTGAACCCCGAGACCAACTCGCTGCTCTACCGCGGCTACCCGGTGCAGGAACTCGCGGCGAACTGCTCGTTCGAGGAGGTCGCCTACCTCTTGTGGAACGGTGAGCTGCCGGACGCCGGGCAGCTCGCGGACTTCCAGGCCGAGGAGCGGGCCGGGCGGGCGCTCGAGGCCAACGTGCGGCGCGCCGTCGACGATCTGCCGGTCTCGGCACACCCGATGGACGTGCTGCGGACGGCTCTGAGCATCATCGGCGCCAACGATCCGACGGCCTCGGACGCCTCGCCCGAGTCGAACCACGCCAAAGCCCTGCATCTGCTCGCCGCCACCCCCGCGATCGTGGCTTACGACCAGAGGCGCCGTCGTGGGCAGGAGCTGATCGAGCCCCGCGAGGACCTGGGCTATTCGGCGAACTTCCTGTACATGACCTTCGGCGAGGTGCCGTCGGACGTGGTGGTCAAGGCGTTCGACGTGTCGATGGTGCTGTACGCCGAGCACTCGTTCAACGCTTCGACCTTCACCGCTCGCGTCGTCACGTCGACGCTGAGCGACCTTTACTCGGCGGTCGTCGCCGGGGTCGGCGCCCTGAAGGGTCCGTTGCACGGAGGCGCCAACGAGGCCGTCATGCACGTGTTCGACGAGATCGGGACGGCTTCCGCGGCGGATGCGTGGCTCGCCACGGCACTCGAGCAGAAGCGCAAAATCATGGGCTTCGGCCACCGCGTCTACAAGAACGGCGACTCGCGGGTGCCGACGATGAAGGCCGCACTCGACACGCTGGTCGAGGAGTTCGAGGCGCACGACCTGCTGGCGCTCTACGACGCGCTCGAGGGCGCGATGGCAGCCCGCAAGCCGATCAAGCCGAACCTCGACTACCCGTCGGGGCCGGCGTACCGCCTCATCGGCTTCGACACCGAGATGTTCACGCCGCTGTTCGTGGCGAGCCGCATCGTCGGCTGGACCGCCCACATCGTCGAGCAGCTCGAGGCGAACTCGCTCATCCGGCCGCTGTCGGAGTACGTCGGGCCGGACGAGCGGCACGTGCCCGTGCGGGCGGGCGTTTCCGCCTGATTCGGGTGCCGAGTGTGCGAAATCGGGGCCGGATCGATCGATCGGGCCCCGATTCTGTACATTCGCCGCCCGTCGGGCAGCGGTGCTGACCGTGCCGCGGCACGGCCTGCGCCACGGCACGCCGGCATCACACGCCGCCGCCTCCACCTCCGCCGCCGCCTCCACCCGAGAAG
This sequence comes from Frondihabitans cladoniiphilus, assembly GCF_039544345.1. NCBI lineage: Bacteria > Bacillati > Actinomycetota > Actinomycetes > Micrococcales > Microbacteriaceae > Frondihabitans > Frondihabitans cladoniiphilus. Next base: position 796,266 of record NZ_BAABLM010000001.1, read on the forward strand.
CCGCCGCCGGTGCTCCCTCCGGTCGACGAGCTGAAGGCGCTTGCCGTGCTGGACGAGAAGCCGCCCATGCTCGCGGCGAAGATCGCCGGGGTGAACGTCGACTGCCCCGAATACCAGCCCGGTGCCGCACCCCGTTCTTCGTAGTGGGCGCCCAACTCTTCCGACCACCGCTTCTGTGCCCCGAACAGAGCCGCCCAGGGCAGGAGCTCCTCGTTCAACCGCAGCCAGGCCTCGTCACCGGCGGCGACGCGCTGCGCACCCTCGGGCGATTGCAGGAAGGCGAGGCGATCCGCCTCGGCCAGCTTCACGTACAGCTCGAGGCCCTTGAGGTGGTCGCGGACCTCCGCCCCCCTTGCGGTGAGCGGGCGACGGACGACGAGCACGGGGGCGACACCGGCCGCGACGACCCCGACGAAGAGAGCGACGACCGGCCAGGCGCCACCGATCGACGCACCGATCGAGACAGCCCCGAACACGACGGCGACGAGGAATCCGACGGCGGCCGGCACGAGGATGCCCATCAGCAGTCGCCGCGGCACCGGTAGCCGGTACCCCTCCGCGACGGCGCGCTGTGGAAGCGAGCGTCCCAGGGTGCTGATGCGCTGGATCGCGTTGCGGTTCTTGGAGATGACGTCGCGCTCCTTGCCTGCGACGAGGGGATCGCCGAACAACGCGTGCAGGAAGACGAGGTCGTCGGCGTCGGCCCGGGCATCCGTCTCGTATCGCATCGCGAACGCCGGCGCCCGCTTCGTGAGGCGACCCGTGTTCGACTTCTCGACGAGGCGAAGGGCCCCTCGGACGGCGAGCGAGAGCAGCTCGGGCGCGGTGGAGGCGCGGCCGACGAAGTGGCCCGCGAACGGAAGGCCGATCCCCTCCGGCGGCTCGTACTCGGCGACGATGGTCGGGCGTCCGGGCGCATCACGAAGCGGCCCGCGCCGAGCGACGACGGCCGCGACCACGGCGAGGAGCGCCAGGAGTCCACCGCCCATCGACAGCAGCGGCCACGGCGCGGCCAGCACGCTGTCGTCGCGCGGGGTGAAGGTGCCCGCGCGGAAACCGACCGCCAGAGTCAGGTTCTCGTGAGCGCCGAGATCGGACGCGGACGCCCTGATCGTCGAGGTCGAAGCGCGGTCGATGGTCGCGGGCGTGCGCGACCCCTCTCGCCCCTGGAAGGCCCGCAGGTCGCCGGTGAGGGAGTCCGCGAGGGCGGGCTCGACCGTCACCGTGGCGTCGACGCGGCCGAACGGCTGCCCCCAGTCGGTGCCGTTGACGTCCCAGTAGAACTCGTCGTTGCCCGAGCTCGCGTTCTGCAGCGTGACGTTCGTCTGCTCGTACGTGATGACGTAGGTCTGGCTGCCGTGCACGAACCCCGAGGCGCGGCTCGTCACGGTCGTGTCGCCGTCTTCGCGGTCGATGTCGAACGGCCGCGCCCGTCCGGACGCGTCGGTCACCGAGACGACGTGCAGATCGGTCGGATGCCCGTCGTAGTCGTCGATCAGAGCGCGTTCGATGCCGTGGTTCTGGTTCGTCTGGGGAAAGACTGCGGTGAGAGTCTCGACCGTGCGAAGCGTCGAGTGTCCGTGGTCGTCGCGCCCGAGCGAGTAGGCGACCTTCATGCTCGAGAAGCGGAAGTCGTTCACGTCGGCCCGCGCGGGAGCGGCGACGGCGAACAGGAGACCCAGGGCGATGACGAGTGCGGCAGCGAACTTCTTCACCCGTCGAGGCTAGCGGGGAGGCGGTCGGCGACGCGGCGGCGACTGGGCCGGCCGGCGACGGGGCGTCGGGCGCGCGGGCGTCAGGCGCCCGTGGCGTCATCCGCGCGGATCGCCCGGCCCGAGGTTCGGCATGACGTGCAGCGGCGTCGTGTCGGTGTGCAGCGAATGGACCTGCACCCGCTTCGACCGCCGCAGGTAACGGCGCGCCCCCGGCGTGGCGACGAGGTTGCCCAGCACGAGGCCCGCCCCGATGCCGAGCGCCACCAGCACCGCGGCCACGAAGTCGAGGTCGGCGCCGGGCGTGCCGCCGAGGAACCCGAGCAGGGCAGTGGACACGGGGATGCCCGGCAGCAGCGCGCCGCAGAACGCCGGCACCGCGATCACGGCCGCGTTGGTGCGCATCCGAGCGGCCGCCACCGTCGTGACGGCGCCCAGCACCGCCGCGGCCAGGAACGTCGCCCCGAGCAGCGGGAGGCCGTACTGCCGGAGACCGTAGAGCACCACCGCTGCGAGGAGCGACGCGCCGACGGCGATCGGCATGATGCGCGCGCTGGCGCCCTGGACGAAGCAATTCGCTCCGGCGGCGGCGATGGTCGACAGTAGCGAGATACCGAGCGGCAGGGCCGTGAGGTGGATGTTCGTCGGGTCGACCTCGAGGTGCAGGCCGTGCGTCAGAGCCAGGCCCGCGGGCACCCCGACCACGACGCCCCCGATGGCGAGCCCGATGATGAGCGCGCGCGACAGGGCCATGGCGCGGAAGCCGGAGATCGCATCCTGCGCCCAGGTCACCAGCGTGGGGTGGGGGAGCAGCACGACCACCGCCGCCGCGACCATCGCCGCAGCGCCGCCGGCACTGAGCACGCCGGCCCAGATCGCCAGAGTCCCGATGGCGGCCGCCGCTGCGCCCTGACTTCCCGAGACGAAGAACTGGGGGATGCCGCGTCGCACCAGGAGGCGCCCCGCGACCTGGAGCGCGAGCATCAACACGAAGGCGCCGACGCCGGCCTGCCACGAGCCGCCGGCCTGGAAGCTGACCGAGACGGTGAGGAGCGCGAGTCCGCCGTCCATGAGCCAGCGGGGCCACCGCGGCGGGGAGCGCAGGACGTCGACGAGCGACTCGACGGCGGTGGTCATGTCGAGATCGTCGAACAGGAGGCCGTCGACGATCTTGTAGACGTTCGCCAGCCGGTTGAGGTTGGCCCCCTCGGCATGGATCACCCGCACCTTGACCAGGGGAGTCGCTTCGGCCGGCGCGTACTGGATCGTGATCGCGCTGCCGGAGATGTCCAGCTCGAGGGGCGCGAGGTTCCACTTCGTCGCGACGGCCACGATCGCCACCTCGACGCTTCGCACGTCGGCGCCCGACGACAGCATGACCTCGCCGAGGTCGAGCGAGAAGTCGACGATCTGACGGGCGGAGTACTGATCGCCGCTGATTCCCGCGTCGGGGGTGACGCGTTCGTAGAGCGTGCCGCGCAAGCGAGCGCGGATGTCGCGCATGTCCTGCTGACCCACCTTGCGGGCCTTGGGTCGGGGCGCCCGAGGGGCCTTCGGCTCGCCCAGGCGTGGCGGCTTCGGATCGCCGGGCCGCGCCTTCGGGTCGAAGAACGGGAGCCCGCGGGGGTCGCGGGGAGGGCGCGGAGCGTCGGTCATCGAGCGAACGGAGGGCTAGCGAGCGGGCGCGCCGAAGCGCATACCATCGACGAGGAGAGCGACCATCCGTCGACTGTAGTCGGGGCCGTCGTCGGTGGGAGACATGCAGAGGTTGGAGACGGCGTGGAGGAGGTTCACGGCGTCGACGTCGGCTCGGATGTCGCCGGCCGCGGCCGCGGCCTCCAAGAGACTCGTCAGCGTAGGGCCGAAGCGCTCCTGGAAGTACCCGGGCAGGGGTTCGAACGCCGGGTCGCCGGAGTGGAGCGCCGCCGCGAGCCCTCGTTTGGCCGCCACGAACTCGGTGAACCGGTCGAGCCAGCGCGAGAGCGCCTCGCCCGGTTCGTACCTGGCCGCGATGGCGGGGGCGGCGTCGGCGGCCGCGTCGACCTCGTGGCGGAAGACGGCAACTACGAGGTCGGAGCGGAGCGGGAAGTGACGGTAGAGGGTGCCGACGCCGACACCCGCCCGGTCGGTGATCACCTTGGCCGGTGCATCCACCCCCTGCTCCAGAAAGACCGCCTTGGCGGCGTCGAGCAGGGAGTCGAGGTTCCTCTGGGCGTCGGCGCGCATCCGTCGTCTCGCTTTCGGGGTCGGTGGGAGCTTGCAAACGGAAAGCGTTTCCGTATAGTTGCGGAAGAGCGTTCCGATTAGCTCGATCCTACGTCATCCCCACTCGTCATCCCAGGAGGACACCATGCAGTACCGCACCCTCGGCCGGACCGGAATCAAGGTCAGCCCCTACGCCCTCGGCGCCATGATGTTCGGCGCCATGGGCAACCCCGACCACGAGGCCGGGATCGCCATGATCCACCGCGCAGTCGACGCCGGCATCAACTTCGTCGACACCGCCGACATGTATTCGTACGGCGAGTCGGAGGAGATCGTCGGTCAGGCCCTCGTCGGGCGGCGCGACGACGTCGTCCTCGCCACCAAGCTGAACCTGCCGATGAGCGACGACCCGAACCACCAGGGCAACTCGCGCCGCTGGATCGTGCGGGAGGTCGAGAACTCGCTGCGCCGACTCCAGACCGACTACATCGACCTCTACCAGATCCATCGCCCCGACCCCTCGACCGACATCGAGGAGACCCTCTCCGCACTGTCCGACCTGGTGCACGCCGGCAAGATCCGCGCCTTCGGGTCGTCGGCGATGCCCGCCTCCGAGATCGTCGAGGCCCAGTGGGTCTCCGAGCGCCGGGGCCTCGAGCGCTTCCGCACCGAGCAGCCCACGTACTCGATCCTCAACCGCGGCATCGAGAGCGAGGTCCTGCCGGTCGCGCAGAAGTACGGCATGGGCACGCTCGTCTGGAGCCCCCTGGGCGGCGGGATGCTCACCGGGCGGATCCGACGAGGGCAGCAGACCGACCTCAGCCGCGCCGCCCACTTCAGCTACTTCTCCGACGAGCGCCGTCTCGACGTGGTGGAGCAGCTCGTGCCCCTGGCCGAGGAGTCGGGCATCTCGATGACGCACCTCGCCATGGCGTTCGCGGTCGCGCACCCCGGAGTCACCTCGGCGATCATCGGCCCGCGCACCATGGAGCAGCTCGACGACCTGCTCGCCGGTGTCGACGTGGTGCTGTCGGACGAGATCCTCGACCGGATCGACGCGATCGTGCCGCCCGGCACCGACGTGAGTGCGCTCGACATGGCGTACCGGACCCCGGCTCTGGTGGATCCCACGCTCCGTCGACGCCCCCTCGCCTCGCGGGCGGCGGCCGTCGCCGAACCGCAGAGCGTGCCCGCCGGCGCCTGAGCCCGGCCCGCCGGTAACCGCCGGCGTTGCCCGACAACGCGCGATTTCACGGTCGGCGCGCTATTCAAACGGCGCGTTCTCCGTGAAATCGCGCGTTCTCTCGAGCGACCGGGCGATCACGCCGCCTGGTCGGCCGCCGCGTCGACGACCCAGGTGATGCCGAAGCGATCGGTCAGCATGCCGTAGATCGGCGACCACTGAGCGGGCGCGAGCGGCACCCGCACCGACGCTCCCTCGGCGAGCCGGGCCCAGAGCGCGGTGATCTCCTCGATGTCGGTGCCGCGCAGCGACTCGAAGAACGACTCCGTGCCGCGGTCGAACGCCCGGGCCGACGGCACGTCGAAGGCCATGATGCGGAACCCGTTCGGCGCCTCCACCTGTCCCCACATGATCTGGTCGGCCTCGGCCGGGTCCTCGGCCGCACCCATCTGGGCGAACGTGATTGCGGTGAGCGATCCGCCGAACACGGAGTGGTAGAACTCGAGCGCCTCGCGAGCCTGGCCGCGGAAGTTGAGGTGGGTGGTGTTGGTGACGGTCATGTCGATCTCCTCGTGTCGTGATCCGGCAGCCTTCGCTGCTGCGGTGAGACCAGCCTGTCCGCCATTCAGGTCAGTTTCTGTCCGCTTCTTCGGCGACAATCGACGCATGGCCACTTCGTCGCGAATGCTCACCCTGCTGTCGCTGCTCCAGGCGCGGCGAGACTGGCCCGGACAGCTCCTCGCGGAGCGCCTCGGCATCAGCGACCGGACGGTCCGCCGCGACGTCGACCGCCTCCGCGAGCTGGGCTACCGGATCCAGGCGACGAAGGGCCCGGACGGCGGGTACCGCCTCGACGCGGGGACCGAGCTCCCTCCGCTCCTCTTCGACGACGAGCAGGCCGTGGTGCTGGCGGTCGCGCTGCAGCAGGTCGCCGTCGCGGGCACCGCGTTCGAGGAGGCGGGCGCGCGCGCACTGGCCACGGTCCGCCAGGTGTTGCCGTCGAGACTGCGGCATCGGGTCGACGGGCTTCGGTTCACCGCGGTGGCTGCGGCTGGTGCATCCCCGTCCGCGGCCCTCGATCTGGACGTGCTGACGGAGGTGAGCCGCACGACGATGGCTCACGAAGTGCTCCGGTTCGACTACGCCTCACCGACGGGCGAGGCGTCGCCGGGCGAAGCCTCGCCAGAACGGGGGATGCACGCCCCTCGTCGCGTCGAGCCGCACCACGTGGTCTCCCGCGGCGGTCGCTGGTACCTCGTCGCGTGGGACCTCGAGCGCGACGACTGGCGCGTCTTCCGGGTGGATCGGATCACCCGGCCGGTCTCGACCCGACTCGGCTTCGTTCCCCGCGAGCTGCCGGGCGGAGACGTGGCGACCTTCGTCGAGGCCCGCTTCAAGGGTTCGTCCGGGGTCGACCAGTGGCCGTGTCGCGGCTCGGTCGAGCTGGCGGTCGGGGCCTCGGTCGTCTCGCCCTATCTCGCGGGCGACACCGTGGTCGACCTGGGGGAGGGACGGTGCCGGCTGACGCTCGGGGCGTGGTCGTGGGCCGGCCTGGCAGCGCGATTCGGACAGCTCGACGCCGACGTGTCGAAGGTGGAACCCGTCGAGCTGGCCGATGCGTTCGCGGCGCTGGCCGTGCGGTTCGCCGCCGCTGCTGGTTGAACACACCCGGGCGGCAGAAGCACCCCGCCTTGGCGGTGTCTTCGTGCCGCTCGCGTGTGTTCGTGCGGCCGACGCGGGGAGGCGGCGCGGGGAGGCGGCGCGGGGAGGCGGCGCGGCGAGGCATGGCTGGCGTGGTGGGAGGATGGCGGGATGCACGCCGACGACGTCTTGCCGCTGTCCGACCCGCCCGCGCCCGATCTGCCGCTCGGCGGGCGCGTCGCCGTCGTCACGGGGGTGGGCCGGAGGCGGGGCATCGGCTTCGCCATCGCGTCGCGGCTGCTCGGCATGGGGGCGAGCGTGCTGGTGCAGCACTGGGCTCCTCACGACGAAGCGCAGCCGTGGGGCTCGGACCCGATCGAGGAGGTCGTGGCTGCACTCCGGGAGTCGGCGGTGGCCGGGGCCCGGGTCGAGGAAACGTCGGTGGACTTCGCTGCGGCGGAGGGGGCATCCCACCTGATCGCGCGGGGCGTGGCGGCGTTCGGCCACCTCGACGTGCTCGTCTGCAACCACGCGCTCAGCGGCGACGACGGTGATCTCGCGTCGATGACGGCCGAGCGGTTGGATCACCACTGGCAGGTCAACACGCGTTCCACTCTGCTCGCAACGCGGGACTTCGCCGCGCAGCACGACGGCAGGCCGGGCGGGCGGGTGATCTGGATGACGTCCGGGCAGACGCAGGGTCCGATGCCGTCGGAGATCGCCTACGCCACGTCGAAGGCCGCGCTGGCCGGGGTCACGCCCTCGGTGGCGGCGTGGCTCGCTCCGCAGGGCATCCTCCTGAACACCGTGAACCCCGGCCCGGTCAACACGGGGTACCTCGACCTCGTCGGTGGGGATCGGCCGTCGGACGTCGTCGAGTCGCTGGTCGCGCGATTCCCGGGCGGGAGGTTCGGCGAGCCCGACGACCCGGCGCGGCTCATCGCCTGGCTGGTGAGCGACGAGGGCCGGTGGATGGTCGGGCAGGTGTTGTCGACGGAGGGCGGCTTTCGGCGGGGGTGACCGGGGGCGCGGGCTGACCGTTCCGCGTACCACGAGCCCGCGGAGTCGCACCCCGGTGCCGCGGAGGTGCACCCCGGTGCCGCGGACGTGCACCCCGGACGCCACTTCGGCCCCCTCGTCGACCGGGTGTCGGCACGTGTTTCGGGGGTGCGACTGTCGACGGCCCCGGGCGTGTCGCCCCGCGTCGGGCGCCGACGGACAACAAGTCACAACCGAAAACGTTCGCCGCCGGAGGCCGGAGCGAGGGGCGAGGGGGAGGCGGCCTCCGACCGGGCGGCGGGGCGCGCATCCCACGCCCTCGGGGTCGGACCGAGCTGTGGGAAGCTGGCGGCATGTTCGCCTCCGCACTCACCCCCGCCGCCGAGCTCCGCCCCCTCGAGACGTGGCACGCGGCCGAGTTCGCCGCGCACCTGGACCGCGCCCGCGAGCACATCCGCCCGTGGGTGGGGCCGAGCTTCGTGACGACCGACCTGGCGGGCGCCACGGCGACGCTGGTGCGCTACGCCGAGCAGACGGCCCGCGACGGCGCCCGCATCTACGGCATCTGGAGCGAGGGGACCCTCGTCGGCGGCGTCATGTTCGTCGAGTTCAGCGCGGCGGCGGGCACCTGCGAGGTGGGCTGCTGGCTCGAGCCGGGCGCCGAGGGGCAGGGGTTGATCACGCTCGCGAGCCGGGCGATCCTGCGGTGGGCCTTCGAAGAACGGGGGATCCACCGCGCCGAGTGGCGGTGCCGCGCCGACAATGCACGGTCCTCCGCCGTCGCCCAGCGTCTCGGCATGACGTTCGAAGGGGTGGCGCGTGAGGCCTGGAAGGTGGGGGACACCTTCTACGACAAGCAGGTGTGGTCGCTGCTGACGGGCGACTTCGCTGCAGGGACGTCGTCGCCGGTCTGACCGGGCGTCAGCGGCGCGTCGACCAGAGGGTCCAGGCGACGAGCAGCGGCTGGCCGAGGAGGCGACCGGCCCGCTTGGCGTCGGTGTCGAGCCCGAACGCCGACCGCTTGTTGATGTACTGGGCGAGGTTGCCCGGGAAGATCGCCGTGAAGAACACCGCGGCCAGGGTGCCCACCGCGCGACGCTTGATGCCGGAGGCGATGGTGGCCCCGAGCAGGATCTCGACCACGCCGGAGCCGAGCACGACCTGGTCTTCGGAGACGGGGAGGTTGTCGGTGATCGACTTGGGCACCTGAGCCCGGAACGCCTTCCGGGCGATGGTGAGGTGGGTGGTTCCGGCGAACACGAGGACCCCGCCGAGCAGGAGACGGCCGGCGGTACGAGAAGCAGACATGAGACCCAGTCTGGCCCGTTCCGGCGGGCCGTGTGCGCCACGACTCCCCGTCTGACAGGCTGAGGGCGATGTCCGGTCCGATCGAGCTGCTCTTCCTGCTGGCCGCGGGGGTCGTCGCCGGCGTCATCGGCACGGCCGGCGGCATCACGTCACTGGTGGCGTACCCGGCTCTGCTCGCGGTCGGAATCCCGCCGCTCGCCGCCAACGTCACGAACTCGGTCGCGCTGCTCGGAAGCGGCTTCGGGTCGGCGCTCCGTGCATCCCCCGATCTGGCCGGCCACCGGCGGACCCTTCAGACGTGGTTGCCGCCGACCGTGCTGCTGTCGCTCGGCGGCGCGGCCCTGCTGGTCGCGACGCCGAGCGGGGTGTTCGACCGGGTGGTTCCGTTCCTCGTGGCGGCGGGTTCGGTGATCCTGCTGCTCCAGCCGACGATCACGGGCTGGCAGGAACGCCGGGGAAGCCGCCTCGGTCGCGGAACCGTCGGCCTGTCGGGCGCAGGGGTCGCGCTCTACAACGGGTACTTCGGGGCGGGATCAGGAGTGCTGTTCATCGCGCTGATGCTGCTGACGACGGAGCCGGTGCTCCACCGCGCCAACGCGCTGAAGAACGTGATCCTGTTCGCCGCGGATCTGCTGCCCGCCGTGCTGTTCGCGGTGCTCGGCCGCGTGGTGTGGCACGCGGTGTGGCCGCTCGGCGTGGGTGCCTTGCTCGGCGGACTGATCGGGCCGTCGGTGGCGAGGCGGGTGCCGGCCCGGGTGCTACGGCCGCTCATCGCACTGTGCGGGTTGGTGCTGGCGGTCTACCTGTTCGTGCGGGTGTGAAGGCCTCGGGTGTGAGCGCTTCGGGTGTGAGCGCCGCAGCGCTGGCGCCGGACTCCTAGCGCGATGATCCAGGGCGGTGCCGGAGCAGCCAGACCACCGAGGGGATCGTCGCTGCGGCGAAGGCACCGGTGATGACGATCAGCAGGATGCCCGATCCCCCGGCGATCGAGCCGGTCAGGTAGGCAACGAGGCGCGACACGAAGAGGACCGTCCAGACCCCCGCAACGACGACCGCGAACGGAATGCTGCGTGCGACCAACCACCAGGGCCGCTTCACGACGGGCTGGCCCTGGGCGGTGCGGGCGGAACGGACCCCTTTGTCACTCATGGACTTAACGGTACGCCCTGGAGCGCAAAGCGTCGACGCGGCGGGATGCCGGGCACCCCGCGCACGCCTCAGTGAGCCGCGGCGGGCGCCTCCAGCAGTTCGCGCACCGTGCGCGCCTCGCGCCCGAGCAGCTCGCCCAGCAGGGGAGACGTTCCGGCGAAGAAGCCCTGATCGGCGGCCTCGTACATGCCGAGCATGAACCTCGCCATGAACTCCGGCTGCCCCGCGGCGACCTGAGCCGCGATGTAGGCCTCTTCGCCGAGCACGCGGGTCTCGACCGGACGGCCGGCGACCTCCGTCGCGATCGCGGCGATCTCGGTGAAGGTCGGCGCGGCAGTGGCGGTCAGGGTCGTCGGGCCGTCGTAGGCCGTGTCCGAGAGGAGGATGCGCGCGGCGGCCTCGGCGGCGTCTTCGCGCCAGGTCCACGACACGGGTCCGTCGCAGGGGACCGAGATGACGCCGGTCTCCCGCCATGCCCCCAGCAGCCAGTTCAGGCTGTGCGCATAGAAGCCGTTGCGCAGGGAGGTCCAGGCGACCCCCGACTCGGCGAGGATCTGCTCGGTCGCGAAGTGGTCGCGCCCCGGGCCGAAGGGAGTGTCGACGGCGGCACCCTGGTGGCTCGTGTAGAGGATGCGGCCGACGCCCACGGAGACGGCGGCCTCGACGGCGGAGCGGTGCAGGCTCACGGCGTCCGCCTTGGGGTCGCTCGACGAGACGAGAAGGAGCTGGTCGGCGCCGTCGAACGCTGCCGGCAGGGACGAGGGGTCGCCGTAGTCGCCGATCCGCACCTCGACGCCCCGATCGGCGAAGCGCTGCGCCTTGGCGGCGTCGCGCGCGACGACGACGACGTCGGACGCCGGGAGGGTCTCGAGCAGGTGGTCGACGGTAGCGCCGTTGAGGGCGCCGGTTGCTCCGGTGACGATGATCATGAAGGGCCTTTCGGGCGGGGGATGCGAGGTGCTAACGATGGAAGCAAGCCAACGGTAACACTGGAATCGCGGCGATAGCAAGAATGCGTTATCGTTGATTCGTGACTGATATCGCCACCTCCTCAGAACCCCGAGCCCGGATCGTCGATGCCGCTGCCCGGCTTCTCCAGGAGCAGGGCCCGTCCGCCGTGACCACGCGAGGCGTTGCGCACGCGGCGGGCGTCCAGGCCCCCGCCATCTACCGCCTCTTCGGCGACAAGGACGGCCTCCTCGAAGCGGTCGCCGAGCACGTCATGTCGACGTTCGTCTCGACGAAGGCGGCCGTCGTCGAGGCGGCCGAAGCCGAAGGCGTCGATCCCGTCGCCGACCTGCGTGCCGGCTGGCAGGGCCAGGTGGAGTTCGGCCTCGGCAACCCGACGCTGTTCCGCCTGCTCAGCGACCCCACCCGCGTCTCCGGATCACCTGCCGCGCGCCTCGGCAAGCGCGTGCTCGAGGCACGCATCCATCGGGTCGCAGTGGCCGGCCGCCTGCGCGTAGCCGAGAACCGGGCGGTCGCACTCTTCCAGACGGCGGGTGTCGGCGTCATCACGACGCTCCTCGCCACCCCGCCCGACGAGCGCGACCCCGGCCTGGCCGACGCGGTGCTCAACGGCGTCCTCGCGCAGATGCTGACCGACGCTCCGGCAGCACCCGACGCCGGGCCCCGCGCGGCTGCGGTGGCACTCCGCGCGGTCGCTCCAACACTCGACGCGCTCACGACCGCCGAGCAGCAGCTCCTCTCCGACTGGTTGGACCGGGTGATCGCGGCCTCCTAGGCGCGACGGTCCGCTCAGACGCCGGCATCGGGGGCCCTCTCGGCGCCGACCTCGGCTGCGACCTCGGCTGCGACCTCGAGCCAGACGGCCGCCGGGTTCGGGCGTGCCGCATCCCCCCGCCCGCCGACGTCGCTGGCCACCACGGCCGCCCACTCCTCGAGGGTCACCCCGGCCTCGCCCAGCCGTCGGATCAGACGGCGGAGGGATGCCCGGCTCGGCCGCCCGGCGACGCTCACGTGGATCATGTGCTCCCGGACGAGCATCCCCACCCGTCGTCTCAGCGAGGCGTCAGCCCCGATCGCCTCCAGGAAGGCCTCGGCGATCGGTGCGCCGACGGACTCGTGGCCGTGGCTGGTGATCCGGCCGTCGGGAAGCCTGACAGTCGTCGTGGGTTTGCCGACGTCGTGGAGCAGAGCCGCGAGAACGATCAGTTCGCGCTCCGAGTCGGGCCAGGCCTCGGCATCGGCCAGGGCGGCAGCGTGCTCCGCGGCGAGCCCGAGATGCGTCAGGACGTCTCCCTCGGGGTGCCACCGCGGATCCTGTTCGAGGCCGCGTGTCGCTGCCAGCGCAGGGAACCAGCGGAGCCAGTCGACCTCGTGCAGAGCCGTCAGGGCCCGACCGATGTGACGACCGTGCGTGGCGATGCTCTGCCACTCGATCCGGATTCGATCGGTGGTGATGCTCGGGAACGCATCCGCTGCTCGACGGGCTGCTGCCGCGGTCTCGTCGTCGAGAGCGAACCCGAAGCGGGCGACGAGCTGGACGGCCCGAAGCACCTGCAGCGGATCCCTCACGAAGCCGTCGGGGGAGACGAGGCGGATGAGGCGGGCAGCGAGATCGGAACGACCGCCTACAGGATCGAGGATGCTCGAGGTCGCGGGATCCCACGCCAGGGCGTCGACCGTGAAGCCCCGGCTGCCGGCCGATTCGACGAAGCCGATCTGCGAGCTGATCGACACGTCGAACCGCTCGCCGTCGCAGGCGACCTCGAGGACACTGGACGCTCGGTCGACGCCATCGACCCGTGCCACGTCGACGCGCGCGACACCGGCCCTGGCGACACGGATCAGTTCGGCGATCAGGTCGGTCTCACGCACGTCGCCGAAGACCTCGATGTCGACGTCTTTCGCGGCACGCGCGGAGGAGGTCATGGCGGCGGCGGGCGCGATGGTGTCGCCGGACAGGATGGCATCGCGGACCGTCCCGCCCACGATCAAGGGCACGCCGCCGACGGCTCGGCAGGCGTGCAGGATCCGATGTGCGGTCGCGCTGAGGGCGACCAGCCCCGGTGCGGTGCCGGCTGCAGATGCAACCGTCGGGTCGTGTGGGCCTGTCACCGTGCATCCCTCGCGTCGCTTCGCCTTCCGGCGATCTCCTGCCGATCGTCCGACCGGCCCCGCATTCGGCGAGTAGACCTTTCTAGCTGTCCCCGAGTCGGAGGGCAAGCCGGGCTAGGGGGCGCCTCCGCCCTGCGTCCGGGTCTCGTTTGCGTCCGGGTCTCGTTTCCGCCGCGGCCGGGGGAAGAGGTTTCTCTTTTCGTGCCGTTGTCGCATCTGGTGAATTCACTTCCACGGACAACCGGGCGAGGACCGCCGGAGTTGTCCGTTTCGGTGAATTCATGCCCACGGACAACTGGGCACGGAAAATGACAGTTGTCACGAGGGGTGAATTCACGGCCGGCGACAACTGCTCCGGATGGCACACGGGTCTCCGAGGGACGAGGGAGCTGGGGCGACGCGGGAGCTGGGGCGACGCGGGAGCTGGAGTGATGCGACGCAATTCGGCCGGGGTGCCAGCGCCGCGGACGTGGCGCCATGGCCGAACCGCGTCGGTTCGCTCGTGGGGGAAGGCGCGAGCCACACGTTGGGGCTCGGTGAGAGGCGTCAGTGCGCGAGGGCGGGACGACGCGCGTCAGACGATGGGGCGCGCCGAACCGCTCACGGTGATGCCGCCGACCGCGGGCACGTCGACGACCAGCAGGCTGGGGCGACCCACGTGGCGACCCTGGTGGATCTCGACGCGCGCCGGGGGAGTGACGAGACCGAGCGCACGGAGGTAGCCGCCGAACGCTGCCGCGGCCGAGCCGGTGGCCGGGTCCTCGGTGATCGTTCCGACGGGGAAGATGTTGCGCGCCTCGACGACGACGAGGGCGGCGGCCGACGCAGGGACGCTCGATACCGAGGCGCCCGGCGTCGAAGCGGCCGACGCAGAGACGCCCGACGCAGCGACAGGAGACCCCGCAGCGCCCACGTGCACCACCGACACCGTGCCCGTCCAGCCGCTCGCGAGCATGAGCTCGTGGACGGCGGCCCCGTCGTACGAGAACGAGTCGAAGAGCGCGGCGTCTCGCACGGCGACGATCGGGTGCCAATTGCCCGCGAAGGCTTCGCTGAGCGGATACCGCCCGTCGAGGTCGTCCCGGCTGAGCCCCAGCAGGTCGAGCAGGCGGGCGGCGACATCGGAGGCCAGCGGACGCACGGCGGGCTCGACACTGGTGAACGAGGCCATCACGCTTCCGTCGTCGGACAGCACGGTCGACACCCCGATCGGGCCGACGTTCGTCTCGAGCGTGAAGGGTCCGACTCCACGCCCCTGGGCCAACACGACCGACGTGGCGATGGTCGCGTGACCGCAGAACGGCACCTCGGCGTCGGGCGAGAAGTAGCGGATCCGCACATGCCGCTCGTCGCCGTCGACCCGCGGGTCGATCAGGAACGCGGTCTCGGGGTAGTCGACCTCCGCCGCGATGCGCTGCATCTCGGCATCACTCAACCCGGTCGCGTCGAGCACGACGCCGGCCGGGTTCCCTCCCGTCGGAGAGGAGGCGAACGCGGCGAGGCGGAGGATTTCGGTCATGCCGCCAGCGTGCCGCGAGCCACCGACGCGGGGCAAGGTCCACTTGGGTACGCGTGGCGGGGGCGCCGCCTCAGAGACAGATCGGCACCCGGGTCAGGACCACCTCGGCCGCGGCGATCCCGTCGTCCGCCTCCGAGCCTAGGTCGCGGTCGAACACGCGCCGGACCGAGTTGCCCGCCAGGTCCTCGAGCGTCGTGTCGACATGCAGGGCGTGGGGCAGGGCAGCCGGAGGGGCGGTCGGCCCGGCACCCGTCCCGGCGGGGTCGGCGGCCGGCGTGAAGACCCAGGTCCGTGCATCCCCCTGCAGAAGCGAACGGCCGAGCGTGGGATGCCCCAGCCCGTCTCTCACGCGGAGACACCGCTCCACCAGCGCGCGGTCGAGGGGCCTGTCGAACCGGACCACGAGCGGGGCGCCGGGTGTCGACGGCCAGCGCAGCTCCCACCGTGCCGGGTCGACCCGGGAGCGGACCGCCGGGCCCACCCGGAACGTGCGCCGTGCCTCCCGCGCCAGTTCCGCCCCGGTGCTGTCGCGCAGAGCCGCATCGACGACCAGGGTCACGACGTCGCCCTCGCCGAGCGGCGCACCCGCCTGCACGTTCGGCTGCAGTCCGCGCTTGAGGCGCCCGGGCTCGACCAGCGCGGTCAGGCGGCGGTGGGGGCGGTCCCAGAGTTCGGGCGGCATCCCGAGCAGGCTGCCGCCCAGCTCGGTGCCCGACTCGTCGAGAAGGTGGAGGTGGCCGGCGGCCGAGCCCTCCTCCATCGGGTTCGAGAACGTGACGGCGAAGCGGAGGAGGTTGGCCGGGACCTCGGCGACGTCGGGGTCGATCGTCTCGACGACGGTGGTGGCCGCGAGGCCAAACGGAGGGATCGTGAGGCGGGCGAGTTCCCGCCAGGGGGAGGCGGGGGCATCCCCCTGGCGAAGGAGTTCGACGCGCTCGACCCGCTCGACGACCACGTAGTCGGCTCCCCGGACGGGCGGGAAGCGTGGCGTGAACCGCGCTTCGTCGGCGATGGTCCGCCACGAACCGGCCATGCCGACGAGCTCGGACCCGAGGGCGACGGCGCCGGCCGGGACGACCGCGAGGCGATGCCCGGCCGGGGCCGCCGTCAGGCCGGAGACGACTTCTGCCGTCAGGCCGGAGACGACTGCTTCCTTCAGGCCGGAGACGACGAAGACCCCGTCGCGCCAGACAACGTGCTCTGTGGCCCCCGCCGGGTAGGCGGCGGCGGCGTCGCCCGCGGCCTCGCTCAGAGCTCGTCCGCGTGCAGGGTGCGCAGGTGCGTGTCGTCGCCCGCGGCCTGCAGCACGACGATGCTGTCGCGGTCGAGAGCGGCCATCCAGGTGATGCCGGGCTGGGGCAGCTCTTCGCGCGGCACTCCCCGCGACGCGCCGTCGTCGGAGAGCGGCTGGTCGAGGTGGCTCTGGCCGTCGATGGTCGAGGCCGGGATCTTGAGCAGCGGGTGGCGCGTGTTCGAGACGAGCAGGAACTCCTCGCCGTCGCGGTCGTACGACACGATGCTGAACGGCTGGTTCATCGGGCCGAGCTCGGCGACGGTGCGTCCGCGGACCAGGCCCTCGCCGCGCAGGTCGGCGACCGAGAACTGCACGACCGGCGTGCAGGTGTAGCTGGCGAGGATGCTCGACCCGTTGTCGAAGGACGTCAGCGCCCTGATCGGCGACTGCGTCTCGTAGGTGCCGTGGTCGACGTGGTAGATCTCCACGGACGTCTCGGTGGCGGACGCCTCGAACGGGTAGGCGATCTGCCGCAGCCGCGAGCTGAACTCCTCGTTGCTCAGCCCCGCGACGAAGAGGGTCCCGTCGACCCAGGCCAGCCCCGTGATCGTCGAGCGGCGCACCGGCACCTGCGCGATGTCGAGCGTGACCCCGTAGATCTCCCGCGGTGCCGAGGCCGGGTCGGTGCCGTCGAGCCAGACATCCGTGCGCTCGTCGTCCGCGGCCGGCGCGTCGTCGAGCTCGAACGTCGTGGCCGGCAGGGCGTCCAGCTCGACGACGCTCAGCTCGCCGTCCGTCCCGACTCGCACGATGGCCGGACCGGCGTCGGCGCCGTGGCCGCGGGCGACCGACAAGTACACGGCGTGAGACGTGGGATGCACGGCGATGCCTCGCACGACCGCATCCTCGCGTTCCACCCCCAAGAGCGCGGCGACCTTCGTGCCGAAGCGGTCGACGCGGACGTCCGCCGCCGCTTCCGCGGTCGCGCCCTCCGGCCCGCCTGCACCGTCGCCGGCGTCGCCGGTCGTCTCGGACGGCAGCTCGAACGCGAAGATCGTGGCCTGAGAGACGTCGGCGGCGAACAGCACGGCCGCTCCGTCGGGGGAGGTGTCGGGGGCGAAGAGCAGGGGCCCTGCGGAAAGAAGTGTCGAAGTGGCGGTGAGCGTCAAGGGGGTCTCCATCTGTCGATCGGAGGCTACGCCTCGGAGGCTGCCGATCGCCCGGCGACCGATGCTCAGCCCAGCGAACGACGCTCAGTTCACGGAACGATGGCGTCCGGCCGTTCCCCGGCGGCGTCGGAGACCGAGGCGGAGGCGCAGCCCCACGCCGGCCCCGACGGCCAGGAGTGCGACGAGCATCATCGGGCCGACACCCCGCGAGCCGGTGAAGGCGAGTGCGGGATCGCCGGACCGTGCCGGTGCGATCGTCGACGCGGCCGCGACCGACACCACGATGGTGCTCTCCACGGCGACGCCGGACGCGTTCGACGCCGAGTAGGTGACGGTCGACGTGCCGGTGAAACCGGTGGCCGGAGTGAACGCCACCAAGCCGGTCGTCGTGTCGACGACGTAGGTGCCTTCGTCGGGGACCGTCAGCGTGGTCACGAGCGTCTTCGTCGCGCGATTCACGAGACGGAGCGTGGTGCGAACGAGGCCCGAGCTGTCGTTGGCGAGAGGGTCGATCGTGACGGTCTGCCCTGGCTTCGCGGTCTTCGTGTCGGGCGCCGCCGCCGCGGGAATCGCGTTCACCGTGACGGACATCGGCGCTCCGGTGCTCTCGCCGTCGCGGTCCTGCACGGTGTAGCGGACCGGGGTGGCGCTGCCGCTGAAGGATTCCGACGACACGAACGTCACGGCGCCCGCGCTGCCGACCGACCAGGTGCCCTGGCCGTCGACGGTCACGGTGTCGACCGCGGCCCCCGTCGTCGGGTCGACGAGGTGCAGCGTCGAGGAGACGAAGGCCGCCCCCGTTCCGGAACGGGAGTCGTTGGCCGACGGCGAGACAGTCGCGGTCTCTCCCGAGCGGATCACGGCGCTGTCGGCCACGGCTACCGGGGGAGTCGCCACCGTGACGGAGGCTGTCGAAGAAGCCGTGTTGCCGTCGGAGTCCGCGAACCGGTAGCCGACCGTGGTGGTCCCGGCGTAGCCGGTGACGGGGACGAACGCGACGGAGCCGGTGGCCCCGACCGTCCACGAGCCGACACTCGAGATCGTGAGGGTGGTGTGCGAGGCACCGGCACTGTCGACCACGACGACCGAGCCGGCGTCGATGGTCGCGCGGCTACCGGCGGCGTCTCCGGCGAGGAGCGCCAGCGTCGCGGTGCGTCCGGCGGGCACGAGAACGGCCTTCGGCGCGGCGGTGGGCGCGGCGCCGATGGTCGGGGTCATGCGTCCCGTCACCGTGGCGCCGCCGTTGGTCGTGGCCGTGTAGCGGAGCGGCGTGGCCGCACCGGAGAAGCCCGCGGCCGGCGTGAAGACGACGGAGCCGCTGCCGCCGACCGTCCAGACGCCCTCACCCGCCACCGACACCGTCGAGCGGGAGGTGCCGGCGGAGTCGAGCAGGCGAAGCGAGGTGGAGTCGAAGACGGCGCCGTTCGGACCGGCGTCGTCGTTCGCCAACGGGGTCAGGGTGAGCGGGTGGGCGAAGGGGGCGAATCCGGTGTCGTCGGTGGCGGTGGGGGCCGCAGGGGCGCCGACGGAGACGGTGATCGTCGAAGAGACCGCGGTGCCGAAGGTGGTCGATGCGGTGTATCCGACCGGAGTCGCCGACCCCGAGAAGGCCGGCACGGGCGTGAACGTCACGACTCCGGTGGTCGTGTCGACGGCGTACGACCCGTGACCGGCGACGGTGACCGAGGTCACTGCCGCGCTGCTCACGGGGTCGGTCAGTCGGACGGAGGTGGGGTCGAACCGTGCGGCCGTGGATCCCGCGTCGTCGTTGCTCGTCGGGGTGATGCCGACGGCCGTGTTCCAGGCCGTGCTCGCGGTGTCGGGGACACCGGAGGGGGCGGGTGCCGGCGTCACGGTCACGACGAGGGTCGAGGTCGAGCGGTGCCCGGACGAGTCGGCGATGCTGTAGGCGACCGACGTCGCGGTTCCCGTGAAGGTCGGGACGGGGGCGAAGGCGACCGTGCCGTCGGATCCCACGGTGTAGGTGCCTTGTCCGGCGATGGTGCGTGAGGTGACGAGCGCGCCCGTGCCGTCGACGAGCCGGACGGTCGTCGCGTCGACGGCGCCGTTGCCGCTGTCGTTGGCTGCGACGGCGGTGGTCACGGCGACTCCCTGCGGTGTGGTCGCCGTGTCGGGCTGCGCCGCGGGGTTCAGATACAGCGTGAACGGGGTGGGATCCGTGCTGCCCGGGAGCGTGGGATCGTCGGAGGCGACAGTCGTGCCACCCGCCGTCAAGCTCGCGGTGTTGGTGTAGCCCTTGGGTGTGAAGGCGCCGGTGACCTTGACCCCGGCGGTGAACTGCAGGAGACCGTCGCTGGCCTTGGGAATGCTGATGCCCGTCACCGTGAGGGTCGACCCGCTGATCGCGACCGTGCTGCCGGCCGGAGGAGCGATGGAGGAGGCATCCCAGGTCAGCCCGCTGCCCGCGGGCAGGGTGTCGACAAAGGAGGCACCCGCCTCGGCGTGAGCCGTCGGGTTGGCGAGCGAGAAGGTGAAGGTGAGGGCACCTCCGGTGGTGGCGGACGACGGGGAGACCGTCTTGCCGAGCGACGGCGGGAGGCAGGCGGTCGCGTCGAACTGGCTGAACTGGGAGGAGGCGGCCACCCGGGTGAGCATGTCGGTCTTCGGGTCGAGCTTCAGGATGTCGGTGCCGGGGGAGAGGTTCTCGTAGAAGTAGAGGTTGCCGAGCGAGTCGGTCCACGAGCCGCCCGCCTTCGCGTTGATCGCGGTGGTCCCGGGGGCGGTGGTGGTCGGCACGAGAGCGGTCACGCCCGTGTCGGCGTCGATCGAATAGACGGAGCCGCCGATGTACGAGTACAGCAGGCCGTCGTAGGGGTTGAAGGAGAAGTCGACGGGGTTCGCCGGGAGCAGGACACCGGACAGAGGGATGTAGGTGCTGGTGAGGGGCCCGGCACCCCCGAGGTAGGTCTTGACGATGCGGTAGTAGCCGTTCGCCTGCGCGACCTGGTTGATCGCCAGGTGGTAGCCGTCGTCGGTCATGACTCCGGCCGGGGCGGGAACCATCGACACGCCGTTCTGATACGTGAGCGACACGGTGGCTCCCGAGGAGTCCGTCGAGACTCCGAGGTCCTGCTCCCCGGCGCCGGCGTTCTCGCCGAAGCGCACGTAGTGGCCTTGATCGTTGATGCCGTACAGGTAGCCGTTCGTGCCGTCCGGGCTGTACCAGCCGATCGCGTTGACGACGTCGTTGAGCTGCCCTACGGGGGTCGTCGTCGCGCCGCCCGACGTGATGACGACCCGCGAGAGCATGCTGGCGCTGCCGTTCGAGCTGACGAGGAGCCCGGCGCCGGCGGTGCACTGGATGGGGGTGATCGTCGCGGCACGGGCGGGTGCGCTCGGTGTCACGGCTGCGAAGGCGCCGACCGCCAGCACGCCGGCCACGGCCAGGGCGGCAGCGCGGAGCAGCGAGGGTCGACGGCGGTGTCGAGCGGTGCGGGCGAGGAACGGCATGCGGGTGGACTCCGGGTGGGTGTCCTCGTCGGCTGTCGGGGGTACGCGAAGAGGGATCGCCACAGTCTTCCCAGTGCGTGTACCCCGCTGCAATCACCCAAAGGGGTGCCGCCCTTTCGGGACTGTGCTCCTCTGCGCCTCAGCCGAACTTCTTCCCGGGGTTCAGGATGCCGCGGGGGTCGAAGACGGCCTTGATGCCGAGCTGGAGGTCGCGCACCCGCTCGGACAGCTCGCCGCCGAGCCCGGGCAGCTTCTCGACGCCGACCCCGTGCTCGCCCGTCATCGTGCCGCCGACCGCCTGCGCGAGCCCGAGGATCTCGTCGTGAGCCCGATGCGCGGCCGCCACCTGCTCGGGGTCGTCCCCGTCGAACGCGACCACCGGGTGCAGGTTGCCGTCGCCGACGTGGCCCGCCACCGAGATCTCGACGCCGCGCTCGGACGCCAGCGCGGTCAGGCGGGCGAAGAACTCGCCCAGCCGTCCGAGGGGGACTGCGACGTCGCCGTTGAGCGAGGCGCCGCGCAGTTCGCGGAGGGCCGGATTCAGGGCACGCCGGGCGTCCAACAGCTTGTCGAGGGTTTCGGCGTCGGCGGCTCTTTCGACCGTGATCGCCCCGTTAGCCTGCAGAACCGCCTCGAAGCGCGAGAGCTCCTCGTCGCCGTCCGCGGCATCGGAGACCGCCAGCACCCACGCGTTCGCCTCCTCCGGCAGCCCGAGGTCGGGCGCCCAGGCGCGGATCGCCCCCAGCGCCACGTCGTCGAGCAGCTCGAGTGTCGTGGGCAGCGACCCCGAGGTCATCACGGCGTTGGCGGCCGCCAGCGCGCTGGGCACGTCGGCGAACGTGGCAGCGACACCGCGGGGGATGCCCGGTGCCGGCCGGAGCTGAAGCGTCGCCTCGGTCACGACCGCGAGCGTGCCCTCCGAACCGATCACGAGGGCGGTGAGATCGAGCGAGGCCACGCCTTTGACGGTGTCGGGGCGGGTCCGGACAACGGTGCCGTCGGCCAGGACGACCTCGAGGGATCGCACGGAGTCGCGGGTCACGCCGTACTTGAGAGCGCGCATCCCACCGGCGTTCGTGGCGATGGTGCCGCCGACGGTCGCCCATTCGGCCGAGGCGGGGTCGGGAGCGTAGAACAGGCCCTGTGCGGCAACGGTCTGCTGGAGGTCGGCGACGATGACGCCGGGCTGCACGACGGCGGTGCGCTCGGTGGCGTCGATGGCGAGGATCCGGTCGAGTCGACCGAGGTCGAGGAGGATCGCCCCCTCCACGGCGTTGGCGGCTCCGGCCAGGCCTGTCAGGGCTCCCTGCGGCACGACCGGGGTACGGGTCTCGTTGGCGAGGGCCAGGACGGCTGCCACCTCGGCGGTGGTCCTCGGGCGGACGACCGCGAGGGCTCCGGTCTGGCCGAGCACGCCCGACCGGTCGGAGCTGCGCTCGGCGATCGCGTCGACGGCAGTGACGACGGCGCCCTCGGGAAGTGCTGCGCGGAGGCGCTCGAGCAGCGCTTCGCCGAGTCGGTCATCGCGTCGTGCGTCGAGTCGTTCGTCAGAGGAGGAAGTCACGGGTGGTCCTTTCTTCACCCCCGATCATCTCGTGCGCCGCCTGGATTGTCCCCCGGCGTTCCCTTGTCCTCCGCATGGAGGACGCCTACGTTCGAGAGCCCGAACTCTTTGCCGATCCATTCCCGACCCGAAGGGAATCCTCATGACGCTCGCCACCGCTGTGCCCGCAGCCACCGACGACTCCACCCAGTCCCCCCTTCTCGCTCAGTGGCGTCTCATCGCCGCCCGACTTCCGAACCAGCCCGCCCTCACCTCCGCCGGCGTCGGCTTCACCTTCGCTGAAGCCGACCGACTCAGCGACCTCGCCGCGCTCGACCTCGTCGATGCCCTCGGCGACGGCGACGAGCCCGTCGGCATCCTCTCCGAGCACACGGCCCACGCGCTGCTCGCCATCCTGACGGTGCTGAAGAGCGGTCGGACGCACGTGTTCCTCGACCCGCACGTCCCGGTCGAGCGCCTCGGGTACTACACCCGAGCATCCGGCCTGAAGGTCTGTCTCGTCTCGACGAACCAGGCCGAGATCGGGGCGGACATCGCCACGTCCCTCCCGTTCGACGAGATCGTCGCCCGGGCCGTCGCGTCGACGCTCAGCGAAACCGACCTCGCCGACGCGGTCGAGGAGCGCCTCGCGGCCGGCCGAGATCGCCAGGGGAGCGACGGCGTCTCCATCGTCTTCACCTCCGGCTCGAGCGGTCTCCCCAAGGGCGTGCTCCAGACCGAGGACACCCTGCGCCAGCAGGTCGGCTACCACCGCCAGTTGGTGGGAGTGGGGCCGGGCGACCGAGCTCTCCTGACCTTCCCGCTCGGGTTCGTCGCCGGCGTCGCCACCTTCCTCGCGCCCCTGCTGAACGGCACCGGCATGTGGTGCTTCGATGCTCGCGAAGAGGGCATCCCCGCGCTCCGGGCCTACCTCGAGGACAAGCGGCTCACCGCGTACTACAGCACGCCGTACCTGGCGAAGTCGCTCGCCGAGTCGCTGCCCGACGGGGAGAAGCTCGAGCACCTCCGTTTCATCCTCACCGGCGGGGAGGCCATCACGGCGGCCGGCGTCGCGGCTCTCCGACGAGTGCTGCCCGAGTCCGCGTTCTACGTGAACGGGGCCGGATCGAGCGAGACCGGGGGGATGATCGTGGCCTGGACCCTGCCGGGCGACGCCCCGGCACCCACCGGCGTGATCCCCGCCGGTCGGGCCGCCCCCAACGCCGAGGTGCTCATCGTCGGCGACGACGGCGTCGAGCTGCCTCAGGGCGAGGTCGGCGAGATCGTGTTCGTGTCACGCGGTCTGAGCGGCGGCTACTGGAGGGACGACGAACGGAACGCCGAGCTGTTCTCCGTCACGGACGACGGTCGACGTCGCTACCGGTCGGGCGACTTGGGCCGTCTCGACGACGACGGCAACCTCGTCATGGCGGGCCGAGCCGACTCGGCGGTCAAGGTCCGCGGCTACCTGGTCGAGCCCAGCGAGATCGAGGCGGCGCTGACCGGCCTCGACGAGATCCGCGATGCCGTGGTGATCGCGCAGAAGTCCGACGAGAAGCCGACGCGCCTGCTCGCCTACATCGTGCCGACGGCCGGGCTCCGCGCCCCGTCGACGCCGGCGGTGCGGCGCGCCCTCCGCCAGACGCTGCCGGAGTACATGGTCCCGGCCGAGATCGTGCAGCTCACCGCTCTGCCCCGCACCGAACGCGGAAAGGTCGACCGGCAGAATCTGCCCCCGGTGCCCGAGCGCGTGGTCTCCGACGACGTCCTCGACCAGCACGAGTACGTCATGGCGCAGATCTGGTGCCGGGTACTCGAGATCCCCGGTCTCGACGCGGACGACGATTTCATGGCGCTCGGAGGCGACTCCCTCTCGGCGGAGGAGCTGCTGGCCGCCGTCGAGGACGACCTCGGGGTCACCCTCGAGTCGAGCGACATCCTGCGGTTCCCGACCCTGGCCGAGTTCACCAAACGCGTGAGCAACCACGCATCGGCCCTACCGAGCGACCCCGACGTGGTGCCGCTGAACACGGGCACCGGCGGGCGACCGCTGTTCTGCATCGCCGGTGCGGGCGCCCTCGCCCTCACCTACCTGCCGTTGGCGCGGCAGTTCCCGGAACGCGACGTCTACGCCTTCCAGGCACACGCCATGGAGCGCCGCGGCCTCCCCGACCGGACCGTCACCGCCCATGCCGAGCGAGTGATCCGCACCATGCGCACCGTCCAACCGCACGGTCCCTACGTGGTCGTCGGACACAGCTTCGGCGGGTTCGTCGCCCTCGAGGTCGCGCACATCCTGCGGGCGGGCGGCGAAGAGGTCGAGCTGGTCGCCATCCTCGACACCTTCGCTCGCGACGAGCCGGGCGCGACCCCGTCGACCCCGTCGGCCACGGTCGAATCGGCGGCGCGACCGTCCTCCGGGCTGCGTGGAATCGCCGCTGCGGCTCTCGACAAGCAGGTGCGTCGGATCCTGCCCTACGGTCTTCCCGAGGTCGACCAGGTCAGCCGGCACGTGCGCGCACACCTCGCCGGAGTCGTGACCCACGAGGGTCAGCGTCAGTTCGACGCCATCGCGGACCGCTCGGTCCTCGCGCTGCGGAAGCACGTGATCCAGCCGTACGACGGCCCGGTGCTCTACGTCCTGGCGAAGACGAACGACCGGGGACTGTCGGGCTGGCAGGACATCCTCACGGGCGACCTGCGCGTCGAGGCGACGGAGACCGACCACACGTCGCTGCTGCGCGACCCCGAGGTGCAGACGCTGGCGAGCATCCTCCGGAAGCACCTGGAGCCCGTCGGGGTCGCCTGACGGCCGGTGGCGGGTCCGGGGTGCGGCTGCGCGACGGGGTGCGGCTGCGCGACGGGGTGCGCCTGCGCGGGACCGGGGTGCTGCTGCGCGGCACCGGGGTGCGAGCCGCTCACGTGCCAGAGCCGCACCCCGCTCTCCGCACCAAACCCCGGTCGACCAGGGGGCGCGAGCGCGCTTAAGGGTGCGGCTCCGCGGGACGGGGGTGCAGCTCCGCGGGCACGGGGTGCGGCTGCGCCGGACGGGGGTGCGAGCCGCCGCGCGACGAGCCCGAGCCGCAGCCCTCAGCCCCCAGCCCGAGCCCCAGCCCGGCCCGCGCATCCCACCTACAGCGGGATCTCGCGCCCCAGCACGATCGTCCGGTCGCGCGGCAGCTCGATGACGTCGAGCGGGTCCGGGGCGAGGCGGTCGAGCGCCAGGAACAGGATCTGCGCCCAGCGGAACATCTTGCTGCCTTTGTTGTAGCGGGGCACCGGCGTCGAGATGAAGAACGTGGCGCGGGATGCCGCGAAGTCGTCGAGACACCCGTCGTCGACGCGGCCGGCCTCGGTGAGCAGCGCCGTCATGCGGGGCGACTCGCGGAACCCGACCTTGGCCACGACCTGCACGATCCCGCCCGGGAACGCCCGTACCGTGATCCGATGCGGCGATCCGACGGTCGACGGCACGTCGATCGTCTTGTAGCTGAGCAGGATCGCGCGCTTCTGCAGCGAGTGGTTCTGCGAGACCATCGTGCGCAGCGCGATCGGCACGATCTCGGGGTTCCGCGTGATGAACACCGCGTCGCCGGGCACCCGGTACAGGCTGCCCTTCGCCTTCGCGAGCAGGTCGGGCAGATCGTCGAGCGACACCTCGTTGCGCCGACGTCCGGCGGCGATGCGCCGGAGCCCGATCCACCAGGTCGCCATGACGAGGAACACGAGGGCTCCGATCGTCAAGGGCAGCCAGCCGCCCGACGACACCTTGGGGAGATTCGCGGAGAGGAAGAACAACACGACCACGAGGATCCCCGCGGTCACGATCATCGTCAGCGTCACCTTCTTCTTGGTCTTCCACGACCAGGCCAGATAGATGATCGCGGTGATCGAGATGGTCGTCGTCACGGCGATGCCGTAGGCGGAAGCGAGGGATGCACTGCTGCGGAATCCGACGACCACTGCCAGCACCGCCACCGCCAGGAGCACGTTGATCGCCGGCACGAAGATCTGCCCCTCGCTCTCCTCCGACGTGTGCACGACCTTGAGCGGAGGGAACACCCCGAGCCGCCACGCCTGGTGGATCACCGAGTAGGTGCCCGAGATCACGGCCTGAGACGCGATGATCGTCGACAGCGTCGCCAGGATCACCATCGGCAGCAGGGCCCAGTTCGGGACGAGGCCGAAGAACGAGGTCGCGGCGTCCTGCGGGTGGCGCAGAGCCAGCGAGGCCTGACCGAGGTAGTTGAGCACCAGGGCGGGGAACACCACGAAGAGCCAGGCACGGGTGATGGCCTTGCGCCCGAAGTGGCCGAGGTCGGAGTAGAGCGCCTCGGCCCCGGTCACGGCGAGGACGACGGCGCCGAGGGCGACGAACGCGATCTTCGGCTGGTCGACGAAGAAGAGCACGACCCAGCTGGGGGAGAGGGCCTGCAGCACCTCGGGGTCCTGGGCGAGGGAGAAGACGCCGGCGACCGCGAGGGCCAGGAACCACAGCGCCATGACGGGGCCGTAGAGCTTGCCGATGAAGCTGGTGCCGAACTTCTGGATCGCGAAGACCCCGAGCAGGATCACGAGGGCGATCGGCACGACGAACTTCGCGAAGTCCGGCTGGACCACCTCGAGCCCTTCGACCGCCGACAGGACCGAGATGGCCGGGGTGATCACGCTGTCGCCCAGGAACATGGCCGCCCCGAACATCGCGATCACGGTGAAGACGCCGATCGTGCGGGTGCGCATCTTGCTGCGCCGGAGGAGGCCGAAGAGGGCGAGGAGACCGCCCTCGCCGCGGTTGTCGGCACGCATCAGGAAGCGGACGTAGAGGATCGTCACGACGAGGAACAGCGACCAGATCAGAGTCGCGGTGGATCCGAGGACGAACTCGCGCGAGGGGCCGCCTCCGGTCGAGCCGCCGACTCCGAAGGTCGTGCTCGCGGCGTAGATCGGGCTGGTGCCGATGTCACCGAACACCACGCCCATGGCGGCGAGGACGGGGCCGACGGCCTTGACGGCCCGGGGGTGGCGCTCGAGGGGGGAGAGGGGTTTGCCGCTGCGAGGCAGAGCGCGCGTGGTCATCGGTTCTTTTCGTCGTCAGGAGGGGACAGCGCATCGTATCGCCGTCACCCCTGTGTTCGGAGCAACGGGCCTTCGAGGTGCTGTGCGTTTGCCCGCGCATCGGCCTCCCGGCGAGAACGCGCGATTTCACGGAGAACACGTCGTTCGAATGGCGCGTTCTCCGTGAAATCGCGCGTTGTCGAGGCCGAGGCGTCAGTCGCGCGGGGGCACGACACCGAGGGCCGCCAGCACGACGTCGTCGATCACGGCGACGAAATGGCTTCGCTCGACGGGCCCGGATCCGGCGCTCAGAGCGTGCGTGCTCATGGCCGGAACGACGGCAGCCAGCAGGGGGATGCGCGGGACGAGACCCGCAGACACCTCGCCTCGCTCGACGGCCCGTTCCAGCAACCGCCGGTAGACGTCGACGTACGGCTCGGTGACCTCCGCCCGCACGATCGGCGCCAGACGCGCCGAACCACGCGCGGCCGACGCGAGGTTGAGGAAGATCGCGAGACGTCGGGCCGAACCACCCAGCCACGGCGAGTCGACGACGGCGAGGAGGTCGGCACGCAGGGAGCCGAGGTCGGGCAGGTCGTCGACCTCGGGCGGCCTCCCCGCGGCGCGGATCGCGGCGACTATCAGGTCGTCTTTGGTCGCCCAGCGTCGGTACAGCGTGGTCTTGGCCTTGCCCGTGCGCGTCGCGACCTCGTCGAGGGTGACCCGGTCGTAGTCGCGCTCGGCAAGCAGGTCCAGCGTGGTCGACAGGACCAGTGCATCCCGCGAGTGATCGAACGGCCGACCAGGCCGCTGACCGTCCGGCGCCGACCGGTCGACACGGGCATCGCTTTCGGAACCCTTCACAACGACGACCCTACGGCAGGATGCACGAATTACGCTACTGAGGAGTAGCGTAATTGGCGAGGCGGCCGACTTCCGGTCGCCGAGAGGAAGGCACCATGGACATCAACGGATCGGTCGTCGTCATCACTGGAGCGTCCTCCGGCATCGGAGCGGCGACGGCTCGCGCGGCCTCTGCGGCGGGGGCGCGTCTCGTGTTGGCCGCTCGGCGCGAGGATCGCGTGCAGGCACTCGCTGCCGAACTCGGGCAGGCGATCGCCGTTCGCGCCGACGTCACCGACGCCGACGACGTCGCGCGCGTCGCGAAGGCCGCCCTCGACGCCTACGGTCGCATCGACGTGCTCGTCAACAACGCCGGCCAGGGGCTCCAGGCCACGGTGGAGCAGCTGGCGGTCGAGGACTTCCGCGCGGTGCTCGACCTGAACGTGGTCGCGCCGCTCGCGATGATGCAGGCCGTGCTGCCGGCCATGCGGAGCCGGGGAGCGGGAAGCATCGTCAACGTGAGCTCGGGCACGACGTTCGCCGACGTGCCCGGCACCGGCGGCTACGTCGCCTCGAAGATCGCGCTCGAGAGGCTGTCGGCGATCGCCCGGAACGAGCTCGAGGGCACCGGGATCGCGGTGTCGACGGTCATCCCGTTCGCCACGAGCACGGAGTTCCTGACGTCGATCCGGGCCGGCCGCGACGACGCCCTCGCGATGACTGCGGGTGCCGACTTCGACACGCCCGAGCAGGTCGCGGACGCCATCCTCGAGCTCATCCGCACCGGTGCGCCGCGCCTCGACCTCGTGCCGGCGGCCTACGGCGGCTCGCGCTGAGCGGCTGAGGTTCGGGGGCGTCTGCGGTTCGCTGGCGTGTGCGGTCCCCTGGCGTCTGCGCCCGGGCCGCGGTTCGCCCGGGCCGCGCTAGGTCGGGCCTCAGTCCTCCGGCTTGATCAGGCAGAACGGGTGGCCTGCGGGGTCGAGGTACACCCGGAACGAGGGCGTCTCGCTGCCGGTTCTCGTTGCCCCCAATGCCAGCACTGCAGGCTCGGCGACCTCGAAGTCCTCCACTCGCACGTCGAAGTGGAACTGCTGCGGAACCGACTGACTCGGCCACTCCGGCGCGTGGTAGTCCGCGACCTGCTGAAAGGCGACGAGGGGTCGCCCTCCGCCCGGCGGCACGAGCTCCGCCCAGTCGGGGTCGTAGCCCACGATCTCGTAGCCGAACAGCTCCGAATAGAACCGCGCGAGCACCTGCGGTTCGGGGCAGTCGACGATGACCAACTCCAGTGATCCGATCATGCGGCCCAGAGTACGCGCGCTCCGCTTCTCGAGGGGCTCTTTGGGCGGGTGCGTCAGCCTGGGAGTCTTCGGCGGCGGTCTGCGTCATCGGGTCCGCCCCGGACGGCCACCGGCTGCACGGTGTTTCACGTCGCCGGGGGATGCACCGCCGCGCCGGCCCCGGCAATCGGTTCATTCCCGCGAGCCGTTGTCGCTTCGGGTGAATTCACGCTGGGCGACAACCCGACCAGTTGTCCGTCCAGGTGAATTCACGCCGGCCTACAACTCTCCCGGAGCAAAAACTGCGCCTCGGGGATGTACCGCCCACCGCTGCAACGGCCGGCGGTTTGACACGTGGCCGGACGGTGCCCCAGAGTTCGGTCATGACTGGCGTCGGAGTTGCCTCCCTGATCCTCGGCATCATCGGAATCGTCCTGGGAGCCGCCCTCCTCCTGTGGCGACAGGCGAAACTGCGTCGAGGGGCCGACCCGCGGGCCGATGTCGAGATCGGACGGCGAGAATCCTCGTGGGCACCGCCCGTCCTGCTGGGGCGAGGCATCGGATTCCTGGCGGCGGGTATCGCGATCACCATCGTCGCGCTGACCGGTGCCGTCCGTTAGAGAGCTAGAGGCCGCCGCCAGCAGGAGCAGGGGATGAGACACGCATGAGATCCGACAGCCCGTTCGCCTACGAGTCGGGCGACAACAAGTTCTCGGGATGGATGCGCTGGGCCCAGCGCCGCGCCTACCCCCTCTGGGCAGTCCCCGTCGGGTTCTTCGTCGCAACGGCCGCCCTGTTCGGGCTGACGATGCTGTGCCTCTTCCTCTTCCTCCCGAAGAGCAACGTGCCCACTCTCACCGCCGACATCGAGAAGGTGCCCGGGGTCTCGAGCGCGCAGATCACCTCCCGCGCCGACCGGGTGCAGACGTTCGAGGAGACGGTCACGGTGCACCTGAGATCCGGCACGACGGTCGCCGATCCCAAGGCCCTCGTGAGCTATCTCGTGCGGATGGCCTGGGCGGCCGACGGGGGAGAGCCCGAGCAGGTGGTCGTGAACGTCGATGGTGGTGCATCCGTGAACCTGTTCCTCGCTGCCGTCGAAGACGGCTGGAACGGTGCCACCGGGGCGGGCCGAACCGTCGAGGTCGACGGGCAGTACCTCCGTCCGACTCTCGGCGCGTACCCTGGCGCGGTTCCGGCCGCACCTCTGCACGCGGTCACCGTGGCCGTCGGCTGACGCTCGTGAGCCCTCCCCTCGCCCGCCGCGCACCCCGACTCCGTGACGGCATGCCGGCCGACCGTGAGGCCTGCGTCGCGCTCTGGACCGCGAGCTGCGCCGACCGCGACGGAGTCGCCCATCCGGGAGTCGCCGAGCGGGCCCGCCCGAAGTTCGACCACTCGGCGGGCTGGGTCGTCGCCGAGGACGCCCGCGGCCACGTGCTCGGCTTCGCCCTGGCCACCGCGGCCGGAACCGGCGTTCCGACCGACCCGCCCGACGCCGCGTTGCTCGGGCTCCTCGCCGTGCATCCGTCAACCAAGGGCCGTGGCGTGGGTCGCCTGTTGCTCACGTCGATCGAGGGCCGACTGGCAGCCGGGGGATGCGAGACCGCCGTCCTCCACGTCCTCACCGACAATGCCGTCGCCGTGCGACTCTACGAGGCGGCGGGGTGGCGCCCCCTCGGAGCCCCCTTCGAGCATTCGCTCCTGGGCCGGCCCACGCAGACCTACGTCCGGCGCCTCGGCGCTCCTGAGTCGTCGACAAGCTCCTGAGCGACACGGGGCTCCTGCCTCACTGCCCCGGGACCGCAGGCTTGCCGAGACGATTCGTCGCGGCACCCCGATTCCGTTCCGGCCCGGTGGTCGGGTCTTGCGTCACCTCGGCCACTGCCTCGACGACCTCACCACGCTGGTCCATCGGCTTCGCCTTCCTGATGAGAAGGGCGATGATCAGCGCGATGGCCGACGCGACCACGATGAAGACGATCACGATGTTCCACGCGGCCCGTGTCGGCGCGGTGGTCTGCGGAACGACCGACGAGGCGAGCAGCAGGCCCACCAGTGCCGTCCCGACGGCCTCGAACAGAGTGCGACCGACTCCGTAGATGATGCCGACCGCCTCGCCCGTGTTGTGCGGCGGCACGACCTCGACGATGAGATTCGGAAGCCCCGCCAGGATGAAGGCGCTCCCCACACCGGTGAAGACCGTGGCGAGAATCGCCACGGGGAGGTTGTGGACCCCGATCGCGAAGCCGATGAAGCCCACGATGGCGAGCACCACGCCGATCGAGAGCGTGACCTTCGCGCCGCGACGGGCGGCGATGCGGCCCGCCACCGGTGACAACACGAACCCGACGGCACCGACGATGAGACCGTAGAGAGCGGCGACCGTCGGCGTGAGGCCGAGACCCACGGGCAAGCTCGTCGGGCTCTGCATGAGGATCGGGTTGAGCAGCGACCCGGCGGCGAAGACCCCCAGGCCGATCAGCGCGGTCGCGACGAGGGTCATCGTGAGGGCCGGATCGCGGAAGATCCGGAGGTCGAACATCGGGCTGGTGATCCGCAGTTCGACGACTATCCACACCGCGATCAGGACGACGCCGAGAACGATCAGGCCGACGGCGAGCGGGCTTCGCCATCCCGCTCCGCTTCCGGTGTCGATGCCGAACAGGACGGCCGCGACGGCAGGAGCGAGGAGGACCGCCCCGACGACGTCGAGTCTCGTCTTCTCGCGGGGGGCGACCACCGACCTCGGCAGGATGAAGATGGTCAGGAGCAGCGCGACGATCGACAAGATTCCCGACGCCACGAAGATGAGGCGCCACTGCCCGAGCCCCAGCAGGACCCCGGCGAGGAGGGCGCCGAGCGAACCGGCGATGAGCGCGGTTCCCGTGGTGAGCGAGACGAGGACGGGCACGCGCGGCGCGGGAACCGCCTCCCGGGCGATGCCGACGAGGAGGGGGAACACCGCCGCGCTCGTCCCTTGCAACGCGCGCCCGATGAGGATCCCCTCGTAGCTGCCGAGAGCGGCGCTGACGGCCGATCCCGCAATGGAGAGCACGAGCAGGATGACCAGCATCCTGCGGCGACCGTAGACGTCTCCCAGGCGGCCGACGAGCGCGACGGTTCCCGCCCCGACCAGGAGGAAGACCGTGATGGTCCAAGAGACGGCGGCGATGTCGATGTCGAGGACCCTCTCGAGGGTCGGCAGGGCTACGTAGACCATGAGCTGCTCGAAGATGCCTGTGGCCTCGATCACGATGAACACGATCACGATCAGCGCATACGGGCGGGCTCTCTGCGGCGTCGCGCCGGTGGAAAAGGGAGACGTCATTATCTGTCCTTCGTTCGTGCCCGGATCCGGTCGTTCCGAAGGGTCGGAGACGTGATCATGGGCCCACTTCTTTGTGTGTGAGTGCGACTGTAGGATCGGAATCAGCAACAATCCACGACCGAATGGGCAGGATTCCATTGCCGCTGAGGTCGCAATAGGCGAAGATCGGCCGATGGAACTCCGACACCTCCGCCATTTCCTCGCCGTGGCGGAGACCCTCAACTACACGCGGGCTGCGCGCTTGCTCAACATCTCCGGGTCGCCCCTGAGCAGGAGCATCCAGCAGCTCGAACTCGACATCGGCGCGCCGCTCTTCGTCCGCGGCACGCGCAAGGTGGAGCTCACGCCTCTCGGCGTCGCGCTGATCCCGCACGCGACCAGGATCATCACCAACTTTGACGATCTCGAGCGCGATATGAGACGCCGGGTCCACGGGCACGTCGAGCTCTACGTCGGCATGCGGTCGGTGCCGCCGGAGTTGATCCGAGCCGTGATCGACGACGTGATCCGACAGGCGGAACCCGGCGCGGACGTTCGGCTCGAACCCCTCGACTCATTCCTGCAGATGGACCACATCCTCTCCGGCAAGCTCTCGCTGGGGCTCGTCAACCGGCGCAGCGAAGACAACCGACTGGAGTACCTCGCCGTGCTGCACGAGGCCCCGGGGATCGCTCTGCCGGACGAGCCGCGCTACCGCGAGCTGACGGACGTGCATCCCGCGGACCTGGCCGGCCTCCGGCTCCTCCTCCAACCCGGATCCGACCGGAACGCGCCCGAGCTCCAGCCCTTCGTGCGCGAGGTCCTCGAAACCATCGATGTCAGCTCCGACATCGTCGGCGGGATCGCGGCCATGGTCGCGGCGGGCGGGTCCTGCTGCGTGACCGTCGCCAATCCGAGTGCGCCCTGGCACCGCTACCTCGCGGCCGAGGGCGTCGTCATCCGACCTCTCGCTCTCGACTCCGTCCGCGCCGTCACCTACCTGTGCTGGCGCACCGATCGGGACTCGGCCCAGGATCTCGGCCCGATCCTCTCGATCGCGCGTGACCGGTTCCTCGCCCCGATCGAGTTGTGACCTCAGCCCGCGGCCGTGATCCCGCCGAGGTCGAGTTGACCGGTCGTCAAGGCGCCGACGACGCCGCCGTCCACGAGCAGATCGGTTCCGCTGATGAAGCCGGCAGCGGGGGAGAGCAGGAACCCGGCCGCCGTCGCGATGTCCTCCGGCGTCCCGAGGCGTCGCGCGGCCGAGCCGTCGATCATGGCCCTCATGGCACCACCCGTGGGGCTGTCGAGTTCGGCCAACCCCATCGGCGTCGCGATGACGCCCGGGCTGATCGAATTGATGCGGGCGCCCTTCTTGCCCCAGGCGACGCTCGCGGCCCGAACACGGAGCGCATTGGCTCGTTTGGCGAAGCTGTAGGCGCTCCCGCCGTTGTCGAACTGGTCGGCAGCCGCTAAGGGGAGGCGAGCGATCTGGTCGGACGGGGTCCGGGCGAGCCGCACCTCCTGCTCGGGCGGCAGCGGCTGCATCATGTGCCCGCCCATGCTGGCGATGACGACACCCGCGCCGCCGGGGGCGATGACGTGCTCGAACTCGGCGAGCACGTGCGCCACACCGACGAGGTCGACGGCGAGGATGGCCTCGACGGAGGCCTGGACCGGCGAGAGCCCCGCCGTGTGCGCGAGTCGCGTGACCGACCCGAGTGCGGCAGCCGCGACCGCGAGCTCGTGCACGGAGTCGAGCGACGAGACGTCGACGACGTGGGTGGTGACGTCGAATCCGTCGCCGCGGAGGCGCGTCGCGGTCGTCTCCAGGGAGTCGCGATTGAAGTCGGCGAGCAGGATCCTGTCGCCGGAACCCAGGCGCCGCGCGATGGCCTGCCCCATGCCGCCCACGCCGACGACCGCGAGGACGCCGGTCATTTCTGAGCCTCGAACGCCCGGGTGGCCTCGGCCATGGAGTCGTCGTCCGGATCGATGAGACCGAACCTCCTCGCCTGGACGCGGGCCTTCTCGATGCCGAGGAACTCGTCGAAGCCGGCGGTGCTCAACCGGCTCTCGATGCTCTGCGTCGACGACTCGGCCTTGAGGACCTCGAGGGCCTGTTGCATCCCCGCCTTCGCCGCGATGTGGGCGAGGCCGTAATAGAGCACGACGTCGGCACCCTGTGCGGCCTGGTCGGCGGCGGACTGGCGCGGGAAGTCCGGCACGTAGATCGGCACGCGCGCATCGGATGTGAGGCGAGCCCAGGAGTCCGCGTCGAGGAATCCGGCGATGAAGAGACCGTCGGCGCCGGCCTCTTGATAGGCGAGAGCGCGATCGACACCCGCCGAGGGGCCCTCGACGCCGATCGAGTCCGTGCGCCCGATGATCAGGAAGTCCTCCGAGTCGCGGGCGTCGACGGCGGCCTTGATCTTGTCGACCGCCTGCCCGGTCGGGATGACCGACGACTTGATGGTCAGGTGCTTGCCGAAATCGTGGTCTTCGATGTGAGTGGCCGCGGCGCCCGCGCGCTCGAGCACCTGGACTGCTCGCGCGACGTGGATGGCGTTGCCCCAACCGCCCTCGCCGTCGACGATGAGGGGGACGCCGGCGATCGGTGCGAGACGGCGGGCTTGGTCGGCCATGTCCTCGAGGCCGATGTAGCCGATGTCGGGCACGCCGTACCGGGTGGCTCCGGTGGCGTAGCTGCCGATGTACGCGGCCTCGAATCCGAGGTCACGGACGAGGAGGGCCGAGATCCCGTCGTAGATCGACGGGACGACGAGGGGGTGACTGCCGGCGATCGCCTGGCGAAGGGTGGATGACATGACGGTGTTCCTTTCCGGTTCGGGCTTCAGATCCAGGTCGCGCGCATCGCGACGCGATCGAGGGGGGTGCCGCCGATGACGACGGACGAGATCCTGCGAGTGCTCGTGATGTCGGTGAGCGGATCGTCGTGCAGGATCAGGAGGTCGGCTCGCTTGCCTGCGACGAGACTCCCGCGGTCGTGGAGGCCGAGCATCTCTGCCGGGCGCAGGGTGGCTGCCGTGATCGCGTCGAGAGCGGGCATGCCGGCGACTACCATCGCCTCGAGCTCGCGGTGCTCGGCGTAGCCTATGAACTGGTGCATGACGCCGCTGTCGGCGGAGAGCAAGACACAAACGCCGGCCGCGAGGTAGTCGCGCAAGCCCCGCTCGAGAACCGCGTATCCCTCCCGGAGTCGATCGTCGACCTCCTCCGGGATGGCCGCCATCATGGCGCGCACGCCCGACGTGTCTTCGACGGGAACCGTCTCCAGCAGGGTCGGGTCGTCGAGCCAGCCAGGGCCTGCCGGCAGCGCCCGCTGGATCCCCATCGACGTGAACACGAAGACGTCCTTCGCGACGAGCATGTCGAGCAGTTCCTGGTCGGGGCCGGGATTGCGCACCATGTGCGCGGTTCCGTCGGCACCGGCTGCGACGACGCCCTTGGCGTCGTCGAGCTCGTAGATGTGGGCGATCGCCCGCAGCCCGTGCCGGTGCGCCTCGTCGATGAGCGCGGCGTAGACCTCGGGGGCGAGCTTCTCCTTCGTACCGTCGCGGGAATCGACCCAGAACTTGATCACGTCGGGTCGCTTGGCCGCGACGGCACGAACGGCCGCGCGAGCCTCGTCGGGGCTCGACACCTCGAGGATGGCCTCGGGCGCGAAGAACGCGCCTCCGTTCGTGCTGCCCGGCGTGGGAGCGGCGAGGCCGGTGGCAGCCGAGAGGAGGAGGGCCAGCTCCGGATCGTCGAGGGTGCCATCGCGCTGCTCGTTGCGGATCGTGATCTCGATGTCGTCGCGGTCCGTTCCCAGGGACTGGAAGACGCTGACGCCGTAGTAGCTGAGTCGACGCAGATGGTCGAGGACGTTCTCGCGCGAGAAGTTTGCGGCGTCGGTCACTCCGTGCTTCAGGTAGCCGATGTGACCGTGAGGGTTCACGATCGTCGGCATCACCGTCTTGCCCGCCAGGTCCACCGAGGCGAGAGACTCGTCGGACGGCGCTTCGGACATCGGCCCCACGGACTCGAGGAGGCCGTCCCGCACGAGGAGGAAGCCGTCGTCGATCGGCTCGGAGCCGTCGCCCCGGATGATTCGCGCACCGGTGTAAAGAGTCCCGCCAGCCATACCGCAGACCTTTCGTCGTTGAAGGATTACAACGCTACGGGTCACAAAGAGTGCGGTCCACGACCATCTGGCTCGTCGATTACAGCTTCTGAGGTCCTAATGCCGTCATCGACCGAAGCTTTCGGGGGTTCATGAGCCAGAGCAACTGGTCGATACCGGAGTCGGACGTCGTCACGCTGAGGATGGTGAACGGAACACCGCCTCGCGACACCTCGACAGCGGGCCTGCCGTTGGCCTCGACCCATACGATGTCGACGCCGGTCCAGAAATGCGAGGAGAAGGCAGCGACGAATCTCGCGACACGGGCTCGACCGAGGATCGGTATGCGGGCCGCGAGCTTCACGCCTCCACCGTCGGAGTAGCTGACGACATCCTCCGCAAAGAGCTTCTCGAGGCTCGCTACGTCGCCCGACTGCGCGGCGGTGAGGAATGCACTGAGGAGGCGCTTGTGCTCGGGCGCGGGTGCGGGCCTTCGCCTCTCGGCGGCGAGGGGCTGCCTGACACGGCTGAAGAGCTTGCGAGCACCGGCCTCGGAGGTGCCGATGATGTCCGCGATGAGCGGGTACGGGTAGTCGAAGGCCTCACGAAGCACGTAGGCGGCGCGTTCGGCCGGCGTCAACTTTTCCAGCAACAGCAAGACGGCGTACTCGATGGCTTCGCCCCGCTCGGCCCCCAGCGACGGATCGGCCCTCGTATCGATGGGGTCGGGGAGCCACGGTCCGATGTAGGTCTCGTGCCGGGCGCGGGCGGACTGCGCGACGTTCATCGCCAGTCTCGTCGTGCGATCTCGAGGGTGCCGTTGAGCGGTTCGCCGGCGGTGGCGCGGGCGACGGCGGTGGCGACGTCGTCCGCGGCGATCGGCTGGATCAGAGCGTGCGACAGGTGAACATCCTGGCCGACCGTGGCGGCACCGGCGATGCTGTTGACGAACTCGAAGAACTGGGTGGCGTGCACGAGCGTGTAAGGCTCGCCGGAGTCGCGGATCAGTTTCTCCTGGGCGACCTTGGCGCGCATGTAGCCGCTCTCCGGGAGGTTCTGCGAGCCGACGACGGACAGGGCGACGTGGTGCTTGACGCCGGCCTCCTTCTCGGCTGCGAGGATGTTCGTGGTCGAGCGGGTGAAGAAGTCCAGGACCGCGGCGTCTTCGAACGACGGCGAGTTGGACACGTCGAGCACGACGTCGACGCCGGTGAGAACGTCGGCCAGGCCTTCGCCGGTCAGGGTGTTGACGCCCGAGCTGGGCGAGGCGGAGACTGCTTCGTGGCCGTGCTCGGTGAGCTTGGCGATGGTGCGGGAGCCGATGAGTCCGGTTCCGCCGATGACGACGATCTTCATGGTGTGCCTTCCGATGATGCCGGGGCAGCTGTGCCATCCGGTCAACAGCTAAGACAGGACCGCCCTCGAAGTTGTGACCACCGGCGGAAAAAGACGTCGAGGCCCCGCCGGTCAGGCGGTGAGCTGACGAAGCATCTCGGCCGAGTCGTGCAGGTTGGTCATGTGGACGAATCGGCCGTCGCGCACCTTGTAAATCGCATACTCCACGATCTCGAAGGAGTTGCCGGTCGGAGCGACGCCGAGCCATTCCTTCGTCGGTGTACCCGTGTTGACCGCCCTCACGGCGATTCCGTCGCGGTCGAAGAGAATCTCTTCGACGTCCCAACGAATGTCGGGGACGGCGTCGACGATCCCTTTCAGAACTCCGACGACGTCGTCCCGACGGGCGTGCTCACCCCCGGCGAGTACGTCGTCGGCGATGAATTCGTCCATTCCGTCGAACTCGTGAGCATTGAGTGCGGCGGCGTAGCGGTCGTACCAGGCGCGGAGGTCGGCGTTGGTCGTGGTCATGGGGTTCTCCTCAGGGTCGCCCGTCGGCCAGGCGATCGACAGCCGACGGGACTAATTCGGCACCGATGGGTGCCGAAGTGACCGTAGCACAGCGAAACCGATCGGTGCAGAAGGCGTATGGTTCCCCTATGGAACAAGCGCAACTCGGTCGACCTCGTGGCTTCGATGCCGACGACGCTCTCGAGAAGGCGATGCTCGTCTTCTGGCAGCAGGGCTTCGAGGGGGCGAGTCTGACCGAGCTGACTCACGCCATGGGCATCTCCCGCAAGAGCCTGTACGCGGCGTTCGGCAACAAGGAGGAACTCTTTCGACAAGCGCTTCAGCGCTACACGAATGGCCCGGCGTCCTACGTCGCACGTGCCCTTCAAGCCTCGACCGCTCGCGAGGTCGCCGAACTCTTCCTCGCCGGTGCGGCCCAGGCGACGACGATGCCGGACAGCCCTGCCGGATGCCTCGGGGTCCAGGGGGCTCTCGCGACCGGCGACGCCGCCGCTGCGGCGAGGAACATCCTGGCCGGGTGGCGAGCGGACGGCCAGGAGCTCCTCTCCGAGCGTTTCCGCCGAGCCGTCGCCGAGGGCGATCTTCCGGCCGCGGCCGATCCCGACCTGATCGCGCGCTTCGTCATGACGACGGGAAACGGCATCGCCGTCCAAGCGGCCACGGGCGCTACATGCCAACAGCTCCAAGCAGTCGCCGACCTCGCACTCCGGCACTGGCCGCCCGTGTGAGACGCGGTCTCAGAGGCAGACTTGCCCCTTCGCGTCTCGCTCACGCGCCGAGGCGACGCACCGCCCGGGCATTCGACGTACGACGCTCAACGGGGGAGCGCGAAGACGAAGCTGTCCTCCGGATCCCACCTGAACTCGTCGTCGCACCGGTAGCCGCGAAGCCAGGGCCGACCCTCGACGACCCGCAGATAGAACCCTTTGGGGTGCTCGGCATCAGCACGCGGGGGAGGAGAGGCGATGGTCAGGGATGCGGATGGGGCGCGTCCGTTCGACATCACCGCGTCGGGGGCCGTGGCTTGTCCGGGCAGCGCAAGGCGGAGGTAGGGCGCGGTATCGAGGGGGCACAGAACCAACCCGCTCTCGACTCCGGCCCGGAAGAGGTGGGGGAGCGTCGCCCCATCGGCGAGACCGAGCTCGGCGACGGATCGTTCGACGAGAGTGACGACTCCGGGCTCGGGTCTGTCGAAGACCGCTTCCTCGAGCAGGGTCGAAGCCGACGGGTTCAGTTCGACGCCGGCCACGCCGAGAGCCGCGAGCAGCTCCGCGCGGGGCATCGTTCCGTACTCGAGGGTGAGCGGCTCGGTGAGGGTCGGGTGGCGCATCCCCCCAGCATGGCGGATCGGTCAGGGCAGGGTGCCGGTACGACACCGGACGGAACCGGGCTGCGCCGCGCGGCCTCGAAAGGTCTCAGCCGCCGACGAGCCCACCGAGCAAGGCGAAGGCCCGATCCACGTGCTGCTGCAGCGGGGTGCCGGGCGTAGCGCGCCACGAGCCGATGGCGTGTCCGAGCACACCCCAAGCGGTCCGCGCGACGAGAGCCGCCTCGTCCGAAGCCGCACCCCGAGCCACCAGCAGGTCGACGAGCAGGCCGATGAGAGTGACCTCCTTGGCCGCCGCGCGCTCTCGCAGGCCGGGCGTGACCTCGATCAGCGCCGCGAGTCGATCGCCGTCCACCCGGTTCGCCTCGAGCCGCGGCACGATCAGGTCGACGGTGCGACGCATCGCCTGCCAGGACGCTATGTCGCTCGGAACGGACGAAAGCGCCGCGGTCACCCACTCGGTCAGCATCCGCTCGCCGTCGAACAGCACCTCGCGCTTGTCGGGGAAGTGCCGGAAGTACGTGCGCTCGGTCACCTCGGCCCGCGCCGCGATCTCGGCGGTGGTCACGTCGTCGAACCCTCGTTCGGCGAACAGTTCGAGCGCGGCCTTGGTCAGGCGCTCGCGCGCTTCCTTCCCGCTCCTCGGCATGCAGACAGCGTAGCGCACGTAGCGACAGCGACTGTCACAACGTGGTAGCGTCTGCGACTGTCACTACGGATGCAGGGGCGGATACACACGACCCACGGCGAGGGAACGGAACCTCACCGGCGCGCCGTGCTCAGCCGGCCCGAGCATCCCACGTCAATTCTGAAGGAGAGCGCCATGAGCGAAGTCGAGTCCCGGGTCGTCCGATTCCACGAGGTGGGGGAGCCCCTCGACGTCTTGCGGGAGGAGCGGACTCTGATCGCCGAGCCCGGGGAGGGGAAGATCCGGATCCGCGTGTCCGCCACCGGGCTGAATCCTGCCGACTGGGAGCTGTGCCGGGGCTTCATGCCGGGCGTCCTGCCCCGCGGCATCGGCTTCGACGTCGCCGGCACCGTGGACGCGCTCGGCGACGGCGTGACCGATGTGGCGGTCGGCGACCTCGTCTTCGGAGCCTCGGACTTCGCCGTGCAGCCGAGCGCCGGTGCCGCGGACTTCACGATCATGAGTCAGTGGTTCGCTGTTCCGGCCGGGCTCGATGTCGTCCAGGCCGCCGTCCTGCCGATGGTGCTGCAGACCGCCGTCTGGAGTCTCGACCTTCTCGAAGTGCAGCCAGGCGAGACGGTGCTGATCCACGGCGCCGGCGGCATGGTCGGCTACGCAGCCGTGCAGGTCGCGCTGCGTCTCGGAGCCCGCGTGATCGCCACCGCTGGCCCGACGTTCGCCGGCGACCTCGAAGGGTTCGGAGCGCAGGTGACCCCGTACGGATCGGGAATGGTCGAGCGGGTCCGGGGGCTCGCCGACGGCCCCGTGCAGCACGTGCTGGACGTCTCGCGTCCGAACACCGGCGCCATCGCCGACCTGATCGAGATCGCGGGGGATCCCACGCATGTCGTCACGATCTCGAACCACGACGAGGCGCGCAGCCAGGGTGCTCGGGTGAACGTCGACGAGCTTCTGGCCGCGGGCGGATACCCGTCGTCGGCGTTCCTGGCCGACTACGCGGCGCTGGCCGCTCGAGGGGAATTCACGTTGCCGATCGCGGCGACGTTCCCGCTCGGCGAGTGGCGGGCCGCTGCCGAGCTCAGCCTGTCGGGGGCGCCGCACGGGAAGGTGGTGCTGGTGCCGTAGCCGTGGCGCTTACTGGCGCCGGTCGAACACACCGCACCGGCACGAACATTCCGCCTAGGCGTGGTGTTCGTGCCGCCGGGGTGTGTTCGAGCGGCACGGGCCGGGGGCGCGCCCGACCTCAGTTGATGATCTCGCCCGCGGTCGCCGAGCGACGGGTCGAGCGCGGCTCTCCTTCGGGGGAGTGGGCGGCGACCGGAATCGGCCCTACTATTCGAGAGTCCGACGGGGGGTCCCATGCCATTTTTTCGAGCGGAGACAGCCGTCGAGCTCTCTCCGAGCGAATCCGTCCTGTGGTCGGGCCGCCCTGACCCCGACGTGATCTTCACGCCCGCCGACTTCTTCTTCATCCCGTACAGCGTCTTCTCGGCGCTCGTCGGCCTGTACATCTCCTTCGTTGCCTTCTTCCTGGCGCCCCTTGCCTACGCCGACGACTTTCCGGGTCTGGGCACTACCGCCATCGCAATCGCTGTTGCCGTTGACCTTGCCGTCGTCTACACCCTGGTGGGACGCTTCTTCGTGAAGCGGTGGATCAAGCAGCGAACGTCGTACACGCTCACGACGCGTCGGGCGATCGTCAGCGCTCCTCTCGGACAGGGTCGCGGAGCCGGGCTATCTCTTCACGCTCTCAGGGTGCATACGTCTCGCGACGGTCGTCATGTGAGCGTGTCGTTCGACGGACGTTTTCTCGCTTGGGCGCGGGTGGACCA
This sequence comes from Frondihabitans cladoniiphilus, assembly GCF_039544345.1. Taxonomy (NCBI): domain Bacteria; kingdom Bacillati; phylum Actinomycetota; class Actinomycetes; order Micrococcales; family Microbacteriaceae; genus Frondihabitans; species Frondihabitans cladoniiphilus. The sequence goes on from NZ_BAABLM010000001.1 coordinate 838,768, forward strand.
CGGGAACACGGGCCTCGATCTGCTCAACACCTGGCGACTTTCGACCGCCTTCTACGACGTCGCCGAGCCGGGCGAGCTGATCCAGGCCTTGGAACGCATTCCGGAGACGACGTTCGCTCGCCAGCCGAAGCCGAGCGCTGAGAACTTCTTCGGTGTGCAGGTCGCGGTCAGTGTGTTGGAGCCGGGGCGGAGGTCGCGCATTCCGGTCATCGAGCACCAGGCGACGGAGGTGGGGTGGCGTCAGGAGACGGGTCTGCTGCGGCTCTCCGACGATGGCCTCCAGGTCGAGGTCTGGCTCGGCAGATCCCGTGTCGGACACCTCGCAGACCCGTCCTTCGAGTGGCCCGAGATGTTCAGGTCGGTCGACGGACTCGTCCAGACCACGCTGCTCAGAACGGGTGACGTCCTGTGGGCGGACGTGCCGGTGCCCCGGGGCTCTTGAATCCCTTACGACCGCGGGGGGTCTGACGGGGGCTTTTTCACAGGGGCGAACAAGAATCAGGCTGGGCCCGGGCCAATCGAGCCCCTCGTGCTCTTCCAGGGGCGTGAAGCCGAGCTGGCGTTATTCGAGGAGATCGGAAGGGCCTCGACGATTCGTGGCGTCTCCTTCGGAGATGACACCGAGGGCGTCATCTACCGAGCGTCCTTCGCATAGCCCAGGTGTCATCCCGGAAGATGCCCATACCGTGAACGCTCACCGAGTCAACGACCCTGCGGCGGCGCCAGCGGTGCGACCATCTGCACGCGGCGTCCATATCGGTTCAGGCCATATCGAGCCTCGACGTCTATCAGCGACCGGTGGAACGGTGTCGCCGGCTGATCCTCCGCGAAGCCGGCAGTCCCGTAGAAGGGAGCATTCCACGGAACATCAGCGTAGGTGCGGAGCGAAATTTGAGAATAGCCGAGCTCTCGAGCTCGTTGCTTAGCGGCCTCTACGAGCAACCGGCCCAAGCCCTGCCGAGCGTGCTCGGGCGCGACAGACAGTTGCTCCAGGTGGCAGATACCGCCGACCTCCAAGACGTGCACAAAGCCCGCGACCGGGCCATGCTCGAGTTCCGCGACGAGAAGAAATCCCGGCTCACACAATCGGGCAATTCCCGTGGGCGCAGGAGACCAGGACGCTGGCTTCAGCCTATGGATGAGAAGTTGATCGGCGTCGTTCTCGATCCCCTCGATGACCTCTGCGTCTCGCTGCTAGGCAAGGCGGACACGGGTCATGCGACAAGCGTAGAGCTCGCCCTCGGCCGAACCCCTCTGCAAGGTCGGAGTCGGACGTCGCATTTCGAGGGGATGGAAAGGGCTGGCAGGCTTGCCGCATGATCGGCTTTGTCGACCCTTCCCCTTCACCCCTCGACCGCGTGGCGTGGCCGTTGTCAACAGAGCGACTCACCCTGCGCAGAGTGACAATGGCCGACGAGGATGCCATGTGGGGATACCGGAAGCTCGAGGAGGTCAGTCGATGGGGTTAATGGCATCCCGCGGATCGAGCCGATTGGCATGCCCTCCTCGAGAAGCGCCTCCGCGATCTCCTCGTCATCGAATCAGGCGGGCTGGTCATCGGCGACGTCATGGTCAGAGTCGAGGATGCGTGGGGGCAGCGCGAAGGAGCCGCCCAGGCCGCCGGTCGGCAGGCCGAGCTCGGGTGGACGGTGAACCCGAGCTCGGGTGGGCGTGGCTACGCGACCGAGGCAGTGCGGAAAGCACTGCGGCTGTGTTTCGAAGATCTTCGACTTCACCGTGTCGTGGCGAACGCGTTCGCATCCAACGAGCCGTCGTGTCGCCTTGCCGAGCGCGTCGGAATGCGTCGCGAACTCTACGGAGTGCGTGATTCCCTCCACCGCGACCTCGGGTGGATCGACGGGGTCGGATACGCCCTGCTCGCTGAAGAGTGGAAGGGCCAACAGGCGACTGCACCCGTGTAGCTCACCCGTGGCATTCGCGAATCGCTCTCGAAGTCACCGAGCCGTGAGTGGTGGGCGAGGCTTCATTGGATGCAGAAGCGGTCTTGAAGCGGAGTGAGTTCCGGCGGCACGACCAGCAGACCTGACGTGTCCCAGGGGCTTCGCGACTCGAGAAGTCTGGGTTCCCGTCCCGGCCTCAGCCGGCGTGCGATGGCGGCGTGGTCACCGAGGATCCAGCGTCTGCGGAACCCGAGGCGGTATCTGCCCGCACCTCCGGTGGCGAGTGCCCAAGCGACCGTCTTGGCTTCCAGGTCCGCGTCGGAGCTGTTCGAATGATCTGGCTCAATTCGGACGATGCCGCCGGCGAAGAGGAACCATTCGCCGTCGTAGCCGAAAAGCTCAAGAGCGGTATCGACGCCGTTCTTGGGTTCGAACACATAGTCAGGGCCGGAACTGCTGACATCGGCCACGGAGGCGAGTTGCTCCGTGAGCTCTCGGATCACGTGCGAAGTCATGGTGTCAGGAAAGAGTAGTGGCGCGATGTACAGGGGAAGCGCTCGCGTTCACTTCTTTCGGAAAGTCCTGACCATCCCGTAAATCAGGAGAAAAAGCCCGAGGATTGTGCCCAGCAGTGCTTCGCCGTAGGACCTCGCTGGTTCGGAGACTCCGGCGGCGACTTGAACCCAGCCGAAAGCGCCGAACGCTAGGGAGAAGATTCCCACACCGATGGCAGCACCGCCGGTCAGCTGCTCTTGAGAACGATCCGAGGGCCTTTCCTTCTGGTTTCTCACACCTCGATCTTGGACCGCCTTGAGGGAGAACGGCTGAAAGGCAGGAGACGGGATTTGTCCGCCTGAGGCAACGGTCGCACAGGAACGGACAGCCCGCTGGTGTGCCGATCGAGAACGCCGAGCTCGGCTGCGTCATGCTTGCGGGCGCTTCTTTTGCGGACACGCTGGCAATCCGAGGCCACCGAGTCGTCCCCGGTTCAGCCGAAGATTCGCAGGCGGCGTGGCATCGAGCCGCCATGCTCGGCAATGCCGCGTGCTGCAGAGCATCGCCGGCGCCGTCGTCATCACGGACACTAACGCCCGAACCGGGGATGCCGACATCACGACCACCGTTCAGGCCAGTACAGGTTTTCATCACAAGGGGCGCGTGCGAACTTCCAGCGTTCCCCTAGTCTGCGGCACCTGACGTGCGGAACCGTGCTGGTTCAGCTCGCGAGGAAGGTCTCGATCGCAGCGATGGTGGTCACGTTGTCGCGGTGGAGAACGGTGCGAATCCCGCAGGCCTCTGCGCCGCGCACGGGCTCCTCGTTGTCGTCGATGAAGAGGACATGCTCGGCTGAGGCGCCCATTCGATCCAGAGCGGTCAGGTAGGCGGTTGCGTCCGGCTTCGCGACTCCCTGTTCATGGCTGTAGCAGATCGGATCGAAGAGCGAGGAGAATGCGAAACGTCGCTCTTCCTCTTCCCGTGCGCCATCGCCGGAGTTCGACAAGATGGCGAGGCCGGCGCGACCTTGAAGCGACCTGGCGTGAGCGAGCAACTCCGTGTTCGCCCGACCGCAGTAGGCATCCCAGAACTCGCTCCGCATTGTCGCCGTAGCGGGCTCGTCGGCGTCGAGGGCGGCACCGAGCTTCCGCCAGTACTCCTCTGCGACGCCAGTTCTCAAAGCCATGTCGGGCAGTTCGGCCGCCTGCAGCCGAGCTCGCAGCTCATCGACAGTCAGACCCTGACGGGTACTCCATCGCTCGTGCAAGCTTTGCGGCCAACCGTGGTCATCGACGATCTCGAGGACACCGCCGATGTCGTAAAGAATCCACTTCATCGGCGGATGCTATCGCGAACGGCCCAACTCTTTCGCTCGCCATCACATCTCACAGACGGTATTGGAGTCAGATCGTCCGCGGCCGGAAGCGAGCCCTCGTCGTTCGTCCCGGTCTCGGAACTAATCCGTCACCTGCTGGTGGATGGCCCGGAGAGCTTCAGTGGCATGCGCACCCCAATGACTTCCGAAGGTCAATCGCCAATCCCAGGTCACCTCTTTTAACGTCATGCCACGACTCAGGGAGTCGAGCCCGTTCTGCAGGTCCCGCCAGATATCGGCGAGATCATCGGCGAGCGACAAGTTCGCCACCTTCTCCTCGAGAGTGCCGAGATAGAAATCTGGCAGGCCAGTCGTCTCGTCGACGTAGTAGGCATCGTGCGTGGTCCAGTAGTTGTCCCAATCCTCCAGGACGCTCTGGATGTCTTTCATTCGCGAGAACCACCGCGCATGAGAGATGGGTTCGCCCGGACCCACGAAGACGGTTGAGGAATCGAGATCAACGTCGGGCAGTCGATATGCAGCGGCTACGACCGCAGACAAGCTCATCGCAACCTCGTTTGCGAAAGTCGAGCGCTCTGCGCCCCTTGCGGCTTCGATGACCCGGCAATAGGCCTCGGCCGCCTCCTTCATTTCCATAACATCACTATGCAGCGGCGGAGGGCTCGAACCACACCGTTGAAGCGAAAGCCCGGCTGCCTCGTCGGCAAAGTGGGTCCCGCTTGGGCTCACTGGTGGGTCCCACTTCGGTTGACGGATTCAGCAGGCCGAGCTCGGGCGGACGGTGAACCCGAGCTCGGGTGAGCGACGATCGGGTTTCAGGAGAGACGGAGCAGGCAGACGGCATTTCTGGTGGTGAGCGCGCGCCAATTCGATGCTCCGATCGGCGCCGGAGCGGCGTCGATGGAGCCGATCTGAGCGTCGACGCCGCGCGCGGGCGTCCAGCAGGAGTCGCTGCCGTAGACGAGATGGTCGGTTCCGGCAATGTCGGTCAAGACGGGAACACCGGTCGGGAACGGGGTGCCGGCCATGTCGAACCAGAGGTGACGCATCGCATCCCGCCACGGCATGGCGTTGTCGGCGGTGCCGAACACCTCCTGGAACAGCGCGATGCGATCCGACAGGAAAGGCAGGGTGGCTCCGGCGTGCGGAACGACGACCCGCAGGTTCGGGTAGCGGATGAGGACCCCGGCGAGCACGAGGTCGACGATGCTCCGGGTGCTGTCGAACATGAACTCCAGCATCGGGCGCGGACGCCCCAGCGCCGTGCGTTCCCACCCGGGCGGGGAGGTGGGATGCACGAACACGACGGCGTGCCGACGGTCGAGTTCCACCCACAGCGGGTCGAGCGCGGTATCGCCCAGGTACTGGCCGTGGGCGTTGGATTCCAGCAGAACGCCTACCGCGCCCAGCTCGCCCATCGTCCGGCGGACCTCTCGGATCGCGCCGTCGACGTCGGGTACCGGGAGGGATGCGAAGAACGAGAATCGGCTCGGGTTCGTCCGAACGATCGCGGCCGCTTCGTCGTTGACGGACCGGGCCAGCTCGCCGGCCCGGTCGTCGTCGCCGAAATGGACTCCCGGGGTGGAGATCGACAGGACCGCGCGACGGATGCCCCGGCGGTCCATCTCAGCCAGCTGCGTCGGCAGGGCCCACGTGGGCCACCCCGGCATTCCGTCGGGTGACTCGTGCCCCGCCTCGGTCGCGGCGGCGATGTAGTCGCCCGTGACGAAGTGCGCGTGCGTGTCGATCAGGTCGTGCATGTCCGTGGCCATCAGAACTCCTCCCGGAGCGGTCGTCTTCGGCGTGTGCGGGGAAGTCCGGACGGGACGGATCGCGCAAGGGATCCGTCCCGTCCGGCTCGAGGTGCACTCAGGCGGCGAGAGCCGCCTTGACCTCGTCTTTCGAGAAGCTGCCCGTCGGGATGGTCGCCGTACGAGCGCTCAGGATCGTCCCGTCGGCATCGAGCACGAAGGTGCCGCTGTGCTGGAGCGTGAGGAACTTCCCCAGGCCGACCGCGGCATGTCCGTCGCCGGACGCGAACACGGAGAGCGCTTCGGAGCGCAGTCGGCTCTGCACCGTATCGGCCTCGCGCGCGCCGCCTGGCGTGACCGCGAGAACACGGGCCTCTCCGAGTTCCCCGCTGGCCTTCATCGCGATGAGGTTTCGGGCGTGACCGAGACAGATCGCGCACGTACTGGAGCGGAGGAAGAACACGACGGAACGAATCCCGTCGGTCTCTGCACTCAGAGTGGTCGTCTCATCGAGGGGCCCTGTGAGGTGGATGTCGCTAAGCCGACCGCCGGGGCCGGGAACGCCGCCGACCTCAGGCATCGACGCTCGCATCGATCGTGACGGGGATGTTGCCGCGAGTCGCGTTGGAGTACGGGCACATCTGGTGCGCGGCCGCGACAAGGGAGTCAGCCGTGGCCTGGTCGATGCCGGCGAACTCGGTGTGCAGCGCGGCGGAGAGGCTGAAGCCGCCGGCCTCGGTGGGGAGCACGCTGATCTCGGCCACGACGGCCGAATCGGTGAAGGTGATCTTCTGCATGGCGGCGACCGCCTTGAGGGACGAGTGGAAGCAGGAGGCCCAGCCGGCCGCGAACAGCTGCTCGGGGTTCGTCGCGCCTCCCGGGCCGCCCATCTCCTTGGGAATGGCCAGGGTGAAGTCGATCAGGCCGTCGGACGAGACGGCGCGCCCACCGGCGCGACCGTCACCGGTCGAGGTGGCAATGGCGGTATAGAGGGCTTCGGACATAATGACTCCTTGAGGATGCTCGTCGCGGATCACTCAGATACGCAACTAGGTTGACAATCAATAGTCAATCAGGTTTCCTTATTTTGTCAAGGAGGTTTCTTATCAGCGATGACGTTCTGGCAGATTTCGCCGAGTCCGCGCAGCAGGATCTCGGGCGTCTCCTCGAAGCTGCGGCCCGCACGGTCAACGAGACGGCACTGGCCCGGGTAGTCGCCGGGGGCTTTCCCGACGTCCGCCCGTCGCACATCCCCGTCTTCGCTGGACTCGAGCCCGGAGGCACCAGGATCACGGTCCTGGCCGGGAAGGCGGGCGTGAGCCGCCAGGCGATGGGCGCCATGGTGCGCGAGGTGGAGGCCCTCGGTTACGTGGTGTCGCAACCGGACTCGAACGACGCCCGGGCCACCCTCGTCGCCCTCTCGGATCGCGGCGAGAAGTTCTGCCGCGCCATGATCACAGCGACGAACGATCTCAACGATGAGCTGACCGGCCGGCTGGGCCACATCTCCGCGCAGAAGCTCAGGCGTCAACTCCGCGTCATCGCCGGTGGTGATGGCCAGTAACCCGACCCGAATCCGCTTCAGGCCGAGTGGTGTGCGCGCCCGGAATTCCGTCACGATGACGGCCGCCCTGCCGTCGCGTCACCGACCAAGGGGAGTTCTGCATCCACGTTCATGCCCTTTCCCATCGGCTTCCTAAAAAGCGTGAATAGAGACTTAGCGGTTTCGAAACCGGCTGGTCTCGATGATACATTCGTGATGTGAACACGCAAGTGCAGGATCGCGACGCTGGTCGAGTTGCTCGTCGTCAATCGCGAGGATTCGACGTATTTTGGGATTCACCATCCATCAGCGCAGATTGGAATCGACGTGACTCGTAGTGCCGCAGTGGTCGGAGAGGCTTATCAAGGGGAGGCCGCGAAAGCGTTCGGTCCCGACGTTGCCTTACTCATTCCCGGTGACATTCACGCCAGTGCAGGGGGTCCGACGTCATGACTACGGCATCGTGCGCGAGCGGCGACGTCACAGGCGCTGAGCTCCCGACCGGCATTCTCGAGTTCCTCGGTATCCCGTTCGCCGCACCCCCGGTGGGAAAGCTGCGATTCGAACCGCCGGTTCCGCACAGCCCGTGGCCCGAACCGTGGGATGCCACGAAGTACGGCCCGACGGCACCGCAGCCACAGGGCGAAGGGCCGATGAACGAGATCCTTCCGAACCGGATCGCGCCAGGCGACGAGTACCTCAACCTGAATGTCTGGACACCGACCCTCGACGGGGCGGCGCCCGTCATGGTCTTCATCCATGGCGGCGGGTTCAGCACCGGGTCCGGGTCGGTCTCCGTCTACAACGGTGAGCGGTTCGCGCGAGACGGGGTGGTCCTCGTCACGATCAACTACCGACTCGGGCCCGACGGGTTCCTCTGGGTCGGCGACGGAGTGGCGAACCTCGGTCTGCTCGACCAGATCGCGGCGCTCGAATGGGTGCGTGACAACATCGCGGCCTTCGGAGGAGATCCGCAGCAGGTCACCCTCTTCGGCGAATCGGCCGGTGCCATGAGCGTCGTCTCACTAATGGCGATGCCCCGTGCGCAGGGACTCTTCCACCGTGCGATCGCCGAATCCGGAGCCGGCGTCTCGGTGATCAGCCCTCGGTCCGCGAAGAAGGTCGCCGCCCGGTTGGCCGCCCTCCTGGGCATCAGGCCCACCCGTTCCGCGATCTCGGCGCTTCCCGTCGACCGGGTGCTCGCCGGGGCGTCCACAGTGGGCGAAGAACTCACCAAGCGTCCTTTCACGACGCTGTGGGGCGAGGCCGGTCGCAACCTCATGGCTTTCGAACCCGTCGTCGACGGCGACATCCTGCCGGGCATCCCCGAGGACCTCATCGCGGCAGGGGCCGGTCACGACATCGACCTGCTCATCGGCACCAACTCCGACGAGGCGAACCTCTTCTTCGTTCCGAGCGGGGCTGTCGATCGAATGCCGTCGATCATCGCATCCGTCTTCGCCTGGCTCTACGGAGCCCGACGCCCGGGCACGGTGAGGCGCTATCGTCGCAACCGCCCGGGAGTGTCGGCGGGGACTCTGGCCGCAGCGATCCTGACGGACGGCTTCTACCGGATTCCGGCTCTCAGGCTCGCCGGACTCCACCCGCACGCACACGTCTACGAGTTCGCCTGGAAATCGGGGGCGTTCGACGGCCGTCTCGGGGCCTGCCACGCCATGGAGCTGCCCTTCGTGTTCGACACCCTCGACGACCCCGAGGCGGCAGCCATGCTCGGTGGCCCCGCCCCCCAGGAGCTCGCCACGCGGATGCACGCTGCATGGGTGCGTTTCGCGAAGACCGGCGATCCGGGATGGCCGCCCTTCACGGCCGAGCAGCGGACCAGCATGCGCTTCGACGTCACTTCGCACCTGACGGAGGACGAGCGTGCGGACGAGCGCGCCCTCTGGCCCTCATCCCGGCGCAAGGCCAGAATCCGCGCCTGACGAAGGAGGACTCGATGAGTTCCTCCCGGTCAGGTCACAGACGTGCGTGCTCGTGTCGGTCGCGGGGGAGGTGCTGACTGAATCGGTCACAGGGATGCTCGGACTTCCGTTGAGATGCGTTCTGCTGCGTGGATGACTTCTGTGGTGGCGCGGAGCTCGGCGTCCGCGTCGTGCCGATCGCGTGCATCCCACATCTCCGCCTTCGCCTGGAGGTAGACGAGCCGGAGTTGCAGGCCTGCGACCGTCGTCGCGCGCGACGCCCGAATTCATCCGCGGTGATCGAGGTGCAGACGTGTGATCTCTCCGAGTGGCGGGGTCCTCGGTCACAGTGGTCACGGCCGGCGCCGTCGTGGGTCTGCTCGGCGTCAGGCGAGAAGGCTGCCGCCGTCGACGACGACCGAGGTGCCGGTGGCGTAGGCCTGGTGCATGAGATAGAGGTTCGCGGCGGCGATGTCCTCGCCCTCGCCGACTCGTCCGGCGGGGATGCGCGCAGCGGTGCTCGCGAAGATCGCCTCGCGTGTCTGCGCGGGGAACGGGTCCCAGAGTGGGGTGCGGATGAGGCCGGCGATGACGAGGTTCACGCGCACGGGTGCGAGCTCGAGGGCCAGAGCCCGAGTGAGGCCCTCCATCGCGGTGCTGACGCTGGCGCCGAGTGCGCTCCCCGCAGAAGGACGCCGGCCGGCCGTTCCGGCTGTGAGGACGATGGAGCCGCCGGGGCGAATGTGCGGGCTGCCGTATTTGGCACTGGCGTAGGCGCCCCAGAATCGAACGTCGAAGAACGCTTTCGCATCCTGAATGGTGGTGTCGACGACAGGCATCGGGCGGAACGCATCGCCGGCGGTGAACACGAGATGGTCGAAATCGCCCACGGTGTCGAGGGCCGCGCCCAGGGCGACCTCGTCGCGGACGTCGACGGCGAGACCGGTCGCCGAATCGGGGAGCTGCTCGAGCGCGTGGTCGACGGAGGTCTGCGCTCGGGAGATCACGACGACGGTGGCCCCCTCGCGGGCGGCGGCCTGCGCGGTGGCGAGGCCGAACCCGGAGGTCCCGCCGATGATGACGACCTTCTCGCCGTCGAAGGGTGCTGAGTTCGTGGTCATGGTGTCCTTCCTAGGCCGGGATGGTGTAGGCGCCGGGGATCCCGCCGTTGACGGGGAAACTGGAGGCGGTGACGTATCCGGCGTCGTCGCTGGCGAGGAAAGCGGCGGCGCCCGCGACCTCCGCGGGGGTCGCGAATCGGCCGGTCGGGACGTGGATCAGGCGGGCTTTGACTCCATCGGCGCCGAGGCGCTCGAACATGGCGCGTGACTCGGGCGAGTCGACGGGGCCGAGACTGAGGGAGTTCACGCGGACGCCGGCGCGCGCCAGGTGGACACCGAGATCCTGTGTGATCTGCGTCACGGCTGCCTTTGCGGCGTTGAAGGCGGTTTGGGCCGTCGCCGAACCCTGGCCGGCCAGGAACGAGCCGGTGTTGATGATCGACCCGCCGCCGGGGTTGCTCCGCATGAGGGGGACGACGTGTTTGCAGGTCAGGACGACCGGCAGGACGAGGTCGCGGAAGACGGCCTCCCAGGTGTCTGTGGTGTTCGTCTCCAGAGCGCGGTCGTCCGGGTTGAGGGGGCCGATGTTGTTGTAGAGCACGTCGATCCTGCCGAAGCGCTCGACAATGGCGCGGATCGTCTCGATGACCGCGTCCTCGTTGCGCATGTCGGCCGTGAAGAGCGTCGCGTCGGTCTCGATGTCGCCTCGGCGGTCGATGCCGACGACGGTGGCGCCCTCGGCCCGGAATCGCGAGACGATCGCCCGCGCGATCTCGCCGCCGGCGCCGACGATGACGGCCACCTTGCCGTCGAGCCTCGTGCCGATCGAAGGGAGCGTATCCATGTCCAGTTCCTCTCTTGCCGGCCTCAGAAGGAGAGTGAATAGAGACTGGCAAGTCTCGAAACCGACTGGTCTCGATGATACAGTCGCTCTGTGACCACGCAAGTGCAAGGCCCCGACACCGGTCGGTCCACAGAACACCCCGCTCGCTCGGGGCGCCGGAGGGACCCGTCCGTCGACGACAGGGTGCTCGCGGCGGCGCTCGACCTGCTTGTCGACGGTGGCTTCGAGGCCATGACGATGGAGGCGGTGGCGAGTCGGGCGGGCACGGGCAAGGCCGGTATCTACCGGCGCTGGGGCACGAAGCAGGTCCTCGTCGTCGATGCCGTCCTTCGATCCGGGCTGGGCGCGCCCCTGCAGGTCGGCCCGGACTCGGGAAGCCTGAGAGACGATCTGTCGGCAATCGTCGGTTCCGAGTCGGCGAAGGCGACGGACGAGAAGACGCGCCTTCTGACGGGACTGCTCACAGTCATTCGCGAGGATGCGAAGCTCCGACAAGTGGTCGTGGACGCCGTGATCGAGCCGCGGGTCGTCGGCATCCGAACCGCGCTCGAACGAGCTCGCGCTCGAGGCGAGATCTCGCCCTCCGTCGACCTGAAGACGCTCGCCCTCGTTCTCCCCTCGATGCTCCTCTACCGGCTCCTCGTCAGCCACGAACCGGTGACACGGGCCTGGCAGTACGAGATCGTCGACGGGATCATCGCGTGGGCCTTCGGAGATCGACCGGGCAGCGGGCTCTGATCCGGAGCCTCAGCGTGTGCGTGTGCTCGCACCGACCACGCCGGCAATCAGGAGCACGTTCGACGACCCGATGGTTTCCTCTGGCTCGCGCGGAAGCTGCGTCAGCGAAATACCGGCAGGATCGCCGCGAACTCGACGGGGTCTGAAACCCAGTCGACTTCAGTGAGTCCAGAGGTCGACTTCAAAATACGCGTAGCCGACGCCTTCTCCGTGGAGTCGAAGTCTCGCGAGAGAACGATGAAGGCGCGACAAACGCTCTTCGTAATGTCTCAACTTTCGACCCTCAGCTCGGACCTATCGCCTTCGAGCGTACGTCGAGGCCTGCTGACGCGAGTCAGAGCAAGGACTCGTGAAGCGCGTGCCCGCGCCCGTTTTAGCAGCATTTGCCCGGAAAGGTCACGTTCGATGCTCACGACCACAGGCCAACAAATGCGTTGAGGAGCCCTGCAAGCCTCAGGATGACCTTTCGACGCAAGGGTGCGGCCCGTTCCAGCTCCTGAGCCGTTGGGCGTGAGAGCAGCTCGTCAGGGACGACGCGGCGACACAGGGTCTGCCCCGGAGGAGCTTCTCCATGCTCGAGCTCGTATTGACACTCACCACAGTGGTCATGGGCCCAACCGCCCGGATATACGTGTTCGTCCCATGGATGAGTGCGGGCGGCGCACTCGATCTCTCGAAGGCGACGCTGCACTGCTCGAGCCGAAAAGGCGGCCGGATCGGTCATGGATTCAGTGTCCCGTCTCTTCCGAATTGTCCGCAGCAATGGCGCGTCGATTCACTTCGTCTCGGCCTCCGAGCCAGTTCAGGACCGCTCTTTTTGGTCCAATGGCTCACGTGTACCTCCACACCGGACACCCCTGACGATCCGAGAGCACCAAGTCACATCCGGCTCAGCCGAGGATTCGCAGGCGGCGTGGCATCGAGCCGCCATGCTCGGCAATGTAGGTCTTAGCGGCACGGCGCGCTCGGTGCCAAGGCCGAATACGCCTCGCGCTCATGACTGCGATGAAGATGCCGCCGCCGCCGAAGAGGAAGAGAAGCAGAATTGCCAACCACACCGTTGAGTCGGTCTTAGTGAAAAGAAATAGACCCAGTATCACGAACGGAATCGAACCGAGAATTCCGCTGTAGGGACTGTAGGGCGCTCCCGGGCCCACATGAACGGCGTCGGTTGCCCAAGGCACCGAGTCACCAGCCGGGCTGGAGGGCTTACCGGCGACGCCCACATGCTTACCCATGCCAGAAGCGAGGGGAGTGACGTCTCATGAGCCAATCTTGCATCGCCTCTGATTCATTTACCAGCACGCTCACGCTCCTGGTGTGGCGACGGTTGCTGCCCAGGCAAGCCGTAACCAGGGTCTCTGTCAGACCGACCGGTAGCGCGCCGTGCGCGCCAGCGGCTTCAGACCGCCCGGGCCGGACCGTATCCGCGCTTCGCAATGTCGATGCCGCCGACTCAGAGATGAGGGTCGTCAATGGAGTAGCGACGTTCGATCCCTGCCGTAGCTCGACCCCAGACGCTGCTCGAGACTCGCCTCTGGTGCAGCTCGAACACCGCCTGGTCTACGAATCGTTCCTCGACGGACCAGACCAATGGGTCGTCGGTCGGGACGACGTCGAAAGAAACGCACCCGGGCTCGTCCCGAGTGAGCTCGACGTGGTCAGGCAGGTGACGCTCGACGGCCGTTCGCTCCTCCTCGGTAGTGCAGACGAGCAGTCCGGTGAGGTGTATTTCGTTCATCCGGCTACCGTATGGCGCATGTGGCGATACCGCTTGAGAACGCCCTCGGTGCCTCGAGCTGAGCCGTCTCACGCCGCAGCTATTCCACTGAGCGAGCCCGAGCGGGGCACCCACCCGACTTTCGGGAAGGTGCCCCGCTTCGTACGCAGAGGGATTCAGCGAGATGATCCTGGTCGCCGAGAGGTCTCTGCGAATCCGGAACGCGCCTCAGCTACCTGCTCAGGTACTCGGCCAGGACGTCGCGCGTGGTGGTCCAGACGTGATCGTCACCGAACCGGGCATTGTCGACGTGGCGCAGCTGCGCCTGTCCGGAGTACATGCTGACGAGGTACTGCATGCCCTGCCAAGCCGGAAAGGTGTCGTCGGATTTCGAGAATCTCCGTGCGACCTTGCTCATCGCGGCGAGGGTTCCGGTCGTCCCCGACCACTGCAGCTTGAACGGCGTTCCGGTGATCTCCGTCATCGATGCCGCGAGGTCGCGGGCCGTCACCCGGTCGCCGGCGATCTCGACCACTCGGGGCGCCCCTTCGTCGACCGCCACGAGGGCCGTCACCCGCGCGACGTCGTCTTTGGTCGTGAAGTCAAGGACCTGGTCGGGCGACGACCAGTAGAGCACGCGATGGCGATCGAAGAGGATCACCGGCGCCTCACCCGTGAGCATGTCGGCGAATGCGCCACCGAGGATGCTCGTGGCTCGGATGTCTGCCGCGTCGACGTCGGCCGCGAACTCTCGTCGCAGTTCGAAATTGCGGTTGCTGCCCCGGGCGATGCTGCGGTAGTCCGACGAGTAGTCGGAGGGGATGAAGCGGGGAACCCCCGCCTGCACGGCTGCTGCGAGGAGCGCCCGCTGAGCATCCACGATGACGGGCCGGGTTCCACTGACCGCCGAGACGACGACGTCGACACCCGCGACGGCCTCGACGAGCTCCCGGCTGCTCGTGTAGGCGGCCGTGACGACCTCGATGCGCTCCTCGCCGCCGAAGAGGTCCGCCGCAGCGGAGCTCCCGGGACGCGTGAGCACTCGGAGGCGGGTGTCGAGATCGAGGAGCTCGCGGACGATTCGCTGGCCGAGGTCGCCGGTGGCGCCGGCGACGAGAACGGTGGTGGTCATGGTGTCTTCTCTCGGGGGGCGGGGGTGTTGGTGGGGGAGGGGGTGTCGGTGGGGGCGAGGCAGGAGGCGAGGTCGGGAACTCCGAGGGCGACCCGCGCGAGGAGGCGACGAAGCAGGATCTGCTCGTCGGAGGAGAGGTCGCGCATGAGAGCGTCTTCGACGGTGCCGAGAGCGGCGCGCGCCTTGTGAATGACGTTCCGGCCTTCAGCGGTGGCGAGGACTTGTCGGACGCGGCGATCCTGCGGGTCGGGTCGCCTCTCGACGAGCCCTGCCTGCTCGAGGGCGTCGACGACGATCGTCATCGCGTTCTTGTCGATACCGAGCCGGTGAGCGAGAGCGAGCTGGGAGGAGATCTCTTCCGTGGTCGCCGCGATGAGGACCTGGTAACCACGGGCACCGCCGGGCAGTGACGCCACAGCCTCGGTCGCTGCCCGGGAGAAGCCCTGGTACATGGCGTGCAGCGACCAACCCAGCTGGGTCTCGATGCCGCCAGAGCCCCAATCGATGCCGCCCGTGTCGACGATCCTCGTTTTTTCGATCATGAACAAACCGTACCAGAGAAGGATCGTCCCAAAGTGGGATGATATGGTCACGGGAACGTTGCACGACTTCCCTGAGACCCACGACTTCCCTGAGACCAAGGAGCACCATGACGACCCTTCTGTCCTCCCCGGCAGGCGCCGGGCATCGATCCCCGAGTCGATGGTGGATCCTCGCCGTCCTGTCGCTGGCGCAGTTGATGGTGGTGCTCGACTCCACCATCGTCAACATCGCCCTTCCGCGTGCTCAGGCGGCCCTCGGCTTCAGTTCGGACGACCGTCAGTGGGTCGTGACGGCTTACGCTCTGAGCTTCGGCGGGCTGCTCCTGCTGGGTGGCCGCATCTCTGACAGATGGGGTCAGAAGCGGGTCCTCATCATCGGGCTGTTCGGCTTTGCAGCCGCCTCGGCCGTCGGCGGGGCGGCCGGAACGTTCGGCGTTCTGATCAGCGCCCGCGCCGCCCAGGGCGCGTTCGGTGCCCTTCTCGCCCCGGCCGCGCTCTCGCTGTTGACGATCGTCTTCCACGAGCCTGCCGAGCGAACCCGCGCCTTCGGCGTCTTCGGGTCGGTCTCCGGGACGGGCGCCGCCGTCGGACTGCTGCTCGGCGGAGCGTTGACCGAGTACTGGAGCTGGGCATGGTGCCTGTGGGTCAACGTTCCGCTCGCCGCCATCGCCATCATCGGCGCGATCTTCCTGATTCCGGCCACCGCGGGCAGTCCTCGCGTGAAGCTCGACATTCCAGGCACCGTCACCGTCGTCGCCGGCACCGTCCTCCTCGTTCTCGGCTTCACCCGCGCGAACAGCTCAGGCTGGTCGGCTGCGTCGACCATCACCCTCCTCGCCACGGGTCTGGCAGCACTTCTGCTGTTCGTGTCGATCCAGCGTCGCGTGAAGCACCCGCTCCTCCCGTTGCGGATCGTCCTCGATCGCTACAGGGGCGGGTCCCTTCTCGGCGTCGCGCTATCCGCCCTCGGCATATTCGCCGTGTTCCTCTTCCTCACCTTCTATCTCCAGACGACCAAGGGGTTCACCCCCCTGGTCACCGGGGTCGCGTTCCTGCCCATGATCGGGGCGATCACGTTCGTCTCGATCGCCATCGCCCCGCCCCTTCTCCGCCGTCACGGACCCCGCATCCCGATCTCGCTCGGCGCCCTGTTCGGCGCGGCCGGCCTCTTCTGGCTCTCCACCCTGACGACCTCGAGCGGCTACGCCACAGTGGTCCTCCCCGCCCTGATCATGCTCGGTCTGGGCATGGGCCTCGTCTTCGGCGCGGGTTTCAACTCCGCCACGGCCGGGGTGCGCCCGGACGACGCGGGCGTCGCCTCGGCCCTCGCGAATGCCGGGCAGCAGATCTTCGGCGCCCTCGGCACGGCTCTTCTCAGCACCTTCGCCGTCCAGGCGACGAGTGCGGCGGCACAGCGAGGTGCGGCGATCGCCGCCGTCGCCGGCTACGACCGAGCGTTCCTCGTCGCTGCGATCGTCTTCCTCGGCGCGGCTGTCCTCACCGGCCTGCTCATCCCTCGGGCAGCCACCTCTCACGAGGCTGTCGAGAACGCGGACCACTCCGCGTCCGCCCGCGCCTGACCCATCCCCACCAGAACAGGAACCCTGATGATCCCCACCGCAACCGATGTCACTCCCTTCATCCTCGACATCCCCGAGACCGTCCTCGACGACCTCCGCGCACGACTGCTCAACACGCGCTGGCCCGACGCCGAGACCGTCGACGACACCAGCCAAGGCCCCCGCCTCGACAAGATCCAGAAGCTCGTCGAGCACTGGGCCACCCGCTACGACTGGCGCCGCACCGAGTCCCTCCTCAACGAGTGGGGCCAGTTCACGACGTCGATCGACGGGCTCGAGATCCACTTCGTGCACATCCGCTCGGCCGTTCCCGGCGCCCGCCCGCTGCTCCTCACCCACGGCTGGCCAGGATCCGTCCTCGAATTCCGCCACGCGATAGGCCCGCTGACCGACCCGGAAGCACACGGTGGCAAGGCAGGAGACGCCTTCGACGTGATCATCCCGAGCCTCCCCGGCTTCGGCTTCTCGGGCCACCCCACCGAGCCCGGCTGGAACCTGCATCGCACCGCTCGGGCCTGGGCGGTGCTGATGGAACGACTCGGCTACACCGATTGGTTCGCGCAGGGCGGCGACCTCGGGGCCGTCGTCACGAACGAACTCGCCGCCCTTCAGGGTCGTACCGACATCGGGCTCCGCGGCATCCACCTGAACATGGCGCAGTTCACCCCCACGGACGACGAGATGGCCGCAGCCACACCGGACGAGCAGCGGATGATGCAGGAGGGCGGTCACTACTGGCAAGTGCTCTCCGCCTACTCTCAAGAGATGTCCACGCGACCGCAGACCATCGGCTACTCGCTCACCGACTCGCCTGTAGGGCTCGCGAGCTGGATCTACGCGATGTTCCAAGACGTCGGGGGCTCGCACGACCAGCACGGCGACGCCGAGTCCCTCTTCTCGCTCGACGAGATGATCGACGACATCATGCTCTACTGGCTCCCCAACGCCGCCGCCTCGGCCGCGCGCATGTACTGGGAGATGGCCCGGGTCGGCTGGGCCAACCCCGGGTCGCTGGAGTCACCCATCACCGTTCCGACCGGCTTCAGCATCATGCCGGGCGAGTACGTCCGCCGCTCGCGCCGCTGGACCGAACGCCGATACCCCACTCTCGTCCTGTTCAGCGAGGTCGAACGCGGCGGCCACTTCGCGGTCCTCGAGCAGCCCGAACTCCTCGTTCGCGACATCCGCGCCACCTTCCGCGGGGCGATCTCCGCGTGACTTCCCCCGCGATTCGAAGGGCCGCACCGGCCGACGTCTCGAGCATGGCCGGTCTGATGGAGGCGGCTTTCGCGACCGACAGGCACACCATGATGAAAGAAGCGAACGGCGTGCCGGGCGACCTCGCGAGGAGTATGGCGGCACCGCTCTCCGACTGGATCGCTCAGGGTCCCCGCACCCATGTCCTGAAGGCCGTCGATCCGCACACCGATGAACTTCTCGGCTGGGTGTGCTGGAGGCGCAGTGACGAGACCAAGATGCCTCCGCGCCCCGCGGCGACAGGAGGAGACGGTGCCCCCCAAGTTGTGCCGGCACTGTCGCAGGGCACCGACGCACCTCACTCGACCGTCGACGAGCTCGAGCACCTGACCGACAGCGACCGAGAACGGTGGCAGCGCGAGATCATGCCCCCGGGGACCGCCTGCTGGTACATCGTCGCCATCGCGGTGGCGCCGAGGGCTCAATCGCGCGGCATCGGGGCAGCCCTGATCTCGTGGGGTACCACGAGGGCCGATGCCGAGGGCCTCTTCTGCTGGGTGCACGGTTCCGAGGCGGGAAGGCGAGCATTCGAAAAGGCAGGATTCACCGAGGACGACCACCTGACCGTCGATCTCGACACCTACGCCGCCGCGCCGCCCGGCTCGGAGACGGGACTTCAGCGGTGGGGCGAGTACACCTTCACCTACATGCGCCGGGAACCGGCGAGCACGTTGCATCGCAATCGTGAAGCGGAAAGCGGCTAGGACCGAACCGAGAGCAGATATCAGTCGGCCCGGACATCCGGGATGTAGTTGGCGTAGGCCTCGATGCGGACAATGAGTCCGGCATCGTTGAAGCCGAAGTAGACGGCGGCATGGATCCCGCCGCGTTCACCGGTCTTCGTTACGACCCGCACGACGTGCTGTTGGACGACGCCACCGGGCTGGGCCAGCTGGCGTCCGATGTCGTAATGGATCGACTCGTACAGGGAGATCTGCGTCTTCAGCCCTGCGAAGTACGACTCGAGGCTTTCGTCTCCCTTGCCGTCGTTGTGCCACACGGTGGCCGTTTCGGCGCAGAGTGCGCGTGCGGCGTCGAAGTCGAGGTCTTCCAGCGCGTGGAGGTACGTGACGACCGTGGCCTTGAGGTCCTGGCTCATTGCGCGTCGCTCAGATGCCGGAGAGGACGGTGGGGTCGCCCTCGGTCCAGGCGTTGTCGACGGTCAGGTGCTGGATGACCCACGCGTCGCCCTGGCGGACGAGTTCGACGTCGTAGCGATTGGTCATGAGGACGTGGCGGGAGTGGTCCGTGCGGGGCAGGTGCATGCACGCCATGATCCCCTCCAGAGTCGCCGCGTCCCCGTCGAGAGTCACGCGCGGGTTGCTGAGGGAGTGGGTGGTGTCCAGAGGACTGAGGGATGCGGCGACGGCCGAGGCGATGGTCGCCCCGCCTTCGATGGGCGGGTAGTCCTGGCCGGCCTTTCTCGTGGCGGGGCCGAAGTCGGCCACAGCGTCGGCGGCGAAGGCGGAAGCGAGGAGGGCTTCATCTCGGAGGTCGAGGCCCGCCGCGTAACGGTAGAGGGCATCCACGACGGCGAGCCGGTCGAGGAGGGTCGAGGAGGAGTCGGTCGTGTGAACGCCCTGAGTGGTGTCTGCCTTGGTCGTGGTGGTCATGCTGGTGCCTTCTTCGCAGTCGATGGTCTTGAGACGGCTGGTGTTCCCGTCTGCTGTGCTCAACTGTCGCGCTTCGAACTCACGAGGGGTATCCCGCGATCGCGGTGTATCCCGCCTCGCTCTCAGAGGGCGGCGCCCTGTTCGGTGTTGATCATGTTGAAACGGGTGCAGAGGCCGGCGGTGTCGAAGGTGACGGTCCAGACGTTGTCGAAGGTGCCGAGCTTGGCGTAGTGGCCGACGCCGGTGATCACGACGGTCGATCCGGCGATGCTGGTGAGGTTCCAGTCGAAGTCCCAGCCGCCCTGCTGCCAGTCCCACCGCGACTGCCAGCCGGCAACGATCTCGTCGCGGCCGATCCAATCGGTCTCGTAGGGCGATTCGTGGTACTCGGCGGCCTCGGTGAAAAGGGCCGTGATGTCGGCCGCGGCGTTCGTTCGCCATGCCACGAGGTACTTCTCCACCCATGAGGCCACCTGGGCCTCGGTCACGATCTTCTGTGTTTGCATGAGACAACCATCGCGGTTGCTGTTTCACGGAGGAAGGGTGCCGCGCACCCCCTCTCTTCGAGGCTGTCACGGGGGCCGCCGGCTCGACTCGCTTCATCCACCTGTGACACCAAATCAAGGAACCCCCATGGACACCACCACCCACGACGGCGTCGCAGCCGCTGCCGACCGCGCGAACGAGATCCGCGACCTCTACGAGATCCTCGAGAACCGCATCAACGGCGAGGTGTGGTCACTGCACGAGCTGATGCTCGGCTTCCAGAACGACGTGGGAACTGTCGGCCGCCTGGTGTTGGCCAATGACGGCACCTGGGACATCGAGGGAGACGTCACCGCACAGCTCGAACACAAGCTGGCCGAGTCGATGTGGTGGGTCATGGTCATCGCCAAGCGGCTCGACATCGACATCGCCGACGCCTTCACGGCGACCATGGACCGGATCGAAAGCGGACTGACGGGCGCCGTCGGCCCCGACGTTTCCTGAGCAGTCATGATCCCGGCCGGGCGAGGCCCTAACGTTGCGGCTATGAGCGCGCTCACCGGCAACACCCTCGGCGACTACCTGCGCGCAGCTCGTTCCCGGCTCGAAGCCGGCGACGTCGGCCTGCCAACAGGTGGTGCGCGCCGTGTCGCCGGACTCCGCCGAGAAGAGGTCGCGGTACTGGCGGGAGTCAGCGCCGACTACTACGCCCGCCTCGAACAGGGACGCGAACGACGCCCGTCGCCGCAGATGATCGGAGCCCTCGCCCGCGCCCTTCGACTCGACCACGACGCCACGGCGCACCTTCACCGGGTCGCCGGGCTCAGCCCAGGTATGGCCGCCGACACCGGCCGCGAGCACGTCGATCCCGCGCTCCTCGTCCTGCTCGAGTCCTTTCCGGCCTCCGCGGCTTACGTGTTGAGTCCGTCCTTCGACGTCCTCGCCACCAATCCGATCGCCACGGCCCTGCTGGCGCCGTTCGCCGGGAACCAGAACATGGTGCGGGTGCTGTTCACGGACCCGCACTCCCGCACCGTGTTCGCCGAATGGCCACAGGTGTCCCGCGCGACCGTGCACGCGCTCCGCCTTCACGCCGGCGAGTACCCGGATGACCCCGGTATCAGGCAGCTCGTCGCCGACATGACACGGGCGTCGTCGGACTTCCGTGCGCTCTGGGAAGAGAACACCGTCGCGAGCCTGGCCCGTGCATTCAAAGTGTTCGTGGATCCCGACCTCGGCCGGATCGAGCTGGTCTCAGACCTTCGACGTCCACGACGCGCCCGGCCAGCAACTCCTCGTCGGTACGGCCACGCCCGGCAGCCCGAGCGCCGAAGCGCTGGCAACCCTGGCCGCCCTCCCCGGCGAGCCGACTCGACACTGAAGGCCGGGAGGAGCCTAGAAGCTCACTTCGAGCGGTCGAGGATGCCGCGGGCGTAGCCGGCTTGGCCGGCGTGTTGGAGGTTGTCGTCGAGGATGCTCAGCAGCTGCCCGCCGCGTGTGACCGCTGGTGTTCGCGCCGCGTCCACAACGTCGTCGAGGTCGTCCGGGGTGAGCCGGCCGAGGTAGGACAGGGTGCTGCTCGTCACTGCGCGGAGGTAGCCGTTCAGCAGTTCGGCCGAGGCGACGACGCGGGCGGTGTCCTGTTCGGGCATCCCGAAGCCGTTCTCGTCCGCCGGAAATGGGAAGCCGAACCGGTCGACCCAGCCCCCGCTTGTCCAGACTTGCTTGTCGCTGTTGAGGTCGGCTACCCAGGAGTCTTGTCCGCGGGCGGTGTGCCAGGCGAGCCAGGCGATGCTGTTCGCGCCTGGTGCAGGTGGCGTCGCCAGGTGGGACGCGTCGAGGTTGCGGGTGGCGCGTTCGATGAGTGGGGGGATCCGGCCGAAGCCGTCGACGAGGAGATGGAGGGGGTTCATTTAGTCCTTCTTTCACGTCGGCGGCAGCGGCCGGACGGTTCAGTGCCAGGTGGGGAGGGCGAGGTCGGCGTAGCGGGCGCCGAAGCCTCCTGTGGGGAGGATCTCCTGGATTCGGGTGAGGTCCGCTGCGGTTAGGTTCAGGTCGACAGCGGCGACGTTCTCGTCGACGCGCGTGGCGCTGCGCGTTCCGGGGATCGGGACGATGTCGTCTCCCTGCGCGAGAATCCACGCAAGGGCCAGTTGAGACACGGTGGCGTTCTTGGACTCGGCCAGTTCGGTGAGCTGGTGGGTTGCTTCGAAGTTCTTCTCGTAATTACCGGGCTGCCACCGGGCGTCGTCTCGGCGCATGTCGTCCTCGCCGTATTCGCTGGCCGGCTTCGCCGTGCCGGTCAGGAAACCGCGGCCGAGCGGCGAATAGGCCACGAACCCGATCCCCAGCTCGTGCAGGGTCGGGAACAGCTGCTGGACGTCACGCTCGAAGAGGGAGAACTCCGTCTGAAGGACCGAGACGGGCTGGACGGCGTGGGCGGCTCGGATGGTCTTCTCGCCGGCTTCGCTGAGCCCGAAGTACTTGACCTTTCCGGCGTCGATGAGTTCCTTGACCGTGCCGGCGACGTCCTCGATGGGGACGTTGGGGTCGAAGCGGTGCTGGTAAAGCACATCGATGTGATCGGTCTGCAAGTAGCGCAGGCTGTTCTCGACGACCTCGCGGATGTGCTCCGGGCGGCTGTTCGACTCGTAGTACGGAGGCGTCAGTCCGAACTTCGTGGCGATCAAGATGTCGTCACGGAAGCTGGCGACGGCCTTGCCGAGGACTTTCTCGTTCTCGCCCCAGCCGTACATCTCCGCCGTGTCGAACAGGGTGACGCCGCGGTCGTAAGCGCGCTGGATGGCGGCGGTGCCGCCTTCACCGTCGCTGGCGCCGTAGGCCATGGTGATTCCCATCGAACCGAAGCCGATGCTGAACGTGGCAAGCCCTTGGCTGCCGAGGTGTCGAGTCTTCATTGCGTGTCCTTCTTGTCTTGGGGTGATGCGAGTCCTGCGGGGGAGCGGGTGTGTCAGGCGACGGGGTCGCGAATGATCGTGCGGAGGGTGTCCTGTGCGGAGGTGATCGTGAACGGGTCCAGGTGGATCTCCTGGTGGGGTCCGCTTCGTTTGACGCCGTGCGCGTCGGCCTCGGCACCCATCCGGGCCAGGGTTGCCAGCTCGGTGGAGAACGGGCCGGTGTGCATCACCTGGACGACGGTCTGCTCGGGGATCGTGAAGATCTCGATCTCGTCGCCCTCATCGGAGGCGCTGGCCGCCCGCTCCCGTGCAGCGGCGATGTCGTCGAGGGTGGTCTTCGGGTCAATCTGGGCGAGGGCCCGGTAGCCGAGGTCGGTCAGCGGGTTGACGCTGTAGAAGTCCGCAATGTTCGTTTCGGGGGCGTCGTCGGCGTACCAGTAGTACATGTGCTGCGCGGGCGTTCCCTCCGGTGCCAGGCCAGCCTTCGCGAGTTCACGGGCGATGTCGCTGGCGAAGAGCTTCTTGCGGTGCCACACGGGTGCCGCGGGTGCTCCGGTTCCGGAGATGGAGAGGAACACGGCCGCCGGGACGACCACGAGTTCGGGGTCGGCCGGGGCCTGATGAAGCTCGGTGGTGCGAATGTTCGTCATGGTGGCGCCCTTCTTCGAGACAAACCTCACTGTGAGGAGCTTGTCGGCCGCTTCTGCGGTGTAAGACAAGGCTCGAGCCTCCGGTAGCAGGAGGGTCAAGCTCTTCCTCGAGAAAGACGCTTGGGAGTTAGTTCGCCTGCTCGGCCGAGGCGTTGACGGGCCAGCTGATCTCGGTGCGGAGTTCGCTGTCGTCGGTCGTGTCGTCCGGCGTCAGGAGGTAGTTCTCCCGGATAGGGCCGGGCCGTCCTTCGTGACGGCTGGCCACGTAGGCCCCGAGGGCCCCGTAGGTGCGGTCGATTCCGGCGTAAGAGCCACGGTGGACCGTGACGGCGAGGTCGGAGGCCGGTAGGACGAGAGCCTTCACCCGGCCTGCGTCCAGGGGTTCAGCAACGGGCAGGAAGACGGTCACCTGCCCGACCTCGTCTGTGTAGAGAGCCGGGTCGTAGAGGCCGCCGAGGAAGCCCGTTACCTGGACACCGGTTTGTCGCGCCAGCGCCCGCAACTCGCGGGCCGCTTCCTGCCACCACGGCAGGACATCACCCACAGCCACTTGGCCGGTGATCGCGATCGTCGCCGTCTCCGGGACGGCCCGGTACTCGACCTCGATCGCGCCAGCAGACGGGCCGAGCATCACCCGCAAGTCGGAGACGGCCGCACGGGTCTGCTGGAGGGCACCTTCCATCCGAGCCAGATGATTCCCGATCAGTGCATCCCGCTCAAGGTCGTTCGGCGCGGCCAGGACGGACCGGACATCCGTAACAGGCATGTCCAGGCCCCGGAGCCGTCGGATCAGCTGCGCCGTCGGTACCAGATCCGTGTCGTAGAAGCGGTATCCGGAGGAGGCATCCACTGACGTCGGCTCCAGAAGGCCCACGTCGTGGTAGTGCCGCAGGGTTTTGACGCTGAGTTGCGTCATCAGGGAGAACTCCCCGATGGGGACGAGGTCAGTCATTTTCTGTGTCCTTCGATCTCCGACGTCGAGAACCGAATCGGGCACTTGATGGTGAACCCTCCACCAGCGGGAGAGTCAAGGGTCGCAGGTGCGGTGCCTCGGAACCGAGCAGGCGTCAGGCGACGGCCGCGGGGTTGCCAGCCGAGACGCCGCCCAGGCGTGCCGTCAGCTCGGGTCGAGAGCGGACTCCGACCTTGGCGTAGATGGCCTTCACGTGATCTCGCACCGTGTACAGGGACAGCGACAGGTGGTGTGCCACGTCGTCCAGCGGCCAGCCCGCCACGACCAGCCCCGCCACGGTCTTCTCCCGAGCCGACAGATCGTAGAGAGCCAAAAGCAACGGGAACAGAGATCGCGAACTGACTGGTTCAAGGGTCATCACCACTTTGGCATCCCCGGAGCCCTGGAGGACCTCGGCCTGCACCGTGACGAGTTCCCCGTCCGCTGTGGCAAGGCGTGATCTCGCCGCGCGAAGCTCGGTTCTCGATCCCGTCGAATCAGCGCGGGCTCGCGCTTGCAGGGAAATCCAGCGCAGTGCGGCGGGGAGGGGTTCGCTGAGATGCGAGACGCCGAGTTTCTCCAGCCACGCCTTGCCCTCGGGCGTGAAGCCCTCGACCAGGTCGCCCTTTCCCAGGACGAGGGTTCCGGACCCGGTAGCGACGTCCGGGAACGCTGCGCCCGCAGTGGGGTGCATGGCCACTCGAAGCAGATCCCGCCGAAGGGCCGAACCTACTTCTCGGGCAATGTCGGTGACGTAAGACACCTCTTCCGCCGAGAAAGACGTATCCGTGCGTGTCCAACACGCGGCACCCCAGACACTCTTGCCGCTCCGGGAAACGAACCGAAGATCGGACCCCGACTTGGCGTTGCCGTTCCGTACGTCGTGTTCCGCGACCGCTTTCGACGAGCTTTGGTGGCCGTCAAACGGTCCCGAGTTCAGGCCCTCGAGTGGGACGCCGGAGTCCTGCTTGAGTTCTCGCGCAATGACGTCGATGTCGAAGTTCCACAACTCGGTGGGGAGAAGAGTCTCAGGGTCCGTCGTCCACCAACCCCCAGCATCGAAAGGGACGACACGCCGAAGTCGAGCCTCGACCTCGTCGAGGAGTTCGCGAGCAGGCGGCTCCTGAGCCACGAGGTCACCGATCGCACGGCGCGCTGCACGCGCCCGTGGATCGTGCGGAGAAAAGGGTGTGCGAACCATCCGACGAGACTACGTCCGGCTCCCGACGACGCCATCCCCAAAGTTAGGGAGTGCGAGACTCGGGGCCCGCGAAAGGAATCCCGCCTGAGCGAAGAGACGCCTGTCATCGATCCCAGATGAACCGCTCGTGGGATGCGAAGTCATTGACGACTCGGCTGTCGGCATCGAAGCGCATCGTCTCGCGATGGTGAGGCTCGTAGGCGCCCCAACCCGGGAGGCCCGACGTGACGAAATCCGCGAAGGCACCGTGCATCGCGGTCGCGAGAGCCTTCGGCGGGTGATCCCCGAGCGTCGCCAGACCGATGGGACCCGCTTCGAGGAGCGAATCGAAATCGTCGCGGGCGAAGGGGATGTCGAAGGTGTGCTCGGATCCGAGTCCGGGTGTGGACTTCGGAGATTCCCACGTGAACTCGTAGAGGTAGCCATCACCCTGATGCCGTTGAACGAGGTCGATGCTCGGCAGGCGCGAGATGGTGTCCGTCCAGACTGCGCTGAGCAGCTCGCTGGCAGACGCCCCGGGTCGAGAAGTCCGGCGATACGCGGCGAGTCGTTCGTCCGTGGCGCCGGCTCGGTCGAGGAGCGTCCGCGCCACGACCGACATGCTGTCGTCAAGGAGACCGATGGGCCGCAGGAACCCGGCGAGCTCGTCGTGCACCGTCCCGACCAGGAGCGAGACGTCGGACGAAGCCCCGTCCGCGAGAGCCTCGTGCACCGGTCGTGGCAGGAAGGTCGTTCCGTGCACGGGAAGGAACGGCAGTTCGCCCGGGCTCGATTCGCCCCGACTCATCGCGAGCCCCCACGCCATCGCCCCGCTGTTCGTCGCCGCGCGCGTGTCGTCCTCGTTCAGGTTGCGGAGACCGTCTCGCGTGGTGGGCAGCCCGGAGAGAGTGAGGATCCCGCGCCCGAGTTCCTCCGCCTCGGCCGCATCGCGCGACACGGCGAAGAGCGCGCTCTCGACGATCGCCCGTCGGAAGAGTCCTCGTGCGGAGGGGACTCCCAGGAGCGTTGCGACGCTCATGGCGCCGGCCGACTGGCCGGCGATGGTGACCTTCGCGGGATCCCCTCCGAAGCGGGCGATGTTGCGCTGCACCCAGTCCAGGGCCGCGACCTGGTCGCGGAGGCCGAGGTTGTCGGCTCCCGTGACGACGGAATCGGGGAAGTGCACGAAGCCGTCCAGGCCCAACCGGTAGTTGATCGCCACATGCACGATGCCGTCCTCGGCGAACCGTCGGCCGCTGTGCGCAGGTGCGGACCCGACGCCGGCGACGAAGCCGCCGCCGTGGATCCACACCATGACCGGAAGCGCCGCGTCTCCGAGCGTCGGCGTGTGGACCTCGAGTGTCAGGCAGTCGAGGCTCTGGCGGACGGGGTTGAAGTACGGGTTCCAGGGGTCGCCGGGCAACTGGGGCTGCACTGCACCCGGACCGGAGACGAGGCCCGGTCGGACTCCTTCCCAGGGTTCGTGCCTCAGGGGAGCTTGGAAGCGGAGCGGCCCGACCGGAGGAGCCGCGAAGGGGATGTTCTTGACGAGGATGAGCCCGTCGGAAGGGGTTCCGGAGACGCGACCGGCGTCGGTGTCGATCGTGACCGGATCCGGCAGTCCGCTCATCGGGTTACCGCCCCGAAGTCACGCAGCGCCTGGGCGACCTGCCCGCGCCACGCGCGGCCGGACGGGGTGAGCGTGCGGAGGGCCGGGGTGAAGTGCACCTGGCCGGCATAGGTGACAGCCGTCGTGGGGACGCCGGCATTAGCGAGGCGGGCGGCGTAGCGAAGTGCCTCGTTGCGGAGGACGTCGTGCTCGGCCGTCAGGATGAGGGCCTCGGGGAGTCCGGAGACATCGTCGGCGAGCAGCGGCGACACATACGGATCGAGGGCGGCGACCGGATCCCCGCTCAGGTAATAGCGGATGGCCTCGGGGAAACCGCTCTCTTCATCCGACTCGACCGCGGTGTCGAGACGGGGTGCGTCCACGGCCCGGTCCAGGGTCAGTGCGGGAACCTCCAGGATCTGGAGTCCGATCTCCGGGCCGTCCTCGTCGCGATTTCGGAGGCAGAGGGCTGCCGCCAAGTTGCCTCCCGAGGACTGACCGCCGACGGCGATCCGCCGGGTGTCGATGCCGAGGTCGTCCGCCGCGTCGGAGATCCACTGGAGCACGGCGGCGGCGTCATCGAGAGCCGCGGGATAGGGATGCTCCGGTGCGAGCCGGTAGTCGACCTCGATCACGACGGCGCGTCCCTCCTGGGCAGCGTGGGCGCAGGCGTCGACGATGTCGCCCGCGTCGAAGCTGCGTTGCCACCAAGCGCCTCCGAAGAAGAAGAGGTAGGCCGGGAAGGGGCCCGAGCCGGCCGGAGTGAACACTCTCACCGGGATGGCGCGACCGCCGCTCACCACCGTGCGCTCGGTCACGTCGACGTCAGGGAACGACGGGTAGGCGGGCACCTGGCTCAGCAGAGCATCGTGCGCCCCGGCCATCGCCGCCCTGCGCGCTTCGGCCGATGAGGCCGCTGCTCTCGGTTCGATGTCGCGGATGTCGGCGAGCAGCGTCAGGATGGTTGGTTCGATCGGCATTGATGGTCTCCAGATGACTGAATCGAAGCACTTCGATTCTTGGCCACACTAATATCGTCGACGGGTCGCCGCAAGAGGCGCGGCTTTCTGGTGAGGAGGTGGACGTGTCGGAAGAGCCCACGATCTACGAGGTCGCTGCCAAGGCATCCGTTTCGATATCAACGGTCTCGTTGGCTCTGAACCACCCCGATCGCGTCAAGCCCACGACACTCTCGCGCATCCTCGGGGTGGCGGACGAAATCGGCTTCGTGCCGAAAGAACGCGCCGTCGTCCGTGCCCGGCGCGGGCTCGGCAGGATCGCAGCCGTCGGGCCGTTCTCGTCGTATCCGAGCTACATGCGCAGGCTGGCCGGCGCGCTCGACGAGATCGACGACTCGGGCACGCAGCTGCTCGTCTACGACTACGAGGACGTCTCCGTCTCGGGCTCGCCCCTGCTGTCGAGCCTCCCGGTCCGGGGGCACGTCGACGGCCTGATCATCATGGGTGTCGAGGTGGGAGGCGAGGTCACCGACCGACTCCTGAGCCGCCTTCCTGCCGTCCTCCTCGACATCCGCCATCCGGTGCTGCCGAGTGTCTACGTCGACGACTTCGCCGGCGCCTCTGCTGTCGGTGCTCACCTGCAGCGAGCGGGTCACGCACGAGTGGCCTTCATCGGCGAGGTCGAGGCCGTCACGGTCGAGGCATCGCCGGTGGAGCGTCGGCTGCGGGGGCTCGAAGAAGGCTTCGGCCAGGAGGGAATCCGCTCCATCATCATGCCGAGGACCGAGGGCGCCGAGTCGAGGGCTGTCGACGAATTACTGGCGTCCGCGGCCGATGGGCCGGTAACGGCGATCTTCGCGTATCGCGACCTCGTCGGCGTCCGCATCGTCCGCGAGTTGCGGAAGAGGGGCATCCGGGTGCCGGAGGAAATGGAGGTCATCGGGTACGACGACGACCCGATGGCGGAGGCCACGGGGCTCTCGACGGTCAGGCACCCGTTCGAAGAGTCGGGCCGCGCTGCCGTGCGGCTCCTGCAGCAGATGGTGTCGACCTCGACGAAGACGGCCGAGAGCATCCAACTGCCATTCGAGCTCGTCCTTCGCGACACGACTCGGGGCTGAGGGACGCGTCGCCGCCCCGCCCCGCCCTTTCGGACGCCTCAGCCCGCGATCGACGAGCAGTTCGACGTCGTGGGGAGGCCCGCGAACCGCCCCGACAGGAACACCAGCGCGAAGGGGCCGCCGAGGATCTGGGCCGTCTCATGCTCGGCGGGGAGCTCGACGTGCTCGACTGGCGAGCCTGCCGCGCAATAGCGAAGGGCGGTCTGCCGATCCGCAGAAAGCGGAGCGATCTCGTCGAGCAGCCCGTGATAGTCGTAAAGCGGCGCTGCGGGGGCGCCGGCCTGGCCGAGCGGACTGATGCTGCGGGCCCATGACGGGAACGAGCCGGTGGTGAGCGCCCCCGGGTAGGCCTCCAAGCTCGACAGGGTTGCGAACGACGGTCCTGTCGCGCCCGTGATGCACGACGAGCTGTTGGCGTCGACGACCTGCTGGGCAGCTGTGGACAGGTACTGCTCGAGATGCTCTTCGGGATACGCCCTCTCGAGACCGGCGATCAAGAACAGGATGTCTGCCGACGCCCCGGTTCCGCTCAGGAGTGGGAACGCTGCCGAGAGGTCACCGGGAAGTCCGCCTGTCGCGACACCCGCGATCGCCAGTTCGGGGGCGTAGGACGTCTGGATCTGGGCCGCGAGGGCGGTCGCGAAGGCGCCCCCCGAATAGCCCCAGAGGCCCACCGGTGAAGACGATGACGCCCCGCCCGGCGCAAAACCCTGCGCTGCCCGCACCCCGTCGAGCACCTCGCGGGGCTCGCCGTGGGCGCCGAGGAATTCGGATGCCGGCCCCTCGTAGTCGGGAATCGCCACGGTCCAGCCCTGTGCCAGCGCCAGCGTGATGTCGACCCCGTCGACCGCCAGCGCGGGAGTCCCCGAGGTGGCGAGAGCGGACGGCGCGCAGGCCGTCGAGAGGCCGTCCTCGGCGAACTGGTAGGACAGGAGCGGCCGAGGACCGGATCCCAGCCAAGGCACGCTCGACTTCAGGATCGTCGTAGTCGTGACCACCGGTGCGTCGTGGTTGTCGACCGTCCGGTAGCGCACCTGATAGGCAGCAGACTCGCCCAGAATGCCAGTCGTGACGGGAATCTCGACCTTTTGCGAGCTGACGATGCCACCGGGCGCCGTGGATGGATTCGCCGTCACCGATGTCGCGGCATTCGCGGGCCCGCCGATCAGGACTCCGACGACGACCGTGGTCGCGGCCAGTGCGATGCCACGCCGACGACCTGTGCGACTCGGGATGCGGCTCATCGGACGCTCCGGATCGGAAGGATCGCGACGGCCGCCAGCGCGGCTGCGATCGCCGCGAATCCGTAGAGGGCCGGGTATCCGGCGAGACCGATGACGAGGCTGGCCACGAGAGGCGAGACGACCTGCCCCCCTGCCTGCGCGATGTTCAGGATGCCGAGATCCTTGCCGGCGCTTCCGGAGGCGTTCGGCAGCACCTCGGTCATGAGTGCCTGATCGACTGAGAGGTAGGTGCCGATCCCGAGTCCGGCGATTCCGACCGACAGGATCACCCCCGGAACGGTCGGCGAGACGATGGGGATGACCGAGCTGGCCGCGACGACGACGGACGCGATGATCACGAACGGCTTACGGCGTTTGATTCGGTCGGAGATGATCCCCGCAGGCACGACCGCGAGGATTATCGCGACGCCGAGGACGGCGGTGGTGACGGGGAAGATCGCGTTCGCCTTCGACAGCCCGAGCCCGATGTAGTCGTCGAGGATGTACAGCTGGAACGACGTGATCGACCAGTAGCCGACGATGAGCACGAGGCGAGCGACGAAAGCCCAGTAGAAGTCGGGGTGCAGGCGCGGGTCGACGAGGAAGCTGCGGAGTGTCTCTCGGAGTGGGGCTCGCTCGGCCACGACGACTTCGACGCCCGGCCGGTTCCGCTCGCGGAGCGCGAAAGCGAACGCGATCCCCCCTACGAGCACGACGGCCGCCATGACGGCGAACCCGGTGGGCAGCTCCGTCACGAACTGCGAGGCGACGATGACGCCGATGAGCCCGCCGACGAAGACGCCGAGCGATCCGAGCGCCGAGAAGACACCCCGCCGTGAGGTCGGAGCTCGATCCGGGATGATGGCACTGAGCGGCCCCGCGATCATGCTGTAGAAGACCTGCACCAGGGCGTAGAGGACGACGACCATGACGATCGAAGTCGTCGGGGCCAGTCCGAGGACGGTCAGGGCGAGGCCCACGCTGCCCGCGATGATCCACGGCACGCGTCGGCCGAGGCGAGAGCGAGTCCGATCGGAGAGGTGACCCCAGAGCGGCTGAGAGATGACTCCGCCGACCGCCGCCACCGCTCCGGCGACGCCCAGGATGGCGACCTTGTTCGCCCCGTCGAGGCTCGCGATGAGGTTCGGCACGAGTGAGTTGATCGTTCCGCCATTGGCGATGTTGACGAACAACTGCACGCCGAAGAATCCTGCGAGCACCTTGCCGAGACCGGCGGCCTTGGCCGTGGTCGGGGTGAGTGTGGTTGGTGACGACACTGTCATTCCAGCTTCCTTGCTGAGGGAAATCGAAGCACTTCGATTCGATGGATGGAACGCTACCCCATTGGAGATGTGTTCACCAGAGCCGGCGATTCTGCCACCCGAAACGGGCGCCATCACTCGGGGCGACGTCGATCAGGAACTCTCGCGCTGCACGAACCGGATCGTCGACGCAGGCCGGGACGGGTGCGCGCTAGGCGCACCGAGAAGGCTCAGGGTGGCGTCGACGATCGTCGCGGTGGCACCGGCTACGTCGATGCGGATGGTCGACAGGGCCGGCGAGGTGAGGGCCGCGAGTTCGAGATCGTCGACGCCGACCAGGGCCATGTCGTCGGGAACGGCGACCCCGGCGACTCGGCAGGCCGCGAGGATCGCCAGGGCGGCGAGATCGTTGAATGCCGCGACGCCGTTGATGCCGCTTTCGTCGGCCCGCCACACGTCCAGCGCCGCCTGGGCGCTCTCGCGGGTGTAGTCGAGAGTGGCTACGAGGGGCGGCGCGATGCCAAGCCGCCCGCAGGCCTGTCGGGCACCGTCGAGACGAGGCAGGTAGAAGCGCTGTTCGACAGGGTCGGAGAGGCCTGCATACCCGATACGGTCGCGCCCGGCGGCGACGAGCATGCTGACCTGGAGGTCGCCGATGGCTTCTTGCCGGAACGCGGACGCCTCAGGGCCTCTCGGGCTCAGGATCCCGTCGATGAACGGGATCGCCGAGAGGTCGAGAGCCTGTCGATCGGTCTCGGCGAGATCTCCGACGGCCAACACCGCGTCGGGCTGCAAGAACTGCAGAAGATCGGCGAGCGGGGTCGAGAGGGCCCCCGTGTAGACGAACACACACGCGAACCCCGCTGCGCCGAGCTGCAGGCTGAGGTCTTCTTTCAGCTCTTCGAGCGCTCGCGCCACAGGCAGCGTCGGCAGAGCGCAGAGCACGATGTTGCTGCGCCCTCGCTTGAGTGACCGGGCGCTGGCCGACGGCACGTAGCCGAGACGTTTTGCGACCTCGAGGACCTGCGAGCGGGTGGACTCCGAGATGCCCATGTCCGAGCGACCGTTCAGCACGAAGCTCACGGTCGTCTGCGAGACGCCGGCCTCTCGTGCGACGTCGACACTGGTGGCTCGCTTCATGAGCAGATCCTTCCACGCTCTTGCGCTCCGACTCGACCAGGCTTATGTTCGGAGCACCTAATACGAGTTAGTCACCAGCGTACGCTCGCTTTCACCGGCCCGAGGCGTCATGCTGATGGCCGGCCTGAGGTTCCAATGGAGGAACCATGACAAACCCACAACCCCTGATCGTCACCAAGGTCGGAGCGGCCGTCGCCGCCGACGGAACGAACTCGTCGCCGACGCCACCCGGCACGGAGAAGCCCGCGAGTGTCGCCCGCCTGCTGACCTTCATCTTCCCGGCCACGCTGGGGCTCATCGCCCTTTTCCAGGGCATCCAGCAGATCCTGATCCCCAGCCAGGTCGCGCACCTCGACCCGGCGCACAAGGTCGCCGTCCTGGCCCTGATGACCACGTTCGTCGCCATCACGTCGATGATCGGGATCCCGCTCGGCGGCGCGCTCTCGGACCGTACGCGCTCGCGATTCGGCCGACGCACCCCATGGATCCTCGCCACCGGTGTGGTCTCGAGCGTGCTCATGATCGCCATGGGGTACTCGGGCAGCCTCGTTCTGCTGGCCGTGCTGTACACCGCGCTGTGGCTCACGTCGAACATGTACCAGGGCGCCGTCACTGCGCTGCTGCCCGATCGGGTTCCGGAGGCACGGCGCGGGCTGGCAGCATCGATCATCGGCCTGGCGACACCCATCGGCCTGCTCGTCGGGGTCGCCGTCGCCGGTGCGGCGGGTCCGCTCTGGGGCTACGTGATCATCGCCGTCGTTGTGTTCGTCACCGCGCTGTTGCTCGTCTTCGGGATCCGGGAGGAGTCGAGCGTCGACCTTCCTCGCCAGCCGAAGCGCGAAAACGGCAGCTGGGTCGCCTCGGTGGGCTCCTTTCTCCACGCGTTCGCCGACCGCGACTTCCGGCTCGCCTTCATCAGCCGGTTCTTCCTTTCGCTCTCGTACGCGACCGCGACCGGCTTCCTCTACTTCACCCTGAGCGACTACATCGGCACGAAGAACCTTCCCGGTCAGTCGGTCACCGGCGCAGTCACCATCGTCGACGTCGTCCTGGTGATCGGCTGGGTCGTGGTCGCCACGTTCGGCGGCTGGCTCTCCGACAAGCTCCAGCGCCGCAAGCTCTTCGTCGGGATCGCCGCGCTCGGCCTCGCCCTGACCATGATCATTCCGATCGTCCTCCCGACGTGGACGGGCATCCTGCTCTTCGCCCTTTTCGCCGGCATCTTCATCGGCACGTACTTCGCCGTGGACCTGGCGCTCATGTCTCTCGTGCTGCCGAACAAGCTCAGCGAGGGCCGCGATCTCGGAATCCTCAACGTGGCGACCGGTCTTCCGACCATCCTGTCGGGTGCGATCGCCGGCCTCCTCATCACGTTCGCGGGCGGCTACCCCGCGCTCTACGTATTCGGCGCGGTCTGCGCCGTCATCTCGGGCGTCGTCGTCTTCTTCATCTGCAAAGTCCGCTGACCCAGTTCCCACTTCGACAAGACAAGGCGGCTCATGCCCCTCCTCACCACCACCCTCACCGGCACCGACCTGTTCTTCGAGTCGATCGGCGACCCCGCGCATCCCACGCTCCTGCTCATTCAGGGGCTCGGCGCCCAGATGCTCGGCTGGCGGCCCGAGTTCTGTCAGCGGATCGCCGACGCCGGGTTCCACGTCGTCCGCTTCGACAATCGCGATGCCGGCGAGTCACAGAAGTTCGACGGGGCGACCTACACGATCGCCGACATGGCCGAAGACACCGCCGGGCTCTTGGCCGCCCTCGGGATCCCGGCAGCTCACGTGGTGGGCCAGTCGATGGGCGGAATGATCGCGCAAGAGCTCGCCGCCGGCCACCCCGAGATGATCCTCTCCCTCGATCTGCTCTACACCACGGCGTCTCCACGGTTCATCCTGGGCAGCGCCATCGAACGCTCCGAGGCCGTCGTCATTCCGACCGAGCGAGACGCCTTCATCGAGGCATACCTCGCGAACGAGTATCCGTGCCGGTCGCGCGACTACCCGCAAGACGTCTCGTGGCTGCGTCGTCTGGGCGGGCAGGCGTTCGACCGCGACCCGGGACAGTCGGGGCTGGCTCGCCAGACGGATGCAGTGCTGCACTCCCGAGAGCGCGGCGATCTGGTCAGTAGGATCACCGCCCCCACGGCGATTCTCGTCGGGGACAGCGACCAGCTCATCGACCCGGCCGCGTCTCGGGATCTCCACGACCGCATCCCCGGGTCCACGCTTCGAGTCTTCCCCGGCATGGGACACGAGGTGCCCTCGGCGCTGTCGGACGAGATCGTCGGCGACATCGTCGCCAACGCCGGCCGACTCGCCCCCGAGCCAGCGGCGACCAGGGCCGCACGATGAAGCTCGCCACCCGCACCGTCGGCGAGGGGTCTCGATCGGCAGCCCTGGTCCACGGCGCGTCGATGAGCAGCGACGCCTGGCGGGAATTCGTGCCGTACCTTCTCGAGCTCGATCTGACCCTCACCCTGGTCGACCTGCGCGGTCACGGCGACAGCCCCCGGGCCGATTCCTACCGCATCGATGAGTTCGTCGACGACCTCGTCGACACCCTGCCGCAGGGGCTCGACCTCTTGATCGGCCAGTCCCTCGGGGGACTCACGGCAGCGTGGGCCGCCCCGCTCCTGAAGCCGAAGCGGTTCATCGGCATCGACCCGGCCTTCAGCATCGACCGCAAGTCGCTCTTCCTGCTCCGGCTGCTCGGTCCGATCCAGCCCAAGCTGCCGGACTTCCTGCTTCGTCGCCTCGGACTTCCACCGAAAGGCTCGCCGCCCGACATGCTCGCTCGCATCCACGCGATGTGGGCTAAGTGGGACACCGCGTCGGTCCGCGACGTCACCAAGTCCGCCGCCGAGCATCCGTTCCCGGCCGGCCCGCCGAGCGTGCCCTCGACCATCGTGTTGGCCGATCCCAGCACGGCGACCCCGCCGGCGTTCGCGGATGCCCTCCGCACGCAGGGCTGGGATGTCCGGGTGATCGCCGGCGGCGGCCACGACCTGCATCAAGAGGATCCCGGGGGACTGGCGGAGGTGCTCAGAGACGTCCTGGTCGCCCGCTGAGATTCGCCGTGCTTCTCGTGGGCGGCTCAGCGCTTCCGGTTCGTCGTCGCGGTGACGGCTCGGAGCGAGCGGTCGACGAGCGTCAAGGCGAAGAAGCACAGGGCGATCACGAAGAGGAAGACCGCGAGCTCGTGCAGTCCGTGCGTCGAGGCTCGCTGCCCGTAGAAGGCGCCGCTCGACGCGGAGGCGACGATCGCACCGAGATACGTGAAGGTTCGCAGGAGACCGGACGAAGCGCCGAGGGTGGCCGGGTCGGCCTGGTAGTAGACGGCGTTCTGATTCGCCAGGCTGTTGAGACCCTGAGGGACTCCCACGACGAGGGCGACGACGAGCAGGGCCCAGATGGGCGAGCTTCCCCCGAGGTTGCGCGTGGTGAGCTCGCGCCAGCTCGACGCGCCATGCGGGGCGGCTGCGGCATGGCGTCGGCTGCCGCGCCGAACAGCTGCTGGAAAAGAGCGATCCGATCCGACAGGAACGGCAGGGTCGCGCCCGAGTGGTGGACGATGACGCGCGGGTTCGGGTATCGGATGGCGCCTTCGACGTCCGGGACGGGCAGTGAAGCGAAGAACGAGAAGCGATCCGGCTGAGCCGAGACGATCGATGCGACTTCGTCGTTGACGTACCGGGCCAGCTCTCCCGCCCGGTCGCGCGTGCACGTCGATCAGGTCTCGCCTATCGGTTGCCATCGGAACTCCCTGGGCCGGACGCCACCGGCGGTTGCGTTTAGTGAACGATTCTGTATCGTAACTACTATGACCGTCACCATCATCGATGTCCGCCTCGCCTCCCTCGATGCCACCATGCAAGCCGGGCCCGTCGACGTCGAGTTCGACGGCATCATCCGAGCCGTCCGACCCGCTGGAGCGCAGGCCGCGGTGGGCGACGTCGTCGACGGCGCGGGCAAGGTCCTGCTTCCCGGCCTCATCGACACCCACGTCCACCTCGGATCCCACGCGTCTCTCGAATCGGCCGTTCGCGCCGGGGTCACGACCATGATCGATCTCGGCACCCACCCCGACTCCGTGATCGCCGAGCAGCGCGCACTGACCGGGGTCCCGTCGCTTCTGAGCGCCGGTTCGGCGGCATCGGCGCCGGGTAGCACGCAGATCGCGATGATGGGATTCCCTGCCGAGAGCGGCGTCACGGACGAGCACGATGCCGAGCGCTACCTCGACTGGCGTACCGAGAACGGCTCCGACCTGATCAAGATCATCGTCGAGGACCCGAACGCGACCGACACGCCGGCCCTGGGCATCCCGACGATCACTGCGCTGGTCGACGGCGCACATCGTCGCGGGCTTCTCACGGTCGCCCACGTGGTCACCGCCGATGCTTTCGTCCGCGGCCTCGACGCCGGGGTCGACATCCTGACGCACGCGCCGCTCGACCGGCCCCTTCCGAACGAGACGATCGCGAGGATGCTCGAACTCGGCACCATCGCGTCACCCACGCTCGTGATGATGGGCGTCATGGCACGAGCACGTCTCGGCGATCGCGCCGAGGCCGCCATCGGCAACACGATCGAGAGCGTTCGCCGGATGCACGCGGCGGGCATCCCCGTCATCGCCGGCACCGACGCCAACGAGAGCCCGTTCGCCCCCGTCGCGCACGGCGCGGGCCTCCACACCGAGATCCGGCTCCTGCAGGAGGCCGGTCTGAGCGCCACGGAGGCTCTCGTCGCGGCGACGACCGGCGCCGCCGCCGCGTTCGGTCTCGCGGATCGAGGCGCCGTCGAAATCGGCCGCCGAGCGGACCTCCTCCTCGTCGACCAGGATCCGACCATCGACACCTCGGCTCTCGAGCAGCCGACCGCCGTCTGGGTCGGCGGCGTGGCGGTCGCATGAGCGCCGAGAGCCGTCGCCGCGGTGCCGACCTGGAGGGCGCCATCTTCGACGCCACCCTCGACGAACTGGCCGCCCACGGAATGGCCGGACTGACCTTCGAGTCGATCGCCGCGACGGCGGGTGCCGGAAAGGCGTCGCTCTATCGTCGGTGGCGCGACCCCGAGCAGTTGGTTCTCGCCGTCCTCGCCCGAGGCGAAGCCGATGCCGAAGCGGGTGCGAATCCGTCCGGCACCCGACTGATCCCGACCGGCGATCTCCGCGGGGAGCTCATCGCCTTCCTCGGCGATCTCGCCGACGGCCTCACCACCCCGGTCGGACGTGCCCTCCCGCCGCTGCTCCTCGAGAGAGAACGCCGGCCGGAGATGTGGGAGCGCATCGTCGCCCTGCTGATCGAGCCCCGCCAGCGGCTCGTCACCGAGGCCATGCGCAGGGCCGTCGCCCGAGGCGAGATCCGCGCCGACGCCGTCACCCCGTCACGGGTGAGCGCGGGCGCCGCCCTCGTCCTCGGCCGACACCTGACGACCGGCCCCGTCGATCACCCGACCGTCGTCGCCATCGTGGACGACGTGGTCCTGCCCGCTCTGAAGGCCTAATCGGTAGAGGAGGTGGGACGACGATCGTGCGCCCTCGGGGAGCCTCAGCGGTGTGTGGCTGGGTATGGTCAGCGTGCCGCTCAGTCGAGAATCGGTGGACAGCATTCAGGTCCAAAATCGGTCGCAAATAGAGTGGACGGATGCCGTCCTTCCCATGTCCCTGCTGCGGGCACCTCACGTTGGAACTGGGCCCGGGCGACTACGACCTCTGTCGCGTCTGCTTCTGGGAGGACGACCCCGACCAGCTGCGGTTTCCTGAATCACCTCGGGGCGCGAACGGGTACTCGCTGATCGAAGGGCAACGCACGTACTCGGAGACGGGCACTTCGCATGCGGCTTTCTCGTCAAAGGTGCGTGCTGCGCTGGCGGAGGAGCCGATCGATTCGGGATGGCGCATGGTTGATCCCGAGCGGGATGGCTACGAGCGAGAAGAGGGCGCGTTGCGGGTGGCTGATGACTTCGACCTAGCTCGTTTGTACTGGTGGCGATCCACTTACTGGCGGAAGGAAGCGCCGAACAGCACGTGACGTCATCGCTGCATTCGGCCGGCGTCCGGACGGGAACCTTGAGTGTTCGGTTCGATCCTTGGCCGGATTATGTAGGCCACCGTCGGCGAGTCCGATTGAACGACCGGAGCCTCCCGCCCGAGGGTACGAGGCTCCGGAATCGTTCAATGGTGAGACTCAGTACAGTGCGACCGCGCGTCCGGTCACATCACCCTTGGCGAGCTTGGCGATGTACTCCGGGATCTGCTCGAAAGTGATCGGTACGGTCAGCGAGGAAAGCGAGCCGTTGGCGATGAGGTCGAGCACGGCCACCGCTTCGGATTTCTCGCCGTTGGAGGCACCGACGAGGGTGATCTCTTTCATGGTGATTTTCTGGGTCGAGATGGTCGCTTCTTCGCGGGCGAGTCCGATCTGCACGATGGTGCCCCCCTGCTTGATGGCTTCGACGGCCTGCGCGGTGGTGGTGCCGAAGCCGGCGAAGTCGACGATCACGTCGAGGCCCTTGTCAGCGAAGTCGCGGATGTCTGCTGAGACGCCTCCGGCGCCGCCGGCGGTGACGCGGTCCCACGTGGCCTTGTTCGCTTCCGCGACGAACACGTGGGCGCCCTGCGCTTCGGCGATCTGCGCGCCGAGGGAGCCGAGACCACCGAAGCCGATGATGCCAACGTTCATGCCCTTCTTCACCTTCCCGAACGTCATGACGCCCCGGTAGGCGGTGCGGGCGGCGTCCATGGCCGGCGCTGCCTGTTCGAACTCGACTCCGTCTTGTACGTGCACGGCGAGGCGTTCCTTGACGGCGACCCTGTCGGCGAAGCCGCCGTCGACGGCTGCGCCCGGTCCCTCAGTTGTCGCGGGGATTCCGACCTTGTCGCCGACGGAGAACTCGGTCACATCGCTCCCGATCGCGGTGACGATTCCAGCCGTCTCGTGGCCCAGAAGCTGAGGTGGGGCGGGTCAGCGGACCGAAGTCAGGCCACCGTCGACGGGCAGCAGCTGGCCGGTGATGAAGTGCGAGGCGTCGCTGGCGAGGAAGACCAGGACGGGGGCGAGATCGAGGTCGGCGTTTCCGAATTTGCCGCCCAGGGGGATGCTCTTGGCGATCTCCGCGTCGTAGGCGGCGAGCTCGTCGGGCGTGAGCGAACCGCGGAACTTGTCGAACATCGGCGTGTTCATGTAGGGCAGGACGGCGTTCATGCGGATGCCATCGGGTCCCCACTCACGGGCGACACTGCGGGTCCAGGTGTGGACGGCGGCCTTGGACATGCCGTAGGTCGCATTCGTGAGCTCCGCGGTGAGGCCCGACATCGACCCGAAGTTGACGATCGCACCCGCGTGGTTGGGCTTCATGTGACGGTAGGCGGCCTGGTTGGTGTGAACGGTGCCGAGCACGTTGACATGGAAGATGGCTTCGAAGTGCTCATCGGTAATGTCTGCGGCCGGGGCGCTGCGCTGGAAACCCGCGACGTTGATCAGAACGTCGAGGCCACCGAGCTCCTCGACCGCCGAGTCGGTCGCGGCGTCGACGACGGCTTTATCCGAGACGTCCACCGTGCGGAAGGAAGCCGATCCGGGGCCGGACTCGCTGGCTTCCTTCGCGACGCGGGTGCCGCCTTCTTCGTTGAGGTCGAAGCCGACGACCTTCGCTCCTTCGCGGACGAAGGCGCGAAGAGTGGCCTCGCCGATTCCCTGGGCGGCGCCGGTGACGATGATGCGCTTGTTCTCGAGTTCCATTGCTCTGTTTCTCTTCTTTTCGCTCTGCGTTGTGGATGGTTCCGTTGGTCGGCGGCGTGGCTGCCGACAATTACGTCAGCGGACGTTGACGAGACCGCCGTCGACGGGGATGAGCTGACCGGTGATGAAGTGCGAGGCGTCGCTGGCGAGGAACACCATTACGGGCGCGATGTCTTTGTCGGGGTCGCCGAACTTGCCGCCGAGGGGGATGTCCTTGGCGGTCTGTAGGTCGTGCGCGGCAAGGTCTTCCGGGGTCATGTCGGCGCGGAACTTCTCGTACATCGGAGTAGTCATGTAGGGCATCACGGCGTTGACGCGGATGTTGTCGGGTCCCCACTCGCGGGCGATGCTGCGGGTCCAGGTGTGCACGGCGCCCTTGGTCGAGCCGTAGACCGCGTTGTGCAGCTCGGCGGTGAAACCGGCCTCGGAACCGAAGTTGATGATGGCTCCGCCGCCGGCGGCCTTCATGATCTTGTAGGCGGCGCCGTCCGTGTTCATCGTGCCGAACACGTTGATGCGGTAGATGAGTTCGACGAAGCTCATGTCGGGCTCGTCGGCTTCGGCGAACCGCTGGATCCCGGCGACGTTCACCATGACGTCCAGGCCGCCCATCTCTTCGGCTGCGGCGGCGAACACGTCGTCGACGGCCTTGCGGTCGCTGACGTCGAGCTTGCGGAACGTGACCGTGCCCGGCCCCTTCGCCGTGGCGTCGGCGGCCGTCTTGTTGCCGCCCTCTTCGTTGAGGTCGACCGCGGTGACGGTAGCGCCTGCTTCGGCGTAGCCGCGGACAGTGGCTGCTCCGATGCCCTGCGCACCGCCAGTGACGATGATCTTCTTGCCTGTCAAATCCATGATTCTTCTCCGTTGATGTGAATCGGGAGGCCACGTCGTGGGGCGTGGTCAGGGCTCTTGCAGGCGCCCCGTCCGTAATTATGACACCGAGGCTCACAAAAAGCGCAACTTCGGTAGAATCGGTGAATGGCAGCTCCCGAGAACACTCAGCGGCGCCCTCGCGGTCGACCAACGGTCTCCACGCGAGAGGAGATCGAGGGTGTCGCCATGGGGCTGTTCCTGGCCGACGGCTACGAGGCGACGACCATTCAGGACATCGCCGAGGCATGCGGGGTGAGCCGGTCGAGCGTCTTCCGCTACTGGGGGTCGAAGGCCGAGATCGTCTGGGCAGTGTTCGACGTCCACACCAAGCGACTCGGCACCCTGCTCGCCGCCGACGACTCGGGCGACGAGACCATGACGATCGTGCGGCACTGGGTCGTCGAGAACATGCGGATGTCGACCGTGGACAGCAGTCTTTACATGGAGCGGTTCGCCGTCCTCGATTCGACCCCGGAACTGCGGTCGGAGGAATCGGCGCACTGGATTAGCTGGGCCGGAGCAGTCGCGGCGTTCGTCGCAGCGCGGCACGGATTCGCGGAGTCGGCGGTCGTACCGCAGAGCATCGGCGGCGCAGTCCAGGCGGCGTTCCTCACCGTGCTTCGGCAGTGGCTCGAGGTGCGGGATCCGGCAAGTGGTTCTCTCATGCCGGCCATTGACTCCGCGCTGAGGCCCCTCTGCTCACTTCTGCAGCACTGGCTCGACGAGCCCGATCGCTACCGCTGAAATCCGAATGCAGGCGGACGACAACGGGCCGTTAGCGTGAGCAAATCGGCCACAAGCCGGGGTCCAATGGAGGAACCTCTACCGTGCGGCACGAAGGCCAACGGTGACCCGCGGGCACCCGTAGTTACCGTCCGGTTAGACGGCTGCGGCGTCCCACGTCGTCAGGAGGCTGTCGGCCGCGCGGTTCAAGTCGGATGCCGGGACTCCGTCGCGGGCCTGCGTGGAGATCCCCAGAAGGAAGCCATGAAGGGTGGCCGCCAATGCGGACGCATCGGTCGTGGGGTCGAGTTCGCCGCGCGCGACGGATCTCTCGACGCAGTCGCGGATCCGCTTCCGGTCGGCGGCGCGGCGATCGGCGACGAGACCGCGAACCGCCGCGGGCACGTCGTCACCGCCGACCGTGGCTGAAAGAGCAACGAGACAGCCCCGAGGATGCGCGGGGTCGGTCTGCATCGCGATCGAGCCGTGCAGCAGTCGAGACACGGCCTCGCGGCCCGTGAGATCGGGGTCGCCGACGACGTCGGTCACGCTTCCGGGCCCCCGGATGTAGCGCGCGAGCACCATTTCGAAGAGCGACTCCTTCGAGCCGAACGCCGCATAGAAGCTGGCGGACGATATTCCGAGGGTCGAGCGCAGCTGCGCCAGGGAGGTTCCTGCATAGCCCTGTTCCCAGAACAACGTCAGTGCCCGATCGATCGCGTCGTCGAGGTCGAAGCCGCGTGGCCTGCCCGCCATCAGCATCCTTTCGTGGACCATTCGATCCAAAACAATTTGACAACAGTCGTCGCCGTCTGTCAATACTGGATCAATTGATCTTGAATGGAGTGGCTCATGACGACCACCAACGAACACCCGAGGCAACATCGGCCCCCGACGACCCGAATGCCCTGGCCAGCTCTTCTGGCGATGGCGCTCACCGGTTTCATCGTCATCGCCACCGAGACGATGCCCGCGGGACTTCTCCATCCGATCTCGGCCGGGCTGCACACCAGCGAAGGAGCCGCAGGGCAGCTCGTCAGCGCCTACGCGCTGGGCACCGTCATCGCAGCCGTTCCGGCGATCCTCCTCACCCAGGGAGCGCGCCGTAAACCTCTTCTTCTGATCGGCATCCTCGGCTTTCTGGTGACGAACACGGTAACGGCTCTCGCTCCCGACCTCGCGGTGATCCTCATCGCCCGCCTCGTGGCCGGCGCGTTCTCCGGGCTGCTTTGGGGAATGCTCGCCGGCTACGCCCGCCGCATCGTTCCGGAAGAGCTGAAAGGGCGGGCCCTCGCGATCGCGATGGCGGGCACGCCCGTCGCCCTCGCCATCGGGACGCCCCTGGGTTCCTGGATCGGCACGACGGTGAGCTGGCGGTGGTCTTTCGGCGCTATGTCCATCCTCGCCGTCGTCGCTCTCGTCCTCGCCGGAGTCGTCGCCCCGAACGTCACGGGGGAGCCTGCAGCCCTCCGACTTCCCCTTCGCCGCGTCGTAGCGATTCCCGGTGTGGCAGCGATCCTGCTCGTCGTCTTCACCTGGATGCTCGCGCACAACATCATGTACACCTACATC
This sequence comes from Frondihabitans cladoniiphilus, assembly GCF_039544345.1. NCBI lineage: Bacteria > Bacillati > Actinomycetota > Actinomycetes > Micrococcales > Microbacteriaceae > Frondihabitans > Frondihabitans cladoniiphilus. Next base: position 882,615 of record NZ_BAABLM010000001.1, read on the forward strand.
TCTTCCTACCTGGCCAGTGCCCTGCTCGGGCTCCCCGTCGACCTCGCCCTGGTCGTCTTCGGCGTCGCCGCCCTGGTGGGGATCTGGCTCACCGGAGTCGTCGTCGACCGGCACCTCCGACAGATGACCCTGGTCAGCATCCTCGCGTTCATGCTCGCCGCCGTGATCCTTTTCCTCGGCCAGCATCACACCGTCATGGTGGTCGCTGCCTTGGCAATCTGGGGCCTCGCCTTCGGAGGTGCCGCCACTCAACTGCAGACGGCCATGGGACGAGCAAGCGGCGAGAGCGCCGACGTCGCCAACGCACTCTTGACTGTGGTGTTCAACCTGGCGATCCTCGTCGCAGGAATCGGAGGCGCCCTCGTGATCGGCAGAAACACGACACTCCTCCCGGTTGTCATGTTCGCTCTTGCAGCGCTCGCCCTGGTCGTCACGGCTGTCGGCCGAGGAGCCGCATTTCGACGAGATCGATGAGAGCCACTAAGGCTGACACCGTCCGAGTGACCTCAAGCAGAACCTTTACCGCACGACTGGCTCGGTTGTTGGGCAGGCCCGACTCCTGTCATCCCGCGGTAGGTAGCGATCGCGTTTCGCATCTGGCAAACTCACCCCAATTCGCGAATTTGGGGGAAGCGTGCGTATTCATTTTCTGGCGGGGCTCTCGATTGCTGGGATGGTCGCGGTCGGCGTAACGGCGTGCACTTCAGCCACGCCGTCGGCCGCACCAACCGTGACAAAAACCGTGACGGTACAGACCCCCGCGCCCACGACAACGATCCTTCCCGGTGATTCAGACATGAGCGCTGCTGCTGTCTGTGGTCAATTCAGCGCCTACCTCACGGTCGAGACGAACGCCGTCCTGGACGAAAAAAATGGCGCCGTAAGCCAAACCGTCGAGGCAGCTCTGCTTGCGTCCGTTGACTCGGGCATGAAGGGAGCCAGCTCCTCGAACTCCGGCGTTCAAGCAGCCCAGACTGAGATTGCCGACGCCCTCGACTTACCGAACACGACCGCACCAGGCCTTCCCTACGACCCGGACGCCAAGGCATATCGTTCGGCTCAGTATCACCTCAACGAGGCCTGTAACGCCGCCGGAGCGCCCATGTCCATCCACGTCAACACCGGCGGTTGAGGTGCGATCCTCCTCCTCCTCCTGCGGTTTGCTCCTGATCGCGCTGGGCATGCTGGCTGTGGCTGGATGCGCGTCACCTTCAGCCGGAGCCAACTCACCTGCGACGACCACGACTTCCAGCCAGATACGGGGCGGTAACGTCACCGCTACGGCTGGGCCGGCTGATGGGCCGCCGGCCTACTCGGACAACAAACGCCACCACAACCGCACCACACTCCCGGCCGTCGCCGAGGCCAGCACGAACAAAGCCCGCGACTCAGCTCACGACGCTCTGACGAAACTCACACATCCGGCCGCCGAGGAAGACGTCCGAACCGTGCTCGCGTCGGTTGGTGCCCCTGATCCGTGGATCGCTGTCTATCCCGGTGATGGCCTCGTGAAATTCGAGGCAGAGGTCGACCAAACCGGCTGCCTCGTGGGATCGGTCGATTCAGCAGGCACGGTGGTTGTCGACACGGCCGGATTCGTTCTCGACGGAGGCTGCCACGCTCTTGATGGCCACTAGGGCGTCACGCCGAAACTCCACCGGGCGGAGCACCAACCGGAATTTGACACGGGACGTCGCGCTCATCGAACGTTTTCATCCGACCGGTCACGGGGGAACGGCCTTCGTGCGCATTCCTTTTTCGTCACAGCGTCCGGCATAACCTCCTGAGCCGGGCACTCAGTGCACGGAGGTCGACTGATACCTTGCGGTTCATGTCTCTTCGAGGCCTTCGGGCGGCTTGGGTTCCTCCGACTGTGTCGGCAAAAACTCGTCTGCGCTTAGTCGATGACGCCGCGAGTTGGGTTCGCGCTGCCGCTGGCAGCGGCCTCGAGCTCATGTTCTTTCATCCCTCCCGCGACGACTGGAAACCGCCGACCAGGGCCGTCGCCTCTCTGGCCGGTGACGCATCCCACCGAATGGAGTCATTCGACCGCTACCAGGGCCACGACGAGGGGCGGGCAGTCCTTGCCATAGTTGACAACTACACCGACTTCTCGATTGCACAGAACGCAGCGCGGTCCTCGTACCTGTCCAACAAGCCCGGGGCTCTGGCACTCGCGGCCGACGATCTTCGTGGCCTCGAAGGGTGGGGCCACGCGATGGAGGCGCTTGACCTGTCCACCGGGAGGGACTCCATGAACTCGTTCCCGGCCTCCCAGATCGAGTTGTTGCAAGATCTCGTCAGGGGTCTCGGGAGCCAATCTGCGGGGATGGGCCGCGACGCGGTCGAAGAGTCGTTGCGAAGACTCAGGGAGCGAAACGACTTCGACCCCGGAATGGTCCAGGGATTCGCCATGGCTGACGGAGTGACGGGCAAGCGCCTGGAACACCTCGCCAGGCTCTTGGATGCGTAGGTCCGGCGCAGTCGAGGAGCGAAGGTGCCGATCGGCATGCCGGGGAAGCTTCATCGGTCGCCGGTATCGACGACCGCACGGGGACCCCTAACGCACGCTCAGGAGGACTGCCTCCTCCTCGGATGCAGAAAGACCGGAACGGCGTTGCCGAGCGATGCCGCGAGAGCGCTCGTCCCTCAGAACACTCTCAAGTGTCTGTTCGAGGGGTCGCGTCGTGCCGCCTGATTCGTGAAAAGCCCGGGCGGATCGCTGCGCAAAGGCCGCATCGCGAACGGGGAGCCACAGCGGAAGCGAGCGAGGTCCTGCCCAGTAGCGAACATCGTGGGAGAGCAGCACGTCGTCGTCGAGTGCAACCAGCTCGCCGCTGTAGCCAGCGACCGACGCGGCTCGTCGGAAGAAGTCAGCCAGGGAGATCGTCTCGCCGACCGCGTTGACGGTGCCGGTGTACTCGGCTCGGCCCGCCTGGCCGATCCAGGCGGCGAGGTCCGAGACGTCGATGGCCTGAACGAAGCGTTGTCCCGTCGTAGGGACCAGTGCCGGGCCGCTTCGACTGAATCGGGCCGGCCAATACCCGAAGCGGTCGCTCGGATCACCCGCTCCGACGATGAGCCCTGGACGTGCAATGAGAAGGCGGGATCCAAGCCGCGCGGCGCTGCTTCTTTCGGCCGCCACCTTGGCGTCCGCATACTCCGCCATGTCCCGTGGCTGCACAAGCGACGCCGATTCGTCCGCATCCGGTTGATCGTTCTCGGCGTATACAGAGACAGTGGATACGAGCGTCCAGTGCCGTGCGCGTTCAGCAAGAGCGTCAAGGGCAGGCTCGACGAGGTTCGGTTGATACGACAGTTCAATGACCTCGTCCCATTCGCCGGGCACATGGTCGTACGCGCCAGGCGTTAGGCGGTCGGCCCGGACAAGATGCGCCCCTTCCGGAGTTTCGCCCGACTCGCCTCGAGCAAGGCAAGTGACTTCGGTGCCTGCCTTGAGGAGATCCTCAACAATCGAACGTCCGAGCCATCCGGTTCCGCCCAACACGAGTGCCCTCATGAAGACAGTCAAGCGGCTTCCAGGCCGGCTTATCCCGATGTCCGCTGAAGGCGGCGATTAAGGACCGCAAGTTGAACGCCAAAACGGTCGGGGCCTACTCCTCAAGAGTCAGGGCGAGAATGGCTTGCTGAACTGGCAGCAGTGACGTCTTAAAGCCGTAGCCCACGAACGCGGAACTCCTGACAGCATCGGCCCAATCCAAAGATGCGCGCGCGGCTCGTTCTCGCCTGGCGGGACCAACCACAACTGGGGGCGGCAGCAGCCAAACTCGTCGACTACCTGCGCACAGACGACAGCCGCTAGCCGAGGCTGAGGCGAAGTTCATGGCTGACCTACATAGTCATGCCTCGCCGGTCCAGCCCGCTCGGCTGCAGAAATCCGCCTTCCGGTATGGCCGGACCTCGACCGTGCGCCCCAGGCGGCGTTCGGAGGGGAACCTCCACCGCGCGGCTCGTCGACTCTCGCCCCGGTCTGCTTCAACGGTGACGGGCTCTTATGGGCCACGGCCCGGACACCTCGACTTGACCCTGCACCGTGGTGCAAGGTCGACACTGCGGGTATGAATCTTCGCCCCGCCCTCCGTATCGTCCGCATCTCCGCCCTGTACGACCTCGTCGTCACCGCCGGTTTTGCGCTGCCGTTTACAGCACCCGCGCTCTTCGCCTCCCTCGGCAACCTCCACGAGACACTCGGACTCCACGGCGTCGTCCCCGACCCCCACAACGTCATGACCGTCATGTTCGCCAACCTGATGGGCGGCCTCGTCCTAGCGTGGTCGGTCTTCCGTCTGGTGCGTCCGTCGCTGGCAGCCGGCGTCGCAGACAGCGGCGGACGGAGTCTCTTCGCACTCGGCATGGGCGCGGCCCTCATCGGCGGCGCGACCCCGATCGTCGTGGTGATGATGGCGCTGGAGATCGGCTGGGCGGTCGTGCAGGCGGTCGCGGTCGTCGCCGCGTGGCGCCGCACGCGGATCGCTCACTCAGTCGCGGTTGCCTAGGATTGCGCCGTGCTCATTGGAGAATTCGCCCGCCGGGCCGGCGTCGCACCCTCTACCGTGCGTTTCTATGAGCGCAGCGGAGTGCTCAAGCCGCCCGATCGCACGAGCGGCGGTTACCGCGACTACGACGAGGCTGCACTGTCTCGCGTGCGCTACCTCCGCCGTGGACAAGAGCTGGGCTTCACGCTCGTTGAACTCGTCGAGTTGGGCGACCTTTCCGATCGCGTGCGATCACGACAGCTCACCGCCGGAGACGTCGCCTCCGTCGCGCACGCGAAACTGAGCCAGATCGACTCCCGCATCGCCGATCTGCAACGTGTCCGAGCTGCGACGGTCGAGCTCCTCGACGCCCAATGCCTCGACCCGCTCGCGCCCTGTCCGATCGTGTCCACTCTGGCGAGCGTCGAGCCCGCCTTCGCGAAAGCGCGATGAGTCGAGGCTTTTCCTCGAGAGTTCTGCGACAAACCCTGCCCGAGTCGACAGGTAAAGGTATGACGTCGGCACCACGACTGCCCGACGCGGCCCAGTTCCTAGCTGGACCAAGCCACCCCACTCGCGGTCGAGTTGGCGCATCGCGCCGACCTCGGATCAGCCAGGCCGACATCCGCCCGAGGAACCAGCCACAGGGCAGGCTCGCTTCGCGGCAACGCTGACGCTGGGGGCTCGATCTGGCAGTTCCGTCGCTTCGTGGTCGCGGTCGCTCGTCGGGGCGAAGCCCCGATCAGCCGGATCGCGAAAGCCTTCGGTATCTCGGAGTCTCGCCTGCAACGGTGGCTCAAGATCGCCGACATCGAAGACGGTGTCAAACCCGGCGTGACCAAGGCCAATCGCCGAGCTGCGCGACGCTAGGAGACGAAGCAAGCTGCCAGAGCGTCAGAACGAGATTCGAGGAGGACGGGCGCGTATCTGTCGCAGGCATTTCCCTCCAAATGATGTTTCCTGGCAGGGGTTGAGCTTGGACTCTCTGAACGACCTTCGCTAGGGAGCTCCTACCGTTCGTTTTGATGGTGGTTCAGGGGATGACTTCGGTGCTCAGATAAATGGTCACCTCGAAGGCCGTCGCCTTCTCGACATCGATTTTGAGTGCTGTGGGTAGGCCATTGGATGCGAGGTTGATGCCGTACCCGGCATCGTTAGCGCCTTTGCAATCACCGCCGGCACCGGATCCGATTTTCGCTGTGCCAGCGTAGAGCTCAAAGGAGAATTTAGACGCCGAGGCACAGGAGACGAAGACGGCGAGGCTTTTGGTGTCTGTCCGCGTTGAAGGCAAAGGAAGGGTGGTGTTGCCGATTCCTTCGGCTATGAACGGTTTTCGCGTCAGGTCCGTGAAGCCTGGGGCGTCGTCTGGGGATTTTGCAAAGTGAGCTGCGAGGCTTGGGATTTTGACAGGTGCCGGGTCGCTGATTGAGATGCTGCTGCAGCCGGATAGACCAATTGCGGCTAGGAGCGCGGTGCACGCGACGGCCACGATTTTCTGCATGATCCCCCGGATGGTCGGCGCCCTGCCATGGGCTGTGGTCGGAATCCTACTGATGCTGTTCAGCAAATTGTTCGCGCGATGGGGTAGCACCCCCCGGCCGATGTCCGTCTACCGACGGAAGCGGCCAGTAGCATCGCGACCCTAGATTTGCCAGATGAATCAACGGGCGATGATCACAATTTCAGGTGTCGGCACTGTTGCCGCCTACTCCTCTCTCATGACCCTTCAAGCACTCGTTCTGGACCCGCTTGCAGCCGTCCCGGGTCGATCTCTCCGGCAAATTCATGCTCATCTGCTGGCCAGCGGGATGAACGTCACGAGTGACAACGTAAGCGTCATCGTGAGCGCTTCGATCGGTGTCGCGCTGTCGGTCACGGTCGCCGCGGTCGCTATCAATCGTCGCCTGTCATCCGTTCTCATGGCCGTCTTGTTTCTCAGCATCGTCGCGCTTGGTGCTTTAGTCACATTTGGTAGCGGCTTCGCTCTTGGAATGGACATTGCCGATTCCTATGGAGGTGGAGGTGGGAGTCACACGGTTTGGGCCCCTGTTCTCTACGGGACCAGTTTCCTTGCGTTCCTCGCCCTCGTGGCCGTACTGGCAGTGAGGCTGCTTCGCGGACGAAGCGCACAAGGCTTGGCAAAATCTTGACTTCCATACCGATGCGCTGGAGGCATTTTGTGGCCTGACCGATCAAGGCCTGAACATCATGCGAGCTCGGTGCCAAGCAAGGTTTCATGGCCGGGAACGACTCCGATCGATGGCCCTCATTGGGCCCAGATTCACTCCTTGACCATGTCGTCCCCGGAAGCGGAACCCTTATCGTTCGTTTCGGTCAACGACGGGATGGGCCTCATCTGGATGGGGTCGATCTCGAATAGCCATCACCCTGTACAGGACGCCGAGAACCAGAGCGGTTACGGCCACCGTGACGCCGGCTACACGCAACCCACCGGCGTTGCCAGTCCCAGCCACGATGCCAATAACTAGAAGCAGAGCTGCGACGACGACAGGGGCCCACCTTTGTCGGGGGCTACGTCCGCAGCGACGGACAAGCCACCTGTCAGACATACCGGGACAATACGTGCCTCTAGGCTGGCGTACCCGCGCGAACTAGACAGTGCTCACCGTTCGGGAGTGTGACCCTCACGGAACGGGTGACGACCAAACCCTTGGAAGACCCGCCGGTTTTTGGGTGTGTTCTGTGATCGCTAGATGGCGGGGTGGCTATACGCGACGACCGAAGCCGCACGAGCCGCAGTGCGTCGTCTCGGTCACCACGGGTTCGATCCTAAGATCCCCGTAAGGCCGGTAACCCATGTTGCAGCGAGGATCGATCCTACGACGAAGACGAATGCCCCTACGGTGAACGCTGCATTGGCCCACACGAGCCGGTAGGAGTAGAAATCATCCCGTGTTCCCCGGGCGCGACGGAAGAGATAGACGAATGGCGTGGCCCAGATCGCGTGCTGTGAGAGACCGTGGCTGAAGCCTCGCCGGTCGAGTTCTTCGAGGTCGCGCCGCGCGGTAAGCAGATTGGCCCCCGCGACTGCGACTAGGACAAGCAGCAGCTCAGCCCAGGAGAGACCACCGGCTATCGCGGCCAGGCCCGTGATGATCATCATCAAGACGAGTGGCGACGCGGCGATGAACCACCCATGCCGCGTTCTACTTGAGGCTAGGGTGCGGGGCCGTCGCGGCGCTAAGTCGTTCGTGCCGACCGATACTTCAAGCGGCGGCGGGGCGGCTGCCGCCCATGCGCGGACGGCCGGAGAATCCATATCCATGTGAAGCTCGTCCAGGACGTTCTGGCTCGAGCCTTCTCAACTGGCTGTTTGCAACGTTGTGTGGGGAGTGCGCCGAAACCAGGCCGCGCGAAGAGTGGGCGAAACCCAGACGGTTCCCGCCGTCATCGCCAGGATGACGGGAATGGGCCACAGTTGCGATCCAACGCCCCAGATGGCGTAGATCATCGAATTCAGTTGTACCGGCTGGGTGGTGGAGTCGATACCCGCGAGCACGGAACCTGTCCAGAACAGGCCGAGCGCAATCCCACCGGTAAAGCCACTAGCAAGCAAAATTACGAAACCGTGGACAGTCGTGGGGCCCTGACGAAGGAACGCGGCCGCCACACACGCGACGGCAACGACGACAGTCTCGATGATGGCGCCGTGCACGGCGACATTCAGCAGCCCATAACCGAAGTTCGAGGGGCCGGTGGCGAGGTGGAGGAGTGCCACGGCGAACAAGACGGCATCGACAGCGGCCCCCAAGATCGCGAGCACCACGAGAGACCGGCAAAGGTAGCTGGGGTTGATTCGCATATCCCGACGATACGGGCGGACGAAGACGCGAGCACATCCCAGTTCAGGGCTCAATAAAGGCTCGCGGAGGAACCCTCGCCGTTCGTCCGCCCCGGTCAGCCGTCCGGCGTTCTAGACCGGTGCTTTGAACGCTGTTGGTCTCGATGCCCCGAGAGGGGGCTGGTGGCAGTAGGTGCCCGCTTATAGCCTCGCGGAAAGGAGGGGGCCATGGAGTACTGCTTCCAACCGCATTCAAAGGCGGTCGAGATTCGCGCATATGTGCGTGGGGTTCACCCTTATGCCGTCCGGGATCTCGCTCGATGGATCCATGCATCCGGGGGCCCGATCGATCGGATGGATGCATCGATCGGCAGTTTGGATGTTTTGAAAGAGTGGGTGGCCGGCTTTGTGACGGCGGGGATGCCCGGCCTTCCAGAGGACCCCGACATTGTTCGCTTCAGCCGATTCGAGCATTTCGACTGGATCGACGCGGACGTTATGGACCCAGGGTTCGATCTGAACGGCTACGAAGCCGCCGTTCGCGACGCGCGGAGGCTCATTCATCTCGATGAGACGCTCGAGCACTACTTCTTCGAAGTCGCCAAGCGGATCGATTCTGACGTCATCTGGGACTTCGATGACGAACACGGCCGAATCCCCGATCACAACCTTCACAGACCATCAATCACGTTCGAGAGCCACAAGGGACCGTTCTTCCTCCATTCTGTCCCACGTCTTCTTCCCGCTCGCGCAGCTGCACGAAGGCCCGTAAAGGCACCGTCGGAAGCATTCCGCGATCAGCTCGCTGACCTGGGACCGATCGAGACGCAGCCCGAGGGCCCCAGCGTCCTTGCGCCGCTGGTGGATCCCGGCCGGAAACCAATGGTGGAGCGGCCTGCGCTCCCTCTCATTCGGGAGCCCGAGCCGGCACCGCCGGTACGGAACTGGCCGCAAGACACCAAGGTTCTGGTGGCACGAGGTGCCCATGCTCTCGATCCCGCGACTCTCACGCCCCTTGACGCCGATGCGTTCGCTCGGGGGCTCCGGCATGCTGGGTTTGACATTCCCTCGCAGGCGGACAAAAGCGCAAGCGGTCTTGCCAGCGGCGTGCGGGTTTCGCATGCGTTCGGTTACGTCTACGTGACTCCGCGCTGGCACGAGGGAAGGCTGCGAGGGTTCTTGGTCGAAAGCTCTCGGGGCCGCGGGTGCGGCTGGTCGCATGCTCTTGCGCTGCTGTTTCAAGAAGTGGGCCGCGACGGTTTCGACCTGACGACACCCACCGATTTGTGGCTCGACCGCCCTGAGATGGAACGGGATCTCGCGTTTTCGCCGAGCCTCCCGTCGACCCGATTTCCTGATGTCACGTCGATCACCGTCGCGGATCGCTGGCCGAAACTGGGTCTCAGATGGGCCACTGGCCGGCCTCTCCCACGTGAGCGCGTGGCTACTGCGCTCTTCAACGCCGGTCTCGTTGCCCAAGAGCCTAGGTTGGTGGATGAAGACGGGGTTCGGCATTACACATCCAGGGTCGGCTCCACAACGGCGACAGTCCGTGTCCGCGATGGGTTCCCTATCGTGGTCCGTGTGCGGCGGGGTGACGAAGGCGGAAGCTTCTGGAACGATGCGCTGGCGGAGATGATCCTCCTGGCCGACGACACTGATGTCCTCTCCTTCCCGCCGATCGTGCCGGCTCGATCGCGACCCGAGATGCACCACCTTCGACTGCTTCTTCCTACGCTTCAAAAACGGGACGCATGGCGAGGTCCGGGCGATGTGCTTGTCTTGATCGACGGCTCGGCGATGACTCTACGTCCAGAGGAGCTGCCTCGGATGTCGGCCGAGGCCATCGTGAGCACGCTGTCATCGTGGCACCTCAGCCGGGCCGGGAGACCGCTGATCGCGGCCGACCTCGTCGACGGTGCGCGATTCACTACCCTCGACTCATACCGCAGTTGGACAGTGACCGTCGGTGCTCGAGCGGGCCGGGTCCGGGCCGTCACGATGGAGCTTGACTCCGGGAACCTAGAAATCTGGCGCGAGACAGCGCCATGGGTAGGGCAAGCAGCCCGTGACAACGGGCTCCGCTTCGTGTTGCTGCAATCGGCCCCGTTCGGCCGGGAGTGGAAGCAAGCATTCGAGGGGCACATCGAGGTCGTCGGGGCCTCAGACGCACCAGCGCCTCGGCCGATGACGCTCGCCATGCCCGCGCCACTGGCAGGGCAATGGCGGCCGATGCCGACAGGAAAGGTGGCCGCGGCGCTACGGCGCGCCGGGTTCCGTGCCAACGATGGATCCCAGCTCCGCGTCGCCGACCTAGTCCACGACGTCGTCCTGACGACGAACGAGCTCGATGCTGAAGCATTGGTTGTCGCGATCGGCGGAAAGATCCGCTGTGTCCGGATTAGGACGGCGGGACAGACGCTCGGCCAGTGGGTGCAGTTCTACCAGGAACTCCACGCGGCAGCCGAAGGCATGGGTGCCCACTTCGTTGCCAGTGATCAAAGCCCGGGCGCTACGCCTATCTGAGACCCGGGGCTCGATTCATCCTCGGTTGCAACCTGCCGCGAGAAAAAGCAGCTCTGAAGGGTATAGCTCAGGTCCACCCATTGACATGGGCGGCTCAAGTCCACCCCGCGCAAGGCGGACCGTCATCGTGCGCGGAGGGGAACGCTCTTCGTGCGCGCCGAGCGACGCCCCGAGGAAACGTCGGTGGCGCGGCGTGCGTCTAACTTGTGGTCATGTGGGCACGGGCAAATATTTGGACAATCGAACACAACGATCTTGAGTCGGTCGAGCCGCCACAACCGACCCCTACCGTTCGCTTGCGGCCAGGAGTTCCTTATAGAGCCGGCGAAGATCTCTGGCGCCCTGGCCGTAGTCGAGAACAGTCGTAGCGACGGTCGGTCTCCAACTCGCCTCAACCTGGGTCCAACTCCCTTGTCCGGGTGTGAAGCTGAGCTCGATTACGCCAGCCCACACTCGCCAGTTGAACCCCACGGTAAGAGTGGCCGCGGCGGCGGTCGCGGCCTTGAGCTTGAAGCGCCTCGATGTGCGGACCACCTCGGAGATCAATGCGGGCAGTGACTCGCGAGGTGTCGCAATAGGGAAGGTGGCCGAGCTTCGCGCCCGCGAACTCGACACCATCAAATCGTGTTCCATGCCATCACTCTCCTCCGGAATCGCCATGATCCGATGATCCTCGAGACCTCCATCGGATAGGAGCGAAACCCGGACCCCCATCGCGCAGCTCGGCTAGCGTTCTCGAAGGAACCCTGACCGTTCTGCACTTGACACGGCGAAACCGGCGTTCAGAGAGGGAAGGCGATCGCATATCGGCGCCGAGCGTCCCGAGCTCGGACAGCCGTAGGCAGGGGGATGCACGTTAACCCCGCACGGTGACGATGAACGCAGAGGGGCGACTACTGCAACCAAGTTCTCAGCCTTGAACTCGGGCATCTGCAATGCCCCGCGGGCGCTGCCTGAACCCACTCCGAAAAGCAGAGTCTCCGATCCTGGCGCTAGTGGCAGCTTGCGCGCGGTGGTCAACTGCAGCGGTAGCTCGAGACCGTCACCCGACCAGTGAACGGCGAGGTCGCCTCTGCTCGCTCCTCAAGCCGGGCAGAACGGCATCTCGTCCGCCGTGCGCAGCGAAGACACTCGGATCGTGAGACGTGCGTCACTCGACTTCGGATGCACGATCAGGCAGCCGAAGTCGGAATCGGACGCAGGATCCGGATCCGCGACCTGGCACGTCTCCTCCTTGCCGGCAGCAAAGGGGAGCGTCGCACGTCCGCCCGGCGCCAGAGCGTCGATATTGTTGCTCACACAGACGAGCCCGACGGTATGCGCCGAATCGTTCACGAACGTCACGGCAGTCTGCGCGTCGAAGGCGCCGATCTCTTCGAGCCCTGCCACAGCGCCGCCGACGACGACGGCCGCGCTGACGAGACCGATGACGAGTGCCTTCCAATGCCTCACGTTCTCAAGCTAGGAGGGTTCCGCAGCACGCGAATCGGTAGAAGGGACGAAACTCGCGCCAAATCGTGTCCCGTGCGAGCTAAGGAGACCAGTCGAGAAGTCCTCGCGCGTGGCACGACGACGACCTCCCGGCCCGAGCGACATGCTGGAACCATGAACGCACCAGGCCTCCCCGAACCGGTCGCCCGACGACTGGACTCCTTCGCGCGCGACCATCGGCGGATCGCACCCGACGCTCTGACCCGTCTCCTCGTCACGGGGTCCGCCATTGCGGGGGACTGGTGGCCGGGAACGAGCGACATCGACGTCGTCTTCGTCGTCGACCGCCCCTTGACCGAAACCGAACTCGACACACTCCGCATCCTTCATGCCGAGACGATCCCCGACGGACCGATCGACGGCATCTACCTCACCGAGGAGCAGCTCGCCGGCCCCCCGGACGACCTCGGCGCAGCGATCCAGGTCGTCGAAGGAAAGCTGACGCCCGACCTGCCGGGCTCACAACTTACGTGGATCACCTGGCGGGAGATGGAGACCGGAGTCGAGACCGAAGTGACGGACACGGGCATACACGCGTGGAGCGCATCCCGCCGTCGATGGCGCGGTTCTGTGGAAGGGTCGCAGGGTTTCTCTCGGCAGAACCTCCTCGACTACTGGGCCCCTCTCGGCTCGTCGGCCCGCGAGCAGCTCAAAGCCCGGCAGGACGACGTACCGGTCGCGGCATCGTCCGTCGTCTGGCTCGCTCTCGGTCCGCCTCGGCTGCTCGTCACCATCACGACGGGGGAGATCGTCTCCAAGAGCGCGGCAGCGACCTTCGCCGCGAACCGGTGGCCTGAGTTCTCCGACCTGCTGCTTCGCGCTGTCGCGTCCCGCGCCGGCGACCAGATCACCTTCACAGCGGGGGATGCACGCTCCGCCGTCGCCCTCCTCGAGAAGTGCGTCGCTGCCGCGGCCCCGCCCGAACACCGCCGACTCGCCGATACGCTCGACGGGTGACAACGCAGACGAGGCCCGGTTCGCGGCCGGAGGTGTCGACGGACGGCCCGCAGACGCAACTGACCCAGATGTCGTCCCCGGAAATGTGGGGCCGGCTCGTCGCAGCGGTCTTCGAGATCCCGGCGACACGCGAGGGGCACAGCCAGGTGTCGCCCGGCTCCTCGCGAGCGGCGTTTCTCGACGACCTGCCCGAGGAGCTCGCCCCCGAGACGTCGCTCGCGCCGGGCCAGCGCCTCGAGCCGGTGCATCTTCACGGCGTGCACGACACGAGCCTGCATCTGTGCATCCCACCGGAGCGGGGCCGGGAACTCACCGAGCTCGGCTGGGCCGAGCCGCACCAATACGAGGACTTTGGCACGGAGTTCTTGATCTACGGCCCGCGAGACGACGCCGAGCTCGACATCGTTCTCGGATTCGTTCACGAGAGCCTGGCGTTCGCTCGCGCCTCGCGTCCTGCTGGCAGCTGAGCGGCCGGCCTCGGTCGCGGCACGGGAAGACGCGCGATTTCACGGATAACGCGCTGAGTGAATCGCGCGTCTTCCGTGAAATCGCGCGTCGTGCCCACAACCTCCGAAACTCAACCAGCACCCGCGTGACCCTGCTCGACCCGGCGTAGGGAGTAGCGCTGCGGGTAACGAACCACCGACCGCGTCAGCGCGCCTCGACAGCACCCTTCAGCTTCGCGAGCCCCTTGTCGAAGTCGCCGCCGATCATCTTGTCCATGTTGACGAACACGCGCATCACCTTGGCCATCAGGTTCTGTGGGCTCGTCATGGTCCAGACCAGCCGTGTCGAATCGTCTTCCGCGGAGAGGCGGAATTCGACCTTGCTCGACGATTTGAACGGCGCGGTGAAGGTCAGGTCGACGTCGATCTCGGTCGGAGCGATGCGCGTGACGGCCATCGTTCCAGCCCCGGCCTTGCGGTTGCCGCTCCAGGCGTAGCTGGAGCCGACTTCGCCTTGGACACCGCCGTAGGTCCGCTTCATGCTCGAATCCTGACCCTCCCACGGCGACCAGTCGACCCAGCGACGCAGGTCGGCGAGGAATGGGATGATCTCGGCGGCGGGCGCCTCGATGACGATCGAACGTTCGATAGTGCTCGTGTCGGCCATGGCACGACAGTAGTGGTGCCCCTCAGCTCTGGGAAGAGCCCGCAAGCGACCCTCGCGCACCACGATGTCATCGGATGCGCCTGCCATGGTTGGCACAATGGCGGGGGATGCAATCGTTGCCTACCGTTGTCGACATGACACCGACCACGCCAGCTCACCCCGCCCAGCCCGCCGCCCACGGCCATCACCACGAGCGCCCCGGCCACGGCGATCGCCCCGGGCACGGTCCGGCTCCGGAGAACGACACCGACCTCGCCGAGCTCCTCGACCTCGACGCGCAGCACGCCGCGCCCGTTCTGGCAGCAGCCCTCGATGCCGCGGCGGCCGCGCTGGGGCATGCACCTCGAGAAGTGGTCGACCTCGGAGCGGGGACCGGCACGGGCACTCTCGCGCTGGCCGCTCGTTTCAGTGGAGCACGCGTTCACGCTCTCGACGCCTCGGCCGGGATGATCGAGCGGATCCGTGCATCCGCCGCTCTCTCGGGGTTGTCGGAACGAATCGAGACGCACCTCGTCGACCTCGACACCGATTGGCCGGCCGCCGTGCCGCACGAAGTCGACATGGCCTGGGCGGCGCTGTCGCTTCATCACACGAGCGACCCGTCACGCGTTCTGCGGCAGGTGTTCGACGTGCTGCGCCCTGGGGGAGTCGTCGTCGCGACCGAGTTCAGTGGGGCGACCACGTATTCGCCGGCCGATCTCGGAACGGGGAGCTCCGATCTTGGCGGACGGGTCGTCTCGGCACTCGCGACCCGAGGATATCCCGTGACCGCAGAGTGGACGGAGGCTCTCGTGGCCGCCGGCTTCAGCGACGTCTCCCGACACGAGGCGACGGTGGCGGTGTCGTCGCGGACGGCTGCCGGGGCCCGGTTCCTCGAGCTCCAGTTGCAGCGCAACCGCGAGCTGCTCGGGGACGAGCTCGGGGCCGACGACCTCGCAGGGTTGGATGCGGCGATCGCGGGGCTCGGGGCGGGCGCGTCTTCCGTCGACCACACCTCGGGCCGTGTGTTCTGGGTCGCGGTACGCCCCTGAGTTCACCGCCTCGGAAAAGGCCTGAGCTCGTGCAAAAACGCCGCAGCAGCGGCCACGAGGTCGACCGGCTCGAAGGGCAGGTCGATCCGTGTGTCGCTGTCCCACCAATCGGGTTCCGTGTCGGTGGCCGGCTGGTCCGCCTCGTAGGCGAGGAACACGCGAAGAAGAAGGGCCGTGGTCGTCCCTGTCGCCAGCGCGAAACCCAGATGGGGTTCGGAAAACGTGAGTTGCGGCTCCGGGTCCGAACCCCACTGGGGACGCGGCCCGTCGGGAATCCGGGTGGCTCCTCCCCGGAGCCAGTGCGCCAGCATCTGAGCCTCACCCGCGAGAAGGCAACTGAAAGTGACCTCCCACGAAGCGGCGCCCTGGCGAGCCCGGATTCGAATCACGAGCCACTCGTCGGTATCCGGATCGGTCGGCCCCGTGGCGCTCTCGTAACCCAGCGGAGTGACCTCGACGAAATCCTCCGACTCGCGACTGCGAAGCATCATCCTTCGAGCGTAGGTGCTGCCCTGTGGCGGCCCGACCGTCACCGTCGTGCCGGCTGCCCGTGACCGGGTGAGGTCACCGGAAAGCACGGCGATCGTTCAGGCCTTTCCGCCATTCCCGAAGCGGTCGGACGTGATCACTCGCAGATCGGGGCCGTCGAGCTGACCGTAGTCATCCGAGCCCGGCAGCCTTCGGCACGACTCCCGGGAGGAGTCGTTCGGTTCGCGAGCCGTTGTCGTTGTCGGTGAATTCACGACGCCGGACAATGGCCGCAGCCGGGGAGCCGTTGTCCTCTGCGGTGAATTCACCACACAGGACAATCACCGCAACCGGGAGCCGTTGTCGTTTTCGGTGAATTCACGCCGAGCGACAACGGCCCGGGAGAGAAGTCGCCCCCGCGGACGGCGGATCGGCGGGGCTGGCGCGATCGGCGGGGCCGGCGGGTGAGGCGACGCGGATCGGCCGTGGTGCCGGTGCCGCGGACATGGCTCCGTGGCCGAAGCGCGTCGGGTCGCGCAAACGAGGGCGAGAACGGGGGATGCAGCCGACCGCGGTGTTCGCAGTTGCCGAGGCCGTGCATCCCGCGCACCATGGGCCCATGACGAAGTACCTGATCTCCTTTCCGAGCGAAGCCATGGTCGTGACCCCTGAGGAGTTGCCGCAGGTCGCCGCCGACTCGCACGCGGTGATCGCCGAGGCCAAGGCTGCAGGTGTGTACGTGTTCGGCGGCGGCATCGACGAAGCCGTCGAACCCGTCGTGGTGGCGGCCGACGGCGCAGTGTCGCCGGGCACCTATCCGGGGTCGGAGTTCCGCGGCGGGTTCACGGTCCTCGAGCTGCCGAATCGCGCGACGGCCGAGGACTGGGCGCGGAGGATCGCCGTCTCGTGCCGCTGCTCGCAGGAGCTGCGCGAGTTCATGTTCGACCCCGAGAGCTAGCCGGCAGCGCCGACAGCACCCCCGACGGCACCCCCGACCGCATCCCCGACGGCGGGGGCGCCGGACGAGTCGCCGGACGGGTCGCCCGCGAACCGATCGGTGGCCTCGATCAGCGCGTCGAGGATGCCCGGCTCGTCGAAAGCGTGCCCCGCGTCGTCGATCATGCGGAACTCCGCGGACGGCAGGGCTCGGTGCAGATCCCACGCGGTCACGGCGGGCGTGCACAGGTCGTACCGGCCTTGCACGATCACGGTGGGGATCGCGGCCAAGCGCCCTGCGTCGCGGATCAGCTGGTCCGGTTCCAGCCAGCCGTCGTGCATGAAATAGTGGTTCTCGATCCGAGCGAAGGCCAACGCGTAGGTGGGATCGGCGTGGGCGGCGACGAGGTCCGGGCGAGGGAGCAGCGTGATCGAGGCGGCCTCCCAGCTCGCCCAGGCCACCGCGGCCGGGCCGTGAACGGCGGGATCGGGGTCGGCGAGGAGGCGCGCGAAGGCGGGCACGAGCATCCCCCGCTCTCTCGCCTCGGGCGGCACCGGCTCGACGTACTTCTCCCACAGGTCGGGCAGGATGTTCGCTGCCCCGCCCTCGTAGAACCAGTCGATCTCGCTCGGCCGCAGCGTGAAGATGCCGCGGACGACGAGCTCGCTGACACGCTGCGGGTGCGTCTCGGCATAGGCGAGGGCCAGGGCGGACCCCCAGGATCCGCCGAACACCTGCCAGGTGTCGATGCCGAGGTGCTCGCGGAGTCGCTCCATGTCGTCGACGAGAGTCCACGTCGTGTTCGCGGACAGGTCGGTCGCGGGGTCGCCGGCGTGGGGCAGGCTGCGTCCGCAGTTGCGCTGGTCGAACAGGAGGATGCGGTAGCGGGCGGGGTCGAAGAGGCGACGGTGCGCGGGGGAGCATCCCGCCCCGGGGCCGCCATGCAGGAACACGACCGGTTTGCCGGTGGGGGAGCCGCACTCCTCCCAGTAGACCTGCTGCCCGTCACCGACGTCGAGGAGCCCGTGGCGGTTCGGTTCGAGCGGCGGGTAGAGCTGGCGCATCGGGGGCCTTTCGTGAAGGGGACTTGCTGCCGGGCGAGAGGACGGGCACCGCCGGGGAGGGCGGGCACTGCCGTCTCAGTAAACAGTCCTCGGGCGGTCGGTGACGTGAGCGGCGCACCATGGAGGACATGAGTGCACGATTCGCCGCGCGACGCAGGCAGGCGGCCCGCGTCACCGAGGAGATCGAGCGGTGGGCACGGCGCACGAGCGAGATCCGGGCCGCGGCGATCGTCGGCTCGTACGCGCGTGGGCAGGAGCGCATGTCCAGCGATATCGACGTACTCGTTCTGAGCGACGCACCCGACGAGATCGCCGACTCGGCATGGTTCGCGAGTCTGCATCCCGCCGCTCATCTCGTGCGCAGCGGGCGGTGGGGCCCAGTGCACGAGCGACGATTCCGTCTCCGGTCCGGGCTGATCGTCGAACTCGGATTCGCACCCTCGACGTGGGCGGACGTACCGCTCGACGAAGGCACCGCGCGAGTCCTCGGTGACGGCCACCGGATCCTGCACGATGACGGACTGCTGCGGAAGGCCGCTGCCGCCCTCGGCTGAACGGAAACGCCACGGCGGACGTAGGCTCGCGCCATGACAGAGGAGTCGAGGCCACCGGGAAAGACACCGGCGTGGCTGTGGGTGGTCTTCGTGATCGGAATGGGGCTCTTCGGCTACGGCGGCTTCGTGGCCCGGCTCGAGCATCAGCTGTTCGGCATCGTGATCCTGGCCGTGGGGCTGGCGATCGTCGTGACCTTCGTGGCGTTGCGCGGGCGGTACACGGGCATTCGCTGAACCCGCCGAGCCGAAACACACCTCAGCGGCTCGAACCCAAGGGCCTAGGAAGCATGTTCGTGCCGCCGAGGTGTGTCTACGCGGAACGGCGCCAGCCGGTCGGCGCGACCAGCAGAACCTGCAGCGCCGGCCCCACCGCTGCCACGAGCCGATCCGTGTCGGCCGCGACCAGAGCGGGGACGCCGACGATGCGACGGCTCACGATGATCCCGATCAGCATGGACGCCGCGAGCCCGGCCCGGAGGAGGGCGTCGCCGCTGCGACCGGCCATGCCGTGTGACAGCCGCGACTGGATGAACTCGCGGAGCGCAGCCGCAGCCGCCTCGTTCACGACGGCACCTCTGAGCATGGCCATGAGCGGCTCGGACTCGCTGGCTTCGGCGTCCCACGCCTCGAGGTAGGCGCGGACGACCCGTTCTCCGAGGTGCTCGCTCGGGCCTTCGAAGGCCGTGTCGAAGCGCGCCAGGGCCGTGGCCGGAATCGCCATGACCGCAGCGAAGAGGTCGTCCTTCGACCCGAAGAACTGCATGACCTGGGAGGGGTCGACCCCGGCGTCCGTCGCGACGCGACGAATGGTCGTGGCGGCGAAGCCGTCGCTGGCGAAGCGAGCGCGGGCAGCGGCGAGGACACCGTCGCGGGTGCTCGTCGGCCCGCGTCGCCGCCCGACCCGCGGGCTGGTGACCGGAGCAGTTTTCGCCGTCATGCCCCCACTTTAGATGTCCGCTAATGCGACCTCAACGGCTGTTGAGTTTTTTCCGTCGGAGACGTACGCTCGCCACAGCACGAGAGTCCGATGGCGGGCTCACCAGAGCAAGGAGATCGTCATGACCGACACGAAGAGGATCTACGTCCCCTCCACCCCGCTGCCCGCTCCCCGGACGGGCCTCCTGACCCCGTTCGAACCGGGCACCCGCACCCTCGAGGCCGGCTTCCAGGTCGCGCCGCCCTTCAAACCCCTGCCGATCGCCATCGTCTTCGAGAAGGACACCGCCGTCCGCCTGCGCGACGGCGTGACCCTGCACCTCGACGTCTTCCGCCCCGTCGGCGACGGCCCCTTCCCCGTGATCGTCGCCTGGAGCCCGTACGGGAAGGGCCAGGGCACGTCCGTCAGCGTGATGGGCGTCTTCGGCTTGGTCGGGCTCGACAACGGCGTCGTCTCGGGACTGGAGAAATTCGAGGCCCCGGATCCCGCGTACTGGTGCGCCCACGGGTACGCGATCGCGAACGTCGACGTCCGCGGCGTCGTGGACTCGGAGGGCGACAGCGTGCTCTGGGATCGCCAGGAGGGCCGCGACTGCTACGACGTGATCGAATGGCTCGCCGAGCAGCCCTGGTGCGACGGCAAGGTGGGGATGAGCGGTACCTCCTATCTCGCCGTGTCGCAATGGTTCACGGCGGCGGAACAACCGCCGCACCTCGTGGCGATCAACCCGTGGGAGGGCGTCAGCGACGTCTACCGCGACCTCGTCATGCGTGGCGGGATGCCCGACACCGGGTTCGCTCAGCAGCTACAGGACGGCAGCTTCTTCGGCACAAACCAGAAGGAGGACATCCTCTCCGAGGTCGCGGCGTATCCCCTCATGACCGACCTCTGGGAGGACAAGATCCCCGAGTTCGAGAAGATCACCGTGCCGGCCTACGTCGTGGCCAGCTACTCCAACACCCTTCACACGGCCGGTACCTTCCGCGCCTGGCGCCGGATCGCGTCGGAGCAGAAGTGGTTGCGGATCCACAATTCCCAGGAGTGGCCGGACTACTACGACGAGCAGAACGTCGACGACCTCCGCGGCTTCTTCGACCGCTTCCTCAAAGGCGACGACAACGGGTGGGAGCAGACGCCCCGGGTCCGCTATTCGGTGCTCGACCTCGAGGGCGGCGACCGGGTCGCACTCCCGGCGGACTCGTTCCCGCCGGCCGATGCCGTCTCGACGAAGTACTACCTCGACGGCCGCGGCCGATCGTTGTCGACGACGATTCCCAGCAGCGCGGCCGAGGCCTCCTACGCCGTCGAGTCCAACCCGAACGCGGTGTCGTTCCTCACCCGGTTCGACGAGGAGACGGTGCTCGTCGGCTATCCGAAGGCGCACCTGTTCGTCGAGGTACGCGGCTCCGACGACCTCGACCTCTTCGTGCTGGTGCAGAAACTCGACCGCTGGGGTACGCCGCTCCAGGCGTTCACCGTGCCCAACGCGTCGGCGATGGCGCACGACCTCACCGACCACGGCGCGACGATCCTCCGCTACAAGGGATCCGACGGGCGACTCCGGGTGTCCGCCCGGCACCTCGACGAGCACCTCTCGACCGACGATGTGCCCGCCCACACCTTCGACCGGGTCGAGAAGCTGTCCGAGGGGGAGATCGTCGAGATCGACATCGACCTGCTGCCGGTCGGCCTCGCCTTCCACCCGGGCGAACAGCTGCGGTTCGTGGTCAGCTCGCGGAACCTGCTCGGCACGCTCATGCCCGCGATCCGCGAGTACGTCGGCGCGAACTCGGGGCAGCACGTCATCCACACCGGAGGCGTGCATCCCTCGTACCTGCAGTTGCCTCTCCAGGCCGCCGCCCGCCAGAACTGAAGGATCACGATCATGACCACGGAACCCACGACGCAGCAGTCGGTTCGTCTCGCGGGAGACGACAGCGACTCGACCATCGACGGCTACGAGCTGTTCTCCGCGCGACGCGCCCTGGCACTGCTCAAGGACAAGCTCGGGCGGGACGGGATCCTCGAGCTGCTCACCGACGAGATCGCCGAGGGCGAGGCCTTCCTGCGTGACCACCTCGCCCGCTCGGCGGGGGAGGAGACGACCGGCACGACGACGCTTCGAGCACGCGGGATCACGGCGGCGCGGTTCGGGCAGTGGCTCGGCGCCGCGTTCGCCCGCGAGGACGTCATGCTCGCCGGCAACCCGGAGCACTACTCGATCCACGCGGAGCCCGGACAGAACGTCAACATCGTCGAGACCCTCGACCGGTACGTGTGCTCGTTCTTCATGCGGCCGTGGGACGACAGCGCGATCGTCGAACGCGAGCTGTCGGCCGCGACGGACGAGCGGCCCGCCGGGCGTCGCTCGCACATCCTGCTCGCCGACGGAACCGTGGTCGGCTCGATCGCGAACGCGTTCGACGAAGAAGAAGACGGGGGATTCACGGCTCGACTCTCGGTCACCCTGCCCGCGACCTGCGCGCCCGAGGTGGTCGAGCAGCACCTCGAGCACTTCGCCGTGGAGTTCCGCACGTGGATCCTGCGCGCGGCTGCCGAGGTCGCGGCGGGCTAAGGGCGATCCGCGGAGGCGGGTGGAGGTCTGGGCCCGGACGGTGCTAGACCGGGAGCCATGGACGACTCGAGCGACGAAGCCGGCGGCAGCCTGGGGGCCACCCCTCCGCCCCCGCCCGTGGTGATCCCGATCCTGCGCACCTTCCCCGGCCCCGAGGCGCTCCGCTTCTACGTGGACTTCCTGGGGTTCACGGTGGACTGGGAGCACCGCTTCGACGAAGGCCTGCCGCTCTATCAGCAGGTCTCGCTCGAGGGCGCGGTCCTGCATCTCAGCGAACACCACGGCGACGCCACGCCCGGTTCCGCAGTGCGCATCGAGGTCGCGGACGTGGCCGCCTTGCAGAAGCGCCTGGAGGAGAGCCCGATCTACCCGCTGCGGATCGGCCTGTCGCACCAGCCATGGGGCGACGACCTCGAGATCCCCGACCCGTTCGGCAACCGGCTCATCTTCCACACCGCCTCGGGCGCCCGTCGCACGAACACCCCCGGGCGGCACGAACACACCTCCTAGGCGAGGTGTTCGTGCCGCCGCGAGGTGTTCGGTGGTGATCGCCTAGGGTTTCGGCATGGGCACGCTCTCCTGGGACGGCTACCGCAACAACCGTGATCTCGGCGACCTCCCCACCCCTCTCGCACCGAGCGGCGCCACCGTCCTCGGGCGCGTGGCCCGGGGTCCTCGCCGCGAATTCGTAAAGACGCAAGGCTGGTGGGATGCACGGTCCTCGGAGCCCCGCCCGTGAACCGCACCGACCGCCTCTACGCCCTGGTCGAAGAGCTCCGAGCCGTGTCGCCTCGACCTCGGAGTGCCCGGTGGCTCGCCGCCCGCTTCGAGGTCAGCTCCCGCACCATCGAACGCGACCTGACCGCGCTGCAGCAGAGCGGAGTGCCGATCTGGGCGGAGCCGGGCCGCACCGGCGGCTACTGCCTCGATGCCGCGCACACCCTCGCTCCGCTGGGACTCACGGTCGACGAGGCTCTCGCCATGACGGTGGCATTGGGGATGCTCGCCGCCAGTCCGTTCGCCGAGGCCGCCGCTTCGGCGATGCGGAAGGTCCGAGCGGTCACCGACGATCGGAGCCTCGCCGAGAGCATGGCGCTGGCCACGCGCATCCACCTGCTCTCGGACGGTCCCCGCCCTTCGGCCACCCCGGGGGCCCGCGTGCTGGCGGAGGCGCTCCGCACCGGGCAGGTGCTGCGTCTGTCGTATGCGGACCGGAGCGGGGTCGAGACGAGTCGTGAGGTGGAACCGCTCGGGTACGTCGGCCGGGGCTCGCATTGGTATCTGGTCGCATGGTGCCGGACGCGCGAGGCGGTGCGAGCGTTCCGGGGCGACCGGATCGTCGCGGCGACGACGACCGGGGAGAGGCCGCCGCGGCGCGAACTCCGGACCTCGGACATCGACGTCTCCTTTGGAGAGCTGCGGACGCTCGGGCAAGACGTCTAGGAACCGACCTCGAAACACCGACAGGACGGTGTCGCCGACGGATCGCACCATGGGTCTGACGGGCCGCCCCGGCTCGACGAAAGGAACCCCCATGGACTTCGCCTCCATCCGCATCATCACCGACGACATCGACCGCCTCACCGCGTTCTACGAAGAGGTGACGGGCACGACGGCGGCACGGCCGGCACCCGTCTTCGCGGAGATCCGGACGTCGTCGGCCCTCCTCGCCATCGGCAGCACCGCGACGGTCGCGATGCTCGGCGACCGCGCCCCGCAGCCTGGTCGCAACGACTCGGTGATCGTCGAGTTCCTCGTGGAGGACGTCGACGCCGAGTTCGAGCGGCTGCGGTCGTCGCTCGACACCGTCGTGCTGGAGCCGACGACGATGCCCTGGGGCAATCGCTCGGCACTCTTCCGCGATCCCGACGGCACCCTGGTGAACCTGTTCTCGCGGCCTGCCGGGTGATCGACGGTGCGGCGACGGTCGCGGCGCGCCGGTAGCCTCGCCGAATGACCACCGACGTGCGCCCCGGCCGCTACCGCCACTTCAAGGGCAACGATTACGAAGTGGTTCTGCTCGCCCGCGACACCGAGACCGAAGAGCCTGTCGTCGTCTATCAGGCCCTCTACGGCGAGCGAGGACACTGGGTTCGCAGCGTCGCCGATTTCACGGCGCACGTCGTGCGCGACGGCTACGACGGGCCGCGGTTCGCTCGGGTCGAATGAGGGCGTCAGGGGAGTGTGCGTCGGAATTCATGGATCGACTCCGGAGTCGATCACGGACTTGGCGAACACATGTCGCCGGGCATGGGCAGGGCTAGCGTGGTGGCCACCACCCCCTTACGGAAAGCAGCACCCATGCAGATGCAGGACCTCACCGGAAAAGTCGCCGTCATCACCGGCGCGTCGAGCGGGATCGGCGAAGCCACGGCGCGGCTCCTCGTCGAAGAAGGCGTCCATGTCGTCCTCGTGGCTCGACGAGTGGAGCGCCTCGAGGCCCTCGCCGCCGAACTCGGCGACGCGGCCACCGTCGCCCGGCTCGACGTCGCCGACGCCCCCGCGGTCACGGCCCTGTTCGACGAGTTGAAGACCCGCTTCGGCGGGATCGACCTGCTCTTCAACAACGCCGGAATCGGCATCAGCTCGAACTTCGACGACAGCGACCCGGCCGACTGGAAGACGATGATCGACGCCAACTTGTACGGCGTCCTCAACTGCACGCAGGCGGCGATCCCCCTGCTCCGCGGTCGGCCCGGCGCCATGATCAGCACGGTGTCGAGCGTCGGCGGCCGTTTCGGCGCAGCGACCTGGTCGGTCTACAGCGCCACGAAGTTCGCGGTCGTCGGCTTCCACGACGCGCTCCGCCGAGAACTGGGGGAGGAGGGCATCCGCGTCTCCGTCCTCGAGCCCGGTGCCACCTGGTCGGAGTTCGGCGAGAACGTGAGCGACGCGATCCACCAGCGCCGGATCCAGCTCGACGCCCTCCAGTCCGCCGACGTGGCGCAGGCCCTCGTCTTCGCGTTCGCGCAGCCCGCCAACGTGTTGATCCAGGAGATCCTGATGCGCCCGGTCAAGCAGATCGTGCCCTGACCCACCTCACATCGACGCGGGGGATGCACAGTCCGAAGTAGGATGAATTGAAATCGTGTCAGATCGCAGCCTTATTGGCATGATTTTCATTCAGGAGGTCAGGATGGTGCAGCGTTCGTCGCCACGGCGGAAGAAACAGCTCGTCGAATTCGGCGAGAACATTCGCCGTTGGCGTGCCATCAACGGCATGTCCGCTCTCGAACTCGCCGACCGAGCCGCCGTCTCCCGTCAGACGCTGAAGTTGATCGAGACGGGAGAGGGCGGGCGGATCGACTCGCTGTTCGCCATTCTGGGCGCTCTCGGCATCGCTGACACCGCAGTGGCCGGAATCGACCCCTTCCGGAGCGATGCGGCCCGGGCACGCATCGATGACATCCTTCGAAACGGCGGCAAGCTGTGATCGGCAGGGAGGACGTCGAAGTCTGGACGACACGGGCTGGCCTGGATCGACGCGTCGGCACCCTTCGCCCTTCGCTCACGTCGGGCCGGGTGCTGGCCTCGTCGTCGTTCGAATACGATTCCGACTACCTCCGGGACGGCTGGCAGATCTCGCCCGATCTTCCCCTTCGTGCCGGTCGGAAGTACACCGAGGAGAACAGCGTCCTCCCGGGCGCGTTCACTGACGCCGCCCCGGACGACTGGGGGCAAAAACTCATCCGCGCCGACCACGTGCGAAGGCGTCGGCACGACGAAGCCCTTCCAGCGCGCCTCGGTGACTTCGACTATCTGCTCGGCGTCTCCGACCATACGAGAATGGGTGCTCTCCGGTTTCGGACGACCGGCCCGTGGCTCTCCAGCGAAGTCGGTGTGGCCAACCTCCACGACATCCCGAGAATCGTCGATGCTGCCCAGCGGTATGAAGACGACGAGGCGACCGACGAAGACATCGCTTACCTGGGAGATGTGGCGACCTCCCCGGGCGGAGCCCGCCCGAAAGCGAATGTCGTGACAGACGAGGGCACGCTCGCGATAGCCAAGCTGCCGCATTCGAAAGACGGTCGCTTCGACGTCGAGAGATGGGAAGCCGTGGCACTGTCCCTCGCGGGCGCCGCGGGTCTCCGAACTCCGGTCTGGCACCTGGCCGGCCCTGACACAGGACGATCCGTCTTGGTGTCGGAACGCTTCGATCGCAACTCTTCAGGAGAGCGGCTCGGCTTCATGTCAGGGCGAACCGCCCTCGAGCTCGGAGCCCACGACGACGGCTCGCGCAAGACCTATGAGGACTTCGCGGACGCGATCGATCGCTGGAGTGTCGCACCGTCGGCCGACCTCGCGGAGATGTTCGGCCGGATCGCGCTGTCCATTCTCGTCAACAACGTCGACGACCACTGGCGTAACCACGGGTTGCTGCATGACGAGAACGGGTGGCGACTCTCGCCGCTCTTCGATGTGAACCCCAGTCGGCAACGGGGCGTAATCGACTCCCGGGCGGTCAACGACTCCGACGATCCGAGTCACCGGCAGCTCAGCAACCTGCTCACGAGTGCGTCGGTGTTCCGACTCAGCGCCGCATCGGCCCGCGGTGTCCTTCGACGAGTGGCGACAGCGGTCTCGAGTTGGGACCACGTGGCCGGAGATCTCGGAATTGCGGCGACCGAACGCGCTGCCTACGAATCGAGCTTCGATGCCGATCAGCGCGAATGGGCCCTGGCCCTCGACTGACGCTCGGCGGAGCGCGCGTCAGCGCGGGCGGTACTCCGCTGCCATGGGGCAGTCGAAGGGCCGACGCGCCGCGAGCCCGACCTTGTTGAGGTAGCGGACGACGATGCCGAAGGCGGCGGGCAGTGTTGTCTCGGTGTATTCGACGCGGTGCTCGAGGCAGTGCTCCTGGACGAGCTTCGAGGCGGCACGAAGGTGCGGTCGGGCCATGCTCGGGAACAGGTGGTGCTCGACCTGGTAGTTGAGACCGCCCATGCCGAGCGTCATGCCGCGGCCGCGGATGTTGCGCGAGGTCAGGACCTGCTTCGAGAGGAAGTCGACCCGCGACGTCTCGGGGATGATCGGCATGCCCACGTGGTTGGGCGCGAATGCGGCACCCATGTAGAGGCCGAAGACGGCGAGCTGCACACCGAGGAACGCGAACGCCATGCCGACCGGCAGGAACCAGAAGACGATGCCGAGGTAGACGGCGAAGCGGAGGGTGACCATCGCGATCTCGTGCGAACGCTTGTTGACCTTCTTGCGGCCGAAGAGCGTCTTGTACGACAGCACGTGCAGGTTGATGCCTTCGAACAGGAGGATCGGGAAGAACGCGTAGCCCTGGCGCTGCGTGAACAGACGGCTGAGGCCGCGCTGCTTGACGGCGTCCTGCTCGAGGAACGACACGGTGTCGTAGGCGATGTCGCCGTCCTTGCCGATCGTGTTCGGGTTGCCGTGGTGGCGCGTGTGCTTCGACATCCACCAGTCGTACGACATGCCGACGACGCCCGCAGCGAGGATGCGGCCGACGCGGTCGCTGGTCTTGCCCGACTCGAACACCTGGCGGTGCGCGGTCTCGTGCGCGAGGAACGCGTACTGGGTGAAGAGCAGCCCGATGCCGGCGGCGATGAGCAGCTGGAACCAGGAGTGCCCCAGCAGGAACGAACCGGTGACCGCCATGCCGAGCAGCGTCGTGATGACGACGAAGACCGTGATGTAGAAGCCCGTGCGACGCTTCAGCAGCCCTGCCTCGCGCACCTTCGCGAGCAGCGCCGTGTACGTGCTGATCGGCTTCGACGTCTCACCCGAGGTCGTCCCGCGGAAGCCGGCGGGCAGCTCCTTGTGGTTGCGAACGGGAGGAAGGGACGAGGCGGAAGGGGCCGGCGCGGTGGTCGCGGGACGGGCTGCCAGAGAGGTCATTCAGTCACAATCTGCGGGGGATGCGCACAGGCGCTGGTCGGGGTGGGAGGCCAGGGTCTGAGGCAACCTGGGCTCAGACTAAGCAAGGAAAGTTTTTTAGCGACCGAACCAAGGCGTTCTCACGGTTTCGGCGCGTCACTTCTCAGCTACGGGTCCGCCATTCGGCCGACAGGCCGGACGATCTCTCACATGCGGCACCCCTAAGGTCCACTATGAGTGAAACCCATTTGACGCCCGGTCTGCTGCGCCTCGGCGTGCTGGCCACGTCGCGCAAGGCCGACGAGCGCCGCCTCCCGATCCACCCGGCCCACCTCGAACGGATCGACGCCGACCTCCGGGCGAACATCGTCCTCGAACGCGGCTATGGGAGCCGCTTCGGCATCAAGGACGCCGAACTCGAGCCTCTCGTCGGCCTCATGGCCGATCGCGAGACCGTCGTCGAGCTCGCCGACGTCGTCGTCCTGCCGAAGCCGCAGACGTCCGACCTCGACGACCTCCGCGAGGGCCAGACGCTCTGGGGCTGGCCGCACTGCGTCCAGGACAGGGGGATCACCCAGCTCGCCATCGACAAGAAGCTCACCCTCATCGCGTGGGAGGCCATGAACCACTGGCAGGCGGACGGCGGCTTCGGCCTGCACGTGTTCCACAAGAACAACGAGCTGGCCGGCTACTGCTCGGTGCTGCACGCGCTGCAGCTCTGCGGCTCGACGGGCGACTACGGCCGCCGCCTCAGCGCTGTCGTGATCGGCTTCGGCGCCACCGCCCGAGGCGCGGTGACGGCCCTGAACGCTCACGGGATCCACGACGTCCGGGTCCTGACCAACCGGGGGATCGCCGCCGTCGGCTCGCCCATCCCGTCGGTCGACATCATCACGTTCGAGCACGATCCCGACAATCCGTTCGAGAGCACCGTCCATGCGGAAGACGGACCCGTCCCGCTCGCCCCGTACCTCGCGCAGAACGACATCGTCGTGAACTGCACCCTCCAGGACCCGAACGCGCCCCTGACCTACCTGCGGGTCGAAGACCTCGACGCCTTCCGTCCCGGCAGCCTGATCGTCGACGTCTCCATCGACGAGGGCATGGGCTTCAGCTGGGCGAAGACGACGACCTTCAAGGACCCGATGTTCACCGTCGGCGAGACCACCAACTACTACGCCGTCGACCACAGCCCGTCGCTGCTGTGGAACTCGACGACCTGGGAGATCAGCGAGGCGCTGCTCCCGTTCCTCCGCACCATCATGGAGGGTCCGTCGTCGTGGGCGGAGTCGGAGACGATTCACCGGGCGATCGAGATCGAGGGCGGGCGCGTGCGGAATGAAGCCATCCTGACTTTTCAGAAGCGTTCCGCCGAGCATCCCTACCCGTCACTGCCCTGACGGCGACCCTGGCCGGTCGAGGCGGCGGCTGCCCCCGGCCCTCTCCGACGTCGTACTAGGCTGCGAAAGAAGGGGGAGTCATGGTCGACGTCGCACGGGGGTTCGGGTGGAAGCGGGGTGTCGCCGTGGCGGCGACCGCGATCGCGGTGACGGGGATGCTCGCCGGGTGCTCTCCGGCTCACAAGAACGCGGTGACGCACACGACGACCCGCTCCGCGCATCCCACGCCCCGGGTCTCCGCCTCGACCGTTCCGACCGACTCCGCCTCGCCGACGCCGGCGCCGTCGTCCGCTCCGACGGCGGCTCCGAACCCGGCCGTGTCGCACGCCGCGACGCCCGAGCCCGCGGCGCCTGCTGCGCCGGTCGTGCCGCCGCCCTACTCGACGCCTGTACCCACCGGAACCGTCGTCGCCGAGGGGGACGTCTCCTCACCCAAGGGCAGCATCCACTTCCACTACCGGTTCGTGTCGAACGGCGACACCACCTACTCGGTGCAGTACTCCGGGTTCACGTCAACGCTTCCCGTGCCGGTGGGGGCGACGCTGTTCCAGATCGCGCCGAGCGTCGGCGACGGGTTGACCTCCCACGGCACCGGCGACGGTCTGCTGGGCGGGCCCACCAGCGCGCCGCAGTCCTCGGCCGAACCCCTGGGCAAGACCGGCAAGCCGTCGTACCTGACGTCGCTCGTGACCTACTCGGCGGCGCCGGTGAACGCGAGCGGGCTGCCGACCGAGATCCAGTCGGGCAAGGTGCTCGCCGTGACTCCCGTGCGGTGGTCGATTCCGGCACGGGCGACGAACGTGCATCCGGTCGACGGCGGCACGCGGGCGCTGGCCTCGGGGACCGTCACGGCTCACGCGGCCTCCGGTGCTCCCTCGCGCTACCTCATCGCCTCGGGAGACCTCACTTCGGTGGTGGCAGCGCGTTTCGGGCTGTCGATCGCCGACCTCATCTACCTGAATCCGAACCTGCAGGTGTTCGGCGATCAGCAGTACCTGTACTCGGGGACGACGCTGAACCTCGATCCCGACGTGCTGTAGGTACTCGCGGGCGCGTCGGCGGCGGTCGACTTGCGACAGGCGCGCTGGCCCGGGGAAGTGTGCCGGCAGGTCAGTCGTCGCCGAGACAGCCGTTGACCCCGTACTCCTTGCCGAGGCTGAAGAAGTTCACGCGCTGGAGCGAGTCGCCGTGGTCGTTCGTCTCGGACCACGATGCCTCGTCGCCGATCTGACTGAGGTCGGTCGCGAACTCCTTCGTGGCGTCAGGGCCGAATGCGATCAAGCCGTCGGTGGCGCCGCCGTAGAGAGCGGCCCCGGCCAGGCAATCGGCCTGGAGCTCGGGCTCACCCCATTCGATCTCCGGGTTCTGCTCGACGACGGCGTGACCCCACTCGTGAGCGATGACCATGTAGACCCAGTACTTGCCGGTGGTGTAGCCGTCTTGCATGAACGACTGGTCCCAGCTCACGCTGTTGTCGACGTAGCAGTACTGGGCGTTGTCGACCGGGAGGGGGTCGGGCCCGCAGAAGTGCTCGGTCGTGGAGTCGGTGCCGTCATAGAGACCGACCACGACCGGAGGCTGGTACGTCGTCTCGAAGTACTGCGATCAGTTCTGGCCCCAGAACTGGTTCACGACGCGCACCGCATCGTCGATGCTCGACTCCATCGCCGCCTCCTGGGGATACACCGTCGGAGTCGGCGACGCCTCCCCGGTGGGGGTCGGCGACGGGGTAGGCGTCGCCGACGCCGCCGGGGCCGAGCTCGGGGTCACGGTCGTCGTCTCCGTCACGGCCGCCGGGGGCGCGCTCGCGCTCCACGACCCCTGGCACGCGGTGAGCGAAAACAGGCCGGCCGTGGCCAGAGCGGCTGCAAATAAGGTCGTCGAACGGGAAGACTTCATCGTCGGGTGCCCTTCGGGAGGCGGTGTGATCCGGGTGGTCGAACCCTAAACCTCATATCGAGTGTTATGCAAGGATTCCGACACCTCCGATCAGGCGGCCGCGATGTCCGACAGATCGAACGCCCGCGGCGGCCCGACGAGCGACGCCTTGGCGGCGGCACCCATCGCGTCGAGGATCTCCACCTCGCCCGCCTCGAGCCCGTCGAGCGCCAGGCGTGCGAGGTCCGCCGGATCCGTCATCGCACCGTCGGGCAGCACCATCCCCTGGGCGGCGATGAAGTCCTTCAGCGTCTGGGTGGCGATGAGCCCGGGGATGAGGGCGCTCACCTGGGTGCCCTGACCGGCCAGTTCCATTCGCACCGCGTTGGTCAGGCCCCACTCGGCCGACTTCGCAGCGGCGTAGGCACTGTTGCCGTCGACGGTGTTCCAGGCCGCAGCCGAGAGGACGTTCAGGATCGCTCCGCCGCCGTTCCGGGCCAAGATCGGAGCGAACGCCCGCACCATGTAGAGGGCGCCGTAGTAGTTCGAGTCCATGACGGCCCGGATGGAGTCCAGGTCGCCCGTCACCAGGTTGCCTCCGTCCGTGAAAGCCGCGTTGTTGATGAGGACGTCCACGTCAGTGGCGATCGAAGCCGCTCGAGCGACCGACGCCTGGTCGACGATGTCCAGAGCCAGCACCTCGACCCCCGGGATGTCGACCAGCTCGGGGCGGCGCGCAGTCGCATAGACCTTGGCTCCCCGGCTGACCAGTTGGGTCGCGAAATGGACGCCCAATCCGCGATTGCTGCCCGTGACCAATGCTGTTGCACCCTGCAGATCCATGAGTTCCTCCGTAAAATGACCATGCGGTTATGTTGACTCGGCCAGAATAAACACAAACTGACCCATCGGTCAACTTGATAGGCTGACACCTGTGACCTCCCCGACACGACCGCCCCGCGCCGACTCCGTCCGCAACCGCGAGCTGCTCTTGCAGGCCGCCGAGGCCGAGTTCGCCGAGCACGGGGCCGAGGCCTCCATCGCCGACATCGCTGCCCGCGCCGGCGTCGCCAAGGGCACCGTGTTCCGCCACTTCGCATCGAAAGAGGAGCTGATAGCCGCGCTGGTCACCGGGCACATGGCGACCCTGACGGAGGGGGCGGCGGGGTTCCTCGACGACCCGGATCCCGGGCTCGCTTTGCTGGGCTTCTTGACGTTGGCCGCCGACCAGAGACAGCAGCACGACGTGAACTTCCTGCTGACGGCCAGTGCTGCGAACCCCGAAGTGGCCCGGCTCCGCGACGAGCTCTTCGGCCACATCGAGTCGCTCGTCGCGAGGGCGCGCGATGCAGGGGCGATCCGGGCCGACATCACGGCCACCGACGTGTTCCTGCTCACTTGCGCGCCCGTGCACGTCACCGAGTTCCTCGAGAACCCGCCGCCGGATCTCTGGCGTCGCTACCTCGGCATCATCTTCGACGGCATGCGCCCTGAGGGGGCCAGCCCCCTCGCGATGCCGGCGCCGAAGTGGCCCTGAGGCGCGCCATCAGCCCGGCCCCTCCGTCGCCGACAAGGTGGGGAAACTACCGCCGCCGCTGGAACGGGACGATCACGCGCTCGACGAGCACCACCGCCGCCGCCACGATCGGCACGGCGACCAGGGCCCCGAGGATCCCGCCGAGCGCACCGCCGCCGATCACCGCGATCACGACCAGGGCGCCCGGCACGTGCACGGCCCGCGACATCACGCGCGGGGTCAGGATGTACGCCTCGAGCGGGTGGTAGACGAGGTAGAAGATGATCGCGGCGATGGCGGCGGCCGGCGACGTGAACAGGCAGACGGCGATGATGATGAGCGCCTCGACGATGGTGCCGACGATGGGGATCAACGCCCCGACGAATGCGACGGCGGTCAGCAGCGCGACGCCCGGCACCTGGAAGACCAGCAGCAGGATGCACGTCAGCAGTGCGTTGAACGCCGCGAGCAGCACCTGCCCCGCCACGTACCGGCCGACCGAGTGCGTCATCTCGTCATAGACCGGCCGGTACGACACCGCTTTCGAGGCCGGGATCATTTGGAACGCCTTGTTCGTGATCCGAGGCAGCGTCGACGTGAAGTACGCCGTCAGGATCAGCACGACGAAGACCGCGGTCGCCCCGTCGACGACGCCGGTGCCGACGGAGAGAAGGCCGCCGCCGATCGACCTGAGGTGAGCGGGGTCCTTGAGGAAGTCGGTCGCCGCCTCGACGAGACCGTGGACCCCGCCGTCGACCCCGAGCGACTTGGTGAGGTCGGCGAACCACGGCTCGCTCGTGAGGGTCTCCAGGGCGGCCGGGGTGCGCTTGGCCAGGCCGACGATCTGGTGCCCGACGAGCGGGACCACGGTGAAGACCAGTGCCGCCGCGAGGGCCACGAGGATCGCAAACACGCCGCTGACGGCACCCCAGCGGGGGATGCGATGGCGCCCGGCCCAGACGATCACGGGCTCGAGGGCCAGCGAGATGAAGTAGGCGACTCCGATGTAGGTCAGAAGCGAGGCGATGGTCTGGACGCCGCCGATGATGGCCAGCCCGAGGCCGACCCCGAGCACACCCACGAGCCCGACGCGGAACGCTTGCAGGGCGACGGGGCGCGGACGTGCATCCCGCGGGCCTCGGTGGTTCTGGGCGTCGTGGCTGTTCCGGGCGGGCAGCGCGATGCGCCGGGGGCGCGAAGAGGACGGTCGGATGCGCGGGGCTCCGCCGGGCGGACGGCGGCGGGTGGGCGGCGGGTCGAGGGGCATGGCAGCCTTCGTGGTCGGCAGGTGCGGGGGCGGCGTCCGCGACCCTGCGTGCCGCCGCGAGGGGACTCCTGACTCTACCGGTGGCCGTCTGCGTGGCCCGCGTCTCACCGGGGCTCGCGCCTCCCCGGTGGCCCGCGCCTCTCAGCCTGGGGGAGGGGACGGGACCCTCTGCAGGCGGATTCGGTGCCGATTAGCCGCTGTTACGTTCGGGGAATCGAGGGGCGACGAGCCGGACGAGAGGGCGACACATGTCGATCTGGACGAGCGGGCACCTCAGCCCGGACGGGTTGTACTGGTGGGATGGGCGGCGCTGGTACCCGACGGAGTCCGCCGACGGCTGCTGGCGCTTCGACGGCACGGGGTGGCGGCCCATCCCGGGGCGCGAGAAGCCCGGGTTCTTCGCCGCCCCCACCTGGGTGCGCGCGGCCGGCGCCACCTGGCTCCTTGTGCTGATGGCCTTGCTCGTGGGTGGCCTGGCGACGCACTCCGAGGGCTCGGACGTCCGGGCCGTCGCGGGGTCGGCCGCCGGATTGGGGCTGGCCACGGTCGCGCTGTGCGGGATCCTCGGACGCCGGCGCATGATGGGATGGCTCTGGTTCGTCGCTCTCTTCCTGACAATCGCGGCGGTCATGTACTACGTCGGCGCGATGCTGGATCCCGCGACCGGGCCCGCCTCCGGCGGCGACGATCTGGCTGCCGTCGGCCTGATCGTCATCGGCATTCCTCTGACCGCGGCCATTCTTCTCGTCGTTTGGGCTGCGGCCGGGCTCGGAATGCTCACGCGGCTGATCCGGAGGAGGTGACCGGGTCGGAAGAACGCGCGATTTCACGGAGACCGCGCGGTACAGACGGCGCGTTTCCCGTGGAATCGCGCGGTGTTCGACGAGCGCGTCTGCAACGATGCTGAGGTGGAAGACACGTGGGACGACAGGGTGGCCCGGTTCTGGGAGACAGCCGACGACGAGGATGCCCCGGCCGTGCTCGCAGCGATGAAGCTCCTCGTCGACGAGCGGCCCGCCGGGGACCCGGAGGCGCTCTTCGAATGGGCATCGGCGCACGACTTCCTCGGCCACGAGTCCGAGGCGATCCCGCTGTACCGGCGGGCGCTCGAGGCGGGGTTGCCCGACGAACGACACTTCCAGGCGCAGATCCAGCTCGCGAGTTCGCTGCGCAACGTGGGGGAGTTCGAGCAGGCGATCGACATCCTGCGCGGGCGCCCGGACGACCCGGTGACCGGGGCCGCGGGCAGCGCTTTCCTGGCTCTGGCGTTCCTCAACTCGGGCCGGGCCGGGGCAGCCGTCGGAACGGCCCTGACCGCTCTGGCGCCCACGCTCCCGATGTACGGGCGCGCCGTAGCGGAATACGCGAACGACTGGAGGTCGCTGCGCGGACTCCCGCCGATCGTCGAGGACGCGCCGGGCAGCGACGACGGCACGGAAGACGATGGTCTGGACGACGACGACGACGACGACAGCGACGCCGGCCACGTCATCTTCAGCCTCGATGTCCTCTCGCTCCATGCAATCCCGGCACTGAGCGGGCTCTCGTCACTGAGTCCGAACATCCACCCTCGCGACAACTTCCAGTACCGGGTGCACCACGAGAGCTTCACCGAGTCCAACTGGTCGCTCCGTGCAGACCGTGTCGAGGCGACGCTCACGGCGGCGCTCGACACGCTCGAGGCCACGCAGGTGGATCTCGCCGCCCTCCATCATCCCGACGTCTTCGTCCGCGCCTTCTTCACGTTCGGCAGCGGGGCCGAGACCATTCACGCCGAGGCTCTCCAGCGCCTGGCGAAGTTCAACGCGACCCTCTGGATCGACGCCTGACACCGCGGCCCGCGACAGCAGCGCCGGCCACGCCGCGCCCTAGGATTCGGGGGTGGGGAAGCACACGGATCACGACCGGAGCCCGGAGAAGCGCACCGCCACGCGGGAGCGCCGCCGCCGCGCGTTGCTGGCCGAGGTGCCGCAGTGGTGGCCTCGGCCACTGAGGGGGCTGTGGCTTTACGGCGTGAGGCCCCTCGGCCATCTGCTCGAGAACGCCATCAACGGCCTCGACTTCCTACCGTGACACGCGCGCTGCGCCGCACCCGTCAGAGCGACCGCAGCACCCGCCCGACCTGCTGCGCCACGAGGTCCGGCCGGGTGAGGAACGGGTGGTGCCCCGTCGGCAGCTCGGCGGAGTGCGTGGCGCGAGCGGCATGGGTGCGCTGAAGCGCAACCGACGTCGACCGGTCGGCACCGCACACCAGGTACGTCGACTCGCGACCCTGCCAGGAGGCGCGGGTGGTCGGCGTGCTGAAAGCGGCGGCAGCCTGGGGCGTCACTCGGGCCCAGGCCTCGGCCCGGGCATCCCCGTCTCCGAGGTCCGCCCAGAATCGCTCGCCGAACGTGTCGGGCGTGTAGCCGTCGACGCTGAGCATCCCGCCGTCCATCGCGATCGAGACCGGGTCCGGTTCGGCGCTCATGATCGAGGCCTGCGACTGCCCGACCTCCGGCAGGTACGAGGTGATGTAGAGCAGATGCGAGACGGCGGGATGCTCGGCCCCCTCCGCGATGACAGTGCCGCCGTACGAGTGCCCCACCACGATGGCGGCTTCGGTCTCGTCCAGAACCGCGTGGAGCGCCGCGGCATCCTCGGCCAACCCCGCATCGGCGCCGGCCGCCGGACCCTCGCCGCACGACGGAAGCAGCACCGCCCGGCTCGACACCCCCGTCGCCTCGCGCACCTGGTCGGCGACGGGCTTCCACCACCAGGCTCCGTCGCGCACCAGGGCGCCATGGACGAACACGATCTCGGTCATGGGGCCACCGTATTCGCAGCCGGGCCGTGCATCCCGCGTCGCCGCTCTCGGCGGCGCCCGCCTCTCGGCGGTGTCGTTTCGCCGTGGGGGAGTCGTTTCGCGCCGCGGCGCGAAATCTCGCCCCCAAGGCGAAACCATTCGTCGACTACCGCAGCGGCCAGCGACCTCGACCGGGCAACGCGTTCTGCCCTGAGCGGAACGAGTCGCCTCCCCGAGCCCACGCTGGTTGGCTGTGGCCATGGCTGATGCGAGGGCGAGCGAGACGAAGACCGGCCGCGACGGCGTCGAACCGCTGCTGCGCGAAGTGCTGGGCCGGCGACTGCGCGAGATGCGACTGGATCGCGGCGAACGGCTCGTGCAGACGGCCTCCCGCGCCGGCATCTCTCCCCAATACCTGTCGGAGATCGAGCGCGGCCTCAAAGAACCCTCGAGCGAGATGATCGCCGCCGTGACGGGTGCGCTGGGGATCGGACTGCTCGATCTGACCGCGGCCGCCGTGGCCGAGCTCCGCCGCCGAGAGGTCGGCCGTACCAGCCGCCCTCAGCGCGCCCCCGGGGTGTCGCTGTACGCCGTCGCGGCCTGACTGCGCGCTCGGCGGCGTGGTCCGGTTGCTCGGTCCGCGACGCAGCCCGGGGCGTAGACCGCTCGGCCCCGGGCCGCAGACCCCTCGGCCCTGGGCCGACGCCCGCTCAGGCCCCGGCGGCCAGGAGGTCGTCGATTCGGTCGAAGTTCTCGTCCATCCCGCCGCCCATGTCGCTCTCGGCCATGGCGTCGCAGGCCCCCTTCGAGGTGAACGTCGACACGATCTCGAGGGCGGACCGGCCCCCCTCGAGGTCGACGAACCGCAAAGTCTCGAGCGTGATGTCGGGCTCGCCGACGTACTGCCAGGTGTGGACGATCAGTCCAGGCGAGACCTCGTGGTAGCTGCCGCGGAAGTCCCAGCTGTCGTCGCTCGACGCCACCACGCCGTAGCGGAACTGGCCGCCCGACACCGGTCGGAACTCGTCCAGCCGCACGGTCGTGCCGCGGGGCCCCATCCACTGCACGAACTGGGCGGCGTCCGTGTGAGCGAGATGCACGCGCGCGGGGGATGCCTCGAACTCACGCCGATGGAACAGCGACTGCTCCCCGACCCTCTCGTGCGTCGTCTCGGCGTGCTGCTGCGTCTGGTCGCTCATGCGGCTACTGTGGCACCACTTCGCAGCCAGCGGAACACCCGCACGGTGAAAGGAACGGACTAATGCAGTACCTGATGAGTGTGATCGAGCAGTTCTTGCCGGGCGGGGTCCGTGCCGACGAGGCCGGATCGGCCGACGCGACGGAGGCCGCGGCCATCGACGTGTTCAACGCGCAGTTGCTGGCCGACGGGCACTGGATCTTCGCCGGCGGCCTTGCGGCGCCGAACACCGCCGTGGTCGTCGACGACCGCGACGTCCACGAGGGCGCGGCGTCGGTCGTGGAGGCGCCGCTGTTCGCCTCGACCGAGCACTACGGCGGGTTTTGGATCATCGACGTCGCCGATGCCGACACGGCCCGCGCCCTCGCGCTCGGTGCGTCGAGGGCCTGCAACCGGAAGATCGAGCTGAGGCCCCTGCTGTCGGCGCCCTCCCACGACGCGGCGGCCGGCTGAGGGTTTCGACGGCGTCCGGTCGCGGCGTCCGATCGACTTCGTCCGAACAGTCCGGAAAAGCCGGTCGCTAACCCTTTTTAAGAACGCTTGTCATGGGTATTCGAACGGCGCTACTGTGCATCCATTCGGCCCGGACCTCGCCACGAAGCCCCTCCGCCCCTACACGGAGACGGCATCCGACCCGAAGCGGACAGTGGCAGATGCGACCGATGCGCCGGACAGGCAGTCGCTCCTCTCACGGGATGGGAGCGGCTGCCGCTCCAGACGCGTCGACTCAGCGCGCGAAGAGCCCCGCGGTCGCGAGCAGCACCCGGCGGCGCGCGGCCGGCGCATCGACCGCGAATCGGTCGAGCCCCCACGACAGCGTCGTGATCAGCTCGTAGATCTCGTCGGCGGTGACGTCGCTCGTCACCGAGCCGGCCGCCCGGGCCGCGTCGAGCATCATGCTCGTGCGAGCCTGCAGGGGCACGCAGGCCGTGTTCATGGGCGAGGCCTCGTCGGCCAGTGCTGAGACGACGCACCCGGGCAGGTCGTGCCAGATCCGGAGTTGCCAGGCGACGCGCACACACCACTCCGACAGCGCCTCGGCGGGGGAGAGGGTGCGGCTGAGCTCGTCGCCCTCCACGAGCATCGCCACGATGCTGTCCTGGATCACGGCGGCTAGCAGGTCGTCGCGCGTGGGGAAGTTCCGGTACAGGGTCGCGTTGCCCACGCCCGCCTTGACGGCGATGCCGTCCAGGGAGGCCAGTACCCCCTCGACCTCGAACGTCGCGTGCGCCGCCGCGAGGATCGCGTCGCGGTTGCGCCGGGCATCGGCCCGCAGCGGCCGAGCCGCGACACCCGCTCCGGACGCGTCGACAGCCGAAGCGCTGACCGCAGAATCGACGGTTGCCATGAAAGTCCTCAAACGAATTGATTAAGCGGGGATGCTCCCCACATACTTGAGCGGGGATCATCCCCACTTAGCCAAGGAGTCTAGATGAACCAGTCACTGACCGCGCGAACCGTCCTCGTCACCGGCGCGAACGGAGGCATCGGCGAGCACTTCGTCCGCGAGGCGTTGGAGCGCGGCGCTAACCGGGTCTACGCCGCCGCCCGCACACCTCGTACCGCGGAGGCCTGGGGCGACGACCGGATCGTGCCGCTCGAGCTCGACGTGACCGATCTCGGATCCGTCGTCTCCGCCGTCGCCCAGGCGACCGACGTCGACCTCGTCGTCAACAATG
The DNA here is from genome assembly GCF_039544345.1 of Frondihabitans cladoniiphilus. Classification (NCBI taxonomy): domain Bacteria; kingdom Bacillati; phylum Actinomycetota; class Actinomycetes; order Micrococcales; family Microbacteriaceae; genus Frondihabitans; species Frondihabitans cladoniiphilus. The sequence continues at coordinate 922,139 of NZ_BAABLM010000001.1, forward strand.
CGGGTATCGCTCCCGAGGGCGATTCGACCCTGCACGGATCCGAAGAGCAGATGCGTCAGATCTTCGAGACCAACGTCTTCGGACCTGTGCGTCTCGCCCGGGCCTTCGCGCCCACCCTGGCCGCGAACGGTGGCGGCACCGTGATCAACGTGGCGTCGGCCGCGGCCTGGATCCCCGTCCCGACCCTCTACGCCGCCTCGAAGTCGGCCCTCTGGTCGGCGTCGAACGGCCTGCGCGTCGAACTCGCCGCCCAGGGCACCCACGTCACGACCGTGCTGATGGGCATGGTCGACACCCCCATGGCCACCCGCTGGGAGGTGCCGAAGGTCACACCGCTGAGCGTGGTGCAGCAGGCGTACGACGGCGTGGTCTCCGGAGCACTCGAGGTGCTGGCCGACGACGACACCCGCCAGGTGAAGGCCACGCTGAGCACACCGGCCGAGCAGTTCTACCCGTCGTTCGAGGCGCTGCTGGCCGGCTTCGCCGCCTAGAGCGAACCGAGGAGCGGCAGCAGCCCCTTCAGCCCGGCGAAGGTGCGCCCGACCATCAGGGCCGGGTCGACCACTTCGCCCGAGGAGATGAGCGCGTCGAGCTCGCGGAGAGGCATGCGCCGGCCGAACACCTGCTCCGAGGGGTCGGACGAATCCGCCTCGCCCTCCTCGAAGTCGGTCGCGAAGTAGACGTGCAGCGGCCAGGCGTAGCGACCCGGGTCGAGGAAGAACGTGTGCAGGTGGACCAGCCGGCCCGGGACGAGACCGACCTCTTCTCGGCATTCGCGCCGCGCTGCATCCTCCGGTTCCTCGCCCTCGTCGCCCGCACCGCCGGGCAGGTCGTAGATCCAGCGGTCGGGGGCGTAGCGGTACTGCCGGGCGACGATCACCTCGTCGGGCGTCGGCGCGAGCAGCACGGCCACTGCGAACGGGCTGCTCTCGTTGACCTCGAACGTGGTGCGGCCGCCGCCCGGGAGCTCGACCTCGTGCTCGGTGAGAAGGACGCGCCCTCGGTACAGCTCACGGGTGCCGAGACGGCGCCAGTGCGGTTCGGTCGGGTTCTCGGTAGCTTCGGACATCCTGCAATCATGCCGGTCCCGAGTCGGCCGGGCGGTACCATCCCAGCATCGCCAGCGCCGACGAAAGGATCCACCCATGGCCGACATCGTCGCGTCCTCCGACCGGGACGCCCTTCAGCTCACGTTCGTGGCCGAGTTCGACTCGCCTCCCGAGCGGGTGTGGCAGCTGTGGTCCGACCCCCGCCAACTCGAGAGGTGGTGGGGGCCGCCGACGTTCCCGGCCGTGTTCACCGAGCTCGATCTCGCGCCCGGCGGTCGGGCGGCGTACGCCATGACCAGCCCGGAAGGCGAGAAGTTCCCGGGCTGGTGGCGCATCACGTCGGTCGACGCGCCCACCGATCTGAGCCTCGACGACGGTTTCGCCGACGAGAACGGAGAGCCGGTCGCCGACGGCCCCGTGTCGCACCTGACCGTGCTCCTCGAATCCCTCGAAGTCGGCGACGACCTGGGCACGCGCATGACGCTCACGACCACGTTCGACAGCCCCGAGCAGATGGACGAGCTCGTCGAGATGGGCATGCTCGACGGCATGAAGCTGGCGATGGGGCAGATCGAGGGCATCCTCGCGGGGTGAGGATGCCCGGCGCTGCTCTAGGTCGTGTCCGGCCCACCGGTTCTCCCGGCCGCACCCGGCCTTCGGCTCTCGACGCCGCGCCCGGCCTACGGCTGGAGGTTCTCGAGGTCGTCGAGGAGGCTGCCGTGCGTGGGCTTCCACCCCAGCGCCTCGCGCGTGTGAGCCGCGGACGACGGCTGGTCGGTGGCGAAGATCGGGCCGAAGGGGCCGAACGACTCGACGGACACCTGCTCGACCGGGAGCCCGAGGCGGCGGCCGATGACGGCGGCGATGTCACTCACGGCATCCCCCTCGTCAGCGACGGCGTGCCACGCGGTCTCGGCGGGCGCGGACTCGAGAGCCAGACGGAAGAGCGAAGCGGCGTCGCGGGCATGCACGGCCGGCCAGCGCTGGGTTCCGTCGCCGGGATAGCCGACGACGCCGGACTGCCGAGCGGCCTGGGTGAGGAGCCCGGCGAAACCGCCGTCGCCGTTCTCGTGCACGGTGCGCGGCATGCGGACGGCCGAGCTCCGCACGCCCTTCTCGGCCAGCGCCAGGATGGCGTTGACGGTGACCGCGCGGCCGCCGACCGGGCCCTCGAGGGGCAGGGGATCGGATTCGATGGATGCACGTCCCGACACCCACGGCGTGCCGGACACGACGACGAAGGGCTTGTCGGTGCCGACCAGCGCCTCGCCGATGGCGGTGATCGCTGCGGTCTCCTCGGCGACCATCCGGGCGACGGCCTCGGCGGTGCTGAAGTCGTTGCCCGCGGCGAGGCTGATCGCGCCGTCGGCCTGCTGGGCTCCGGCCCGGAGGACGTCGAGGTCGGCGAGGTCGCCCCGGAGAGGCGTGGCGCCCGCCCGCGTGAGCGCGGTCGCCGAGGAGTCCGAGCGAGCGAGGGCGAGGACGGAGTGGCCGTGGGCGAGCAGTTCGGCGACGACGGGTGTGCCGATCGTGCCGGTGCCGCCGGTGACGAAAACGTGCATGGAAGAGTTCCTCACAGTGATGGGATGAATGTCCCATCACCGTAGCACCGCGATGGGACTCTTGTCCCGTCAACTAGGATGGGGCCATGGCACGGTGGGAAGCAGGGGCACGCGAACGGCTGGTCGTCGCCGCCGTCGATCTGTTCATCGAGCAGGGCTACGACGAGACGACGGTCGCCCAGATCTCCGAACGCGCCGGGGTCACGAAAAGCACGTTCTTCCGGCACTTCCCCGACAAGCGCGAGCTCCTCGTCGCGGGGCAGGAGACGCTGAGCGCCCTGCTCGCCTCGGGCATCACGTCCGCTCCGGCCGACGCGTCGCCGCTCGAGGCCGTGGCGGCGGGTCTCGCCATGGCGTCCAGCGAGATGGGGCCCACGAATCGCGACCTCGGGCCCCGGCTGCAAGCAGCCGTGGCGGCGAGCACCGAACTGCAGGAGCGCGACGCCCTCAAGAGCGTGGGCATGGCCGCTGCGATGGCCACGGCTCTCGTCGCCCGCGGCGTGCCGTCGACGGCCGCGCAACTCGCGAGCGAGATGGGTGTGCTCGCCTTCAAGCAGGGCTATGCGCGGTGGTCGGCGGCCGCCGCTGCTGCGTCTCCTCCTGCGACCTCCGCGTCTCCCGCTGACGACGACGAGGGCCTGGCACCTCACGCTCTGGCGGCTCTCGCCGACTTGCGGGCGGCGGCTGCGGCCCTCGGCTGAGGTGTCCGATCCGGCCGACGGGCAGATCTAGCGCAGGCCGAGCATCCCACGGCCCTGAACTGCGAGGTCGTGGAGTTTCGCGCTGCGCAGGTAGGACGAGATGCGGCGGTCCGGGTCGGTGAGAATCAGGGGGATGTCGCCGCGGCTGCGCGACGAGACGATGAGGCCGGCGGTCGAGCGGTTGCCGTTGCGAATGACGGCCGTGCGGATCCAGGCGACGTCCGCGCGGGGGAGCCGCACCAGGGGAGCCTTGTCGGTGTCCTCCCACACGTCGATGCCGTCGGCGGTGATCACGAGGCCGAAGCTGTTCGCCTGGTTGCCGCCCCGCTTCTCGGGCACGACGGAGCGGGTGGCCCTCGCCCAGATGCCCACGCCGATGGCGGCGGAGGGGAAGCGTTCGCGGAGTCGCTTCGTGCGAGCCCGCGACTTCAGACGGGTCAGAATCAGGACGACGAAGATGATGACGATCGCGACGGGGATCGCGATGGCGAGGACGTCGTCGAACGTGTCACGGCCCCCGCTCTCGACGGCTGCCGACAGGGGCCGAAGCTCGCGGATGACGGCCACGATGCAGATGACGATGGCCACAAGGGGAAGCTTCGAATACCAGGCCGTCGAGACCTTGAGATCCGCGGGATGCGCGGCTGCAGGATTCACGGACGGATAGGTGTTGTCGGGGTCGGACATGAAGCGGGCGCTCCTCGGCAGGGGTCCGCTTCGGGCGCGAGGCGGTTCGGGCGCCTCAGCATGGCACGCGGGCGGGCGGCGTGGAACGCCCGTGAACGGGGGTGGCACGCCCGGTCCGAACAAAAGCGCGGCGGCGTCTTGCGCTACCGGCGCCGAGCCTTCGGGTCGTCGAGCGACCTTCGCACCGACCGTTTTCGCCTGTCCCTGAACTTGATCGCACCGCCCGCGAAGAAGCCGATCAGCAGAAGTGAGTAGCCCACCGAAAGGATCAGCGGCGCTTCCCAGATCGGGTCGCCGATCGGGTAAGGGCCTGTGTCGTAGTTGCTCCACGGGATACCGAGGAGGTTCTGGACGAGCGGCCCGGCGCAGAAAACGAGGACTGCGGCGCCACCGACGGTGAGGAATCTCCGCGGGCGGGACCAGGTCGTCGCCCGACCCCAGGTGAAGGCGGCGCTGGTCGCTCCGGCGGCGACGGCTGCGTAGAACCATGCTCCCGCTGAGTAGCGCCAGCCGGGGTAGCGGACCCAGTCACCCAGGGACGACACGAAGGCGTGCAGGTTCTTCGCGTTGTCGTCACCGTTCGTCTTCTCCGGGAGGAAGGGAAGAGGGAGTCCGATAGCCGCTGCCACGAGAAAGAGGCCGGCTGCCGCGAGGAGCAGCCCGAAGATCGGTTGCTCGATCCGGGCGGAGGTCGGCGGCTCTCTGCGGCGCTGCGAGACGTCCCGCTGGGGCCGAGTTCCGGCACGGTTCGCGTCGGGACGTTCGGGGGTGGGCGCAGGACTCATGACGAGGTCGAGAGTAGGCGATGCAGCGGACCTGCCGGAGGTCCCCGTTCGGGCACTGCGTCGTTGTCCGCGGAGGTGAATTCACCGATACCGACAATGACCCGGGAGAGAACACGCTCCTTGCGGCAGCGCGGCCCTTCGACCGACCGAGCGCAAATGTTCGGCGGTGCCCGATGCGGCCGCACCCTCGAGACCGCGGGGGACCACCGGTCGACCGGGGTGCCGTGCGGCGGAGCGGGTGCGGGTCCGCGGGAACGGGGTGCGGCTACGCGGGAACGGGGTGCGGGTCCGCGGGAACGGGGTGCGGGTCCGCGGCGATCGGGTGCGGGTCCGCGGGAACGGGGTGCGGCTCGAACTCACAGCGGCCCGGCACAGGGCACGAGACCCGCGCATCCGCCAGACTGGTCCGGCACACCACACCGCACGCACCGCACGCACTGAACGCACCGACCCAGAGAGCCCCGCATGCCCAGCACCGACTACGACGAGACCTCGAAGCTCGCCCTCCCCGACGACCTGTTCTGGGACCTCATCGACGTGCTCGGCGGGCAGGTGGACGAAGACTCGCTCGGGGCGCTCCGCGATGCCTTGGCTGCCCTCTCCGAAGACCAGCTCCTCGGATTCCACGCCGCTCTGACCGTCAAGCTGCACGACCTCGACACGGCCAAAGCACACGAGTGGATGCGCGAGAACGACGAGGCCGCCGACGAACTGGGCGTCAGCGACGACGTGTTCCTCTACGCGCGCGCCGCGACGGTCGCCGCCGGCACCGCTGTGATGGAGCGGGCCGAGGGCGACGGCACCGTGTTCTTGGAAGAGGACGACCCCGGATCCGCGGAGGCCCTCCTGTACGTCGCCGAAGAAGCCGCCGACCAGGCCGGCTACGACATCGACTTCGCGTCGATCGCTCTCAGTTACGAGACCGGCAGCAACACCGAGGGCTGGAAAGAGGACTAGGAGTCAGGCGCCGATCGCGTCCAACTCCGCCACCACGTCGGCCGGCAGCTCGAGCGAGGCGCCCGCGACGTTGTCGCGCAGGTGGGCCACCGACGACGTGCCGGGGATCAGCAGCATGTTCGGCGACCGCTGCAGCAGCCACGCCAGCGCGACGGCCATGGGCGTGGCCTCGAGACGCGTCGCCACGTCCGACAGAGTCGACGACTGCAGCGGCGAGAACCCTCCCAGCGGGAAGTACGGCGCGTACGAGATGCCCTGCGCCGCCAGCGAGTCGATCAACGCGTCGTCCTGGCGATTGGCGATGTTGTAGAAGTTCTGCACGGTCACGATGGGCAGGATGCGCTGTGCCTCCGCGATCTGCTCGGCATTCACTGTGCTCAGCCCCACGTGCTTCACGAGCCCCTGCTGCTGCAGTTCGGCCATGACCTCCACCTTGTCGGCGATGGACCCGGGCTCGGGGGCGTCGAAGCCGCCGAGGCGGAGGTTGACCACGTCGAGCTGCTCCAGCCCGAGGTTGGTCAGGTTGTCGTGCACGGCCTCGATGAGCTCCTCACGCGAACGGGCGTGCGGCCAACCGCCTTGCGCGTCACGCTTGCCGCCGATCTTCGTGACGAGGTGCAGGTCCGCCGGGTACGGGTGCAGCGCTTCCTTGATGATTTGGTTCGTGACGTGCGGGCCGTAGAAGTCGGAGGTGTCGATGTGCGTGATGCCCATCTCGACGACCGCGCGCAGCACGGCGATGGCGCCGTCACGGTCGGCGGGCGGACCGAAAACGCCAGGGCCGGCGAGCTGCATGGCGCCGTAGCCCATGCGTGTCACGGTGAGGTCGTCGGCGAGGGGGTAGGTGCCGCCGGGAAGAGTGGTGGTTGCCATGAGTGGGGGAGCCTTTCGGAGTGGGGGCCGATGAAGGCCCGAGTTCCGTTCTACCCTCGCCCCGGGCATCCCCCGCTTCAAGAGTCCTCTCGTTCCTGGGAGTCGCGGGACCACCCGGGCCCGCACGGAGCCGGGTTAGCGTAGCGACATGGAATCGAACGCTCTCGGCGAATACCTCAAGGCCCGGCGCGAGCTGGTGCAGCCGGCCGACGTCGGAATCCGTGTGACCGGCGTCCGCCGCGTGGCCGGGCTGCGGCGCGAAGAGGTGGCGATGCTGGCCGGCATCAGCTCCGACTACTACCTGCGGTTGGAGCAGGGGCGCGACCGGCATCCGTCCGAGCAGGTCCTCGGGGCGCTGGCGCAGGTGCTGCAGCTCGACGCGTTGGCCACCGAGTACCTCATCGGCCTGGCGCGGGAGCGGCCTCGGGCAGCGCCCAAGCCGCGTCGCGAGATCGTGCCGACGGGCATCCTCCAGTTGCTCGGGGTTCTCGAGCAGCCCGCGTTCGTGGAGGGGCGCTCGTTTGACGTGCTCGCCTCGAACCCGCTGGCCGTGGCGTTGTCGCCGAGACTGGCCGTGGGTGGCAACCGGATGCGCGACTTCTTCCTGGACGAAGACGAGCGGTCTTTCTACCCGGAGTGGGAACAGGCAGCCGGAGGGCTCGTGGCCTCGTTCCGGTCGTCGGTCGGCACCGGCACCCCCGACCCGGGCATCGTTCAACTGGTGGGCGAACTGTCGCTGGGGAGCGAGGAGTTCCGCCGCCTGTGGGCGCGGCACGACGTCAAGATGCGGCAGGGTGCTTCGACGCGCCTTCGGCACCCGGAGGTCGGCGACCTGACCCTCGAGCGCGAGAAGCTCGAGATCGCGGGGAGCGATGGACTACTGCTCGTGATCTACCACGCGGAGCGAGGCTCGGAGTCGGAGGGGCTGCTGCGGCTGCTCGAGTCGCTGCACGCCCCGGCGTCGCCCACCTCGGCGGCAGGGTCGACGATGTCGGAGGGCTTCAGTTCACCAGGCCGAGCTCGTCCGGACGAATGGCCGGCTTCAGGTCGGTGAAGACGGTGATCGTGCCGAAGTGGAGGGTGCGGTACGTGACGTGGTGGGCGTCGAGGGCGGCCGGCATCTGCTGGCTCTCGGACGTGAGCACCCGGTTCGAGGTCATGTAGCTGAACGCCTTCGCTGCGTCCACCTGCTTACGCACGCCGATGAAGCGGGCCATCGGAGCCCACTCGGCCACCGTGACGTCCGTGTTCGCGCCGAAGTACTGAGCGGGAACCGCCGTCCAGTAGTCCGCGTAGAGGTCGTGGATGCCGGCCTTGTCGATGCCGTGCAGCGCCGATACGAACTCGGCGTCGGTCGTGTGCCCCTCCGGCTCGGCCTGCTGAGCCGTACCGATCGCCGTCGAGCCGAGGGTCAGGACCAGGGCCGACGCGGTGATCACTGCGACGATCGGGCGGAAGTCGGGCAGCCTCCGGGAGAGGACGGTGCGTTTCGAGCCGATCCACCCGATCACGGCGGCTGCCGAGACGGCCACGAACGGATACAGGATGAACAGGTAGCGCGGGCTGCCCGAGTACCAGGTGTGCGAGGACAGCAGGTAGATCACGATGGCGACCGGGAAGACGAGGAGGACGAGGTCGACGGCGCGGCGGTGGCTCCGGCGACCGGTGACGACAGCGGCGAGTCCGCGCACCCGCAGGACGACGGCGATCACGACGACGACGACACCGATCACGAGGATGCTGTTCTGGATCACCGCCGGCCACGGTGTCGACTCCGACGAGCCGACCAGGCCGAGGAACTGGCGCCCGACCACGCTCGTCAGGATGTCGAAGCGCTGGTGGATGGTCGTGACGGGTTGGGGTCCGCCTGCACTGGGGAGCGTCCACGAGTGCCGGACGATCCACCAGGTCACCGGCAGGGATCCGATGAGCGCACCGACGACGGTGGCGACGACGGCCCGGATCGACCGGAAGAACCAGGGCAGGACCCAGAGGATCGCCGCGATCAGGACCTCGAGGCCTGAGAGGCCGAGCCAGACGACGAGGCCGCAGGCGAGTCCGAGGCCGAACCACCAGCCCCAGCGCACCCGCGTCGTCGACTGCTCGCGCTGGGCATCCACCAGGAAGCCGGTTGCGCGGAGTGCGCAGATGACACCGAGGACCGCGACCAACTGAGTGCTGTCGTACGAGCCGTAGCTCTTCGTCGAGAAGAAGACGTTCCAGAACGGGCCGACGGCGAAGACGAGCGCGGCCACGACGGGGATCCAGAGTCCGCGGGTGACGAGGCGGGCGAGGCGGTAGACGGCGACCACCGTTCCGGCCGAGAGCGCTACCTGCACCAGACGCAGGGCGAACGGGGTCTGCGGCAGGTGGAACAGCCAGATCGCCGCGGCTTGGAGGTACTGCTCGGCCGAGCCGTTGTAGGTCTGGCCGGCGAAGAAGACGTAGCCGTTCTGCCCGGACAGGATGGTCCGCACCATCATTCCCGTGGTGGCTTCGTCGGCGTCCAGCGAGGCGGAACCGGTCGAAGCGAACTGCAGTCGCACGACGATCGCCAAGGCGACGGTGAGGATCAGAGCGAGAACGGGCGCGGCTCGAACGGCCCTTCGCCCCCAGATATGCACCCGGCAATCGTAGGGGATCGCCGACGGCCCACCATGGCGCCGCGCCTGCCCGGTCGCCCCCGGTCGCACAACGAGCGAGTGTCCAGTCGAGGTCGCCCCCGTGGGGAGGACGACGCCGGCTGGACACTCGTGGCGGTGCGGAACTACTTGCGCAGCTCCAGGTACTTCTGGATCAGCGACTTCGTCGAGGAGTCCTGCTTCTCGAGGGCCGCCGCGTCACCGTCGACGGCCGGTGCCACCTGCAGCGCGAGCTGCTTGCCGAGCTCGACGCCCCACTGGTCGAACGAGTCGATGCCCCAGATCGTGCCTTCGGTGAACACGATGTGCTCGTAGAGGGCGATGAGCTGGCCGAGCACGCTCGGCGTCAGGGCGGGGGCGAGGATGCTCGTGGTCGGCCGGTTGCCGCTGAAGACGCGTGCGGGCACGACGGACTCCTTGGTGCCCTCGGCGCGGACCTCGTCGGCGGTCTTGCCAAAGGCGAGCGCCTTCGTCTGGGCGAAGAAGTTCGCGAGGAAGAGGTTGTGGACGTCTTGCCCGGCCTCCACCGTGGATCCGTCGCCCGTCTCGTCTTTCAGGGGGTGCGCCGGGTTGGCGACCGCGATGAAGTCCGCGGGGATGAGGCGCGTGCCCTGGTGGATGAGCTGGTAGAACGCGTGCTGGCCGTTCGTGCCGGGCTCGCCCCAGAAGATCTCGCCGGTGTCGGTGGTGACCGGCGTGCCGTCCCAGCGGACGCTCTTGCCGTTGGACTCCATCGTGAGCTGCTGGAGGTAGGCGGGGAAGCGGTGCAGGTACTGGGCGTAGGGCAGGACCGCGTGGCTCTGTGCCTTGAGGAAGTTGGAGTACCAGACGTTGAGCAGGCCGAGGAGGACGGGGACGTTCTTCTCGAGCGGCGCGGTGCGGACGTGCTCGTCGATGGCGTGGAAGCCGGCGAGGAATTCGCGCCAGTTGTCGGGGCCGATGGCGATGACGACCGAGGTGCCGATGGCGGAGTCGACCGAATAGCGACCGCCCACCCAGTCCCAGAAGCCGAAGGCGTTCTCGGGGTCGATGCCGAAGGCCGCGACCTTGTCGAGAGCGGTGGAGACGGCCACGAAGTGCTTCGCGACCGCGTCTTTCTTCTTCTCGTCGGAGTCGTCGATGGCGCCGGAGGCCGCCAGCTGCTTCCAGAGCCACTCGCGGGCGAGGCGCGCGTTGGTGAGGGTCTCGAGCGTGCCGAAGGTCTTCGACGCGACGATGAACAGCGTGGTCTCGGGGTCGAGGTCGACCGTCTTCTCGTACACGTCGCTGGGGTCGATGTTGGAGACGAAACGCGCCTCGATGCCGGCCTGGACGTAAGGCTTCAGGGCCTCGTAGACCATGACGGGGCCGAGGTCGGAACCGCCGATGCCGATGTTGACGACGGTCTCGATGCGCTTGCCGGTCACGCCCGTCCACTCGCCGGAGCGGACCTTCTCGGCGAAGGCGTAGACCTTGTCGAGCGTCTTGTGCACCTCGGCGTCGACGTCCTCGCCGTCGACGACGAAGCCCTTCGGCGGGACGAGGCCCTCCCCGTCCTTGGGGCGGCGCAGCGCGGTGTGCAGCACAGCGCGGTCCTCGGTGACGTTGATGTGCTGTCCCGAGATGAGCGCCTCGAAACGCCCGGCCACGTCGACGTCCTTCGCGAGCTGCAGGAGGTGCCCGAGGATCTCTTCGTTGATGAGCCCCTTCGACAGGTCGACGGTGAGGTCGGCGGCCTGGAAGGTGTACTTCGACGCGCGCTCGGCGTCGGTGTCGAACCAACCGCGCAGATCGGGGGTGAAGCCGTCGGCGATGCCGTCGAGAGCCTTCCAGGCGTCGGTCGACGTGGGGTCGACGGGAGCGGATTCGGTCAAGGGGTCCTCCAGTTACCAGAACGGTGCTGGCCCGCGACTCACGCATCGTTGCCTGGCGGGCCATCCACAACTCTATTGCGGAGCGCCGCTCGGCGTCCGCCTGGCGTCGGTCCGACCGTGGGACCGCGGTCACAAGCCGAGATAGTCCCTTCGGCGGATGGAGGCGTCACCGGGTTTCGATAGGTTCATGACCGGTGACGCTCCGCTGGGGCGCGACACCGTGATCATGAGGATGTGATTCCCGTTTCACGCGCAGTCTTGGGGGGCCGGTCGACAGCCGGGACCATTTCGCGATACGTCCGGCTCCACCCGGTGGGGGTGACGACGGCATCGATCGTGCTGCTGCTCTTCGTCGTGGCCGCCTTCCTGAGGGGCCGGCCGGGCACCATGCAGCTCCGCCCGCTCGAAGGGGTGCTCTCCGTCGCGGCGACACTCGTGCTCGTCGGCGCGACCGAGAGGTTGATCGGCCGACGCAAGGCCGTTCGTGCGTACGTCGCGGTCGCGATCGTCTCGGTGGTGGTGGGCATCGCCATCCGGGTCCTCGTCACCTCGACGTTCGGTTCGACCGCGTCGCCCACCTACCGCCTGTCGGGCTTCCCTCTCTACGCACCCGCGGTGGGCTCGATCCTCGTGGCGAGTGCCTTCGCCAGCGCGCTCTGGCGGCGGCGCATCCGCCTCCTCGTCCTGGCCTCGGCTCTCGTGTTCGTCCTCTTCGAAGGCAGCTTCGGCGGTCTCGTCACGCTGGTCGCCGCCGTCACGGGACTTCTCGTCGGCATCGCTCTCCGATCGCGCGGCACCACGAGGCGCCGCGCCTGGGTCCGCAGTTCGCAGCACGAGGCCCGCGTGCTGGCGTCCTCGTTGGTCGCGATCTCGGCAGCGGGCCCCTTCCTCGCGGTCCTCAGCAGGACGCCCGTGGGGCCCCTCGCGCCGCTCGGAGCGCTCTTCCGCAACAGCCTGCCGAATCGTTCGCTGTCCCGCGCCTGTGCCGGTTTCCGCGAGCACGGACTCTCGGCGGTGCACAGCGCCTGCACCCCGTCGCGCGCACTGGACGGGCTGCACACCCCCGGCACGGCGCTCGTCGGGTTCCTTCCTCTCGTCGTGCTGTTCCTCGCGGCGTTCTTCATCCGGCGGGGGCGTCGACCGGCGGTGCTCGTGGCGATCGTCGTCAACGTCGTCCTCGGTGTCGCCTCGGGCGTCGCTGCTATCACGGCGCCGATCCCCACGGGTGCCGCCGCTCGCTACGGCGCCCTGCACGTACTGCTCTCCGTCGTGTCGGCGTCGGTGCCCCTCGGCGTCGCGGCGTTCCTGATCGTCCTGCTCCCTCACCTCGCGCGGCGAGACGCAGTCGGCGGCGGCCGACCCGATCGCCCGAACGGTCGTGCGGCACTCACGCCGGCCGGCGCCGTCCTCTTCTCCGGTGCGGCTCTCGTCGCCGCCTACGTCGTCGCCGGATCCGTCGCGCCCGAGGTGTTCGTGCCGGCGGTGGGCCTGGACGGCCTGATAGGAACGGGCATCCTGCGTCTTCTGCCCGTCGGTTTCATCGGGATCCGGCACGTCGGATCGGTTCCCACCCACGGGCTGCCGCGGATTCTGTTCGAGAACATCGGCTGGGCGTTCTGGGTCGTCGCCATCCTCGCCCTCGTCGTCGCCTGCCGGGAGCGGACTCGTGGCCGCGCCTCCTCGACGGAGCGCGAGTCGCTCGATCGGATCCTCAAGAAGGGCGTCTCAGGCAATCTAGCGTTCATGGCCACCTGGGACGGCAACGAGATCTGGTACTCGCCCTCCGGTCGCTCGGCCGTGGCCTACCGCCGGGTCGGCGACGTGGCCGTGACCTGCGGCGACCCTCTGGCCACCGAGGAGGACGCTCCCGGCGTCGTCGCCGAATTCGCCCTGTGGTGCGACGACCAGGGTCTGCTGCCGGTGTTCTACAGCGTGCGCGCCGCCCTGCTGCCGGTCTTCCAGCGGATGGCCTGGTACGACCTCCCCGTCGGAGAGGAGACGGTCCTTCGCCCTCGGACCTTCTCTATGCAGGGCAAGAAGTGGCAGGACGTCCGCTCGAGCATGAACCGGGCCTCCAAGGCCGGGGTGACGGCCCTGTGGTCGACCTACGCGGAGCTCGGCTCCGCGACGGCACGTCAGATCCACGAGATCTCCGAGCAGTGGATGTCCGACAAGGGCCTTCCCGAGATGGGCTTCACGCTCGGCGGGCTCGACGAGCTGCAGGACTGCGACGTCGCCCTCATGCTGGCGATCGACGACGACGGACGCGTGCTCGCCGTGACGAGCTGGCTGCCCTCCTACCGCGACGGCCGGGTGATCGGCTGGACCCTCGACTTCATGCGTCGGCGGACGGACTCGATGAACGGCGTGATGGAGTTCCTCATCGCCTCCGCCGCCTTGAAGGCGCAGGAGGACGACCTCGAGTTCCTCAGCCTCTCCGCGGCACCCCTCGCCTCGTCACTCGGCGCGGACTCGACCGCACCCGTCGACGCGACCGACCGGGTCCTGTCCTTCCTCGGCAGCGCCCTCGAACCCGCCTACGGGTTCCAGTCGCTCTTCACGTTCAAGAAGAAGTTCCAGCCCGACTACGAACAGCTCATCATGGCCTACCCCGACCCGATCGACCTGCCCCGCATCGGTGCCGCCCTGGGCCGTGCATATCTGCCCGATCTGACCGCCCGGCAGATCCCGAAACTCCTCCGGAGCCTGCGATGATCTCCCGCCACGTCCTCGAGTTCTCGCTCGTCTCGGTCAAGACCCTCGTTCCCGTCTATCTCCTGGCGGCCGTGTTCGCAGTCGCGCTCGTCGTCCCAGCCCGGAAGAGCCGGGGGATGCGCATCCGCCTGCTCGCGTTCGCTGCGGTCGGAGCCGCCCTCGGGGTGTTCCTCGGCTGGTTCCTCGGCGACGTGCTGGACATCGTCGGCATCCCGCCGACCTGGGTGGATCGGGTCTGGGTCGCCGTGGTCACAGCCGGGATCGGCCTCGTCGTCGCGGCCTGCATCGACGCCCCCGTCCGTCGCCGCGTCCTGGCCGGCACCGGGGTCGTCGTCATCGTCCTCGCCGGCGCTCTCGCCGTGAATCGCGACGCCGGCCTGTTCCCGGAGGTCGGCGACGCTCTCGGGGTGCCGTTCGTGCAGCCGATCGTCCTGCCGAGTCTCACCGCCGCGGAGCGTGCCGACACCACTCCGCCGCCTCGCTGGAATCCGCCATCGGACCTGCCCCGAGCCGGTCGCTACGGATCGATCGCGATTCCCGGACACCGCTCCGGCTTTCCCGCACGAGCCGGGATCGTCTACCTCCCGCCCGCCGCGCTGGTGAGCGATGCCCCAGCGCTGCCCGTCGTGGTGCTGCTCTCGGGCCAGGGTCCGGGCGCGGCCCCCGCGAACCTCGTCGACGCCGGCCGGGTCGCCTCGTCGCTGGACGCCCTCGCCGCGCGCAACGACGGGCTCGCGCCGATCGTCGTCATCCCCGATCAGCTCTCGCTCCCGGCGAACAACCCGATGTGCGTCGACGGGCCTCTCGGCAACAGCGCCACGTACCTGACGGTCGACGTGCCGACGTGGATCCGCAGCCATCTGCACGTCGCGACCGATCCCCGGGACTGGGCGATCGGAGGGTTCAGCCAGGGCGGTACCTGCGCGATCCAGCTGGGGAGCGCGCATCCCACGCTCTACGGGTCGTTCATCGACGTGTCGGGGGAGAAGGGTCCGTCGCTCGACTCCCTGCAGGACACCATCGATCGGGGGTTCAGCGGGAGCAGGGCCGCCTACGACCAGGCGCAGCCGCTGGCGATCCTCGCCGCTCACGGGAGGTACGCCGACTCCGCCGCCTTCTTCGCGGTGGGCGCCAGCGACAGCCGGTACGGCCCCGTGCTGCCGGTGCTCTCGAGCGCCGCTCGCGAGGAAGGGATCGACGTCACGACCGTCGTCATCCCGCACAGCGGCCACGACTACGCGACCGCGTCGAAGGCGCTGGCCCTCGGGCTGGCGTGGTTCGAGCAGCGGACCCGGGCGATCGGAGCGGGGCGATGAGCCGGCGGCGAGCCCAGTCGAAGAGCTCGCGGCGGAGCGGGTCGGTCGTCGGGTCGGTGGCCTTCGCGGTCGCCTCGGCCGTAGCCGTCGCCGGGCTCGTGTTCGGCGGAATCGGGCTGGGCATGGGTTCGGCTCCCGGTGGCGGGTCGTCGTCGAGCCCGGTGTCCGCACACTCGACGGCCACGCCTCCCGCCGCCCAGGATTCTTCGACGGCGACTCCGACCGCGCCCGCGGAGCCGGTCGTGCCGCCGATCGCCCTGGGCGGCGCGGACTCGGTTCGCCCAACGCCGGACCTCGGGGCGCCCGGGGCGGTCACGGTGGCGGGAGCCGTCACCACGAAGAGCCTCTACCGCACCTGGAAGCCGCCGCGCGGAATGCCGTCGGTCGGTACGGTGACGGCCACGAGCATCCCCGGCACCGCTTCGGGTTTCGTCGCGCGCCCGGCCGAGATCTACCGCCCGCCTGCGGCCCTGGTGGCGAACGCGCCCGCACTGCCCGTCGTGATCCTGCTGTCCGGTCAACCGGCGAGCCCCGAGTCGGTCATCGAGGTCGGAAGCGTCGAGAAGACGTTGGATGTCCTGGCCGCCGTCAACCACGGACTCGCCCCGATCGTGGTCGTCCCCGACCAGCTCGGGCAGCCGCAGGACAACCCGATGTGCGTCGACGGGCCGCTCGGGAACGCGGCGACGTACGTCATGACCGACGTGGTCGGGTGGATCCGGGCGAACCTGCACGTAGCAGACGACCGTGACTCATGGGCCGTCGGCGGGTTCTCCGAGGGCGGCACCTGCTCGCTCCAATTCGCGGCGGCGCATCCGGACGTCTTCGGGGCGCTCGTCGACGTGTCCGGCGAGGAGGCCCCGAGCGTCGGGACGATCGCGGCAACGATCGCGCGCGGGTTCCGGGGGAGTCGCGCCGCCTACGAGGCAGCGTTGCCGACGACTCTGCTGCGGGCGCACACGCCGTACTCGGACGAGGTCGGCCTGTTCGCGGTGGGCGGGACCGACACGCACTACGGGCCGATCATGCAGGAGATGTCCGGTGCCGCCGCCGCATCCGGCATCCAGGTGGCGCGGTACCTGTCGCCGAACTCCGGGCACAACTGGACCACCGCCACGAACGGCTTCGCCGCGGGCCTGGGGATGCTCTACCCGCGCTTCGGGCTCGCTGCGGCCGGCCAGTACCTCCCGGCTGCCACTCAACCCGGTTGACGGGTTCTCCCCAGGGGCCCACTGGCGAAATGGATCGTGAACTTAATGGCGGCGTCGCTGCAATACCTGATGTGAGCACAGACAGCGAGATCATCAGGAGGGCGCAGAGCACCCCCGCGGCGTTCGCCGAGCTGTACGACCGACATGCGCCGAGCATCCACCGGTTCGCGGCCCGCCGACTCGGCGAGCAGACGGCCGACGACCTGCTCTCGGAGACCTTCACCGTCGCGTTCGAGAAACTCGACAGCTTCGATCTCGACCGTGCCGATGCCCTGCCCTGGTTGTTCGGCATCGTGACGACGCTGATAAAAAAGCACCGACGCCTCGAAGCCCGTCTCTGGCGAGCAGAACAGCATGCCGATCGCGTGCATCTGACGACGGAACACTCCGACGACGCCCTCGAGGCGGATCTCGCCATCGGTCGGCTGTCCGGGGCGATCCGTCGCCTGTCGAAGGCCGATCGCGACACGATCCTCCTGTACGCCTGGGGCGATCTCGATTACGAGGGCGTCGCTGTCGCCCTGGGCGTTCCCGTCGGGACCGTCCGCTCACGAATCAACCGCGTGCGTCGCATCCTGCGCGCCGCTGCTGGTCGCCTGGCGACCGAGGAGGTGGAACATGGACGAGCTGACGTTGCTCCGCAAGGTTCGTAGTCAGCCCACGGGGCCGACCGACGAGGCGCTGCTGAACGGGCGCGCCCGGCTGGTCGAGCACCTGGCGTGGGAGACCGCGTCGTCTCCGATGGCGAAGACCGCTCCGGCGAAGGCCGTTCCGGTGAAGACCCACCGGGGGATGCACACGGCGGGCTGGATCACGGCCACCGGCCTGGTCGCAGCCGGCGTCGCGACCGCGCTCGTCCTCGGGAACGTGGTGGGGCTGGCAGGTTGGCGTGGGGGAGCGGACGCCGCGGCGGCCGACACCCTCGACCAGGCCGCGGCCGCCGCCATCGCGACCAGCGATCCGGTCGTCGCGCCCGGGCAGTATCTCGAGGTGGCGACTCACGCGGCCTATGCGGCCTATGTGCCCGTGCCCGGCGCCTCGTCCGATGCCCAGGACACCGTCTACCTCGAGTCACAGGACGGACAGATGTACGTGCCCGCCGACACCTCCCAGGACTGGGTGTGGGTGCGCGATTCCGGCAAGCCCGTGCAGACGTTCGGCGCCGATTCCGAGCGTGCCGCCGCGGCCGACACCGGCGACACCGACGAAACGGTGCACGGAGTGGGCGGCGCCTTCTACGGCAGCCCGGCCGACGTGACGCCGGCGAAGCTCGCTGCGCTGCCGACCGACCCGACCCAGCTCCTCAACGAGATCTACCGGACCACCCTCGGCCAGGGCCAGTCACGAGACGGGGAGGCGCTGGTCTGGATCGCGGACACCCTGCGATCCGGCATCGTTCCCGCCGCCGTTCGTGCGTCGCTGTACAAGGCGGCGGCGCTCATCCCCGGAGTCACCCTCACCCCGGGCGCCGCCAACCTCGACGGGCGGACGGGGGTGGCCATCGGCCGCGACGAAGGCGACGGTACGCGCCAGGAGATCATCATCGACCCGGCGACCGGGCTGGTCATCGGCGAGCGGGAAGTGCTGCTGAAAGACCTCGGCGAGATGCCCGCCGGGACGTCGATGGGGTGGACGGCGGTCACCACGTCGGTGGTCGACGCCCTGCCGGCGGGGGTGGCGAAGTGACGGGCTCGGCTGCGGTGCCCGCCTGACACGACCAAAACGCCCCGTTTCACGGAAGACGCCCCGTCACGGCAGGGCGACTTCCGTGAAACGGGGCGTTTTCCGTCGCGCTGTCCGGGCGCCAGGCGCCGGGCCCCGTCCACGCTCAAGGGGGGTGGGGGTGTCCTCCCACTCCCAGGACCACCGCCCCGTCGGGACACCAGGGTGCTTCCCGCCGGAGGCCGCCGACGGGACAGTGGAGACATCACCCACCGAAGGAGAACACCCATGGACATCACACAGCGCACCGTCTTCGTCGTCGGAGGCACGTCGGGCATCGGGCTCGGTCTTGCTGGCCGGTTCGCCGCCGCCGGAAGCACGGTCGTGGTCGGGGGCCGGAACACGTCGGCCGTCGACGACCTCGAGACCGTGCAGGTCGACGTGACCGATGCGGAGTCGGTGGCCCGGGCCCGCGACGAGGTGCTGGCTGCGCATCCCACGCTCGACGTCGTGGTGACCATGTCGGGTGTCATGCTCCTCGAGGACCTGCGCGACCCGGCTCACTTCGCCGCCGCCCAGACCACCGTCGACACGAACGTGCTCGGGACGATCCGCGTCGTGGACGCGTTCACGCCCCACCTGATCGCCCGGGGATCCGGGACCGTCGTGACCGTGAGTTCGGGCATCGGTTTCCTGCCGTTCCCGCTCATGCCCACCTACGCCGCATCGAAGGCGGCCGTGCACGCGTACTCCGAGGCTCTGCGACTCCAGCTCGCCGGGACGGGCGTCGAGGTGAGCGAGCTTGTGCCGCCGGCCGTCGCCACGACTCCCGAGCAGAAGGAGGCCAACCCCCGAGCGCTCGACCTGTCCGACTACCTCGACGAGGTGATGGCGCTCCTGTCGGCCACCCCGACGCCCGACGAACTGCTCGTCGAGGGCGTGAAGATGCACCGCTGGGCGGAGCGGGACGGCACCTACGCGGAGCTGGTCGCGCAGCGGTCGCAGTCGCTCAGCATGCTGCCGGGGCGCTGAGCCGCGACCCGCACCGCCTCTAGGCTCATCGCATGGACGTCGAGCCCTTCCCGTGGGATCACTACTCGCGCAACACCCTGCCGCAAGGGTTGCGCTACCCGGTCGGGCGCGGCGCCGTCCAGGCCGAACTCGAACGGGCCGGCGTGCACGTCATGTACCTTTCGTTGAGCCGTCCGGTGCTGCCGGTCGATCCGGAGCGCATCTTCCTCGTGGCGGCCAGCATCTGGGGCAACGCCCAGTCGGGCCTTCGAAACGGCAACCTGTCCCGAAGGTCGACGACGTCGCTCACGATCGAGGGAGTGCCCGCAGGTCTGAGCGCAGAGGTGCCGACCGAAGCGGTCGTCGAGGAGGTCGCAGCGGCCATCGCCTGGATCAAGACGACCCTCGGCAGAGGAAACGCGTGGCTTTCGAGCGACCATTCGTTCTGGTCGGCCTCCGTGGAGGGCGTCGTCACGCGGCACGAGTCCTGACGCTGCGCGCGGACGGACCCCGGTGCGCTCCCGGTGTGCGCGGGACACGCCCGCCGCGGAAGCGTTCCGCGTTTTTCGTCGATTGACTCCGGACTCAATCAACGAAAAACGAACACCACTTCTCGTCGAGCACAGCCCCGGAGCGCCCGTGGCCCATCGACGACGTCTCAGAGCCGCGCCTCGTGCCTCACCGGCTTCAGGCGCGCCGGAGCGTCGGTCGCCGCCGGGAACTCCGCCCGGAACCACCCCTCGTACCCGAACAGGAACCCGAACACCCGGTTGCGCACCTCGAGGCTCACGCGGAACACACCGGCCTCCTCGTCGTACCGCTCACGCAGCGACGCTCGACCCGAGAACAGCATCGGGAACCGGAACGCCGCGCGCCGTTCGTAGAAGCGCTGCTCGCCCGAGGTCAGGTGCAGCGACCCGTCGTCCTCCACGGTCAGAGCGAGGTCGACGGCGAGGTGCTGGTGGGTGCCCAGGTAGTCGACGACGACTCCGCGCGCGGCATCGAGCACCATCGTCGCGTCGAATCGACTCTCGCGGGATGCCCCAGGCACCCGGTACGAGCGGACGAACGTCACGGTCTCGCGACCGAACGGGTCGAGGTAGGGGTAGTTCTCGATCCGGAACGGCACGTCGTCGCCGAGATCGGCCACCAGGATGTTCCGAAGCCGCCCGATCTGCAGGAACGGCACGGTCCACCAGGGGCCGCGACGGATCCGAGTCATGACGCCCTCGCCGACCGTCGCGTACCCGTTCGCGAGCGAGACGTCGAACCGTTTGCGCAGCATCGGGTGCAGGCGCTCGAAGTCGGCACCGAGGGCGGTTCGGAAGACGGGTCCGGTGGTCCCCGGTGCGGTCCGGCCGAGGGCGGGACGAGCGGTAGGACGCACGGTGGGACGCGGCGCGGGACGCGGAGCCGTGCTCACGGGGCCTCCAACGTGGCGAGCGTCGACGGAGCATCGGCCAGCGCGCCGCGCGCCGGCGGTACCGTGATGCAGCGTCCGGCTCGCGGCCGCTTACGCCGCCAGAACGCGAGTGCACTGATCAGCGGCCATTTCTCCGGTGCGACGCCCGTCTCGGCCCAGATCCGCAACCGGTCGAACGACCAGGCTGTCATCCAGAGGATCAGGGGGCGGAGGATGCGGTCCGCCGCACTCCCGAATCCCGGCAGGTAGTCGTAGCCCGTGATGAAGCGCACGCCGCCGTCGGTGGGGACGTACCGCCAATACCCACGGCCGTCGCGCAGCGGCGAGAGCCGGTCGGTCGTGTCGAAGCGCAACGCCGAGGTGCGGGTGCCGTCCGGGCGGACCTTCTCGCCGAGCGCGGTCCCGGTGCCGACGATCGTGTGGCCGGGCAGGCTGCGTTCGTAGCGGAAGCGGTAGCCGTAGCCGTCGCGCACGTCGCCCTCCGGAGTGATGCCGCTGAAGCGGAGATCCCAGCGCGGGTGGTGTGCAGGATTCTGCGTCAGCTCCCACACCGTGTCGACGTCGGCACGGATGAAGATCTCGACGTACAGCGGTGCTCCGCCGCGCATCCCCCGCTCCGGTCGCGCTTCACTCGCCCCGTGCATCCCCATGCCCCCATTGAATCGTGGCCGCCCCGGCCGCGGCCACCCCCCGAACGGATGGCCGCCCACGACATACTGATGCCGTGAGCACACGCATGGGGCAGGTCGCCGGCATCCGTCTCGACGGCGTCGACCACTACGTCTGGTGGGGTGCGAGCGAGCGCTCGACCGACGGAGTCTTCGTGGACGAGGATGCACGGGTCGTCTCGTTCCCGTCGGCGGACGCCTGCGCCGCCTGGGCCGACGGTCTCGGGCTCCCGACCTTCAGCGACGACGAGAGCGTCGACGACCGTGTCGACGACACCGCCGACTACCCGTCCCTCCTCGACTGCGATGCGCTCCGCCCCTGGCTCGATCGGAAGACCACCGCGCTCGATCCGACGCTCGCTCTCGATGTGCTCAACATGTCCATCGACTTCGCGGAGTCGCTCGGCCGGACGTGGTCTCCCGCAGGAGCAGACAGAGACCACAGCGTCTACGAGAAGCTGTTCGGCGCATCCGTCCCCTGGTCCTTCGGCCTCGAGAGCTACGTGCCGACCTGGAGTGTTCACGAGCTCGGCGTCCTCCGCGATGCTCTGACGCGTGCGGTGGGCCTGCTGCGTCTCGGTCTCGGTACCGCCTGACGCTGACCGCGTGACGAAGGCGTGGGTGCCGCCCGCGCTGTGCCGGCGACCGCGGCACCGGCACCGCACCGCCACCGCCACCACGTCTGTGACGCCCCGTGACGAGGGCCCTCGACCGGCGAAGACACGCCTGCCTACACTCGACCAACGCCGGGCAGCCCGCCACGGCCGAACTGCCGGCGGCCTCGCCGGCGAGAGGAACCCATGTCGAACCAGCAGCCCCGCAGCAGCGCCAACTCCGAGAATCTCGGGGCGGCCGCCATGGGCATGCCGGTCTTCGAAGACGGGCACGACCTCCACCCGATCATCCGCCGCGCCGCGCTGGCCACGTCGACCAAATGGGTGGATGCGCTGGTCACCAGTGCCGCCGCGAACGGCCGCATCGAACTCCGAGCCTTCGCGACGGGGGAGACCCTGGTCCGCTGGCACCACGCCGACCTCGGCGAGGTCCTCGCCGCGGGCACCCCGGTGGCCGTGCACGAGCTCTACTCGGTGCTGGCCGTTGGCGACGAGCTGCTGAGCGTCCGCGCGGCCTGAGCCCCGAGTCGGGAACCGAACAGACGCCTGACGCAGAACAGACCCCTGGACGCACGAACGCCCCCGCGAAAGCGAGGGCGTTCGAACGTCGAGGGCCCGTGTTACATCGAGGCCATCATCGACTTCATCGAGGTCATCATGGCCTCGCAGGAGTCGGCGCAGTTCATGCAGACCTGAGCGCACATCTTCGCGGCCGCGTTCATGTCGCCCATGGCCATGCAGTCGTCCCCGCAGGCACGGCACATCATCATCGTGGCCTCGAGCATCGACATCAGGGCCTTCATGCCCACCTCGGTGGACGGCATGGGGCGCATCATCATGTTCATCATGGCGTGGCACATGTCGGCGCAGCTCATGCACATCGTGCTTCCGGCCATGCCCTCCATGGCCATCGTGCCGGCGCACATCGTGCACGCCTGCTCGGCGGCCATGCAGGCCTCCATGCACGCCTGCATCATCGTCATGTCCATGGCGGCCATCGGGCCCTCCATCTTCTCGGACATCATGGCCATCATCGTCGTGGTCTCGTTCATCAGGTCTTACCCCACCTCTCCTCGGCCCGAGAGGCGGAAGTGCCTCATCCCTAGCGTGCCGTAACACTTCGTAACCTTAACGACGACCCAGCGGCATCGACAAGCACTCGTGGGCATTTCTTCCACGATCCACAGACCACTCAGACCGGTCAGACCACTCCGACCGGTCAGACCGGTCAGACCGCTCCGACGACTCAGATCGGGAAGTACCCGCCGGCGGCGATGTCCTCGATCAGCGTCGGGCCCACCGGCTTCCAGCCGAGCAGCTCTTGCGTGACGGTGCTCGTGGAGGAGAGGTCGGCCGCGAAGAACGTGCCGATGAAGCCGCCGAACGCCTCCTGCGCCTCGGCCGCCTCGATCGAGGCGACCGGGAGCCCCAGGCCTCGACCGATGGCCTCGGCGATCGCCTTCGTCGGCACCGACGTCTCGCCGACCCCGTGCAGGATCGAGCCGGCCGGAGCCTTCTCGAGGCCGAGGCGGATCATCGACGCGGCGTCGGCGACGTGGACCGCGGCCCAGCCGTTGGCGCCGTCGCCGACGTAGCCCGAGACACCCGAGCGCTGCGCAGCTGCGACGATCAGGGCGATGAAGCCGTGGTCGCCGATGCCGTGGACGGTGGGGGAGAAGCGGAGACTGATCGAGTTGACCCCCTTCTCGACGTAGTCGAGGGCGAGGTTCTCGGTGCCGCCTCGCGGGGAGTCGGGACCCTGCGCCGGCGACGGGTCCTTCTCGGTCGACGGACGGCCCTGGGCCAGACCCGCGACCCCGGAGGCCAGCAGGAAAGGACGGTTCGAGCCGGCGAGCACGTCACCGATGGTCTCGACCGCGGCCCGCTCGGCCCGGTTCGACTCGGCCATGTTCGCCCAGTCGTGTTTGTTGGCCAGGTGGATGACGGCCTCGGCATCGTCCGATCCGCGCCGGAGGCTGTCGAGATCGTCGAGGTCTCCGCGGACCACCGTGGCCCCCTTGGCCTCAAGGGCGCCAGCCGAGGCGTCGGACCGGGCGAGCCCGACCACGTCGTAGTCGTGGGCGAGGAGCTCGTCGACGGCGGCGGAACCGATCCAACCGGAGGCTCCGGTGATGAAAACGCGCATGGGATTGTTCTCCTTCGAGGTTCGTGCGGACGACGAACCACTGGTTTCCGTCGCTGATGTCAGCGACTGCTGTCACCGTACACCTGATGACAGCCGCTGTCATCATGGGCCTGCTCGGGATAGGCTCGGGGCATGGTCCGATGGGAACCCGGTGCACGCGAGCGCCTGCAGAAGGCAGCGCTCGAGCTCTACGCCGCGCGCGGATTCGAGCAGACCACGGCCGCCGACATCGCCGAGTCGGTCGGGCTGAGCGAGCGGACGTTCTTCCGCCACTTCGCCGACAAGCGGGAAGTGATCTTCAACGGGCAGGCCCTGTTCGAGCAGGCCTTCGTCGACGGCATCAGCAGTGCATCCCCCGGCTCGCCCGCTCTCGACGTCGTCGCGGCGGCGCTCGAGGCGGCGGGGTCGTTCTTCCCGGACGAGCGCCGCGGGTACTCGCGGCTGAGGCAGTCGATCATCGTGGCCAACCCGAGTCTGCACGAGCGAGAGCTTCTCAAGATGACCGCATTGTCGACGCGCATCGCCGCCGGGCTGCGCGAGCACGGCATCCCCGAGCCGCAGGCCACGCTGGCCGCACAGTCGGGCGCCACGGTGTTCCACGTCGCGTTCGGGCAGTGGATCGCCGAGGGCGAGACCCGGTCGTTGCCGGAGATCGAGCGCGAGATCCTGGGCGAGCTGCGCTCGGTCACGCAGGAGAGCGCCTAGCCGTGCTCCAGCCCTGGCGGCCTGGTTCACAGCGGCTCTTCGGGGGAATGAACCGAAACCTACTTCTCGGTACGCTCTGACCATGGGGATCATCAGCGCTCTCGCACGTCGTCGGGGTCGGGCGACGACATCGCCTGCCGAGCATCCGATCAGCGTCGAGGTGATCATCGAGGCCGCGCGTCTCGTCGTCAGCACCCGATTCGCAACGGCGCGTCTGCTCGAGCAGCGTCTCGGGGTCACGGCGCACGAGGCCGCGGCACTCCTGGCGAGATTGGAACACTGCGAGGTCGTGGCGCCGTTCGACGGGTCGGCAACGCGCCGCGTGCTCACGACGTCGCAGCAGCTGCCGGGTGTGATCGCCGAGTTCCGGTCGCGAGGCTGACGACCCCTAGTCGAGCGTTCGGCCGCGCATCTCGATCGCGATCTGCGATGCGTCGAGGTTGGCCAGCACCTCGGCGAGAACGTCGGCGTCGAACGTCCCGTTGTCGCGCGCGTCGAGCAGCGCGGCCCGCTGGACGTCGATCGACTGCCGCATCCGGTTCTGCGTCTCGCGGATGAACTCCGGGGTGGGATCGCCCTCCGGGGCCGTGATCGCCGGCAACTGGTCGCGGGTCGACCTCATCAACTCGATGATCCGGCGCCGCTCCGTCGTCGCCTGGTCCTCCTCATCGGCAGCCTGATCGGACTTCGGGGCGAGGACCCGGAGCAGAGGCCCGATCGTGCCGCCCTGCACCAAGAGCGAGAGCGCGGCCACCGCGAAGGCGATGAGGACGAGGGTGGATCGCTGCGGGGTGCCGGTGGGCAGGGTCTGGGCCGCGGCGACGGTGACGGCCCCGCGCATCCCCGCCCAGACGACCGCGGCGCCCTCCCGCCATCCGAGCGGCTGACTGCGGAAATAGGCGATGTCGGCGAGGCCGGTCGTGACCCGCCGGGCGAAGACGTTGATCTGG
This sequence comes from Frondihabitans cladoniiphilus, assembly GCF_039544345.1. Lineage (NCBI taxonomy): Bacteria > Bacillati > Actinomycetota > Actinomycetes > Micrococcales > Microbacteriaceae > Frondihabitans > Frondihabitans cladoniiphilus. Next base: position 947,669 of record NZ_BAABLM010000001.1, read on the forward strand.
CGGTCGGACACGGGGCGCTTCCGCGAGTTGACTTCGGCGAACGCCTCCCGCTTGCCCTCGGGGGTGTCGAAGCGATCCTGAAACCCTTCGAAGCGCGGCAGCATCTTCTCGTTGTGTCGCGATCGGGCTTTGAGGACGCCGAGGAGCGGAGCGATGTAGGCCGCCCGTACGGCGACCGTCAGCACGAGGGCGCCGACCGCGATCAGAACGGCGATCGCGATGCCCGCGTGGTCGTTCTGGACGTCGGCGAGGATCCCCTTGAGCTGCACGCCCATCACGAGGAAGACGGCCCCTTCGAGCACGAGCTCGACCGTGCGCCAGTTCTGCGAGTCGGAGAGACGGTTCTGCGGCGAGAGATCCCGGGGCGCACGAATTCCCGTGACGAGGCCGGCGACGACGGCTGCCACCAGGCCGGACCCATGGAACAGGCCGGTGGGAATCGAGGCGGCGAAGGGCACCGCGAACGAGATCACGGTGTTGACCGTGGAGTCGGTGACGCGCTTGCGGACCGCGAGGTTGGCCCAGCCGACCAGCAGGCCGATCACGACGGCGACGACCACCGAGTACGCGAACGTGCCGATCGCGTCCCAGAACGAGAACGTCGCGGCCACGGCGACGATCGCGGTTCGCAGCAGGACGAGCGCGGTCGCGTCGTTGAGCAGGCTCTCGCCGTCGAGGAGGGCAACCACCCGTTTCGAGACCGACGTCTTCTTGATGATCGATGTCGCGACCGCGTCGGTCGGACTCACGATGGCGCCGAGGGCGACTCCCCAGGCGAAGCCGAGCCCCGGGATCACCAGCGCGAAGAACAGCCCCAGCACCAGCGAGCTGCCCACCACGAGGAGCACCGACAGTCCGCTGATGGCTCCGAACTCTCGTCGGAAGTTCATCGCCGGCATCGAGACCGCCGAGGAGTAGAGCAGGGGAGGCAGGACCCCGGCCAGGATGAGCTCGGGCTCGATGGGCGTCGACCCGATCACCGGCACGAAGCTCGCCCCGACCCCGACGGCCACGAGGACCAGCGGCGACGCGATGCCGAGTCGGGGCCCGACCACGGTCGCGGCGGCGATCACGACGAAGCCGAGGACGATGACGATGAGGAGTGCGGTCACGGCTCCAGCCTCTCAGGAGTTCGTCGGTTTCGCCCTAGCATGGGGCCCATGACCCAGGGGAATCCGCCATTCGTCGACGACCGCGTACGGACCTGGCAGGTGACCCCCGAGGCGTTCGACGATCTCCGGCGGTCGTACGTGCGCTATGCGACGCTGCGCCAACCGCTGTTCTGGGCCTACCTCGTCGTCGGCCTGGTCTTCCTCGTGCTCGGCATCGCGCTCCCCTTCGCAGGAGCCATCGTCTTCGGAGCGATCCTGCTCGTTCTCGTACCGCTGAACACCGGGCTGAGCATCCGTCGCTCGCTGCGCAGCCTCGCTGCCGGCTACGTGCTGGGCTCGCAGATCAGCTCGTCTTTCGGCTTCCAGGGGTTCACCCTCACGACGCCGCGCAGCGAGGTGCGGACCGACTACGTGAATGTGGGGCGCATCCGCGTCGTCGGCAACTGGGTGTTGCTGCGAAACCGCAACATCCGTGTCGTGTCGATCCTGCCGCGCGCCGTGTTCCCCGACGAGGCCGTCGCGCGGGTTCGCTGGGCCGCCGCCGCGCGCTGACCCCGACCGCCCCGGGGCGACGGAGACTCGCATCCCACGCCTCGGGGCGGCACTCCCTCCGCTAGCGGCAAGCTCTCCGGGCTGCACTCCCTCTGGTAGCGGCAAGCTCTCAAGGGCGGCCGTCTCTTCGGTGGGCCGTTGTCTGCGGCGGTGAATTCACGCTCGCGGACAACCACGCCTTGTCGGCCACCGCTGTCGCTCCCCGTGAATTCACTCCCACCGACAACCACGCTCTCGCGACCACCGTTGTCGCCCCGCGTGAATTCACTCCCACGGACAACCACGCGTTGTCGGCCACCGCTGTCGCCCCGCGTGAATTCACGCTCACGGACATCTCGTCGCCGGAGAGAACACTTCCCTCGGGCGGCCGATCCGGCGGAGTGGCATCGGCCGGGGCCGGGGCCGGGGCCAAGTCGGGTCGGGGCAGAGCGGGGCGGGGGATGCTCAGACCTCCGCCTGCTCGAGCACCTCCTCGGCCCGCTCGGGGCTGCCCTCGGCGAGCCCGGCCGCGATCGACTTCCGCGACGCGAACCACATGATCAGGCCCGCGATCAGGACGAGACCCTCGCTGACGGTGAGCGCCCAGATGATCCCGTCGAGGCCGAACCAGAGGTTCGCGAAGATCACGATCGGAATGAAGAGCACACCCTGCGTGATCGACATGATCGTGGCCGGAAGCGCTCGGCCGGTCGCCTGGAAGAACGAGGTGATGAGACCGGTGAAGCCGTTGAAGATCATCGAGACGAGCTGGGCCGTGATGATGATGCCGCCGAGGGCCAGAAGCGACCGGTCGGCGACGAAGAGCTGGAACACCTGGTCGCGGAAGACGAAGACGACGATCGAGAACAGGAACGCGATGCCGCCGACGGTGAAGGCGGATGCCCGCAGCGAGGCCGCGAGACGCACCCGGTCGCCCTTGCCGAACGAGTAGGCCAGCAGCGGCAGGATCCCGAGGGTGACTCCCATGATGAGGAACTCCGGCACTTGCGCGATCCGGACCGCGACGCCCATGGCCGCCAGTGGGCCGTCGCCGTAGTTCGCGGCGAGGTTGTTGAGCACGAGCGAGGTGACGATCAGGAACGCCGACTGCAGCAGTTCGCCGACACCGACGCCGAAGACGGGCTTCAGGATGGCGGGGGAGAGCGAGAACCACTTCGGAGCCAGGCTGACGTTCTCGCTGTGGCGGGTCAGGTAGGTGACGAAGTAGACGACGGTGACGACGTTCGAGAGGCCGACGGCCAGGGCCGCGCCGGCGACACCCCAGTGCAGCACGAGGATGAAGAGCACGTCGAACACGAGGTTCGCGATCGTCGAGGCGATGAGACCGACCATCACCTGGTGCGCCGCCCCCTCCGACCGGACGATCTGCTCGAGGCAGAACGAGGCGGCGAGAACGGGCACGAAGGCGAGCATCACGGCGACGAAGGCGCTCGTCGCGGGCACGGCCACGCCGTGGGCGCCGAGCACGGCGACCAGCGGGTGGAGGAAGACGAGCCCGAGGATGCCGACGACCGCACCGGCGATCACCGCGCCCCAGAGGGCGAACGACGACACCCGTTTGATCTCGCCGGCCTGGGCGGGGTCGTTCTCGGCCGCTCCGAGCATCCTCGAGATCAGGGCACTGCCACCGACGCCGAACACGCCGCCGACCGCCATGACGAGGCCGAGGATGGGGGATCCGAACGTGACCGCTGCGAGCAGGACCGGGTCGTGGAGAGAGCCGATGAAGCCGGCGTTGATGACGTTGTAGACGGCGCCGACGATCATCGCGGCGGCCATGGGCACGCAGAGGTGGATCAGCGCGCGGACGATGGGGGAGGTGGAGAGGTACCAGCGGTTCGAGCCGACGGCGTCGGGTGTCTTCGCAGAGGCGGCGGGGGTGGTGGCGGACATGGGGTGCTCCTTCTTTCGGGCACGGCGAAGCCGACCCGAGGATCAAAGGGAAAGAAAAGGGGGGATGCGAGGCCGGACCTCGCGAGGGCTCAGTCGCGCGAGGGCCGGGGCAGGACCGAGGTGATCTTGACGAGCAGGTCGTGGAAGGCGTCGCGCTCGCTCTGATCGAGCGGGGCGAGGATGGTCTCTTCGAGGGCGTGCATGGCGGGCTCGAACCCCTGGATCAGGGCGATGCCCTCGGGTGTCGCGAACACGCGCTTCGTGCGCGCGCTCTCGGCGTCCGTTCGGCGTTCGACGAGGCCGCGCTTCTCGAGCCCCAGCAGGAGGCTCGAGACGCTTGCGGCGCTCGTGCGGGTCATCTCGGCGATCTCCCGCTGACTCGAACCGGGGTTCTGCTCCAGGAAGCCCAGGGCGAACGCCTGCTCACGGCTGAGCTCGCGTTCGCGGAACCACTCCATGCCGGCCTGCATCTGAGCCCAGCCGACCCATCGCAGCAGTTCGAGGCTGGTGGTGAATTCCGGTTCGTTCATGGTCAGAACTCTAAGTGTTAGAGATCTAACTGTCAACTCTCGAACTATGAAGTCGCGGCGGACGGCGCCGAGGATCCGCGCTTGCGCACCGTGCGCAGCACGATCTGCTCCGGGCAGACGGTCGAGAGGAAGTCGCCCACGGAGAGGGCGAGGCGATCGCCGACCAACGAATAGAGGATGCGGTTGGCGTCGCGCCGCTCGGTCACGAGGCCGGCGTTGCGCAGCACGCCGAGGTGGCGGGAGATCGTCGGGCCCGACGCCGAGAAACGCGAAGCGATCTCGCCCGCGGCCAGTTCGCCACCCTTCAGGTCTTGCAGGATCTGCCGCCGCGTGGGGTGCGCAAGGGCTTCGAAGACGTCGCTCACCGTATCGGTCATGGTCGCAATTTAGCACTCTTGCTAAGTAGCGAGCAAGGGGCTACCGTCTGGAACACGATCCGAGCGTCGGGTCCGACAGGGGGGAACCATGCGCATTGCCATCACGGGAGCCACGGGATTCGTCGGCCGCCATCTGGCGGACCGACTGGCACCCGGCAGTGACTTCGAAGTCGTCCCGGTGTCTCGCCGGAACGGGATCGAGATCGACGACGTCGCGGCGCTGACCCGCGCCTTCGCCGAGTGCGAAACGGTCGTCCACTGCGCCGGAATCAACCGGGAGATCGGTGACCAGACGTACCAACGCGTGCACGTACAGGGCACTCGCGCCGTGATCGAGGCCGCTCGTCGGGCCGGCGTTAGTCGCATCGTCATGTTGAGCTTTCTGCGAGCCCGACCCGACTGCGGCTCCGAATACCACGAGTCGAAGTGGGCGGCCGAAGAGCTGATCCGAGGCTCCGGCCTCGACTACACCGTCCTCAAGGCCGGGATGATCTACGGCCACGGCGACCATCTCGTCGACCACCTGAGCCACACGGTGCAGACGATGCCCCTGTTCGCCACCGTCGGGTTCCGCGAGAAGTCGATCCGACCGGTCCCGGTCTCCGAGCTCGTCGACGTCCTGATGGCGGCGATCGACGGGCGCCTCCCGCGCTCCACCGTGACGGTCACGGGAGCCGAAGAGCTCCTGCTCAGCGATGCCGTCCGCCGAGTGGCCGCGTCGGTGGGCCGAAAGGTGCTCGTCGTTCCTGCCCCGGTCTGGTTCATCCGAGCCGTGGCTCAACTCACGGAATGGACGATGGCCGTCCCGCTCGTCGCGAAGGCCCAGGCGCGAATGCTGGCCGAGGGCGTGTCGGAGGCGGCCCCGCCCACCCCCGACCTCCCCGTCGAACTCCGCCCCCGGCTGCCGTTCGACGCCGCGCAGATCCGGGCCGCCCTGCCCGCGCGCGGCGGCTTCGGTCTCCGAGACCTCCGATGCGCGCTGTCGGCGCCCACGAGGTCGGCCGCCTGACGATCGCACCCGACATTGTCGGCAGCGGCTCAATGACCGTCGGCGGCGGCCTCGAGTGCGGCGATGTCGAGCTTGATCATGCCCTGCATCGCGACCATGGTGCGGCTCGCGCGACCCGGGTCGGGGTCGGCCAGCAGCTCGGGCAGCCGCACCGGCGTCACCTGCCAGGTCACGCCCCAGCGGTCGGCGCACCAGCCGCAGGCGATCTCGCGGCCGCCCTCGGAGGTGAAGGCGTCCCAGAGCCGGTCGATCTCCTCCTGCGTGTCGCAGTCGGCCTGGAACGAGACGGCGTCGGTGTACGGATGATCCGGGCCGCCGTTCATGGCACGCCACGACTGCCCCATCAGGGTGAACTCGACGACCAGCACCTTTCCCGCGTCGGGCGTGCCCTCGGGCCAGCGCTGGATCGAGTCGATGCGGGCGTCGGGGAACAGGTCGACGTAGAGCCGGACGGCTTCCTCCGCCTGATCGTCGAACCACAGGAACGGGACGATGCGTTGCATGAGGGACTCCTCTTCGATGTCCGGCGTCGAACGCGGATCCGTGCCGACTGCGGCTCAGACTAGGCCGGTCGGGTCGAAGAGCGCCAGCAGAGCAGGAGGGCGGACGGGCTCGCTCAGCAGAACTCGCTCGGGCAAACGGACTCGCTCAACCCGGCCCGTCGCTCGCCGCGGCCAGCAACGGCACGAGCAGGTCGCTGATCGGCGTCGGAATGCCCCGTGCCCGCCCCCGACGCTGCACGACGCCGTTGCGGATGTCCCACTCGAGCGGTCGCCCCGCGACTCGGTCGGCCAGGATCGACGTGCCGAGATCGGTGGGATGCGCCTGGAAGTTCGTCAGCACCTCCTGGGGGACCCCCTCGTCGAGGACCGCACCCTCGGCTCGAGCCACTTCGACGCACTCGCGCAGGTAGGCCAGCGACATTTCGGCGATGTCGTCGCGCCGGAACATCCCCGACCGCCGACCGGTGAGCACCATCAGCCCGGCGAAGGCGTTCTGCACCAGCTTCCGCCAGGCGACCGAGGTGAAGTCCTCGGCGAGTTCGACCGCGCAGAGGGTGTCGCGCAGCACGTCGGCCACGAGGCGCCCGCCGTCGGTCGCCGGAACGCTCAGGCGGGCTTTCCCCCGCAGCCACACCGATCCGTCGGGTCGCGCCTCGGCGGGGAACCAGACGACCGCCGGCAGCACCGTCGAGCCCGGCACCAGCGGCGAGACGATCTCTTCCTGCTCCACCCCGTTCTGCAGCACGCACACGACCGTGTCCGGCCGGCAGAGAGCTGCGAGCCACGGCGCAGCCGCCTCGTTCTGCGTGGACTTGACGGCGAGGAAGACGAGGTCGACCGGGCCCGGGACCGCGGCCGGATCGGTCTCGACCGGACCCGGCACGACCAGGGTGCCCCGGGCATCCTCCAGTTCGAGCTCGTCACGCGCCGTGCGCCCGTAGAGGCGCGGTGTCCGACCGACCTCGTGCAGAGCGGCCGCGACGGTGGTGCCGATGGCCCCCGGGCCGACGACGGCGATCGTGGGATGCACGGGCGAGCTGATTTCGGGTGACGGGTCGCTCTGAGCCATGTCCCGACGCTACCGCCTCTCCCGGCGGGAATACCTTCCCGGCCGGCTCGGGTTCACCCCAGCATGACGACCTCCCTGCAGCCGGATCGCCTCGACCCGCACCCGCTCGACGACGCCATCGGCGCAGCCCTCGCCGGCCGCCACGCCTCGTTCGCTTTCGTCGACGGGGGAGCTCGCCGCTATCCGGCCGACGTCGCCCCGTTCGCCTCGGTCGGGCTGACCCCCTCGGCGGCGGACTGGGAGGCGCTGACGCGCCTCGCTCCCACCGGCACCGTCGCGATGTTCGTCGAGCCGAGCTTCTCGCCGGGTGACGGCTGGACCGCCGTGCACGAGATCGTCCTCACGCAGATGACCGACGACGACGTCGAGGTTCCCGACGCTCCCTTCGCCGGCGCGCGCGACCTCGCGGAGGCGGACGCGCCGGAGATGCTCAGGCTGACCAGCCTGACCGCGCCCGGCCCGTTCGAGCAACGCACCGTCGAGTTCGGGGGATACCGCGGGGTCTTCTCCGACGAGGGCCGCCTGCTCGCGATGGCAGGGCGACGGCTGAGTCTCGGAGTGGCCGGTTCGGCCGGGTGGACCGAGGTCAGCGCCGTCTGCACCGACCCCGAGGCACGCGGTCGCGGCTACGCCCGGCGCATCATGCTCGACGTGATCCGTGGCATCCGCGCCGACGGAGACCGCGCCTTCCTCCACGTCGCCGAGGGGAATCCCGCTCGCGGCCTCTACGAGTCGATGGGCTTCGTGGCGCGCACGGACCTGAAGGTGTGCGTCGTCGGGCGAGCCTGAGGCGGCGCCCTTCTCGGCATAGCGGCCCGAAAGGCGGGCACGGAGGGGTGAATCGGAACTCACCCTCCTCGGGAGAGCGTGTGAACAACGGGTTACAAAGCGCGACTCGGTGTGTCGGCCAGTTGAGGGACACGAGAATTCGCTGCTAGCGTTCGAGTGCTTCCCGTGCCTGATCAGCACGGTATGCCACGCGACGGCGGGTGGCAGGCGATTCCCGCACCTGTAACCCTCCCACACGACCCGAAACGTGGTGGAACCCCCATGAGTTCTGATGTCGATCTCCGAGATTCCGTCCGACCGCTGACCCACGGCACGACGGTCGACCGACTCCGCGAGGCCCCACCGGCCTCACCCGTCCTCGCTCCGTTCTCGTTCGAGTCCGACCCTCTCGAGGAGTACGAGGAGCGCGAGTACAACCGGCGACGCCTCGCCCAGTTCGGCGTCGGCATGGTCCTTCTCGCCGCCACGGTGTGGATCGCCGTCGAACGCCCGGGGCCCTGGCTCGTGATCGGAGTCGTCGCGTTCTCGGCGCTCATCCTCTGGGGCACGTCGATGACCCTGCGGCAGGTCGTCATCTCGAGTCTCTCCGTGGGCTCGTTCGCAGCCTCCGTCGACTACATCTCCTGGCGGTTCGCCGTCGTCAACTGGTCCTCCTGGTGGATCGCGGTGCCGCTGATGGCTGCGGAGCTGTTCGGTGCCGCTCACAGCCTCGGCATCTTCTACACGGTCTGGCCGGCACGGAAGACCCGTTTCACGACGACGCGGGATGCCACTCTCCAGAAGGTCTTCATCGTCATCCCGACCTACGACGAGGGCGCCGAGATCGTCGGCGACACGGTGCGCGCAGCACTCGTCGCCCGCGCGACGTACCTCGACGAGTACCCGCACGGCGACGTCGACATCGTGGTCCTCAACGACGGTCGCGCGGGCGGGGTCGAGGGATGGGAAGCCGTCGACGCCATGGCCGACGAACTCGGCGTGCTGCACGTCACGCGGACCGTGAAGGGCGGCGCCAAGGCCGGCAACATCGAGAACGCTCGCGACGCCCTCGGGATCCACGACGACACGCTGCTGGTCGTCTTCGACGCCGACCAGATCGCAGAGCCGAGTTTTCTCCTCGAGACGGTGCCCCTTCTAGGCGACGAGAGCGTCGCCTGGGTGCAGACCGGCCAGTTCTACTCGAACCTCGAGAACCCCGTCACCAAATGGGCCGAGCACCAGCAGGCGATCTTCTACCAGGTGCTGTGCCCCGGCAAGTCCGCGTCGAACTCGGCCTTCATCTGCGGCACGAACGTCGTCATCCGCGCCAAGGCCCTCGACGAGATCGGGGGATTCCCGCAGGACAACGTCACCGAGGACTTCGCCGCGTCGCTCAAGCTCCACGCCCGCTGGCGCAGCGTCTTCGTCCCGGGAGTCCTGGCCCGCGGCCTCGGCCCCCTCGACCTCCCGTCCTACTTCACGCAGCAGAACCGCTGGGCGATCGGCACCCTCGGCGTGATGAAGGAGAGCTTCTGGTCGATCCTCTCCCCGCGCCGCAGCGGCCTGACCGGACCCCAGCGACTCCAGTACCTCCTCGCCTGCACCCACTACCTGTCCGGCCTCAAGGACTTCATCTACCTCCTGGCCCCTCTGGTCTTCCTCATCCTCGGGTCGGCAGCGGTTCGTGGCGCCACCCTGCACGACTTCCTGTTGCATTTCGTGCCGTTCTTCGTCGTCTCCCAGACGGCGTTCTGGCTCATCGCCGGACGCCACACGAGCATCCGCGGACTCTTCATCGCCTTCGCCAGCTTCCCGACGCTCGTCGGCAGTCTCGTCACGGTGATCACAGGACGCAAGGTCGGATTCTCCGTCACCTCGAAGTCGCGATCGGGGCGGCGCAGCATCCGCCACCTTGTGCCCTTCATCGTGGCGGCCGTGGCCGCGGCGGTGTCGATCGCCCTCGCCGTCTGGCACGGTATGGGGCCCGCGCGGATCATCAGCGTCGTGTGGGTCTCCTACACCCTCCTGTGCATCCTCGCCGTCCTGGAGCTCGGCATCCGCGACGTCCGCGGAATCGAGCACAAGGCGAAGCCGGAGCGGGCGACCGATGCGGCCTCCGTCACCCGGCGACGTCGCAGGCGGACCGGTGTCGTCCTCGGCTCCGTCGCCGCTGCCCTGGCGATCGCGATCGTCGTCGTCTCCGCCGCCGTCCCCAAGCCGGCGCCGGTCGAAGCGAAGCTGTCGCTCGCTTCCTCGTCGTCGCTCACCTGGGGGATGATGCTCGCCGGCGACCAGACGGCCGCCGCCCCGACCGCCCTGAAGTCGACGAGACTCGGCATCGTCGGGCGTACCCAGTTGATCGGCGACTCCTTCGACGCAGAGTGGGCGAAGGCCCTCCAGGACCAGGGGTCGACCCCCTGGGTGACCCTCCTCTTCGGATCGACCCCCCGCAGCATCGACGGCGGTCTCCTGGCCATCACGAACGGACTCTTCGACGCGAGGATCACGGCCTGGGCCGACGCCATGAAGGCGCACGGCGGTCCCGTCATGCTGACGGTCCTCCCACAGGTCGACGGCAACTGGTCCGCCAGCTCGGCCGTGGCCGGCAGCGGCCTGCCGAAGGACTCGAGCACCGCCTGGGCCCGCATCCACCGCATCTTCCAGCAGGAGGGCGCCACCAACGTCTCCTTCGTCTGGGCGCCGGCTTCCCCGTGGGACGACGCCGCCTACGCGCCCCCGGCCGACCAGGTCGACGAGGTGCTCCTCAGCGTCCTCCACGTGGACGGCACGGCGTGGACCGACCCCGAGGCCGACCTGCGCGCGACGGCAGCCCAGCATCCGGGAAAGCCGATCGTGCTGCTTGTCGGCGCGAACGGGGGCGGCTCGTCGAAGGCCGCCTGGCTCCGCGAGTCCCTGGCTGCGGCGGCGAGCATCCCCGCCGTCGGAGCCGTCGTCTATCACCAGGCCGTCCCCTCCGACGGATCCACGGCCGAGTCCGCCTCGGGCTGGTCGTTGGACTCGGACGCCGACTCGCTCGCCGTCTCCGGCCTCGTCTCCGAGTCGTCCCACGGATCCGGTGTCGTGGCGCGCACCGAGCTCGCCTCGTCGCTCGCGGAAGCGTCGGCGGAATCGACGAAGTCGAAGTGACCTCCTCGCTGATCGACCCCGCTACGACGATCCAGCGGCTCCGACCGAGCAACGAGATCAGCCGCGCCCTTCCGATCTTCCCTCTGCTGTCGGCGATCCTCGTCGTCCAGCTGGCAGTGATGGTCACGCTTCAGAACACCGCGTTCCAGGACGAAGCGCTCTCCCTCTTCGCGGGCCGAGACATCCTCGACGCCTGGAGCTCCGGAACGGCTCCCACCACCGGCTACGGCGCGACGCTGTCGGGTTTCCCGGAGTTCTACCCCGTCGTCGCCGGGTTCCTGGACCGCCTTGGCGGTCTGCAGCTGGCCCGCGGCCTCAGCATGGTGTCCGGCCTCTGGATCACGGTCGTGGTCTTCCTCCTCGGCCGGCGTCTGTTCAGCGACCGCGTCGCCCTTCTCGGGGCCGCGTTCTTCGCGCTGCAGGCGCCCGTGCTGTTCATCGGTCGTCTCGCCACCTACGACGCCTTCAGCCTCGCGCTGCTCGGATCCGCCCTCGCCATCGCGACGACCCGCCCCCGCTGGTGGAAGACGGCGGCCGTCGTCGCCCTCTGTACCGCGGCCCCGGTCGCCAAGTACGCCACGATCGCCTTCGTCCCCTCCGCGTTGGTCGTCTGCGCCGCCCTGATCTTCCTCCGCTCCGGCCGGTCTGCTGTCCTCCGACAGGGTCTGGTGGCCCTGGTCTCCGCCCTCGTGTTCGCCGGCATCGTCGTCGTGGTGTTCCGGGGCGACCCCGACGCCCTCACCGGCCTGGTGTCGACCACGATCCACCGAACCGTCACCGATCGTTCGCCCGCCGGAACCGTCCTGCTCGAAGGGCTGCGCGTGCTCGGCGTCTTCGCGGTGCTCGCCGTGATCGGGCTCGTCCTGCTGATCAGGAAGAAGCCGTCCGCCCCCAAGCTTCTGGTGAGCATCCTCCTCGTCGCCAGCGTCTTCATCGCGCCGGTGTATCACGTGGTCACCGGCGAGCTCACCTCGTTCGACAAGCACATGGCCTTCGGCATGCTGTTCGGCGCACCTCTCGTGGGCTACCTGTTCTCCCGGTTCCTCGACTCGCATCGGATCACGCAGTTGCAGGGCCTCGCCGTCGCCGTCGCCGTGTTCCTGGTGATCTTCGGCCTCAACCTCTCGGTCGCGCAGAGGCTGTTCACCGCCTGGCCGAACAGCTCGAAGATGATCATTTCCCTGAAAGAACTGGTGCGGCTGGACAACACCCGCGTGCTCGCCGAGGGCATGGAGGTGCCTCGCTACTACCTGACCGGAGACGGGGGGATCTCGGCGTACTGGCAGTACACCGGTCTCGACTACTTCCGCTACACCGAGCCCCAGTCCGGCGCGACTCTCACGGGCGACGCGGCCTACCGGGATGCCATCGAGCACGGCTATTTCCAGGTCGTCGTCCTCGACTACACCCAGGATCCGGTCGAGGCGAAGGCCCTCGTCGCACAGCTCCGAGGGGACTCGCACTACTCGCTCGCCGAGACGATCCCGTTCACGACGAGCAGCGGGACGAGCGCCTACCAGGTCTGGCGGTTGGTCCGGCCGGTGGCGAGCAAGTGAGCGGTGACTCGGGTGGTCGGCCGGGGTCTGTCAGACTGATGCGATGCCTTCCCTGACGTACGACGTGACCGTGAGCCGCGACGGCTCCCTCTGGCTCCTCGAGATCCCCGCGCTGGGCGGTCGGGCCGAAGCGCGCTGGCTCGGCGAGGCCGAGACCGTCGCCCGGGCCTTCGTCGCCGACTTCGAAGACGTCGACCCCGACGACGTCGAGCTCGACATCACCGTCGAGTACCCCGGCGAGACGGCCAAGCACCTCGACCGCGCGGAGGAGTACCGCCGCAAGGCCGCCGACGCCCTCGACAGCGAGTGGGAGTCCCTGTCCTTCGCCGCCCGCGAGCTCGACGCCGCAGCCCTTACCCGCCGCGACATCGGCGACATCCTCGGCCTCCCCGTCCAGCGCGTGCGCCGGCTGCTGAAGGGCTCGCCTCGCCCCACCACCGCCGCAGAACTCGCCAACTGAGCCGAGCACACCGTCAGGCACCACGGCTCCGAACAGTCCGGGGGAGCAGACCCGGACAGGAGACCAGAGTGAACGACATCGCGCCTGCGATCGAGCCGGGGGATGCGCATCCCGCCGTCGATGCGCCGTTCACCGTCATGAGCTACAACCTCTGGAAGAACGCCGCGCTCGGCGACCTCCCTCGGCTCGTCGACGAGAACCCCGTCGACATCCTCTGTCTCCAGGAAGCGCGCACCGGCACCCTGCCGCACTCGATCGGCCACCTCACGCTGACAGCGCTCACCGCGAACGACAAGCTGGGCCTGGCGGTCTACGCCCGGGCGTCCCGCTTCCGGGTCGAGGCGACGCGCACCTTCCGTCTGATGCCCTCGATGCACGACCGGCTCCGGTCGTCGACGCCCGAACGCCTCATCGCCGCGCGTCTGATCGACGAGGTCAGCGGTGCGTCGATGGTGGTGGCGTCGTTCCACGCGTCGCCGCTGACCGCTCTGAACCGTCTGCGACGACGCCAGATCGACGCCGCCCACGCGCTGCTGCAGGAGTTCGGCGAGGCCATGCCCACCCTCATGATCGGCGACTTCAACTACCCGTGGTTCGCCCGCCGTCTCGGTGAGCGGCTGTCCCGGACCGGCTTCACCCTCTCGCGCGGTGCGGCCAGCACGTACCACCGGTTCCCGATCCGGCGGGGCGTGTTCGACCTCGTGACCTCGACGGGTCTCGGGCTCGGGCCGATCCGGACCCTGGCCCAGAGTCTCTCCGATCACCTGCCGATCGTCGTGACGGCCGCATGCCTGGCCTCGGCCGCCTCGGCCGCCGCGGCCACAGTGCCACCGGTCTGACCCGGCCGGCCGCCTGCTGTCGTCTTCAGGCGCTCAAGCGGAGCCGTCAGGCGTCGGCCGCCAGATCTCGGCAGTCAGACCTCGGTCGTCAGACCCCCGCCGCCACCCCGGCCAGCCGCTCGCTGGCCTCCCACAAGCCACGCGCGAGCTCGGCGTCGTTCGCCTGCGGGTTCACCTTGCCGGGTGCCGTCAGGCGATCGAAGTAGTTGCCGCTGGGGGCGGGCACCGTCGTGGCTCCGGCCAGCCGGACCAGCGGCTCCGCGCCCTGCGCAGGAGACAGCGCCACCTTCTGCATGGCCTTGATGACCGGCCCGCCGCCGCCGAAGTTCGTCGCCACGAAGCCCGGGTGGAACGCGTAGGTCGACACGCCCGTGCCTCGGAGTCGTTTCGCCAGCTCGCGGGTGAACAGGATGTTCTCCAGCTTGCTCGTGCCGTAGGGCCGCATGCCGGCGGCCCAGAGCCCGGTCCGGTTGTCGAGGGCGTCGAGGCGGACCCGGCCGAAGCGGTTGCCGTCGCTCGAGGTCTGGATGACCCGGACGGTGCCGGCGGGGGAGTCGCCCGCCGTCTCGAGGAGACGCGGGAGGAGCAGGTTCGTCAGAAGGAACGGCGCCAGGTGGTTGCTCTGGAACGTGATGTCGTACCCGTCGCGCGTGAGGGTGCGGTCGCGGAACGTGCCGCCTGCGTTGTTCGCCAGGACGTGGATGCGAGGCAGGTCGTCGAGGAGCGACGCGGCAAGCCCCCGCACCGCCGACAGGTCGGTGAAGTCGGCGATGTAGGCGGTTCCGCCGACCTCGGCCGCGACCTGGCGGGTGCGGGCGGGGTTGCGCCCGACGACGGCCACGGTGGCTCCGAGCTCGGACAGGGCGTGCGCGGCGGCGCGCCCCACGCCGGAGCTGGCTCCGGTGATGACGACGACGCGGTCGTCGAGACGGCTTGCTTTCGGCACGGTCACACTCATGGCCTGAACGCTAGACCCCGGTCTCTGCGGAGGCGCCGGAACCCCGGGCGAAGATCAGGTGAGCCACAGCGGCCGTCCAGCCCGTCTGGTGCGACGCTCCGAGCCCCTGGCCGGTGTCGCCGTGGAAGTACTCGTAGAAGAACAGGTGGGGAGCCCACCGAGGGTCCTCCGACAGGGTGGGGTAGCGGGCATCCGCCGGTCGCCGCCCTGTCGCCCCGGGCAGGAACAGCGACACCAGTCGGGTGGAGAGCTCGTCGGCGGCCTCGCCGAGGGTCAGGTGCTGCCCGCTCCCGGCCGGGAACTCCACCGTCGACCCCGTGGTCTCGTGCCGGTCGTTGGCGCGGAGCCCGTCGACGAGCAGCACGTTCAGCGGGAACCAGACCGGTCCGCGCCAGTTCGAATTGCCCCCGAACAGCGCGGTCGTCGACTCGCCCGGCTCGTAGTCGACCGAGCTGGTGACGCCGCCGAGCTCAATGCTGAACGGGTGCTCGCGGTGGTACGCCGAGATGCCGCGGATCCCGTGCGGCGACAGCATGCCGTCCTCGTCGAAGACGTTGGCGAGCATCCGCAGGAGACGGTCGGGCGGGACCAGCGCCATCAGCGTCGTCCGCTCCCCGCCCGCCTCGCTG
Organism: Frondihabitans cladoniiphilus; assembly: GCF_039544345.1. Taxonomy (NCBI): domain Bacteria; kingdom Bacillati; phylum Actinomycetota; class Actinomycetes; order Micrococcales; family Microbacteriaceae; genus Frondihabitans; species Frondihabitans cladoniiphilus. Next base: position 963,071 of record NZ_BAABLM010000001.1, read on the forward strand.
ACGTGGACGTAGTCGCCGAGCTCCGGGTGGTTGGCCAGCACCCAGTCGAGGCGCTCCCGGAAGCGCGGCAGCGCGTCGATCCGCTCGTCGCTGTAGACCAGCGAGGCGACGACCGGCACGAGCCCCACGAGAGACCGGACCTTCAGCGGCACCGCCGTGCCGTCGGCCTCGTGCAGCACGTCGTAGAAGAAGGCGTCCTCCTCGTTCCACAAGCCCGACTCGTTGGCCGCTCGGGCGATCGCCAGGAAGTGCTCGACGAACGTCGTGGCGATGTCCTGGTAGGAGTCGTCGACGTCGGCGAGTTGAAGCGCGATCTCGAGCAGGTCGAGGGCGTACGTCGCCATCCAGGCGGTCGAGTCGGCCTGCTCGATGGTGCCGATCGACACCGGCAGCGCCGACCGGTCGATGGGTGCGATGTTGTCGAGGCCCATGAATCCGCCGCTGAAGAGGTCGTCGCCGCCCGTGCTCTTGGTGTTGATCCACCAGGTGAAGTTCATCAGCAGTTTGTGGAACACCCGCTTCAAGAAGTCGAAGTCGGTGCCGCCGTCGATCAGGAACACCTGCAGGGCCGCCCACGCGTGCACGGGCGGATTCACGTCGGAGAAGTTCCACTCGTAGGCCGGAAGCTGGCCGTTCGGATGCATGTACCACTCGCGCAGCAGCAGCACGAGCTGCTCCTTGGCGAACGCCGGGTCGACGTGGGCGAGGGTGACGCAGTGGAACGCCCAGTCCCAGGCGGCGAACCACGGGTACTCCCAGGTGTCGGGCATGAGCAGCACGTCGTGGGCGTCGAAGGTGCGCCAGGTGCCGTTGCGGACGGCCTCCCGCGCCGGTGCCGGGGCCGGTGACGCGGGGTCGCCGTCGAGCCAGGTCGCGACGTTGTAGTGATAGAACTGCTTCGACCAGAGCAGGCCGGCCATCGCCTGGCGGAGCACGTCGGCCTCGCCGGGCGTCGTGCCCGGGGGAGTCACGCCAGCCCAGTAGGCGTCGGCCTCGGCCCTGCGGCGGGCGACCAGGGCGTCGCACCGCTCGGCATCCAGCCCGGCCTCGGAGCCCGCCCGCGCACCCTCACCTGTCAGTCTGATCCGCACGGTGGCGGAGGCGCCGGCCTCGACGGTCAGCTCGTAGTCGAGGGCCGCCTTCGTCCCCTCCCGGGACGGGTTCACGGTGGCCGCGCCCGCCACGACGTGATCGTTGATCCCGTCTTTCGGGAACGCCGGGCCGGGCTGACCGTAGAGCCGCTGCGTGTTGGTCTCGTTCTCGCAGAACAGGAGCGTGGGATGCCCGTCCCCGGCGATCCGCAAGGCCCCCGTCTTCGGCGACCGCGCCTCGAGGGCCGCCGCACCGACCATCCGGACCACCGGGCGCTCGCTCGTGCCGCCTGCGGCCCCCTCGTCTCCCCACGACCACGTGTTGCGGAACCAGAACGTGGGGAGCACGCGAAGCGTCGCCGTCTCCGGTCCGGCGTTCTCGACGGTCACCACCATGACGAGGTCGTGCGGCCCTTCCTTCACGTAGTCGACCTGGACGACCCAGAAGCGGTCGTCGTCGAACACGCCGGTGTCGAGAAGCTCGTACTCGTCGTCGTGCTTGCCTCGCGCCGCGTTCGTGGCGATCAGGTCGTCGTATGGGAACGCCCGCTGCGGGTAGTGGTAGCGCCAGGAGCTCAGGGAGTGCGACGGCGTGGCGTCGGTGTACCACCAGTACTCCTTCACGTCTTCGCCGTGGTTGCCCTGTGCGCCGGCGAGGCCGAACATGCGCTCCTTGAGGATCGGGTCGGCGCCGTTCCACAGCGCGAGCGACAGGCACCAGTTCTGCCCCGCGTCGGAGAACCCGGCCATGCCGTCCTCGTTCCAGCGGTACGCGCGGCTTCGAGCGTGGTCGTGCGGGAACGAGGTCCAGGCGTCGCCGGTCGCGCTGTAGTCCTCGCGCACGGTGCCCCAGGCGCGCTCGGCCAGGTACGGGCCCCAGTCGCGCCAGCCGTCTCCTCCCGCGTCGGCCGAGGCGAGTCGTGCCCGCTCTGCCGCCACGGCGACGTCCGGCGAGGACTCGGGCTCGGCAGCGGGGGAGGAGACTTCGGGCGTGGTCGACATGCCCTCATTCTGCCCGGACGGCCGCGCTGCCCTGTCGCGACCCGTCCCGTTCGCGACCCGTCCCGTTCGCGACCCCTCCCGTTCGCGACCCGGCGCTACGCCTCCAGCAGCCCGCGGATGTCGTCCGCGGTCAGCGCCGTGCCGAAAGCCGCCTCGTCGTCGTCCATCACCGCGTCGAAGAGCTGCGCCTTCTGCTGCTGCAACGCCATGACCTTCTCCTCAATGGTGTCGTTCGCGATCATCCGGTAGACCATGACGTTCTTCGTCTGCCCGATCCGGTGCGTGCGGTCGACGGCCTGCGACTCGGTGGCCGGGTTCCACCACGGATCGAGCAGGAACACGTAGTCGGCCTCGGTCAGGTTCAACCCGAACCCGCCGGCCTTCAGGCTGATCAGGAACGCGGGCGCCGTGCCCTCCTTGAACCGGGCGATGACGTCGGCGCGATGCAGGGTGGACCCGTCGAGGTACTCGTGGTCGATGCCGCGCTCGGTCAGCCGGGCCGCGACTCGAGACAGGTAGGAGGTGAACTGGCTGAACACGAGGGCGCGGTGCCCGCCGGCGACCACGTCGTCGAGTTCGTCGAGGAGGGCGTCCATCTTGGCCGACGGCACATGGTCGTAGGCCTCGTCGACGAGGCCGGCGTCGAGCGACAGCAGGCGGAGCAGCGTCAGCGACCGGAACACGATGAACCGGTGCCGGTCGAGGTCGTCGACGAGCCCGAGCAGCTTCTGCCTCTCTCGCTGCAGGAACATATCGTAGAGCTCGCGGTGCGCGGGATCGAGGTCGACGCGCAGCACCTGCTCCTGCTTCTCGGGCAGGTCCGCGGCCACCCGTTCTTTCGTGCGCCGCAGTAGGAACGGTCGGATGCGCCGCCGCAGCGTCTGCATGAGCTCGGGCCGGCCGCCCGCCGCGATCGGCTTGACGTAGTCCTCGGTGAACTTCAGCCCGGTCGAGAGCAGCCCCGGCGACACCACCCGGAACAGCGACCACAGGTCGACGAGGCTGTTCTCGAGCGGCGTGCCCGTGATCGCCAGCTTGAACGGCGTGTCGAGATCGACCGCGCATCGGTGCGCCTTCGACGAGCGGTTCTTGATGAACTGCGCTTCGTCGAGGATCAGCCCGGCCCAGCCGAGGCGCTGGTAGGCGGCGAAGTCGAGGCGGAACAGGGCGTACGAGGTCACGATCACGTCGGCACCCTCGGCGAGCGATGCGAGCGTGCCGCCCGTCTTGCCCTCGGTGGCCGTCACACCGCGGACGACGAGGTCGGGGGTGAAGCGAGCGGCTTCGGCCACCCAGTTCGAGACGACCGACGTGGGCGCGACGACGAGGAAGGGAGGACGCGGCGTGGGCGTGCCCGAGACGTCGGCCGGGGCATCCCGCGCGTCGCCCCCCACCGGAGATGCCCCGACGGCGTGCGCGAACAGCGCCAGCGTCTGCAGCGTCTTGCCCAGCCCCATGTCGTCGGCGAGGACTCCGCCCAGCCCGTGGTCGTACAGGAACGCCAGCCACGAGAAGCCCTCGATCTGGTACGGCCGCAGTGTGGCCCGGACCGTCGAGGGCACGGGGATGCTCGACTCGCCCTCGAGCCGCCCCGCCAGTTCGAGCAGGCCGCCCACCGACGCGCGCCACGAGTCGGCCTGCACCGTGGCGTCGGCGAGCTCTTCGAACTCGGACCACAGGCTCGCCTGGTAGCGGTTGATGCGGAGCCCGGCCTCCCACTCGTCGAGCGTCTCGGCCTCTTCGATGAGGCGCCGCAGCTCGTCGAAGGCCGGGTGCAGCAGGGAGAGATAGGACTTGTCGGGCAGCAGCAGCTTCGGGCGCTTCTTCGACAGCGCCGTGAAGAGCGGCCCGAACGGCACCGTGCGGCCGTCGACCGTGACCAGCACGCCGAGATCGAACCAGTCGCGCTTGTCGGTCTCGACCGTGGTGACGGTCAGGGCCGGGGCGCCGGAGAGCTCGCGATAGTCGGGCTTGTCGCCCACGACGACCACGTCGAGATCGTCGAGGCTCTCGAGAGACGGCAGGATGCTCGCGCTCCACTCCGCCGCCACGACGCCCTTCAGGTGCCGGTCGCCGAGCTCGCCATCGACCGCGGCCCGGACCGCCGCGGGGATCTCGTAGGCCCCCACGGGCTCCACCTGCCCGGCGCCGCGCCAGGCCCAGTGCAGGTCGAGCTCGTCGCCGGGGGAGTAGGTGGCCGTCAGCGTCAGCCGCGGCGGCAGGACCTCCGGCAGCTCGATCGACGAGTCGCCGCTGACGACCGCGACCGACCGGACCAGGCGCGGATAGAACTCCGTGAGGAACGCGTCGCGTTCGGTGGGCGGCACGACGATCTCGGAACCGCCGACGAGCATCTTCTTCTGCTCGTCGCGCACCGGCTCGATCGTCGGGGCCATCAGCACGTGCGGCGCCGGGTCGGCCCGCCAGACGTAGACGCCGTGGTCGCCCGTGACACCGATCACCTCGGGTCGAGCGGCCGCCGAGGCGGCGCGCTCACCACCTGGAACGCAGGCGAGCGGGGGATGCACGGCCCCGTCGATCACGAGCCCCGCGCCGACCCGCACCCCGCCGTCGTCGGCGTGCCGCAGGTCGAGCGTGACCCGGGCCGACCTCGCCACCGTCACGTCGGTCTCGCGCTTGCCGGTGACGAAGGTGATGCCCAGTCGTGCCCCTTCGGCCAGGAGCGGCCAGAGCAGCGGACTCGCGAAGCGGTCGAGGGCGAGCCAGTCGCCCTCCTCCGTGGGGAGGAAGTTGTCGCGCGCGGACTTGTGGAGGGCGGCGAACTGCCCGAACCAGCGGTGGTGGTCGGCGCTCATCTCGAGCCGGTTCTGCTGGTAGGGCAGGGTCGACCAGGTGAGGCCGCCACGGACCCAGTTGTTGGTGGCGCTGAGCGTGACCGGCCGGACGCCGAGACGGAATCGACCGTCGGGGGAGACCCGGCCCGCCGAGACGGTGCGCCACTTCGGGGCCTCCCATCGCCCTCGGGCGGCCCGGAGCTGCTCGCGCAGCTCGAAGTAGAGGCCCATGCGGGCGGCTCGGGCGTCGACGGGTGAGGCCGAGCCGGTGAGGCCCGCCAGGCTCGTGCGCCAGTCGGAGCCGTCGCCGGCCGCGGCCGAGGTGCCGTCGAGGTCCGGCCCGCCGGACGGGCTCGAAGCGGCCGAGGCAGGCGACGCCGCCTGCGCCGCCGAGGCCGCTTGCACCGCGGCGCTGTTGCTCTGAAGGATGGTGGCCGCGACGTGCTTGCAGTTCTGGGTCAGGGGGCAGGTGCACGAGCCCTGCCGCGGCACCCGGTAGTCGCCCCGCCCGGGCACGAGTGCGACCCGGCAACGGTACGGGAACGGGCCGCTGCCCTGGACGGTGCCGGTCAGCACGCCGTCGGACGGGTTCCAGGCGCTCTCGAGAACGCGCCCGGCTCGGACGTACTCTTTCGCGCGACTGAACGACCCCGGCCCGACGAGTCGGATGATGTCGGTGGCGTCGACGAGGGGCGCTACCTCTGGCATGGATCCATGCTCCCACGCCCCACCGACACCCGCTGGCGCTCTCCACAGCCCCCGCGCCTCCTCCCCACCCCGCCCCGGCCGCCCCCGACTCCACAACACGCCGCTCATGTTCCGCCGAGACCGCACTTACTGGAGCCACCCGAAGCAGCCCCGCCCCGCGTCCCCCACGCCGCCCGCCACTCGACTCCAGAACACGCCGCTCATGTTCCGCCGAGACCGCATCTCTTGGAGTCACCCGAAGCAGCCCCGCCCCGCGACTCCACAAATGACGGGTTCGGGCAGAAGTGAGCGGCGTGTTCTGGAGTCATGCCGTCGCACGCACCGCTGGCACCCGCACCACCCCGCCCTCGGCACGCGAAAACCCCCGCCTCCGGCACGAACCCGCCTGCGTCGAGGCGGGGCCGTGCCGAAAACGGGGGTTCTCGGAAAAGGCGCGAGAAGCGCCTAGCGCCAGAGGCCCTCGTCGTAGCGGCTGCCCTTCATGGCGAGCTGGCTCGTGGCCGCACCCGTCAGGAGCAGTGCGAACCCGAGGCCGACGTTCAGCGACTGGTCGGCGAGGTTGAAGGGGAAGAAGTTGCCGCCCCAGTCCATGAACGCCAGGCCGTACAGCCAGATCACGAGGAAGACCATGCCGAAGCCGAGCAGGTAGCCGGTGGCGGCGAGGCTGAACGGGGCACGGGCGGCGCCGAGGCCGATGAGGCCGAAGACGATCCAGACGATGTTCGAGAAGATCGAGTTCTGGAAGATGTTGAAGATGAACGAGGTCGAGGACGGCCCGATGAAGTGGATCTCGCCGAGGTGCTGCGTCACGCCGGGGATGAACCCGAGGATGCCGAACACGACCATCAGGATTCCGACGACGGTCGCCGCGCCCTGGGCCGGCCCGGTCTTGAGGCGGGTGAAGGTCTGGGCAGGCCGTGTTGTCGTCGTGCTCATGGCGGGTCCTTTCTGGGAGGTACCCCCTAGTCAACACTTCCCAGGGCCTTTCCACCCAATCGAGACCCGTTCGACACGCCGCTCATCATGTCGATGCACCCCCGTTACGCTCCGATCATGACCACTGACGCACGATTCGGGATCGAGTTCTCCGAGCATCCCACGCCAGGCCTGCCCCTCGACGGCATGTCGACGACACGTGTGGGTCACGTCTGGAGCGAGGACGCCCAGCACCTCGTGGAGCGCGGCGACGGCGCGATCTTCGTCGTCGACCCGAGCGGCGCGAACCCGCTCTTCGTCAACTCGAGTCTCGCCGCGACCCACGCCTTCCTCGAAGCGTTCCGCCTCTTCTACCTGGTCGAACGGCCGACCCCGTACGCAGCGAAGCCGACGATGACCGTGGCCGAGGCTCGGGCGAAGCTGGCCCGCCTGCACCGCGGCGAGCCCGAACCGGTCGTGGCGGCCGAAGAGCCGATTCCGCGGGGCGAACGGCTCGCGGCGCTCCGCGCAGACCTCGAAACGCGGGATGCACCCGCCCTCGAGCCGGCCACGTGGTGGTCCCGCGTCCTCGACGAGCTCGCGACGGCGCGCGTCTGACTCGACCGCGTCTGACTACTCGGCGGCAGCAGCGACGGCGGCCGCCACGGCGTCGACGACCGGCGTCGTGCCTCCGACCAGCTCCCAGGTGTGACCGGCGGCGCGGGGCTCGTCGAGGACGGCGACCACGACAGCGGCCAGGTCGGCTCGCGAGATCGAGGCTCCGCGGGGGACGTCCACGCCGAGCGTGACACCGTCGGTCGCGAGGTTCTCGGTCAGTTCGGCGGGCTCGAGAACGGTCCAGCCGAGGCCGGACGAGCGCAGGTGGGCATCCCCCGCTCGCTTCGCCTCGTAGTAGGCCTCCCAGAACGACCCGGTCAGCGTGGGGGGAGTGCCCGCCGTGGCTCCGATCGCGGAGATCTGCACGAAGCGCGGAACTCCGGCCGCCACGGCGGCGTCGATGGACTTGATCGCGCCGTCGCGATCGATGCTCTCGACGCTGCCGCCGTTGCTCCCGACCCCGGCGGCGAAGACGACCGCATCCGCCTCGGTGAACGCCGCCGCGAACTCGTCCACGGTGCCCGTCTCGAGGTCGAGGACGTCGGGGTGGCCGCCGAGCGAGACCAGGTGGTCGGCCTGTGCGGGATGGCGGATGAGCGGCACGACGTGGTCGCCCCGGTTCGACAGCCGGGAGATGAGGTGTCGGGCCGTGAGCCCGTTGCCTCCGACGATGACGATGCGGGCCATCAGACGGCCTCTCCGAGCGGGCCGCCGGAGGTGGCGGTGCCGGTGGCGAACCAGATCTCGCCGAAGGAGTGCTTCTCGGCGGCGTCGGCGAACGTGCTGCGCAGATCGGCGGCGGCCCCGTCGACGACGAGCACCTCGAGTCCGCGTTCGAGCAGCCCGGCCATGAGCTCGGGGACGAAACCGTGATCGGCGAGCGCGACGGCGCTCGCGTCCACCTCGACGTGGGCGGCACTGACGTCGTCGGGGAGTCCGGCGGCGAGCTGGCGACCGGTGGCGGCGTCTTCGACGACGGGTGGCAGGGTGATCGTGACCATCCGGGCATCTAAGCAGGCTTGGCCGGAAAAGCCCTCCAGGAGTCGTCCCGTGTCAGCGGGGGAGCGGAGCGACGGGTGCAGGCCGGTGGATGGCGCCGTCCGTCTCGCGCAGCTTCGACGCCGACGCCCCGGAGCGCGAGACGAGGACCTCCGCCAGGATCGAGACGGCGGTCTCCTCCGGCGTGGAGGCGCCGAGGTCGAGCCCGATGGGGGAGTGCAGCCGGTCGACCCCGGCTATCTTGCGCATCCGCAGCTCGTCGACTCGTCGCGCGTGCGTGGTCCTCGAGCCCATGGCACCGACGTAGCCGGCGCCACTCGCGAGGGCGAGCTCGACGAGGTCGGTGTCGTACCGGTCGTCGTGGGAGAGGATCGCGATGACCGTCCGTTCGTCGACGTCGGTCCGGGCCAGGAATCGTGGCGGCCACTCGACCACGACCGCCTCGGCGGACGGAAACCGTTCGGGCGTCAGGAACACGGGACGCGCGTCGCACACGGTCACGCGGTAGCCCATCGTGGCGGCGGCGTTGGTCAGGGCGACGGCGTACTCGGTCGCGCCGAACACGAGCATCCGCGGCGGCGGCATCGACTTCTCGGTGAACGATCTCGAGGCGTCGCAGTCGTCCGGCCGTGCCACGGTCTCACCCAGCCGTGGGCCCTCGAGGATGCTCGAGACCTCGGTGGCCCGACCCGCCGACGCCTGCCGCAGCGCCGGCACGACCACCGGCGACTGCGGCGTGACGAGGGTGACGAGCACCTCGATCCGCCCCCCGCAGCTCAAGCCGACCGCGAACGCGTCCTCGTCACTGAACCCGTAGCCGGCCAGGGAGGCTCGGCCGGTCTCGAACGCCTCGAGACACGCCTCGTACACGGCTCCCTCCACACAGCCACCCGAGATGCTGCCGACGACGGTGCCGTCGGCCATCACCGCCATCGACGTGCCAACGGTCCGCGGGGCGCTGCCGACGACGGAGACGGCCGTCGCCAGAGCCACGGTCTCGCCGGCGTCCAGGCGGGCCAGCAGACGGTCGGCGATCTCGAACATGCCCCCAGTATCGATGCGGCAGGTTTCGTCCGTGTGTCCGGCCACGCCGCGCGTCGCACCCGGCGAGCGCCGCAGGCCCCGAGCAGGACGCCCCGCGCACCATGCCCCGGGCCGCACCCCGCGAGGAGGGGCTGCCCCGCGCAGAGGCGCAGCCGTTAACATGCGGGAGTGACGGATCCCCTGCTCGACTCCCTCCGACGTGCCGTCGAATCGGCACCCGACGACGTCGCCCTGCGGCTGCACCTCGGCAGGCTGCTGATCGAGGCGGGTCAGGAGCGCGAGGCCGTCGAGGTGGCTGCTGCGCTGGTCGCGCTGGCTCCCGACGACGCCGAGGCCCGGGCGCTCCTGCTTCGAGCGCTGAGCGGTCCGGCAGCGGCGACCCCGGCGGCCACCCCCGCGGCACCTCCTGCGGCCACCCCTGCCGCCCCGCCGGAGCGCGGCCCGAGCATCCCGCCCGCCCCTGCCGTTCCCGGCGGTATCGGTGCGCCGGTCTTCGACTGGAGCGCCGCGGAGGAGCAGGTGGAGGACGTCGTGCAGCCCGCCTTCGTCGACGAGGCGGGCCAGGAGACGACCGAGCCGTTCCTCGACGTGGAGCGCCCTCGCGTCACGCTGAAGGACGTCGGCGGCATGAGCGCCGTCAAGGAGCGCCTCAACGCCTCGTTCCTCGCCCCGCTCCAGAACCCCGAGCTGCGCAAGCTCTACGGCAAGAGCCTGCGCGGCGGGCTGCTGCTCTACGGGCCTCCCGGCTGTGGCAAGACCTTCCTCGCACGAGCCCTGGCGGGTGAGCTCGGTGCGTCGTTCCTCTCGATCGGGCTCACCGACGTCCTCGACATGTACATCGGCAACAGCGAGCGCAACCTGCACGAGGCCTTCCAGCTCGCCCGCCGGACGGCTCCGTGCGTGCTGTTCATCGACGAGATCGACGCCCTGGGCCAGCGTCGCAGTCAGACGCGCAGCGCCTCGGTCCGGGGCATCGTGAACCAGCTGCTCGCCGAGCTCGACGGCGTGACGGAGTCGAACGAGAACCTCTTCGTCCCGGCCGCCACGAATCAGCCGTGGGACGTCGACCCCGCTCTGCGGCGTCCCGGACGCTTCGACCGGACCGTGCTCGTGCTGCCGCCCGACACGGAGGCCCGCGCCTCGATCTTCCGGTCGCACCTGGCCGAGCGCCCCGTCGAGGCCATCGACGCGGCCAAGCTGGCCCGGGCCTCCGACGGGCTCTCGGGAGCCGACATCGCCTACGTCTGCGAGCTCGCCTCCGAGCGCGCCCTGCTCGACAGCGTGCGCAGCGGCACGGCCCGCTACATCCGCATGGAGGACCTCGAGGCCGCGCTGGGCGAGGTCCGTCCGTCGACGGGGCCGTGGCTCGACAGCGCCCGCAACGTGGTGCAGTTCGGCGACGACGACGGCACCTACGCCGAACTCCGCGCCTACCTGAAGAAGAACAAGCGCCTGTGAGCGACACCGAGTCGCACGCCGAGCGCGACCAGGCCGTGGCGCTGATCGACGCCGACCGACCGCTCGATGCGATCCGCGTGCTGTCGAGGGTCCTCGCCCGCGAGCCCGACGACGTCGTGGCCCTCGACCTGATGGGCCTCGCCCAGCGAGGGGCAGGGCGACCGCGGGATGCCCTGGCCGCCGCCACACGACTCCTCTCCTTGATCCCCGGGCACCCCTCGGCCCTGCGGACGGCCGCTCGGAGTCACAGCGCCCTCGGCGAGCACGACCTCGCGCACGAGGCGGCGGTGGCGGGCGTCCGATCCGCTCCCGACGACCCGGACGGGCTGATCACGCTGGCGGACGTCGTCCTCGGAGCGGGTTCGGCGACGCCGGAGGCGCTGTGGGCGGCCGAGAAGGCCGTCCGGATCGCGCCGTGGGCGAGTGCGACGCACGTGACGCTGGGCAACGTGCAGCGGCGCTCCAAGGAGCCGGCGAAGGCGCGTGCATCCTACCTTCAGGCCTTGACCATCGACCCGCACTCGGAGGCGGCGCGCAACAACCTCGCCCTGGTCGACCTCGACGCCAACCGCACGCAGTCGGCGGTCCGCATCTTCGGGCAGCTGCTGCGGGAAAACCCGCGCTACACGGTGGCGCACCGCAACCTCGTGATCGCGGTGACGGTGGCGTTCCGCAACATCCGGCTCTTCTTGATCGGGCCCTACATCGCGATGGTCCTGGTGGGCTTCGGCCTGTTCGGATCGACGCCGACGCAGCAGTACACCGGCCGCTGGACCGTCGCCCTCCTGTCGGTGGCGGCGGTGCTGCTCTACACGGGGCGGTTCCTGCGGGCGGGCGGGCCCGGGCTGCGGCGGTTCCTCGGGGCGACGTTCCGATCGAGCGCCCTGTTCGCCGTCTCGACCGTGCTGCTCTTCGTCGCCCCAGCGCTCTTCGTCTTCCAGGCCGCGTCGACACCGGTCTCGAGCGCGGGCCCCAGCCCTTCGACCGGCCAGTCGCTGCCGGTGATCGCCCTGATCATCGGCAATCTCGTGCTGCGTTCGTGGTCGAAGCGCACCCTCGCGACGCTGCCCTGACCGGCCGTGTTCCTTGCGGCGCTCTGAGAACCGAGGTCCGTCGAGGTGCACGCTGGGGGGACCCCTGACGCGAAAGGCTTCGAGATGACGGATGCACCCCTGACCGACGGCACGACCCCCACCACCGGGCGTGCCGTGCGCTTCGACCACTACGGCGACCGCGACGTCCTGCGCGTCGAAGAGGTCTCCGTGCGCGAGCCCGGCCCGGACGAGGTGCTGGTCGAGGTCAAGGCCGCGGGCACCAATCCCGGCGAGGCCGCCATCCGCCAGGGATTCCTGGACTCGATGTTCCCGGCGACCTTCCCCTCCGGGCAGGGCTCCGACTTCGCCGGAGTCGTCGTCGCCACGGGTTCCGACGTCACCGGTCGCGCGCCCGGCGACGAGGTGCTCGGCTGGTCGTGGGAGCGGTCGAGCCACGCCGAGTACGTCGTCGCCCCGGCCGCCCAGGTCACCGCCAAGCCCGGCCCGGTCTCCTGGGAGGTCGCCGGCTCGCTGTTCGTGGCCGGCACCACGGCGCGGGCGGCCGTCGACGCCGTGTCGCCCCGAGCGGGAGAGACCATCGTCGTCTCCGGCGCGGCAGGCGGAGTGGGGTCGATCGTGACGCAGCTGCTCGTCCTCCAGGGGGTCGACGTGATCGGCATCGCCTCCGAGGGCAACCACGACTGGCTGCGCTCGGTGGGAGCACGGCCGGTCGCCTACGGGGACGGCCTTCGAGCCCGGATCGACGAACTCGCCCCCGACGGCGTCTCCGCCCTCGTCGACACGTTCGGCGAGGAGTACGTGCGTCTCGGGATCGACCTGGGCGTCCCGGCCGAGCGCATCGAGACGATGATCGCCTTCGAGGCGGCCGCCGAGGTCGGAGCCCAGACCAAGGGCAGCACCGATGCAGCCAGCGCGACCGTGCTGCACGATCTCGTCATGCTCGTCTCGCACGGCAAGCTGAGCATCCCCGTCGACTCGGTCTTCGCCTTGGACGACGTGCAGCAGGCGTTCGAGAAGCTCGAGCAGCACCACGCCCACGGGAAGATCGTGCTCGTGCCGTGAGGCCTCGGCGCCCACCGCGAGTCACTAAACTGGTGGGCAACCCCTGACCTTAAGGATTAACACCATCGTGTCTGACGTCGAACCTCCCGTGGCCCCTTCTCCCATCGAAGCCCGCGAGGTCACCGAGACGTCGACCGGTTTCGAGCTGTTCCCGCAGAGGGAGGTCGTCGCGGTCCGCGTCGACGGCGCCCTCTTCGACATGGCCGCCAGCTTCGAGGCCGGCACCCACGCCGAGCCCGTCACCATCGACTCTCCGCAGGGTCTGCAGATCCTCCGCCACTCGGCCGCCCACGTCATGGCGCAGGCGGTCCAGGCGATCAACCCCGAGGCCAAGCTCGGCATCGGCCCGCCCATCGACGACGGCTTCTACTTCGACTTCGACGTGGCCGAGGCCTTCACGCCCGACGACCTGAAGCAGATCGAGAAGGGCATGGAGCGGATCGTCAAGGCGAATCAGCGCTTCGTGCGCCGCGTCGTCTCCGAAGACGAGGCCCGAGAGCTCATGGCGAACGAGCCCTACAAGCTCGAGCTGATCGGCCTCAAGGGTCCGGCCGGGCTCGACGAGGCCGCCGGCGACGCGGGGGAGTCCGTCGAGGTCGGCGGCGCCGAGCTCACCGTCTACGACAACGTCGACCCGAAGACCGGCGACGTCGTCTGGCGCGATCTCTGCCGCGGTCCGCACCTGCCGTCGACCCGCCTGATCCAGAACGGCTGGAAACTGATGCGCTCCGCCGGCGCCTACTGGCGCGGCTCGGAGAAGAACAAGCAGCTCCAGCGCATCTACGGCACCGCCTGGGCGACGAAAGACGCCCTCCGCGCCCACCTCGAGCGTCTCGAAGAGGCGGCCAAGCGCGACCACCGCAAGCTCGGCGCCGAGCTCGACCTGTTCTCCTTCCCCGACGAGCTCGGCTCGGGTCTGGCCGTCTTCCACCCCAAGGGCGGCATCATCCGCCGCACCATGGAGGACTACTCGCGCCAGCGCCACGAGGCCGAAGGCTACGACTTCGTCTACACGCCGCACATCACCAAGTCGAACCTGTACGAGACCAGCGGCCACCTCGCCTGGTACAAAGACGGCATGTTCCCCCCGATGCACCTCGACGAGGCCCGCAACGAGGAGGGCGAGATCGTGCGTCAGGGCGCCGACTACTACCTCAAGCCCATGAACTGCCCGATGCACATCCTCGTGTACCGCTCGCAGGGGCGCTCGTACCGCGACCTCCCGCTGCGCCTGTTCGAGTTCGGCGCCGTCTACCGCAACGAGAAGTCCGGCGTGATCCACGGCCTGACCCGCGTGCGTGGAATGACGCAGGACGACGCGCACATCTTCGCCAGCCGTGAAGAGATGGCCAACGAGATCAAGACGACCCTCAACTTCGTCCTCTCGCTGCTGCGCGACTACGGCCTCGACGACTTCTACCTCGAGCTCTCCACCAAAGACCCGGAGAAGTACGTCGGCGACGACGCCACCTGGGAGGAGGCGACCTCGACGCTCGAGCAGGTGGCTCGCGAGACCGGGCTCGAGCTCGTCCCCGACCCCGCCGGTGCCGCGTTCTACGGCCCCAAGATCTCGGTCCAGGCGCGGGACGCCATCGGCCGCACCTGGCAGATGTCGACCGTCCAGCTCGACTTCAACCTGCCCGAGCGCTTCGGCCTCGAGTACACCGCGGCCGACGGCACCCGCCAGCGTCCCGTGATGATCCACCGGGCCCTCTTCGGCACGGTCGAGCGCTTCTTCGGCGTGCTCACCGAGCACTACGCCGGGGCGTTCCCGGTCTGGCTCTCGCCTGTGCAGGTCGTCGGCATCCCCGTCGCCGAGGAGTACGGCGACTACCTCGACGGCATCGCCGCGCAGCTGAAGGCCCGCGGCGTCCGCGTGCAGGTCGACCACGGCAACGACCGCATGCCCAAGAAGATCCGCACGCACACCAAGCAGAAGGTGCCGTTCCAGCTCATCGCCGGCGAAGAGGATCGGGCCTCGGGCTCGGTCAGCTTCCGCTACCGCGACGGCACGCAGGAGAACGGCATCCCCGTCGCCGACGCGATCGAGAAGATCGTCACCGCGATCGAGACGAAGGCGCAGGTCTGACCGTGTCGTCGGGCGCCGGACCGTCGGGCGACGAACCGTCGCGCGACGGGGCGGGCTCGGCCTCCGACGGGTCCGTCCCCGTCCAGTCGTCGCGTGATTTCGCCGCAGCTCCCGACGCGTTCCAGCGCCTCTGGACCCCGCACCGTGCCGTCTACATCGAGAAGGGGCAGGGCGCCCACGACGACGACTGCCCGTTCTGCAGCGCGCCGGGCAAGACCGACGAAGACGCGCTCATCGTCGCTCGCGGAGAGCACGCCTACGTCCTGCTCAATCTGTATCCGTACAACCCCGGGCACCTGCTCGTGTGCCCCTACCGCCACGTCTCCACCTACGACCTCGCGACCGATGCCGAGGTGGCGGAGATCGCCTCGCTGACCCAGACGGCGATGCGAGTGCTCACGCGGGTCTCGCACGCCCAGGGCTTCAACATCGGCATGAACCAGGGCTCGGTGGGCGGGGCGGGCATCGCGGCGCACCTGCATCAGCATCTCGTGCCGCGCTACGGGGGCGACTCGAACTTCTTCCCGATCATCGCCGAGACGAAGGCGCTGACCCAGCTTCTCGGAGACGTCCGCAGCGCAGTGGCCGAAGCCTGGCCGTCGCCGTCCGACGAGGTGTGACGACTCGCGGTCCCGGCCGTCCGCGACACCGTAAGCTAGGGGGATCATGAGCGACAGCACCCCCACTCCCGTCACCGGCTCCTCCCTCGTCAAGCGCGGCCTCGCCGACATGCTGAAGGGCGGCGTCATCATGGACGTCGTCAACGTCGAGCAGGCCCTCATCGCCCAAGAGGCCGGTGCCACCGCCGTCATGGCCCTCGAGCGCGTCCCCGCCGACATCCGCGCACAGGGTGGCGTGGCTCGCATGAGCGACCCCGACATGATCGACGAGATCATCGCCGCCGTCACGATCCCGGTCATGGCCAAGGCCCGCATCGGCCACTTCGTCGAGGCACAGATCCTCCAGACCCTCGGCGTCGACTACATCGACGAGTCCGAGGTGCTGAGCCCCGCCGACTACGTCAACCACATCGACAAATGGAAGTTCGACGTGCCGTTCGTCTGCGGCGCCACCAACCTCGGCGAAGCGCTCCGTCGAATCACCGAGGGCGCGGCCATGATCCGCTCGAAGGGCGAGGCCGGAACCGGCGACGTCTCCGAGGCGACCAAGCACATCCGCACCATCAAGCGCGAGATCGCCGCTCTCCGCTTCCTTTCGCCCGACGAGCTCTACGTCGCAGCCAAAGACCTCCAGGCCCCGTACGACGTCGTCAAGGAGGTCGCCGAGACCGGCAAGCTCCCCGTGGTCCTGTTCACCGCGGGCGGCGTCGCCACCCCGGCCGACGCCGCGCTGATGATGCAGCTCGGTGCCGACGGCGTCTTCGTCGGCTCCGGCATCTTCAAGTCGGGCAACCCGGCCGAGCGTGCCGCCGCCATCGTCAAGGCCACCACTTTCTACGACGACCCCCAGGTCGTCGCCGACGCCTCGCGCGGTCTCGGCGAAGCCATGGTCGGCATCAACGTCGCCGACGTCCCGGCTCCGCACCGTCTCTCCGAGCGTGGCTGGTAGCAGCGCTCCTCGCGTCGGGGTCCTCGCGCTCCAGGGGGACTTCCGCGAGCACCTGCACGTCCTGACCTCCCTCGGGGCGACGGCCGTCCCGGTCCGACGCGAGGCTGAGCTTGCCGAGGTCGACGGACTCGTCATCCCCGGTGGCGAGTCGAGCGTGATGGACAAGCTGTCGCGCATGTTCGGTCTCGCCGAGCCCCTCAAGGCCGCGATCGCGTCGGGTCTGCCCGTCTACGGCACCTGCGCCGGCCTCATCATGCTGGCCGACCGCATCCTCGATGGAATGGCCGGGCAGCAGACTTTGGGTGGGCTCGACGTGGCGGTGCGCCGGAACGCCTTCGGTTCGCAACGCGAGTCGTTCGAGTCCGAGCTCGACGTCCCCGCCTTCGACGGCGAGCCCGTGCACGCGGTCTTCATCCGCGCACCCGTGGTCGAATCGGTCGGGCCGCTCGCGAGTCCTCTGGGCGTCCTCCCCGACGGCCGCGTCGTCGCCGTCGAGCAGGGCGCGCTCCTCGGCACCTCGTTCCACCCCGAGATGACCCACGACTACCGCTTCCACGCGCGCTTCCTCGACAAGGCCCGCACCTTCGCGTCCGCCCGCTGAAAACCGCGCCGGCTCGCCGTCTCGCGTCCGCCGCCGGCCGGACGGAGCGGCACCCGCCGGTGACCGCGGTCGCGGCTACACTTATCGGGACGTCTCGCGAGCCGCCGTCGGGCGCGTTCGCGAAAGCAGAACCGGGTCTCTGAGGGGCCCAGACGAAGGAGCACCGTGTCCGGGCATTCCAAGTGGGCAACGACCAAGCACCAGAAGGCTGTCGTCGACGGCCGTCGCGCGAAGTCGTTCGCGAAGCTGATCAAGAACATCGAAGTGGCTGCCAAGCTCGGCGGCGCCGACATGGAAGGCAACCCGACCCTCGTCGACGCCGTCCAGAAGGCCAAGAAGACCTCGGTCCCCAAAGACAACATCGACCGCGCCGTCAAGCGCGGCGCCGGTCTCTCCGGTGAGAGCGTCGACTACCAGACCATCATCTACGAGGGCTACGCAGCCAACGGCATCGCCCTCATGATCGAGTGCCTCACCGACAACAAGAACCGCGCGGCCGCCAACGTCCGCACGGTCATGTCGCGCAACGGCGGCACGATGGCCGACCCGGGCAGCGTCGCCTACAACTTCAGCCGCAAGGGTGTCATCACCGTCATGAAGACCGACGGTCTCAGCGAAGACGACGTCATGGGCGCCGTCCTCGACGCCGGAGCCGAAGACGTCGTCGACAAGGGCGCCGGGTTCGAGGTCCAGACCGACCCGAGCGACCTCGTCCCGACCCGTACCGCGCTCCAGGCCGCCGGCATCGACTACGACGCCGCCGACATCGAGTTCGTCCCCGGCCTCAAGGTCGAGGCCGACGCCGAGACGGCGCGCAAGGTCTTCCGCCTCATCGACGCGCTCGACGACGACGACGACGTGCAGAACGTCTACTCGAACATCGACGTCCCCGCCGACGTGCAGGCCGAGCTCGACGACGACGAGTAGGCCGCTCATCGTGAGCGGCCGCCGAGGCGCGCAGTGACGCTCCGCGTACTCGGCGTCGACCCCGGCCTCACCCGGTGCGGCGTCGGAATCATCGAGGTCGACGCGAAGCGCGTCCCCTCCCTGGTCTCGGTCCACACGATCCGATCGGCGGCCGACGCCCCCCTCGAGCAGCGGCTGATGATCATCGCGCGCGGCATCGAGGCCCTCGTCGACGAGTTCCAGCCCGACGCCATGGCGATCGAGCGGGTCTTCGCGCAGAACAACGTGCGCACGGTCATGGGCACAGCGCAGGTGTCGGGGCTCGCTCTCCGCGCAGCCGCCGAGCGGGGCATCCCCGTCGCACTCCACACCCCTTCGGAGGTGAAGGCCGCCGTCACCGGCTACGGGTCGGCCGACAAGGCGCAGGTCGGGGCGATGGTCGCTCGACTCCTCGGGCTCGACGCCGTACCGAAACCCGCAGACGCCGCGGATGCCCTCGCCCTCGCCATCTGCCACGCGTGGCGTCGCGATGCCGCTCGGGCTCCCGCATCCACCTCTCCCCAGGGCCTCACCCCTGCACAACGAGCGTGGCGCGACGCGGAGAAGAGCATCCGCACTCCTAGGCTGGGTCGATGATCTCGAGTCTCCGTGGTGCCGTGCTGTCCGCGAGCGGCGGCGCCCTCGTCGTCGAGATCGGGGGAGTAGGGCTCAAGGTCTCCGTCACCCCGCAGCTGGCGCTCACCTCGCCGGCCGGCTCCGTGGTCCAGCTCCACACCACCCTCATCGTGCGAGAAGACGACCTGTCGCTCTTCGGCTTCGCCACGGCCGACGAGCTCGTTCTCTTCGATCTTCTCCGTGGCGTGACCGGCGTCGGCCCCAAGTCGGCCCTCGGCGTGCTCGGCCACCTCACCCCGTCGCAGATCGCCTCGGCCGTGGCCACGGAAGACGACGCGGCCTTCCGTCGTGTCTCCGGCATCGGCCCGAAGACGGCCAAGCTCATCGTGGTCCAGCTCACCGGCAAGCTCGACATCCGCATCCAGGCGCCGAGCGTCACGGCCACGAGCTCGACCGCCGCCGACGTCCTCGTAGCCCTCGTCGGCCTCGGCTGGTCCGAGCGCGACGCCCAAGCCGCCATCGACGACGTCCTCGAAGACGCCGACGCCTCCGTCAGCTCGGCCGTGCCGGCGCTCCTGCGCGCCGTCCTGACCCGCCTCGGGCCTGCCGCCCGCACGGGGGCCTCGCGATGAGCGAAGACCTCACCAAGCCCGAACTCGAGTCCGAGGCCGAGCTGGCGTTCGAGGGTGCGCTCCGCCCCAAGTCGCTCACCGAGTTCGTCGGGCAGACGAAGGTCCGCGGGCAGCTCGAGCTCCTCCTGAAGGCCGCGGCGATGCAAGACCGCACGCCCGACCACATCCTCCTCGCCGGCCCTCCCGGGCTCGGCAAGACCACTCTCGCGATGATCGTCGCGCACGAGTCGAACCGTCCGCTGCGCATGTCGTCCGGCCCCGCCATCCAACATGCCGGCGACCTCGCCGCGGTCCTGTCCTCGCTGGTGCCCGGCGAGGTCCTCTTCATCGACGAGATCCACCGCATGACACGCTCGGCCGAAGAGATGCTGTACCTCGCGATGGAGGACTTCCGCATCGACATCATGGTCGGCAAGGGGGCCGGAGCGACGAGCATCCCCCTCGAGCTGTCGCCCTTCACCCTGGTCGGGGCCACCACCCGCTCGGGCCTCCTGCCGAACCCCCTGCGCGACCGCTTCGGCTTCACGGCGCACCTCGAGTTCTACGACGAGTCCGAGCTGTACGAGGTCCTGCGCCGGGCCGCGGCTCTGCTCGATGTTGAGATCGACAAGGACGCCCTGCGCGAGATCGCCGGCCGATGCCGTGGCACGCCCCGCATCGCCAACCGTCTCCTCCGCCGTGTGCGCGACTACGCGCTGGTCCATGGCCGACGCGCGGACATCACCACGGTGCGCGAGGCACTCGACCTCTACGACGTCGACGCGCTCGGGCTCGACCGCCTCGACCGGGGAGTCCTGGAAGCGATCCTCAAGCGATTCGACGGCGGACCGGTCGGGCTCAACACGCTCGCCGTGTCGGTCGGAGAAGAGGCGGACACCATCGAATCCGTGGTCGAACCCTTCCTGGTCCGGGTCGGTCTCCTCACCCGGACACCGCGCGGTCGACTCGCCACGCCCGAAGCCTGGCGGCACTTCGGCATCGAGCGGCACACAGGGGGGCTCTTCGGCGATGGCCTATAATCGCCGGAGGCTTCTCAGCGGCCGCGACTGAAACCATCGCGACATCCCTCCCACCGCTCGTCCCGCGTTCATCGGAACGCCCTTCGCGAAAGTAGAAAAGTCATGGACTTTCCCACAATCATCATGCTCGTCCTGCTGGTGGTGTTGATCTTCTTCATCTTCCGCAACCGTCGCAAGCGTCAGGCCGACCAGGCCAACCTGCAGACCAAGATGGTCCCCGGCGTCGACCTCATGCTCACCTTCGGCATCTACGGCAAGCTCGTCTCCATCAACGAAGAGGAGAACGTCGCCGAGGTCGAGATCGCACCCGGCACGGTCATCAAGGTCCACCGTCAGACCCTCGGCCGCGTCGTCGAGCCGGTCGTGGCCGAGAGCGCCGACGGCGTCGTCGCGAGCTCCGCCTCCGAGGGCGGGTCCACCCCGACCTACTCGCTCAACGAAGACCACGCCATCCCCTCGGCGGCGCCGGAGTTCGGCGAGCGGGTCGACCTGACCAAGCGCACCACCACCGACACCGACAAAGACGCCTGACCCGTCTTTGTGCCGTATCCGGCCATCCGGCCGGATTCCCACCCGGTGAGCGCGCGCTCTTCGCTGCGCCCACCGCATGAGAAAGCAGAGTTCCTCCGTGGCACGATCGACGCCCGCGAAGAAGGCCCTTCGTTCCCTGACCTGGTTGCTGATCATCATCGCGGCCATCGCAGCCCTCAACGGGGCCGCGACGATCATCCACAAGACGACGAACTCGACCAACGGCTGGTGGACCAACGCGAGCTTCGTGCCCGAGCTGGCACTCGACCTGCAGGGCGGCACGCAGATCACCCTGCAGGCTCAGCTCCAGTCTGGTGACACGGTCTCGAGCGACCAGCTCAACCAGGCCGTGTCGATCATCCGCCAGCGCATCAACTCGAACGGCGTCTCCGAGGCGGAGATCAACACCCAGGGCAAGAACAACATCGTCGTCTCGATCCCGGGCAAGCCCGACGCCGCAACGCTGCAGCGCATCGAGCAGGCCGCCCGCCTGACCTTCCGACCCGTGCTCTACACGGCCACGGCGACGAACACCTCGGTCGGCACCGACAAGGCCGGCAAGGTCACCTCCAGCCCGACGCCGTACGCGCCCCCCGCGACCCTCAGCAACGTGCCGACCGCCAAGCCCACCAACGGCAGCGACCTGAACTACATCACTGCGAAGGTCGCCGACCTCTTCACCAACTACAACTGCGACGCCCCCGACGACGTCTCGACGGCCCCCGACAACAAGCCGCTCGTCACCTGCTCGACCGACGGCACGTCGAAGTACATCCTCGGTCCGGTCGAGGTCCAGGGCTCCAACATCAGCGACGCCACCTCCGGCCTCGCCACCAACTCTCAGGGCAACAGCACCGGCCAGTGGGCCGTCAACATCACCTTCGACGGCAAGGGCACCACCGACTTCAAGAACGTCACCAGCCGGCTCGTCTCCCTCACCGCCCCCGAGAACGAGTTCGCGATCGTCCTCGACGGTCAGATCATCACCGCGCCGACCACCAACAGCGCCATCACGAACGGCCAGGCGCAGATCACCGGCTCGTTCACCTCCGACAGCGCCAAGACGCTCGCCGACCAGCTCAAGTTCGGCGCCCTGCCGATCAACTTCACGGTCCAGAGCAACGAGGTCATCTCCGCCACGCTGGGCACCACGTCGCTGCTGAGCGGCCTGATCGCAGGCCTCATCGGCCTCCTGCTGGTCATCATCTACTCGGTCATCCAGTACCGCGCCCTCGCCTTCGTCACGGTCCTCTCGCTGGCGATCTCCGGCGTGATCACGTACCTCGTCATCGACTTCCTCTCCTGGCACGACGGCTACCGCCTGTCGCTCGCCGGCGTGGCGGGTCTGATCGTCGCCATCGGCATCACGGCCGACTCGTTCATCGTCTACTTCGAACGAATACGCGACGAGTTGCGCGACGGGCGGCCGCTCGAATCCGCGGTCGAGGCCGGTTGGAAGCGCGCGATCCGCACCATCCTGGCGTCCGACTCGGTCAACTTCCTCGCCGCCGTCACGCTCTACATCCTCGCCGTCGGCAACGTGAAGGGCTTCGCGCTCACGCTGCTCATCACGACCCTGATCGACGTCGTCGTCGTCTGCCTCTTCACGCACCCGATGCTGCGCCTCATCGCCGGCACCCGGTACTTCGGCGGCGGGCACAAGTTCTCGGGCCTCGACCCGGTCGCGCTCGGTGCCGTCTACCGCGGTCGCGCCCAGTTCCGCGAGCCCGTCGTCAAGGGCCGTAAGAAGGCCGGCGGCAACGAGGCCCTCAAGCGTCAGACGATTGCGGAGCGGAAGGCGGCGGAGGCCTCGGCAGCGCGCAACGGCCTCGACGCGGGCAGTGCATCCCACGGAAGCGATGCCCCGATGACCGACCAGAAACCGACCGACGACAGGAAGGACAGCTGATGGCGAGCTTCTCGCAGTTCGGCAACGACCTCTACACCGGGGCCCGTTCGTACAACATCGTCGGCCGTCGCAAGATCTGGTACGGCATCGCGATCGTCATGATCCTGGCCGCGGTGATCATCCCGATCTTCCGGGGCGGCTTCCAGTTCAGCATCGACTTCACCGGCGGTTCCGAGTACCAGATCTCGGGCCTCAAGAACCCCGATCAGACGATCGCCACCGACACCGTCAAGAAGTTCGACCCGAACGCCACCGCTCTGGTCACCGTGGTCGGCGGCAGCACCGTCCGCGTGCAGACCAACCAGCTCACGACCCAGCAGACCGACACGCTGGGCAACCAGCTCGCCTCGGCCTATCACACCGACACGAAGAACGTCGCGACGTCGTTCATCGGCGCGACCTGGGGCGGAGACATCACGACCCAGGCGATCCGGGGTCTGGTCATCTTCCTGATCCTGGCCGCCATCTTCATGACCATCTACTTCCGCACCTGGAAGATGGCCGCGGCGGCAATGATCTCGCTACTCCACGACCTCGTCATCACTGCGGGCGTCTACGGGGTCCTGGGCTTCCAGGTCTCGCCCGCGGCCGTGATCGGCTTCTTGACGATCCTCGGCTACTCGCTCTACGACACCGTGGTGGTGTTCGACAAGATCCGCGAGAACAACGCCGAAGACAAGAACGGCTCGGCCCGCACCTTCGCCCAGTCGGTCAACCTCGCCGTCAACCAGACGCTGGTGCGATCGATCAACACGTCGGTCGTGGCTCTGCTGCCCGTCGCCGCGATCCTCTTCATCGGGTCGCTGCTCCTCGGTGCCGGCACGCTGCGTGACATCTCGCTCTCGCTCTTCATCGGAATCCTGGTCGGCACCTACTCGACCATCTTCATCGCGGCTCCGGTGTACTCGCAGTTCCGGGGGCACGAGAAGCTGGTCAAGAAGGCGGACGCCAAGAAGATCGACCAGCAGGCGGTCTCGCAGTGAGCGACGGGTCGACGACCGGTGCCCCGACGGCAGGCGGGCGCGAAGCCGTGACGGCGGACGAGGCCATCGCCCTCGTCTCGGCCGGCGCCTACCTCCTCGACGTCCGCGAACAGCACGAATGGGATTCCGGGCACGCCCCCGACGCCCACATGCTGCCGATGTCCGAGCTGGGCACCCGCCTCTCCGAGGTGCCCGACGACCGCGAGGTCCTCGTCGTCTGCCACATCGGCGGTCGGTCGGCACGCGTGACCGCCGCCCTTCGCGAGAACGGCTTCGACGCGATCGACGTTCTGGGCGGAATGGTGGCCTGGCAGCACGCTGAGGGCGAACTGACGAGCGAGAACGGGTCCGAGCCGCAAGTCGGCTGACCGATCCCGCTATTCTGGAGTTTCGACTCGAGGTGAGAGTGGGCGTCCATGACGACTGAGATCGCGAAGTCCGACCGGTCCGAGCCCGGTCAGCTGGCGGCGGCCGGCCCCGTGCCTCAGCCCGCCCCGCCGCAGTCGACCGCGTCTCTCCGCACTCTGCTCCCGCGACTCTTCTCGCGCAGTCAGCCCGCCGGCGCCGTCGATCGACTGATCAAGACGGTGCGCATGCACCACCCCAAGGCCGACCTGTCGATCATCGATCGCGCCTACACGGTCGCCGAGCATGCGCACGACGGCCAGCTCCGCAAGAGCGGCGAGCCCTACATCACGCATCCGGTGGCCGTGGCGCAGATTCTCGCCGACCTCGGCATCGGAGCCAAGACGATCGCCGCCGCGCTCCTGCACGACACCGTCGAAGACACCGACTACACCCTCGACATGCTCCGCACCGATTTCGGCGACGAGATCGCCATGCTCGTCGACGGCGTCACCAAGCTCGACAAGCTGAAGTACGGCGACAGCGCCCAGGCCGAGACCGTCCGCAAAATGGTCGTCGCCATGTCGAAAGACATCCGCGTGCTCGTCATCAAGCTCGCCGACCGGCTCCACAACGCCCGCACCTGGGGCTTCGTGGAGTCCGAGTCGGCGACGCGGAAGGCCACCGAGACCCTCGAGATCTACGCGCCGCTGGCTCACCGCCTCGGTATCCAGACCATCAAGTGGGAGCTCGAAGACCTGAGCTTCGCGGTTCTCCACCCCAAGCTCTACGTCGAGATCGACAGCCTCGTCAAGCAGCGCACCCCGCAGCGCGAGCAGTTCGTGCAGAACGTCATCAACGCCGTCAAGAGCGACCTCAAGTCGTCGCGAATCCGCGGCGACGTCGTCGGTCGGCCGAAGCAGTACTACTCGATCTACCAGAAGATGATCGTTCGCGGGCGCGAGTTCGACGAGATCTACGACCTCGTCGGAATCCGGGTCCTCGTCAACTCCCTCCGCGACTGCTACGCCGTGCTGGGCTCGATCCACGCGCGCTGGAACCCGATCCCCGGTCGCTTCAAGGACTACATCGCGACCCCGAAGTTCAACCTGTACCAGTCGCTGCACACCACCGTCATCGGCCCCAAGGGCCGTCCCGTCGAGATCCAGATCCGCACGCACGAGATGCACCAGCGGGCCGAGTTCGGCGTCGCCGCGCACTGGAAGTACAAGCAGCGCATGAACGGCGGCAAAGACACCCAGAACGACCCCAAGACCGAGACCGACATGGCGTGGCTCGCGCACATCTCCGACTGGCAGGCCGAGACGGCCGACCCGGGGGAGTTCCTCGACAGCCTCCGGTTCGAGATCGGCGCCAAGGAGGTCTACGTCTTCACGCCGCAGGGCAAGGTCATCGGCCTGCCCTCCGGTGCGACGCCGGTCGACTTCGCCTACGCCGTCCACACCGAGGTCGGTCACCGCACCATGGGCGCGAAGGTCAACGGTCGACTCGTCCCCCTCGAGTCCACCCTGACCTCGGGCGACGTCGTCGAGGTGTTCACCTCCAAGAACCCCGACTCCGGCCCCTCCCAGGACTGGCTCACGTTCGTCAAGAGCCCCCGGGCCCGCAACAAGATCCGCCAGTGGTTCACCAAGGAGCGCCGAGACGAGGCCGTCGAGCAGGGCAAGGACGCCATCGCGCGGGCCATGCGCAAGCAGAACCTCCCGCTGCAGAAGTTGATGTCGCAAGACTCCATCGCCGAGGTCGCCAACGCGATGCGCTACGACGACATCACCGCGCTCTACGCCGCTGTCGGCGAAGGGCACATCTCCACGCAGTCCGTCATCGAGAAGATCCTCGCCGCGGTCCAGACGCAGACCGACGAGGACAGCGACGCCGATCTCGAGTTCCCGTCGAAGGGCCGGCCCCGCCCGCTCCGCAACAGCGACTCGGGTGTGCTCGTTCGAGGAGCCCCGGACATCCTCGTCAAACTGGCCAAGTGCTGCACCCCGGTGCCGGGCGACCAGATCGTCGGCTTCGTGACGCGTGGGCAAGGCGTCAGCGTGCACCAGGCCACCTGTCACAACGTGCAGGGCCTGATGGCCGAGCCCGAGCGCATGATCGACGTCTCCTGGGCCCCCTCGTCGAAGAGCGTCTTCTTGGTGCAGATCCAGATCGAGGCGCTCGATCGGTCGGGCCTGCTCTCCGACGTCACGCGTGTCCTCTCCGAGCACCACGTCAACATCCTGTCGGCGACGGTCTCGACCTCCCAGGAGCGCCTGGCGCTCAGCCGCTTCGTGTTCGAGATGGGCGACACGACGCACCTCGACCGCGTGCTGAACGCGGTGCGGCGCATCGACGCCGTGTACGACGTCTACCGGGTGAGCGCGGGCTAGAGGTCGGGGCGCACGGCCCTACCCCGCCCGCGCAAGACCTCTGCCGACGGGGGTCCCGTGCGGTGTTCGGGGTCTGCACGAGAGCACGGCTGCTCGAATCGTCAGGCTCGTGGACCAGTACCCGAAAGACTGCCCCCTTCGACCCGCGTCGCGAACAGAGGAAGTTCACGCAGGGCTTCCTCACTTACGGACGTTTGAGGGCCTTGATTCCTCGCTCACGTGCAGATCGGGCCCCGGTCTCCTCAGCTACGGTGAGGATTTCCTTCGCAAAAGCCGGGCCGGCGCATCCCCCGCCTCAGGCACCGGGCTCAGGCACCGGGCTCGGCCGGCGCCTCAGATGCCGCCTCAGCCGTCGCGCCGAACACGTCGCCGAGCCGCACCCGCGCCCGCTTGCGGTGCGGCAACCGTTCGCGCCGCTCGAGCAGCTCGACGCACTGCCCGAGTTCGAGCCGATGCTCGTCGACGAGCCCCTGCACCACGGCTCGCGTGGCCGACGACCACGCCTCCGTCCGGACGAGGTCGACGAGGGTCCGCGCCGGTGACGTGACGCGGACGGGCCCGAAGTCGACGACCTCGTCGTCGTCGAACGCCATGATTCGCAGGTGGATGCGCGGCCCGGTCACGCCCGGGCGCCGATCTGCCGGCACGAAGACGTCGTGCCGCAGCGGCGCCGCACTCGCAGCACCCCAGACCCACGCCGCCGTCATCCCTGCGGCGACGCTGGCGGGCCCGGCCAGCACGGGAGCGAGCGAATGCGCCCGCCGCCAGGGAAGGTCGAACTCGGCGACGGAACAGAATGCCTCGTCGAGGCGGAACACCTCGCCGTCGAGGCGCGCACTCTGCAGCTCGACGAAGGGCAGGTCGGTGTCGGTCAGAAGCAGGGGGAGTGTGGTCGTCATCGGTCCAGGCTGCCCGAGCCGGTTCCCGTTTCGAGGCGACGACGAGAATCTGTGGACAACGCGTCCTCGACCGACCGAAAGCGAAAAACCACGACGCCCCCGCACCGAAGCGCACGGGGGCGTCGAGGACAGGTCGAGCGGGGTCAGGACCCGAGCGCGTCCAGCCAGATACGTCGGGCGGCCAGAGCCTCTTCGGCGTCCTTGATGCCGCGCTTGTCTCCGGCCTCCTGGGCCGCTGCCAGTTCGGACTCGAGCTTCGCGATGGCGGACTCGAGCTGACCGGCGAGGCCCTCCGACCGAGCCTTGCGCTCGGGGTTGTTCTTCTCCCAGAACTCCTCGTCGAGCTTGCGGACGTGATTCTCGACGGCGCGCATGCGGTCTTCGACCGTGCGGACCTGGTCGCGGGGGACCCGTCCGATCTCGTCGAAGCGCTGCTGGATGGAGATGAGCGCGTCGCGGGCCTGCTGACGGTCGGTGAGCGTCAGGATCGGCGCCGCCTCGTCGAGCAGGGCGAGCTTCGCCGTCAGATTGTCGGAGTATTCGGCCTCGTCTTGGGCCACGATGGCCGACTTCGCCCCGTAGAGGACGTCACCCGCCGCCTTGAACTTCGCCCAGAGCGCGTCGTCGTACTTCTTACCGGCACGGCCCGCGCGCTTCCAGTCGTCGAGAAGACCCCGGTAGGAGGGGATGCCGTCGGCGCCCTTGGGTGCGAGGGCCTCGGCCGCCTCGACGAGCGACTGCTTGCGACTGCGAGCGTCGCGGTGCACGGAGTCGAGCTCGGCGTAGAAGGCCTTGCGGTGCTGATCGATCGTCGACCGAGCCGCTCGGAATCGCTTCCAGAGGTCGTTGCCCTCGCCCTTGGGGATCCGCGGCCCCTCCTGCTGGTGCTTCTGCCAGCGCGAGAAGATGTCGTCGACGGAGGCGGTCACCTGCTTCCACTGGACTCGAGCCGGGTCTTGGGCAGCGAGGGCTTCGGCCTCGACCACGAGCGACTCGCGGTAGGCGACGGCCTCGGTCTGCGCCTGGAGTGCCTCGGCGCTCTGCTGCTGGGTGAGCTCGACCACGGTGGTGTCGAGAGCGCCCACGCGGGTGCGCAGCGACTCGATGTCGCCCACGGCGCTCGGTTCGGTGAGCGCCTCCTTCAAGTGGGTCACGGCCTTGGAGACGTCGGAGGCGGTCGCACCCCGCTTGACCCGTTGCTCGAGGAGCGTCACCTGGCCGGCGAGCTCGGTGAACTTCCGCTGATAGTAGGCAAGAGCCTCTTCGGGAGTCGCGTCGGGGTACTGACCGACGGCACGTTCGCCCTCGGCTTCGCGGACGTAGACCGTCCCGTCGTCGTCGACTCGGCCCCAGGGCGCCTGATCGTCTGTAGCCACAATTCCACCTTGCTGGATGTCTTCGTCGGTGAGGACTTACTCGTTCCTCGCGATGGGTGTTCAGCCTATTGCACAGGGAGTCCGCCCGCGCGAACCCGATCGGCGGGCTATTTAATCGTCGCCCCGGTGATCGTCGTCGCGACCTTGGGGGAGCCGTCGGTGTCGGAATTGACCGCGGTGAGCCCCGCGTCGGTGATCTTCGACTCCATGTCCGAGAGTCCGCTCGTGACGGTTCCGACGACGGTGTAGCCGCCGGTCGTCGCGTCGAGGTACGTGTCGCCGTAGACGATGAAGAACTGCGTCGCCTGCGAGTACTGGGTCGAGGCCCGGGCCATCGCGATGACACCGGTCTTGTAGAGGGAGTCGCTCGGGACGTTCTCGAGCGGGCCGAACTGGAAGCCATCGTCACCCGTCCCGTCGGCCTTGCCCGCGCCGCACTGGAGGAACTTCGCCTGCGCGGCGTCGCTCATCCGCCAGCAGTACGTGCCGTTGTAGAAGCTCTTCTTGATCAGGTCGATCATCACCGAGGTGGCCTGCGGGGCCGCCTTGCCGTCGAGGGTGATCCCGAGCGTGACGTCGTTGTTGAGAGTCAGGGTGCCGGTCCAGTCGCGACCGTCCGCGAGCGACTTCGAGGGGACATCCCCCGTGTTGCTGCCGGCGGCGGCCGTCGACGTGGCAGACGCCGAGGCCGAAGCCGAAGCCGAGGCGGAGGCCGACGAGGAGGCGCTGGGCGACTTCGGACCGAATCCACCGTTCGCGTAGACGATCTGCGTGCCCGTTCCGAGTGCGCCGATCACGACGACGGCGATGATCCCCGCCAGGTTGTCGCGGAACCGGCGCTTGACCTGCGTGGCGTGGACCTTCTGCCGAGCCGTGTACCGCCGGAGCCTGTCGCGTGCCTCGCGGTCCTGGTTCTTGCTCGGTGTCACTGATCCTCCATGGGGCGGTGCGGCGCGGTGACGCCGCAGGGCGATGCGCCAGCGGAACTGGCGAGGTCCAGCCTGAACTGTAACGGACGGTGTGCCCGCGGCCGCCGAAGGCTGTCGGCGGTCCGGTCTAGCATGAACCCCCATGAGCCCCCTATCGCCGCCGCAGAACAAGGGCGTGCGGCAGAGTTCGACGCCTCTCGCCGTGCGCATGCGTCCGACGAGCCTCGACGAGGTGGCGGGGCAGAAGCACCTGCTGCGCCCGGGTTCTCCCCTGGTGCAACTCGCCTCCGACAGCTCGGGCGAGTCCGGCGCCGTCTCCGTCATCCTGTGGGGTCCGCCCGGCACGGGCAAGACGACTCTCGCGCAGGCGATCGCGCACAGTTCGGGTCGACAGTTCGTCGAACTCTCCGCGGTCACGGCGGGGGTGCGCGACGTCCGCTCCGTCATGGAGAAGGCGCAGGCCAACCGCGACCTCTACGGCACCACGACCGTCCTCTTCCTCGACGAGATCCACCGGTTCAGCAAGGCCCAACAAGACGCCCTCCTTCCCGGCGTCGAGAACGGCTGGGTGATCCTCATCGCCGCCACGACCGAGAACCCGTCCTTCTCCGTCATCACTCCTCTTCTCTCCCGGTCGCTGCTCCTCACCCTCGAGCAGCTCAGCGACGACGATCTCGGCTCTCTCGTGCAGCGGGCCGTGCACGACCTCCGCGGCCTCGCCGACACCGTCGTCCTCGACGACGAGGCCCTCGCCATGATCGTCCGCCTCGCCTCGGGCGATGCCCGGCGGGCCCTCACCGCCCTCGAGGCCTCCGCGCAGTCGGCCTGGGCTCTGGCCGACGCCGAGGCCGCCTCGGCACCGGTCGACGACGACGACTTCGACGGCGACCTGGACGCAGCCGACCTCGACTCCGACGATCTCGACGACACCGACGACGAGGGGGCCGAAGGGCGAGCGAGAGCGGGGGAGGCACGGGCCGACGCCGACGCCGGGCCCGTGCATCCCACGCTCCCCACCATCACGGCGGAGCTCGTGGCGCAATCGGTCGACCGGGCCCTCCTCCGCTACGACCGCAACGGCGACGAGCACTACGACGTCATCAGCGCGTTCATCAAGTCGGTGCGCGGCTCCGACGTCGACGCTGCTCTGCACTACCTGGCCCGCATGATCGAGGCGGGGGAGGACCCACGGTTCATCGCCCGCCGGATCATCGTCTCCGCCTCGGAGGACATCGGCATGGCCGACCCGCAGGCGCTCGTGATCGCCATCGCCGCCGCCGACGCCGTGCAGATGATCGGCATGCCCGAGGGGCGGATCCCGCTGGCCGAGGCCGTCGTCTACCTGGCCACGGCACCCAAGTCGAACCGCTCGTACCTCGGAATCGACCAGGCCATCGCCGACGTGCGCGCCGGCAAGGCCGGCCGCGTGCCCAAGCACCTGCGCGACGCCCACTACCCCGGGGCCAAGCGACTCGGCCACGGCAAGGGCTACAAATACGCGCACGACTCCGAGTTCGGCGTCGTCGAGCAGCAGTACCTCCCCGACACCCTGGTCGGGCGCACCTACTACGATCCCACCGTCAACGGCAACGAGCGTGACGTGGCCGCCCGGCTCGAGAAGCTGCGTCGCATCGTGCGCGGCGAGTAGAGGGCATCCCGCCGACTGTCGTCCGGGGCCGGCTCTCGTCACCCCAGCCGACTCTCGTCGACGTACCGTTTCTCGTGTAAGCTTCGACGGTTGCCTTTAGCCGGCGACTCACCCCTCTTGTTACGTCCACGCGGCGCTCGCGCGCTTGCTGGGCTTTTCACTTCTTCCGACAAGATCAGTTAGGAAACACCTGTGTCCACCAAGTCCCGCACCCGGAGCAAGACGCGTCTCTCGCGTGCTCTCGGCATCGCACTGACCCCGAAGGCAGCCCGCTACCTCGAGAAGCGTCCTTACGCTCCCGGTGAGCACGGCCGCACCAAGCGCAAGACCGACAGCGACTACGCCGTCCGTCTCCGCGAGAAGCAGCGCTTGCGCGCCCAGTACGGCATCCGCGAAGCGCAGCTCAAGATCGTCTTCGAAGAGGCCCGCAAGGCCAAGGGCCTGACCGGTGAGAACCTCGTCGAGCTCCTCGAAGAGCGTCTCGACGCCCTGCTCGTCCGCGCGGCCTTCGCTCGCACGACGGCCCAGGCCCGTCAGATGATCGTCCACCGCCACATCCTCGTCGACGGCAAGCTCGTCGACCGCCCCTCCTTCCGCGTGAAGCCGGGTCAGATGTTCCACGTCAAGCCCCGCAGCGAGAACATGGAGATCTTCCAGGTCTCCGCCGCCGGTGGACACGTCGACGTCCTCCCGAAGCTCCCGCCGTACCTCGAGGTCGAGATCGACAAGCTCCAGGCGAAGCTCATCCGTCGCCCGAAGCGCGTCGAGGTCCCCGTGACCTGCGAGGTCCAGCTGGTCGTCGAGTACTACGCCGCCCGCTAGTCCTCCGCACCACTCGCTTCATCCGAAGGGAGCAGCCACTCAGGTGGTTGCTCCCTTCGTCGTCCTCCTCACCCGGGAGGCCTGGCTAAGCTTGACGGCAGTTCATTCAGAAGGAGCCCCATCCCGTGAAGTACCTCTTCCTCCTCGGCGTCGGTGTCGCCGGGGGATTCCTGCTCGCCCACAAGATCAACCAGACCGAGCAGGGCCAAGAGTTCTTCACCGGGCTCGACGGGCGACTCAAGCAGTTCTCGTCCGCCGTCGTCGACGGCTACCGCACCCGTGACGCCGAACTCCGCGACAAGGCCTGAGAGGCTTCCCATGCAGACCGCAGACATCCGCAACCGCTGGCTCGACTACTTCGGCAGCCGGGGCCACACCGTCGTGCCCTCGGCCTCGCTCGTGAGCGACGACCCGAGCCTCCTCTTCACCGTCGCCGGCATGGTGCCCTTCATCCCCTATCTCTCGGGTCTGGTCCCGGCTCCGTACCCGCGTGCCACGAGCGTGCAGAAGTGCATCCGCACCAACGACATCGAAGAGGTCGGCAAGACCCCTCGCCACGGCACGTTCTTCCAGATGAACGGCAACTTCTCCTTCGGCGACTACTTCAAAGAGGAAGCGATCTCGTACGCCTGGGAGCTGCTGACCGGCAGCGAGGCCGACGGCAACTACGGGTTCGACCCGAAAGACCTCTGGGTCACCGTCTACAAAGACGACGACGAGGCCATCCGGCTCTGGAAGAAGGTCGCAGGGCTTCCCGACGAGCGCATCCAACGCCTCGACAAAGACACCAACTATTGGTCCACCGGTCAGCCCGGACCGGCCGGTCCCTGCTCCGAGATCTTCTTCGACCGCGGCCCCGCCTATGGCATCGACGGCGGCCCGGCCACCGACGACGACCGCTACGTCGAGATCTGGAACCTTGTCTTCATGCAGTACCAGCGGGGTGCGGGCACGTCCAAGACCGAGTTCGAGATCCTCGGCGAGCTCCCTCGCAAGAACATCGACACCGGCATGGGCCTCGAGCGCGTCGCGTTCCTCAAGCAGGGCGTCGACAACATGTACGAGATCGACCAGGTCCGCCCGGTGCTCGACCGTGCCGCCGAGCTGTCCGGCCGCCGCTACGGTGCCGTCCACGACGACGACGTGCGCATGCGCGTGATCGCCGACCACGTCCGCTCCTCCCTCATGCTGATGAGCGACGGCGTCACGCCGTCCAACGAGGGGCGGGGCTACATCCTGCGTCGCCTCCTCCGTCGCTCGGTCCGCTCGATCCGCCTGCTGGGCGTCGAAGAGGCGACGTTCCCCGAGCTCTTCCCGGCCTCGCGCGACGCGATGAAGGCGGCGTACCCCGAGGTCGACACCGACTTCGACCGCATCTCGCGCCTCGCCTATGCCGAGGAGGAGACCTTCCTCCGCACGCTGACCGCCGGCACGAGCATCCTCGACGTGGCCGTGGCCGACACCCAGAAGGCGAAGTCGTCGAGCCTGAACGGCGACACCGCGTTCCTTCTCCACGACACCTTCGGGTTCCCGATCGACCTCACGCTCGAAATCGCCGAAGAGGCCGGCCTCACGGTCGACCGCGACGCATTCGACCGCCTGATGCTCGAGCAGCGCACCCGCGCCAAGGCGGACGCTAAGTCGCGCAAGACCGCTCTCGCCGACCTCAGCGTCTACTCGGCCTTCCGCGCCGAGGGCGAGACCGTATTCACCGGCTACGACTTCCTCGACACGGAGTCGCGCATCCTCGGCCTGATCGTCGGCGGCGAATCCGTCGACAAGGCCGTCGTCGGCGACATCGCCGAGGTCATCCTGGCCGAGACCTCGCTGTACGCCGAGTCGGGCGGCCAGGAGGCGGACTCCGGCAGCATCGTCGGCAACGGCTTCGACCTCGAGGTGCTCGACGTGCAGAAGCCCGTCAAGGGGCTCATCAGCCACCGGGTGCAGGTGCGCTCCGGCGAGGTCGGCGTCGGTGACGCCGCGACCACGGTCGTGGATCCCACCTATCGTCGCGGTGCGACCCAGGCGCATTCGGCGACCCACCTGATCCACGCGGCTCTGCGCCAGGTCCTCGGTCCGGAGGCCCACCAGGCCGGTTCTTACAACAAGGCCGGCTACATGCGCCTTGACTTCAACTGGTCGACGCCGCTCTCGCCCGACACCCGCACCGAGATCGAGGACATCGCCAACTCGAAGATCCGCGACGACCTCGAGGTCACCACGCGCATCCTTCCCCTCGACGAGGCCCGCTCGATGGGCGCCATGGCTCTGTTCGGCGAGAAGTACGGCGCCGAGGTGCGAATGGTCGACATCGGCGGCCCCTGGTCGCGCGAGCTCTGCGCCGGCACCCACGTCTCGAACAGCTCGCAGATCGGCCTGATCAACCTGGTGGGCGAGTCGTCCATCGGGTCGACCAACCGCCGGGTCGAGTCGCTCGTCGGGGTCGACGCGTTCCGCGACTTCGCCGCCGAGCGCGCCATCGTGGGGCAGCTCACGTCGTCGCTCAAGACCCCCCGCGAGCAGCTCCCCGATCGCATCGCCGACCTGGCCGCACAGCTCAAGGCCGCCGAGAAGCGGATCGCCGAGTTCGAGGCGCAGGCGCTGGCGACCCGGGTTCCGTCTCTGGTCGAGAAGGCGTCGACGTTGGGCGCCTACACGGTCGTCGCCGAGTCCGTCGGCACCGTGAAGTCGACCGACGAGCTCCGGTCGCTCGCCACGAGCGTTCGCGAGCGACTCGGCTCGTCGTCCGCGTCGGTCGTGGCCCTGGCCGCCGACGTCGCGGGCAAGCCCGCCGTCATCGTCGCGACCACGGCCGGAGCCCGCGACGCCGGCGCCAAGGCCGGTCAGCTCGCCCGGACCGCCGCAGGAATCCTCGGCGGCGGCGGCGGCGGCAAAGACGACCTGGCACAGGGCGGCGGCTCCGACGTCACGGCGATCCCGACGGCTCTGTCGGCCATCGTCGACGCCCTGAGGGCCTAGGCAGCGGGGGAGTGCGCACAGGAGTCCGTCTCGGCGTCGACGTCGGGAAGGTGCGCATCGGAGTCGCTCGTTCCGACGACGCCCCGATGCTCGCGATGCCGATCGAGACGGTCGCGCGGGCCGGTGACACCGGCGACGATCTGCGCACCATCCTCGGTCACGCCCTCGAGTTCGGGGCCGTCGAGATCGTCGTCGGCCTGCCGCTGTCGCTCTCCGGTGGAGACACGCCCTCGACGGGGGATGCCCGGCTCTTCGCCAGCCGCCTGGCCGTCGCTGCATCCCCGACCCCGGTGCGTCTCGTCGACGAACGCCTCTCGACAGTGACCGCTCAGGGGCAACTGCGACAGGCCGGACGATCGTCGAAGAAGCAGAGATCGGTGGTCGACCAAGTCGCCGCTGTTATCATTCTGCAACACGCCATCGACCTCGAACGTTCGAGTGGACGTCCGCCGGGCGCTCTCGTACCGAGCGAGGCCACCCCCGACGAAGGACGATGACACGTGGCCGATGAGCCCTCCTGGGACGAGATCTTCGCCCCGCGCACTGCCGACCGACCCGCTTCGGCCACCGCCGAAGCGACCTCGGGATCCGGCGGCGGAGAGCCCCCGGCCGGATCAGAACCCGAGCGCGCGACTCCGGTGAACCCCACGGCGGGCGTCCCCGTCTCTCGGCGCGCCCTCCGGGCCCAACGCGAGCACGAAGAGCGCGCCCGCGAGCAGCGCGAGCGCGAAGAACTCGCGCGGCAGCAGCGCGATGTCGCCTCGGCGGCGCCGACGGCCGCCGACCGTGCGCCCGCGGTCTCGACCGGCGACTCGGCACCTGCCGGCGACTCGGCACCTGCCGGCGACTCGGCGCCGCCCGAGGGGCCCGGCCGGTTCGACCCGTTCTCCGCGATCGTCTTCGGCGCGGAGACCCCGGCCGCCGCTGCTCCGGCGCCCGCGGCTTCGGCCCCCGCGGCTCCGGCCACCGCCGCCGCCCCGGGCGCACCCGGAGTACCGGTCGCGCGCGCCGCCGAGAACGCGAGGCCACGAGCCTCGGGTCGACGGGCCTCGACGACCGAGATCGTCACCGCACCCGAGACCGCTCAGCAGCGCGAGAGTGTGCCGGCGCGCGACAGCGTGCCGACGTCCGAGGCCGTTCCGGCACCCGCCCCGGCACCTGCCCCAGCAACCGACGAGTCGCGCTCGGAAGCCTCCTTCTTCCCGTTCGACGAGCACTTCGCCAGCACGGCAGCAGCAGCAGCCCCCGACACGACCTCCGCAGCCGTCCCCGACCTCTCGACGGAGGGCGGTCGCGGCGGCGGCGGACGCGGTCGCGGCGGTCGCGGTCGCCCGTCGAAACCGCCCCGCGCCCGGAAGCCGCGCGGGCATCACCGCGGCGCCTGGATCCTCGCCATCGTCCTCGTCGTCGTTCTCGGCGGCGGCACCGCGGGCGGCTTCGCGGTCTGGCACAAGGTCTCACCGGGCGTCTCGGCCCTGTTCGGCACGAAGCCCACCACGGACTACTCCGGCAGCGGCAACGGCACGAAGGTGACCTTCACGATCAACAAGGGCGACATCGGCTCGACGATCGCGACGAATCTGGCCAAGGCGGGCATCACCAAGACCTATACGGCCTCGTACAAGGTCCTCCTGGCGAGCCCGGACATCTCGTTCCAGCCCGGCTCCTACTCGATGTACCAGCACATGAGCGGCGCCTCGGCCATCGCCCGGTTGCAGGACACCTCGGCTCGTCTCGTGAACAAGCTCGTCATCCCCGAGGGGACCACTCTCAAGGGCATCATCCCCCTCATGGCGGCCGCCACGAAGCTGTCCACCGACGACGTCACCGCAGCGGCGAACAACTCTGCGGCCTACGGCCTGCCGGCCGGTGTCACGAGCCTCGAGGGCTATCTCTTCCCGGCCACCTACGACCTGCAGCCCGGCAAGACGGCGCAGTTCTACTTCCAAGAGATGGTCGACACCATGAAGCAGCACCTCGCTGCCGCCGGTGTCGCTCCCGCCGACTACGAGCACACGATCATCTTCGCGTCCCTCGTGCAGAAGGAGGCCGGTCTCGCGGCCGACTACCCGAAGGTGGCCCGGGTCTTCCAGAACCGGATCGACCAGGGGATGCTCCTGCAGTCCGACGCGACGGTGGCCTACGGAGCGGGCACCACGAACCGCGTCACGACGACCGACGCCGAACGCGCAGACGCCAGCAATCCCTACAACACCTACGTGCATCCCGGGCTGCCTGTCGGGCCTATCTCGAATCCGGGCGATCTCGCGATCAACGCGGTGACGCATCCCGCCGACGGCACCTGGCTCTACTTCGTGACGGTGAACCTGCAGACGGGGGAGACGGCGTTCTCGACGACGTACTCCGACCACCTGGCCGCGGTGGCGCAGTTCCAGGCCTGGCTGCGGGCGAACCCGAGCTACAACCAGTAGCCCGGCCGCGCCGAGCGGCCGCTCCGACTGTGGAAGAATCGTCCCCATGCTTCGTTGGTTGACCGCGGGTGAGTCTCATGGCCCCGAACTCATTGCCGTTCTCGAGGGCCTGCCGGCCGGGGTGCCCGTGCTCCTCGACGACATCCAGGCCGACCTCGCCCGTCGCAAGCTCGGCTACGGCCGCGGCTCGCGCATGAAGTTCGAACAAGACGAGCTGCACATCTCCGGGGGCGTGATCCACGGCCGCACGATCGGCAGCCCGATCGCCATCCGCGTCGGCAACACGGAATGGCCCAAGTGGGTCGAGGTCATGAACTCGCAGCCCGTCGAGGTCAGCGAGGCCTCCCGGGGGCGGAGCGCCCCTCTGACGCGTCCGCGTCCCGGCCATGCCGACCTCGTCGGCATGCAGAAGTACGGCTTCGACTCCGCCCGCCCCATTCTCGAGCGCGCCAGTGCCCGCGAGACCGCGGCGCGCGTCGCCCTCGGCGCCGTCGCCAAGTCGTTCCTCGCCGAGCTCGGCATCGAACTCGTCAGCCACACCCTGTCCATCGGCCCGGTCCGCGTGCCCGAGGGGCGTCCTCTGCCGACCCTCGACGACCTCGAGGCGCTCGACGCCGATCCGTTGCGCTGCTTCGACGCTGCCACATCGGCGCTCATGGTGGCCGAGGTCGACGCCGCGAAGAAGGACGGCGACACCCTCGGCGGCATCGTCGAGGTGCTCGCCTACAACCTCCCTCCCGGGCTCGGCTCGCACGTGCAGTGGGATCGCCGCCTCGACTCGCAGCTGGCTGCAGCACTCATGGGCATCCAGGCGATCAAGGGCGTCGAGGTCGGCGACGGCTTCCTCACGACGACCCGCCGAGGATCGGAGGCGCACGACGAGCTCCACCAGACGGCTGCCGGCATCTCGCGCGACACCGACCGTGCCGGCGGCACCGAGGGCGGCATGTCCACGGGCACCGTGCTCCGCGTCCGCGCGGGCATGAAGCCGATCGCGACGGTTCCGCACTCCCTGGCCACGGTCGACGTCGCCACGGGCGAAGCGGCCCAGGCGCACCACCAGCGCTCCGACGTCTGCGCCGTACCGGCCTCCGGCGTCGTGGCCGAAGCGATGGTCGCCCTCGTCCTGGCCAACGCCGTGCTGGAGAAGTTCGGCGGCGACTCGATCGACGAGACGAGCCGCAACCTGACCTCGTACGTCGAGAACATCCCCGACCTGCTCACGACGACCGCGCAGTCCGAAGCGCAGAGCGGCGTTCCCGCAGCCCAGCTCTGATGCCGTCGACGCTTCAGCGTCCGATCGTGCTCATCGGCCCGATGGGCGCGGGCAAGACGAGCGTCGGCAAGCGCGTGGCCAAGGCGCTCGGCCGCCCGTTCGTCGACACCGACAAGCTGCTGGTGTCGCGCCACGGTGCGATCGCGGCGCTCTTCGAGACGCACGGCGAGCCGCACTTCCGCGAGCTGGAGCGCGCCGCCGTCGCCGAGACCCTGGCGTCGGACGACGTCGCCGTGGTCTCCCTCGGGGGCGGCGCCGTCCTCGA
The DNA here is from genome assembly GCF_039544345.1 of Frondihabitans cladoniiphilus. NCBI lineage: Bacteria > Bacillati > Actinomycetota > Actinomycetes > Micrococcales > Microbacteriaceae > Frondihabitans > Frondihabitans cladoniiphilus. Next base: position 1,002,039 of record NZ_BAABLM010000001.1, read on the forward strand.
CGAGTCCACCCGGGCCCTTCTAGCCGACGCGCACGTGGTCCTGCTCACCGTCACCCCCGAGGCCGTGGGTCCCCGCATCTCCGGCAGCGACCGCCCGCTCCTCCACCACGACGGCCTCGCCGCCTGGCAGGCCATCGCAGAAGCCCGCGCGCCGATCTACGCGTCGCTCGCCGACCTCACTCTCGACACCTCCCACAGGCCCCTGTCCCATGTCGTCGACGACATCGTGACCTGGGCCGGAACGGAACCCGCATGACCACGACCACCCCCGACGGCGCGACCCCGGGCGACGCCACGGCCGCTGACACCGGCGCGGCTGCCGACACCGTCACGACCGACGAGACCACGATCATCCCCGTGAAAGGCCTCTCGCCCTACGACGTCCGCGTCGGGCGCGGCACGATCGGCGACGTGAAGAGCATCCTCGGCCCGCAGACCCGCAAGATCCTCATCGTGCACGCGCCGCCGCTCGGTGCACGAGCCGAGGCCCTCCGCACCTCGCTCAAGGAGCAGGGCTACGACGCGATGATCGCCGAGATCCCGGACGCCGAGGCCGGCAAGCGCGTCGAGGTCGCCGCCTTCTGCTGGCAGATCCTCGGCCAGGCCGACTTCGCCCGCACCGACGCCGTCGTCGGCCTCGGCGGCGGGGCCACGACCGACCTGGCAGGCTTCGTCGCGGCGACCTGGCTCCGCGGCGTGCAGCTCGTCCAGATCCCCACGACGGTTCTCGGCATGGTGGATGCGAGCGTCGGCGGCAAGACCGGCATCAACACCGCCGAGGGCAAGAACCTCGTCGGGTCGTTCTACGCCCCCGCGGGCGTGCTGGTCGACCTCGATCTGCTCGACGGCCTCGCCCCGAACGAGATCCTCGCGGGCTTCGCCGAGATCGTGAAGGCCGGATTCATCGCGGAGCCCGAGATCCTCGACATCGTCGAGGCGTCCGTCGAGCGGGTCACCGATCCCACGACCCCCGAATTCCGCCGCGTCGTCGAACTGGCCATCGCCCTGAAGGCGCGCGTGGTGGGGGAGGACTTCAAAGAGGCCGGTCTCCGCGAGATCCTCAACTACGGCCACACCCTCGGACACGCCATCGAACACGCCGAGCGGTACCAGTGGCGCCACGGAGCAGCGGTGTCGGTCGGAATGGTGTTCGCCGCCGAGCTGGCACGGTTGGCCGGCAAGCTGTCCGACGAGGTGGTCGACCGGCATCGGAGCATCCTCACCTCCCTCGGTCTGCCCATCACGTACCCGGCCGGCCGCTGGAACACCCTCCTCGCGACCATGCAGCGCGACAAGAAGACGCGGGCCGGCATGCTGCGGTTCATCGTGCTCGACGACATCGCCAAGCCGACCATCCTCCAAGGCCCGGAGTCGAGCCTCCTCTTCGCCGCCTACCAGGAGATCGGCTCGTGACGACGGTCCTCGTCGCCGCCGCTCCCGAACGCGCGCGGCCCGGGTCGGGTCGGATCGCCTCCAGCGCAGGCGGCGGTGCACCCGAAGCATCGAGCGGGCTCCGGAGCGAGCTGATGGCCCTGGGCGGCACGGTCCACGACGGCGACCTCACCGTCGAGTTCCGTCAGACCGACGACGAGGCCGAGCTCATCCACTGGCTCGGGCGGGCCGTCGAATCCGGCTGGGGGGTCGTCCTCGACCCGACCGGCTTCACGCACTACTCCTACGCCCTCCGCGACGCGGCGGCGGCCGTCACCGAGGCGGGCCTGCCACTGATCGAGGTGCATCTCGGCAACCCCGGCGCCCGCGACGACGGCGGGCGCTCGAGCGTCATCTCCGCCGTGTCGACCGGCGTCATCGCGGGACTCGGCTTCGACTCCTACCGCTTCGCCGTGCAAGCCGCAGCGGCGCGGGTGCGGGCGGGCGTCGCCGCGCGGGCCTGACCCCTGCGTCACCGGGGCGGGGCCACCCAGGGCTTCCGCCAGTGGAACATCCGGCCCCGGTACGCGAGCACCGCCGCCACCATGAGGGCGGCCTCGCCGGCGACGGCCAGGAGGATCCGCGGTCCGATCCCCTTCGACACCGCGAGCGACGGCAGGCTGAGTCCGAGCCAGACCGCCCAGGCGATGGCCACGAGCATCCCCGCGACCGCCCCGATCTTCTCCGCCACGGTGGCGGCCGGCCGCAGCCGCGCCCGCGAGTGCAGCGCCGTCGTCGCCAGGAACAGCAGCAGCCAGACGAACGCAGTCACGACACCGAAGGTCTCCGGCAGCCAGGGCCGAAGCAGGATCCCGACCAGCGCCAGGCCGATGAAAACGGCCTCGGCGATCCAGAGGCCGACGAAGAGAGCGGGGGATGCACCCGCCTTCGTGTCGGGAACGAGGAGCCCCTCGCCGTCGAGGTGGTACCCGTGCGGGGCGGCGGATCGGCGCGGGGGCGGTGTTCCCGGGGCGCTCATCCGTGCATCCTACGCATCGCCCTTTCGAAGAACCGTCGTGGCGGGCGGCACACTGGAGCGCATGAGCGACGATTCCTCTCCGACATTCGTGCGGCAGCCGATCCGGGGCGTCAACGAGCATCCCGACTCGCCCCTGCCCCGCGACCGCTGGCCTGCCACGCTCGCACCGGTCCGTAGCGTGCTCGACCACGGCCTCGAGCTGGGGCCGATCACCGTGTTCGTCGGCGAGAACGGGTCGGGCAAGTCGACGCTGGTCGAGGGCATCGCGGGGGCGTACGGCATGGGCGTCGAAGGGGGATCGACGGGGTCGCGGCACTCGACTCGAGCCACCGAGTCGCCGCTGTGGGAGTCGTTGCGGCTCAGCCGTGGCATCGGCGGGTCCAAGCGCGGCTACTTCCTGCGGGCCGAGACGATGCACTCGTTCTACACGTACCTCGAACAGAATCCGGGCAGGCCCGAACCCCGCTTCCACGAGATGTCGCACGGCGAGTCGTTCCTCGAGCTGGTCCTCAGCCGCTTCAAGGGCCGCGGATTGTGGATGCTCGACGAGCCGGAGTCGGCCCTGTCGTTCCAGGGCTGCCTCGCACTGGTCGGTGCCCTCGCCGACAAGATCGCCGAGGGCGGGTCGCAGGTGATCCTGTCGACGCACTCGCCGGTGCTGGCGGCCATCCCCGGGGCGACGATCTACGAGGTGGGGGAGTGGGGGCTGCGCCCGAGCCCCTGGAGCGACCTCGGTCTCGTCACCAACTACAAGCTGTTCTTCGACGACCCCCAGCGGTTCCTCCGCCACGTGGTCGGCTGAGCGGCACGGCTGCAGCCTCGAGCCGGACGATTTCGACGGCACGCTACACTTGTCCGTGGCCGAATCACGGGCCACGCATCTTCACAAAGACGAACAGAACTCGTAAAGGAAATCCAGCGCATGGCGACTACCAACGACATCAAGAACGGCGCCGTTCTCAACCTCGACGGCCAGCTCTGGAACATCGTCGAGTTCCAGCACGTCAAGCCGGGCAAGGGCGGCGCCTTCGTCCGTACCAAGATGAAGAACGTCCTGACCGGCAAGGTCGTCGACAAGACCTTCAATGCGGGCACCAAGGTCGAGTTCGCCAACGTCGACCGTCGCGAGTACACCTACCTGTACGCCGAGGCCGACGGCTACGTCTTCATGGACACCACCGACTACGACCAGATCAACATCCCCGCCACGGTCGTCGGCGACTCCAAGAACTTCATGCTCGAGAACCAGAACGTCCAGGTCGCCCTGCACGACGGCGACCCGCTCTACATCGAGCTCCCCGCCTCCGTCGTCCTCGAGGTCACCTACACCGAGCCGGGCCTTCAGGGCGACCGCTCCACCGGCGGCACCAAGCCCGCCACCGTCGAGACCGGCTACGAGATCCAGGTCCCGCTGTTCCTCGAGACCGGCACCAAGGTCAAGGTCGACACGCGCGACGGCAGCTACCTCGGCCGCGTCAACGACTAGTCGCCGACCGACGACGAACGCCGACAACCCCCAGTGAGCGCACGAACCAAGGCCCGCAAGCGAGCCCTCGACATCCTCTACGTCGCCGACATCCGCCAGATCTCGATCGACGACGCCCTCGTCGCCGAGACCCAGCGGGCCATGGCCGAACCCGAGCGCAGCACGAGCTGGGGCTATGCCCGCGACATCGTGCAGGGCGTCATCGAGAACCGCCCCGAGATCGACGAGCTCATCGAGACGTACTCCCAGGGCTGGTCGCTCGGGCGCATGCCCACTATCGACCGCGCGATCCTGCGCATGGGCATCTGGGAGCTCACGAAGAACGACGAGATCCCCGACGCCGTGGCGATCTCGGAGGCCGTCGAGCTCGCACAGTCGCTCTCGACCGACGACTCCGCCAGCTTCGTCAACGGCCTGCTGGGTCGCATCGCCACGACCACCGCATAAGAATCACCTGAATTCGCAGAGCCACCCCGGATGTAGCGTCCGGGGTGGCTCTGCACGGTGCGGGGCTAGAACGGGATGACCATGCTCCTCGAAGGCAAGACGATGATCGTGACCGGCGGCAACTCGGGAATCGGTGAGGCGATCGTCGTCGCCGCAGCCCGCGAGGGTGCCAACATCGTGATCGACTACGTGGCGCACGGCGACGCGACCGACAAGATCATCGCGAAGATCGAAGCCGCGGGCGGCAAGGCGGTCGGCGTCCAGGCCGACGTGAGCCAGGCGGCCGACCTGCACAAGATGGTCCAGACCGCGGTCGACACGTACGGCCGTCTCGACGTGATCGTCAACAACGCCGGCATCGAGAACCGCACCGGGATCCTCGACACGACCGAGGAGGACTTCGAGAAGATCCTCTCCGTCAATCTCAAGAGCGCCTTCTTCGGCACCCAGTTCGCCGCCAAGCAGTTCATCGCCCAGGGCACCCCCGGCCTCGTCATCAACATGTCGAGCGTGCACGAGGACTGGCCCATGCCCGGAAACATCGCCTACTGCGTGTCGAAGGGCGGCACCCGCATGCTCACCCGCACCGCGGGCGTCGAGCTCGGTCCGCATGGCATCCGCGTCGTCAACGTCGCCCCCGGGGCCGTCGACACCCCCATCAACGCCGAGACCGTCGCCGACCCGGAGAAGCTGAAGGAGCTCGACGCGGCGATCCCCGTCGGCAAGCTCGCGGAGCCCACCGACATCGCCGAGATGGTCGTCTTCCTGTCGTCCGGCAAGTCGTCGTACATGACGGCCACCACCGTGTTCATCGACGGCGGCATCATGCAGGGCAGCGTCGGCCTCTGACGCCCACTAAGGTGGAAGGGCACACACCGACGTCCTTTAAATTCCGTCCCGAGAGGCGGGGAAGGGGGTCCGATTGAGCACCAGAGAAGTGCTGAGTCAGGCTGACATCACGCGCGCATTGACGCGCATCGCCCACGAGATCCTCGAGGGCAACAAGGGGGCCGACGACCTCGTCCTCCTGGGCATCCCCACTCGCGGGGTGCACCTCGCCGAACGCCTCGCCTCCCTGCTCGAAGGCATCAGCGGCACGCCGATCCCGACGGGTGCCATCGACGCGACGCTGTACCGCGACGACCTGCGTCGGCAGCCGACCCGGTCACCCCGGCCGACGAGCGTCCCCGCCGGGGGAGTCGACGGCAAGACCGTCGTCCTCGTCGACGACGTGCTCTACTCGGGCCGCACCATCCGCGCCGCCCTCGACGCCCTGAGCGCCATCGGCCGCCCGCGCATCGTCCGCCTGGCCGTCCTGGTCGACCGGGGCCACCGCGAGCTTCCGATCCGCGCCGACTACGTGGGCAAGAACCTGCCGTCGTCGACGTCCGAGCGCATCTACGTCCGGCTCGAAGAGCTCGACGGCGACGAGCGCGTCTCGATCGAAGGGGGAGTGGCGTGAAGCACCTCCTCAGCACCGCCGACCTGTCCCGCGACGACGCGCTCCGCATCCTCGACATCGCCGAAGACATGGCCGACGTCTCGACGCGCGAGGTCAAGAAGCTGCCGACGCTCCGCGGCATCACCGTCGTCAACCTCTTCTTCGAAGACTCCACCCGCACCCGCATCTCGTTCGAGGCGGCGGCCAAGCGCTTGAGCGCCGACGTGATCAACTTCGCCGCCAAGGGCTCGAGCGTCTCCAAGGGCGAGTCCCTCAAAGACACCGCACAGACCCTCGCCGCCATGGGTGCCGACGGGATCGTGATCCGCCACCCCGCCTCGGGAGCACCGCGGGTGCTGGCCGAGAGCGGCTGGGTCGACGCCGGGGTGGTGAACGCCGGCGACGGCACGCACGAGCATCCCACGCAGGCCCTTCTCGACGCCTTCACCATGCGGCGCCGCTTCCACGGCGCGGACAGCCGCGGGCGCGACCTCCGCGGCCTCAAGGTCGTCATCGTCGGCGACGTGCTGCACTCGCGCGTGGCCCGCTCGAACGCGTGGCTGCTGAAGACGCTGGGCGCGACGGTCACGTTCGTGGCGCCCCCGACGCTTCTGCCCAACGGGGTCGCGGCCTTCGGCGTCGATGTCCACTACGACCTCGACGCAGCCCTGGCCGAGGTCGAGCCCGACGTGGTGATGATGCTGCGGATCCAGCAGGAGCGGATGAACGAGGCGTTCTTCCCGAACGCTCGCGAGTACGCGAAGTCCTGGGGCCTGAGCGCCGCCCGCTTCCGCTCCCTGCCGGAGAAGACGATCGTCATGCACCCGGGCCCGATGAACCGCGGCCTCGAGATCAGCGACGAGGCGGCCGACTCGCCGCAGTCGACCGTGCTCGAGCAGGTCACCAACGGCGTGGCCGTACGAATGGCCGTGCTGTACCTGACCCTGGCGGGCGACCGAGACGCGGGCGTCCGCGATGCCGGCGTCCGCGATGCCGGCCTCGGCGACCGCAGCACCGGCACCCGCGAGACGAATCACCGAGAGGCCCACGCATGAGCGACCCGACGACCACCGAGTACCTCGTCAAGGGCGTGCAGCTCTCCACGAACGAGTCGACCGACATCCTCCTCGGGGGCGGCGTCGTCAAGGCGCTCGGCACGAACCTCTCCTCGCTGGGCGCGACCGTCATCGACGGCGCCGGGCTCGTGGCCCTGCCCGGCCTGGTCGATCTGCACACGCACCTCCGCGAGCCCGGCTTCGAAGGCAGCGAGACCGTCCTGACCGGCTCGCGCGCGGCTGCGGCCGGAGGTTTCACCGCCGTCAACGCGATGGCCAACTCCTCGCCCGTGGCCGACACGGCCGGCGTCGTCGAGCAGGTGCAGGCGCTGGGCGACCGCGCCGGGTACGTGACCGTCCGCCCGATCGGTGCGGTCTCGCAGGGCCTGGCCGGCACACACCTCAGCGAGATCGGCGCCATGGCGAACTCGCGCGCCGCCGTCCGCGTCTTCTCCGACGACGGCCAGTGCGTCGCCGACCCGCTGCTCATGCGTCGCGCCCTCGAGTACATCAAGGGATTCGGCGGCGTCCTCGCCCAGCATTCTCAAGAGCCGCGTCTCACCGTCGGCGCCCAGATGAACGAGGGCGAACTCAGCGCGACTCTCGGCCTCGCCGGCTGGCCCGCCGTGGCCGAGGAGGCGATCATCGCCCGCGACGTGCTGCTGGCGAACCACGTCGGCGCGCGCCTGCACGTCTGCCACGTCTCGACGGCCGGCAGCGTCGAGGTCATCCGCTGGGCCAAGTCGCGCGGCTTCGCCGTCACGGCCGAGGTCACGCCGCACCATCTGCTGCTCACCGAAGACCTGGTCTCGACCTACGACGCCCGCTACAAGGTCAACCCGCCGCTCCGCCGACAGGAAGACGTCGAAGCCCTCCGCTCCGCGCTGGCCGACGGCACGGTCGACATCGTCGCGACCGACCACGCCCCGCACACCTCCGAGGCCAAGAGCTGCGAGTGGGACAACGCCGCCAACGGGATGGTCGGGCTCGAGTCGGCCCTCGCGGTCGTGCAGTATGCGATGGTCGACCCTGGCCGGATCGGCTGGCCCGACGTGGAGCGGATCCTCTCGATCGCCCCCGCCCGAATCGGTCAGGTCACGGGCCAGGGGGTCCCCATCGCCGTGGGCTCGCCCGCCGAGATCACGCTCTACGATCGAAACGTGATCAAGACGTTCACGGTCGACGACCTCGCAGGCAAGAGCATCAACTCGCCGTTCCTCGGGCGCGAGATGGCCGGCCAGGTCATCGCGACATTCCACAACGGCTACGCGACCGTCCTCGACGGCGAACTGGTCGACGAGAACGAGATCGCCGAAGCCGCCCTCCTCGCGCAGCAGACGGCGGCCACCCGATGATCGACTGGCTGATCGGCGCGGGCTTCCTCGCCCTCGTCGTGGTCGTCTACCTGTTCATGCGCGCCGGGTGGAAGGCCCGCGGCAGGCGGCAGGCCGGAGTCAGCCGTCCCCCCGTGGCACCGGGCGACGACGTGCTCGGCCCGGCCACCCTCGAGAAGCGGGTGTTCTACGTCGCGACCTCGAAGAACGGCGACCCGCTCGACCGGATCGTCGTGGGCGGGCTCGGCTTCCGCGGCCGTGCGACCGTGTCCGTGCATCCCACGGGTATCCGGCTCGCGATCGCAGGAAACGACCCGATCCTGATCGAACCGGCCGCGCTCCGAGAGGTCGGCCGCGCCACCTGGACCATCGACCGCGTCGTCGAGACCGACGGGCTGGTCCTCGTCGGCTGGCGCCTCGGCGACCTCGACGTCGACACCTACCTTCGCGACTCGACCGATCCCCACGATCTGATCGACGCGATGAACCAGCTCATCACCACGACCGGAAACGGTGCCGAGACGGCACCCGGAACCACCACAGGAGAGAAGACCCCGTGACAGACGTGTCCACCAGCAGCAGGGCGGTCCTCGTTCTCGAAGACGGCAGCCGATTCGTCGGCCGCCCGTACGGCGCCACCGGGCGCACCCTCGGCGAGGCCGTCTTCGCGACCGGTATGACCGGCTACCAAGAGACCCTCACCGACCCGTCGTACGCCGGGCAGATCGTCGTCATGACGGCCCCGCACATCGGCAACACCGGCGTCAACGACGAAGACACCGAGTCGTCGCAGATCTGGGTCGCCGGTTACGTCGTCCGCGATGCGAGCCGCGTCGTCTCGAACTACCGCGCCACCGGCAGCCTCGACGACCAGCTCGTCCGCGACGGGATCGTCGGCATCAAGGGCGTCGACACCCGCGCCATCACCCGCCGCCTGCGCGACACCGGATCGATGCGCTCCGGCATCTTCTCCGGCGCCGACTTCGACCTCGCCGACGACGAGCAGCTCCGCCTCGTCCGCGAGCAGGACGGAATGGCCGGCCTCAACCTCAGCAGCCGCGTCTCGACCACCGAGCGCTACGACCTGCCCGCAGTGGGCGAGCGCATCGGATCCGTGGCGGTCCTCGACCTCGGTGTGAAGACCTCCACGCTGAAGTACCTCGCACAGCGCGGCTTCGACGTGATCGTGCTGCCCCAGTCGGTCACGGCCGACGAGCTGCGTGCCATCGCACCCGACGCGCTCTTCTACTCGAACGGCCCCGGCGACCCGGCCGCCTCCGACTCGCAGGTCGAACTGCTGCAGTCGGCCCTGCGCGAGGGGATGCCCTTCTTCGGCATCTGCTTCGGCAACCAGCTGCTCGGCCGCGCTCTCGGCTTCGGCACCTACAAGCTGCCCTTCGGCCACCGCGGCATCAACCAGCCGGTGTGGGACAAGACCACCGGCACCGTCGAGATCACGAGTCAGAACCACGGCTTCGCGGTGGACGCGCCGATCGACGGCGTCCTCGAGTCGCCCGCCGGCTTCGGTCGCGTCGAGGTGAGCCACTTCTCCCTCAACGACAACGTGGTCGAGGGCCTCCGCGCCCTCGACATCCCGGCCTTCTCGGTGCAGTACCACCCCGAGGCGGCCGCCGGCCCGCACGACAGCAACCACCTCTTCGACCGGTTCCGCGAACTCGTCGTGACGCGTGCCGGCGCCCGCGGCTCCGACCAGCAACAGATCTCGACCGAGCAGGAAAGCAACTGATGCCCAAGCGTCCCGACATCAACTCCGTCCTCGTCATCGGCTCCGGCCCGATCGTCATCGGTCAGGCGGCCGAGTTCGACTACTCCGGCACCCAGGCCTGCCGCGTTCTCCGCGAGGAGGGCGTCCGCGTCATCCTCGTGAACCCGAACCCGGCCACGATCATGACCGACCCCGACTTCGCCGACGCGACGTACATCGAGCCGATCACCTCCGAGGTGCTCGAGTCGATCATCATCAAGGAGCGCCCCGACGCCGTCCTCCCGACCCTCGGCGGTCAGACGGCGCTCAACGCCGCCATCGCCCTCGACGAGGCCGGCATCCTCGCCAAGCACGGCGTCGAGCTCATCGGCGCCAAGGTCGAAGCCATCCAGCGCGGCGAGGACCGCCAGGTCTTCAAAGAGCTCGTGCTCGAGTCCGGTGCCGACGTGGCCCGCAGCCACATCGTGCACCGTCTCGACGAGGCCGTCGCCGCAGCCGACGACCTGGGCTACCCCCTCGTCGTCCGCCCGTCGTTCACCATGGGCGGGCTCGGCTCCGGCTTCGCGCACGACCGCGACGAGCTCATGCGCATGGTCGGCGACGGCCTGCACTCGAGTCCGACCAGCGAGGTGCTGCTCGAAGAGAGCATCACCGGCTGGAAGGAGTACGAGCTCGAGCTCATGCGCGACACGGCCGACAACACGGTGGTCATCTGCTCGATCGAGAACTTCGACCCGGTCGGCGTCCACACCGGCGACTCCATCACCGTCGCCCCCGCACTCACCCTCACCGACGTCGAGTTCCAGAAGCTCCGCGACATCGGCATCGACATCATCCGTCGGGTGGGCGTCGACACCGGGGGATGCAACATCCAGTTCGCCATCGATCCCGCCGACGGCCGGATCATCGTGATCGAGATGAACCCGCGCGTCTCCCGATCGAGCGCGCTCGCCTCCAAGGCGACCGGCTTCCCGATCGCGAAGATCGCCGCCAAGCTCGCCATCGGCTACCGCCTGGACGAGATCCAGAACGACATCACGAAGGTCACGCCGGCCTCCTTCGAGCCGACCCTCGACTACGTCGTGGTGAAGGTGCCCCGCTTCGCGTTCGAGAAGTTCCCGGCGGCCGACACGACGCTGACGACGACCATGAAGAGCGTCGGCGAGGCCATGGCCATCGGTCGCAACTTCACCCAGGCGCTGCAGAAGGCGCTCCGCTCGCTGGAGAAGCGCGGGTCGAGCTTCCACTGGGAGGGGCGCCCCGGCGACGTCGACGAGCTGCTGGCCCTGTCGGCCGTTCCCACCGACGGCCGCATCGTCACGGTGCAGCAGGCCCTGCGGGCCGGTGCCACGGCCGAGCAGGTCTTCGACGCGACCAAGATCGACCCGTGGTTCATCGACCAGATCGTGCTGATCAACGAGGTCGCGGACCGCATCAAGAACGCCGAGGAGCTCGACTACGACACCATGGTCGAGGCGAAGGACCACGGATTCAGCGACATCCAGATCGCTCAGCTCCGGGGCCGACTCGAGCACGACATCCGCGACCACCGCATCTACCTCGGCGTCCGCCCGATCTACAAGACGGTCGACACCTGTGCGGGCGAGTTCCCGGCGCTCACGCCGTACCACTACTCGAGCTACGACTTCGAGACCGAGGTCGTCCCGTCCGAGCGCCGCAAGGTCATCATCCTGGGCTCCGGACCGAACCGTATCGGTCAGGGCGTCGAGTTCGACTACTCCTGCGTGCACGCCTCGTTCGCCCTGTCGGACGCCGGCTTCGAGACCATCATGATCAACTGCAACCCCGAGACGGTCTCGACCGACTACGACACCAGCGACCGCCTGTACTTCGAGCCGCTGACGCTCGAGGACGTGCTTGAGGTCGTCCACGCCGAGAGCGCCTCCGGCGAGCTCGTGGGCGTCGTCGTGCAGCTCGGCGGCCAGACGGCCCTCGGTCTGGCGAGCGGCCTCGAGGCGGCAGGGGTGCCCATCCTCGGCACGTCGCCCGACGCGATCGACTCCGCCGAGGAGCGCGGCCTGTTCTCGCAGATCCTCGACCAGGGCGGTCTGCTCGCTCCGCGCAACGGCACCGGCACCGACTTCGAGTCGGCCGTCGCCGTCGCCGAGGAGATCGGCTACCCCGTCCTGGTCCGCCCCTCCTACGTGCTCGGCGGCCGCGGCATGGAGATCGTGTACTCGTCCGAGCTGTTGGCCGACTACTTCGAGCGGGTGAAAGACCAGGCCATCATCGGCGCCGGCCAGCCGCTGCTCGTCGACCGGTTCCTCGACGACGCGGTGGAGATCGACGTCGACGCCCTCTACGACGGCACGGAGCTCTACGTCGGCGGCATCATGGAGCACATCGAGGAGGCCGGCATCCACTCCGGCGACTCGAGCTGCACCCTGCCCCCGGTCACGCTCGGCAAGGGCGAGATCGACCGCGTGCGCGAGGCGACCCTCAAGATCGCCGAGGGCATCGGCGTCTCCGGCCTCCTGAACGTGCAGTTCGCGATCGCGGCCGGTGTGCTCTACGTCCTCGAGGCGAACCCGCGTGCCAGCCGCACGGTGCCCTTCGTCTCGAAGGCCCTCGGCATCCCCTTGGCCAAGGCCGCGTCGCTCATCATGGTCGGGTCGAGCATCCGCGATCTCGTCGCTTCGGGTCTCCTTCCCGCCGTCGACGGGTCCGACGTCCCCCTCGACTCGCCGATCTCGGTGAAGGAGGCCGTGCTGCCGTTCAAGCGGTTCCGCACGAAGGACGGCCAGGTCGTCGACAGCGTCCTCAGCCCCGAGATGCGCTCGACCGGCGAGGTCATGGGCATCGACCGCGACTTCCCGCGGGCGTTCGCCAAGAGCCAGACGGCGGCGTACGGCGGGCTTCCCACCGGCGGCGTGGCGTTCGTGAGCGTCGCCGACCGCGACAAGCGCGCGATCGTCCTGCCGGTGCTGCGCCTCCAGCAGCTCGGTTTCGAGATCATCGCGACCGAGGGCACGGCGACGGTCCTCACCCGCAACGGCATCCCGACGCGAATCGTCGGCAAGTACTCCGAGGGCGGCGAGAGCGTGGTCGACCTGATCAACCGCGACGAGGTCGACCTGGTGATCAACACGCCGTCCGGTTCGAGCGGTCGCGCCGACGGTTACGAGATCCGCGCGGCGACGGTGGCGGCCGACAAGGCCCTGTTCACCACGATGGCCCAGCTCGCCGCTGCGGTCGCGTCGATCGAGACGATCCACACCGGCTACGACGTGACGAGCCTGCAGGACTACGCCCGGGAGCGCGAGGCCAAGCTGTGACGACCGGCCCCGGTGCGGCCCCGTCTGACGACTCGGCCGCACCATCGGCGGAGGCCGCACCCACGGGGGCGGTCGCGATGTCGGGGGAGGTCGCGCCGTCGGGGGCGCGACCGTCGTTCGGGTCGCGCCTCGCGCGAGCGTTCGACGAGTTCGGGCAGCTCTGCGTCGGCATCGACCCGCACCCGTACCTGCTCGGCGACTGGGGCCTCCCGGTCTCGGCCGAGGGGGCGCGGTCGTTCGGCCTCGCGGTCGTCGAGGCCGTCGCCGGGCTGGTGCCGATCGTCAAACCTCAGGTCGCCTTCTTCGAGCGCTACGGCTCGAAGGGATTCGCGGCTCTCGAAGACGTCATCCAAGCAGCGCGGGATGCACGCCTCCTCGTGATCGCGGACGCCAAACGCGGCGACATCGGCACCACCATGGACAGCTACGCCCAGGCCTGGTTCGACGAGTCGTCCCCCCTGCGAGCCGACGCCGTCACGGTCGCCGCCTACCAGGGTCTCGGAGCGAACGCCGGCTTCCTCCGCACGGCCCGCGAGACCGGCGGCGGCGTCTTCGTCCTCGCGGCCACCTCGAACCCGGAGGCCCGAGACACGCAACTCGCCCGGATCGACTCCGGCCCGCGCGCCGGAAAGACCGTCGCAGCCGGTATCGTCGACGACGTGCTCCACGACAACGATGCTGCCGCTGACCAGGATGTTTCGTCCGGTCACCCCGGTGCTGCGACTCGCGCCCGCTCCCTCGACTCGATCGGGCTCGTCCTCGGCGCGACCGTCGACCTCGACGACTACGGCATCCGCACCCGAGACCTCACGTCGACGCCGATCCTGGCGCCCGGCTTCGGAGCCCAGGGGGCCCTCTACTCCGACGTGGCCCGCCTCTACGGCGAGGCCGCCGGCAGCGTCCTCGTCTCCGCCTCGCGTTCCATGGTCGCGGCCGGTCGTTCCGGCGTCGCCGCCGCCGCACGCCAGGCCACCGAGGAGGTGCGCACATGCCTCGCATGACCCCGCCGCCGGTCGACCGCGCCGCCGCCGCCAAGGCCGCGGTGGCGGCACGCCGAGCCCGAGCCACCGTCAAACGCGACGTCGCCGAGCGACGCCGCACTGCACTCGAGGTGGCCGAAGCCGGGTGGGCGAGCGAACCCACGGCACCCGAGGCCACTCTGCGCGTCCGCGAACTGTTGACGAGCATCCCCGGAATCGGCCCCACGCGCGTGGCGCGCATCATGGAGCAGCTCGGCATCGCCGACTCCAAGCGCGTCGGCGGGCTCGGCGTCCGTCAGAGAGTGATCCTCGGCGACTGGCTGTCACAGCGCGAGGCCCGCGGGCGCGTCAAGTCCCGCCTCGTCGTGCTCGCCGGGCCCACCGCCGTCGGCAAGGGCACCGTCTCGACCTTCATCCGCGAGAACTACCCCGACGTGCACCTGTCCGTCTCCGCGACGACACGCAAGCCTCGGCCCGGCGAGGTCGACGGCGTGCACTACTACTTCGTCGACGACGACGAGTTCGACCGCATGATCCGCGACCGTGAGCTGCTCGAGTACGCGACCGTGCACAACCAGTCGCGCTACGGCACGCCGCGTCCGCCGATCGACGCCGCCCTCGACAAGGGCCGCAGCGTGCTCCTCGAGATCGACCTCCAGGGTGCCCGCCAGGTGCGGGCCGTCATGCCCGAGGCCGTCCTGGTGTTCCTGCTCCCGCCGACGTGGGAGGAGCTGGTGCGCCGCCTGATCGGCCGCGGCACCGAAGACACGGCCGAGCAGCAGCGCCGCCTCGAGACCGCGAAGGTCGAGCTCGCCGCCCAGGACGAGTTCGACGTCAAGGTCGTCAACACCGAGGTCAGCGAAGCGGCTCGAGAAGTCGTAGACTTGATGACATTGCCCGCCGCGCCTTCGCGCCCCAGCGGGTCACGACTTCAGTAGGAGGCACCATGGCCGACAGGAACAAGGGCATCATCGACCCGCCCATCGACGACCTGCTCTCGAAGGTCGAGTCGAAGTACGCACTCGTCATCTTCGCGTCCAAGCGCGCTCGTCAGATCAACGACTACTACGCCGACCTGCACGAGGGCTCGCTCTTCGACAACGTCGGCCCTCTCGTCGACTCCACCATCGACGACAAGCCGCTCTCCGTCGCGATGCACGAGATCAACGAAGACAAGCTGACCGCCAAGCCGCTCGAGGTCGTCCCCGAGTAACAGCGCGTCGTCTTCTCCACAGGGCGGGTCCGACTTCGGTCGGGCCCGCCCTTCGGCGTAACGGCCCGGAGAGTGTCAGAGGGTGCGGGCTATGGTTGGGGAGGCCGTTTTCACCGGCTCTCTCCACCGTCTGCGACACCTTTTGGGAACCCTGTGACCTTTTCACGCGAGCTGCGCCTCTTCACGTCCGAATCCGTCACCGAGGGGCACCCCGACAAGATCTGCGACCAGATCTCCGATCGCATCCTCGACGCGCTCCTCGAGGTCGACCCGCACAGCCGCGTCGCGGTCGAGACCCTCGTCACGACCGGGCTCGTCCACGTGGCCGGCGAGGTCACCACCACGGGCTACGTCGACATCCCGACCATCGTCCGCGACCTGATCACGGGCATCGGCTACAACGACTCGTCGGTCAGCTTCGACGGCCGTACCTGCGGCGTCGAGGTCTCGATCGGGGCGCAGTCGCCCGACATCGCCCAGGGCGTCGACAACGCCCTCGAGGTGCGCACCGGCCAGCTCTCGGCCGAGGACCACCTCGACGCGCAGGGCGCCGGCGACCAGGGCATCATGTTCGGCTTCGCCACGACCGAGACCCCGCAGCTCATGCCCCTCCCGGTGTGGCTCGCGCACCGTCTCGCCGAGCGCCTCTCCGCAGTCCGCAAAGACGGCCTCCTTACCTACCTGCGGCCCGACGGCAAGACGCAGGTCACCATCGGCTACGACGGCTACACCCCGGTCACCGTCGACACGGTCGTCCTGTCGACACAGCACTCGCCCAACGTCACGATGGACGTCCTCGCGGCCGACGTCATCGAGCACGTCATCCGTCCGGTCCTGGCGTCCGAGGCGCCCGGCCTCGACACCAGCGAGACGAAGTTCATCATCAACCCGACCGGTCGCTTCGAGATCGGCGGCCCGCAGGGCGACGCCGGCCTCACCGGCCGCAAGATCATCGTCGACACCTACGGCGGGGCCTCACGCCACGGCGGCGGCGCCTTCTCGGGCAAAGACCCGTCGAAGGTCGACCGGTCGGCCGCCTACGCGATGCGCTGGGTCGCGAAGAACGCCGTCGCAGCCGGCTTCGCCGAGCGCCTCGAACTCCAGATCGCCTACGCGATCGGCCGCTCGGCACCGGTCGGCCTCTACGTCGAGACCTTCGGCACGGGCCACATCCCCGACGACGCGATCATCGAGGCCGTCAAGGCGGTCTTCGACCTTCGGCCCGCTGCGATCATCCGCGACCTCGACCTCCTGCGCCCGATCTACGGCCAGACCGCCACCTACGGCCACTTCGGCCGCGAGCTGCCCGAGTTCACCTGGGAGGCGCTCGACCGCGTCGACGCCCTCAAGGCCGCAGCGGGCCTCTAAGCAGGCCGCGAGTGCCCCGGTCGATCGCGCGGGTGCTGGTCGACACCCCGCTCCCGCAGCTCGACCGGCTGTTCGACTACGCCGTTCCGGCGCGCCTCGAAGGCCAGGTCGGGCCGGGGATGCGCGTCAAGGTCCCGCTCCGCTCGGCCGGTCGCATGGCCGACGCCTTCGTCGTCGAGCTGGCGTCGACCTCCGAACACGAAGGGTCGCTCAGCGAGATCGAAGACCTCATCTCGCCGGTGCCGGTGCTGGCACCCGAAGTCTGGCGGCTCGCCCGGGCGGTCTCCGATCGGGCCGGGGGCTCGGCCAGCGACGTGCTCCGACTGGCGGTACCCACGAGGCAGGTACGGGTCGAGAAGGCCTGGCTCGCCGCGCGTGCGGCAGCCGAGGAGGCCGGCGTGCGGGCCGCCGCCGCAGACGCGAGCGCCGGGGGAGACGCGGAGGGGGTGCATCCCACGCTCTCGGCCTCGCCCGGTACCGGGCCCGCTACCGGGCCCGCCGAGGTGACCGAGGTGGCCGTCGACGGCTACCGGTCGACCGATCTGGCGGCCGCGGTCCGCGCCCGGGGTCGCCTCGCGCTCGACGCCGTGCCCCTGCTCGTCGAGCTTCCGGGCGACGGCGGCTGGGTCGGCCAATGGGCCGTCACGCTGGCTCAACTCGCCTCGGTAGCGCTCAGCGACGGCGACAACGCGATCCTCGCCGTGCCCGACTACCGCGACCAACAGCAGCTCGTGTCGGCGTTGGAGGCCGTCGTGCCTCCCGAACGCATCGTGCGCCTCGATTCCAAGCAATCGAATCCCGACCGGTATCGAGCGATGCTGCGAGCGCGGGGCGACGACGCCCTGGTCCTGGTGGGCAACCGATCGGTGCTGCTCGCCCCGTCGGAGCGCCTGGGTCTCATCGCCGTGTGGGACGACGGCGACCCTCTGTTCTCCGAACCGCTCAGCCCGTATGTCCACGCCCGTGACACGGCGCTGGTCCGGTGCGAACAGCAGAAGCCGGCTCTCGTCTTCGCCGGGCACGCCCGGAGCACCGACGTGCAGCGGCTGGTCGAGATCGGCTGGCTCGCCGAGGTCACGCCCGATCCCCGCTATCAGCCCCGGGTCATCCCGACGACGCAGCAGGGGTCTCGCGAGGGCTTCGCCGCCAACGCGCGGATCCCGTCGGCGGCGTGGATCGAGGCGAAGGCCGGCGTGGAGTTCGGGCCCGTGCTGGTGCAGGTCGCGCATCCCGGCTACGCGCCGCGTCTGGCCTGCGCCGAGTGCGGCGACACGGCTCGCTGCCTGCGCTGCAGCGGCCCCCTGCAGAAGAAGAGCGCGAACGCGGTGCCGTCGTGCAACTGGTGCGGCGCGCTGGCCGTCGGGTGGCGCTGCGCGACGTGCGAGGGAACGACGTTCCGGTCGGTCGGCACCGGGGCGGGGCGCACGGCCGACGAGCTCGGGCGGGCCTTCCCCGGCGTGCGCGTGATCGTCTCCGACGGAACGCGTCCGATCACTCACGTCGACGACGAGCCCGCCATCGTCGTCGCCACCCGCGGGGCCGAGCCGATCGCCCCGGGCGGCTACCGTGCCGTCCTGCTGCTCGACGGCGAGCGCATGCTCGCTCGCGAGAGCCTGCGCGTGGCGGAAGACTGCCTGCGGTGGTGGGCCAACGCGACCGCACTCGCGGCCCGGCGTGCGCCCGTGTTCCTCGTCGGCGTCGGGGGAGCCCTGGCGTCGTCGCTCGCCACCTGGAACCTGGCCCGCTTCGCTTCGGGCGAGTTGGCCGATCGGCGTCATCTGAGATTTCCGCCCGCCATCCGGGTCGCCACCGTCACGGGCCGCACCGAGACGGTCGAGAAGGCTCTGGCCGCGTTG
Organism: Frondihabitans cladoniiphilus; assembly: GCF_039544345.1. NCBI lineage: Bacteria > Bacillati > Actinomycetota > Actinomycetes > Micrococcales > Microbacteriaceae > Frondihabitans > Frondihabitans cladoniiphilus. The sequence goes on from NZ_BAABLM010000001.1 coordinate 1,020,651, forward strand.
CCGCCCGAGATCGCGAAAGAGACTCTGGGGCCGGTCGACGTCGAGGGCGGAACGGTCCGCGCCATCGTCCGCTTCGACTTCGCCCACGGCCACGAGGTCGCGACCGTGCTGCGGGGGCAGGTGATCCGGGCCGCGACGGATCGGCGGCGCATCCCCGGCGACCCTCGCGGTTCGAGCGCCCGGAAGACCGTCCCTACACTCAAGGTGCGGTTCGACGACGTCGAGCCGTTCTCCGACTGAACCGAAAGCCCCGTCGTGCGTCTCGTCTTCGCCGGCAGCCCCGCTGCCGCTGTCCCGTCCCTCCACACCCTCGCCGAGAGCGAGCACGAGGTGGTCGGCGTGCTGACGCGCGACGACACGCCGCAGGGCCGGAAGCGGGTGCTCACACCCACGCCGGTCGCGTCCGCAGCCGACGAGCTGGGTATCCCCGTCATCAAGACCCGGCGCATCACCGACGAGGTGACGGCCGAGATCTCGGCTCTCGAGCCCGACCTCGGCGTCATCGTCGCCTACGGAGCGCTGCTGCGCGAACCGCTGCTGTCCACACCCCGCCTCGGCTGGATCAACCTGCACTTCTCCCTGCTGCCGCGGTGGCGCGGTGCCGCTCCGGTGCAACGGGCCCTCATCGCGGGCGACGAGATCACGGGGGCCGCGGTGTTCCAGCTCGTGCCCGAACTCGACGCCGGTGTCGTCTACGGCACGATCCCGCGCGAGCTGGGCGGCGACGAGACCGCCGGCGACCTCCTCCGCGAGCTCTCCCGCACCGGCGCCCTCCTGCTCGAGCAGGTCGTCGACGACCTCGCTGCCGGAATCGCCGTCGGCGTCGCTCAGGAGGGCGAGGTCACGCTCGCTCCGAAGCTGACTCTCGACGACGGTCTCCTCGACTTCGCGCTGCCCGCCTCGACGCTGCACGACCGCTACCGCGGCGTCTCACCCGAACCCGGTGCCTTCACGAGCGTCGGCGGCGGCCGACTGAAGGTCCTCGAGGCTCGGCTCGCCGATCTCGCGTCGTCGGCGATGCCTGCCGGACGCATCGTCCTCGACGGTCGACGCGTGCTCGTCGGCACGGCCACGAGCCCGCTCGAACTGCTCGTGGTGCAGCCGGCGGGCAAGAAGCCGATGGCGGCCGCCGACTGGCTGCGAGGAGTCTCCGACCGGGAGGGTCTGACGGTCGACGCGGCCGTGCAGGTCGCTCCGTCCGACGGGAGCCACGCATGAGCGGCATCCAGCCCGCCCGTCGCGTCGCCTTCGACGTGATCCGCGCCGTCGAGCACGACGACGCCTACGCCAACCTCCTGCTGCCGAAGCGCATCGCCGCAGCCCGCCTGTCGCCTCAAGACGCCGGTCTCGCCACCGAGCTCACCTACGGCACCCTCCGCATGCTCGGCTACTACGATCGCGTCCTCACCCTCGCCGCCCGTCGCACCCCCGACAAGATCGACCCCGCCCTGCTCGACGTCCTTCGCCTCGGAGCGCATCAGATCCTGGGGATGCGCGTGGCCGTCCACGCGGCCGTCCACGAAGCCGTCAACCAGGCTCGAGAGGTGGGCAGCCGCTCCGGCACCGGCTTCGTCAACGGGGTCCTCCGCACCCTCACCCGCTCCACACCCGACGAGTGGCGCGAGCGCGTCCTCGCCGAGACGACGAGCGTCGACGACCGTCTGTCGGCCGAGTTCTCGCACCCGGAGTGGGTCGTCCGAGCGTTCCGCGGGGCCCTGGCGGTCGAGGGCCGGGCCGACGAGCTCGCCGGTCTGCTCGAAGCCGACAACGAGCCTCCCCGCGTCAGCCTGGTCGCCCTGCCCGGCCTCGCCGTCACCGCCGACGCCGTGAAGGCCACCGGCTCCGACGCCGGGCGCTACTCGCCGGTCGCGCTGACGGCCCCCGCGGGCGACCCCGCCCGGCTGCCCCTCGTCGAGCAGGGCAAGGTTCGAGTCCAGGATGAAGGTTCGCAGCTCGCCGCGCTGGCCCTGTCCCGCGTCGCGCCGGTCGTCGCCGGAGAACGCTGGCTCGACATGTGCGCCGGCCCCGGCGGCAAGGCGGCCCTCCTCGCGGCGGAGGCGGGGGTGGGCGGCGCCACGCTCGTCGCGAACGAGCTCGTCCCGGCCCGCGTCGGCCTGGTCCGGCAGGCGCTCCAGGCCCTCCCGGTCACCGTCGAGGTGCGCCAGGGCGACGCCACCCTCCTCGGCGAGGCCGAACCCGAACGCTACGACCGCATCCTCCTCGACGCCCCCTGCACCGGCCTCGGCGCGCTGCGTCGTCGGCCCGAGGCACGCTGGCGCAAGCAGCCGCGCGACGTCGCCGAACTCACCCGGCTGCAGGCGAAGCTGTTCGCCTCGGCCCTGGCCGCCCTCGCCCCCGGCGGCACGCTCGCCTACGTCACCTGCTCGCCGCACACCGCCGAGACCCGCGCCGTCGTCGAGTCGGGGCTGAAACGGCACGGCGACGGCATCGAGCTGCTCGATGCACCCGGCGTCCTGCAGTCCGTCGCCACCGCGCCCCTCGACCTCGGGCCCGGACCGTTCGCACAGCTCTGGCCGCACCGGCACGGCACCGACGCGATGTTCGTCGCGCTGCTGCGCAAGCAGCCCTAACCGCCCGCGCCACCCGGGCGGGCATGATCGGCCGACGAGCCAAGCAGGCCCGACCGGCCGACGAGCAGGGGCGGGGGATGCACCACCCGCCCCCAATAGACTGAAGCCGTGTCCGTACGCATCAGCCCCAGCATCCTGTCGGCCGACTTCGTCAACCTCGAGCGCGACCTCGGCCGCATCTCCGACGCCGACCTCGTCCACGTCGACGTGATGGACAACCATTTCGTGCCGAACCTCACCCTCGGCCTGCCGATCGTGCAGCGCATTCAAGAGGTGAGCGCGCTTCCCCTCGACGTCCACCTGATGATCGACGACCCCGACACGTGGGCGCCGAAGTACGCCGAGACGGGCGCGTTCAGCGTGACCTTCTCGGCCGAGGCGGCCGCCGATCCGAAGAAGCTCGCGCGCGACATCCGCAGCACCGGCTCCCGCGTCGCCGTCGCCGTCAAGCCCGGCACCGCGATCGAGCCCTGGCTCGACATGCTCGACGACCTCGACATGATCCTCGTCATGACGGTCGAGCCCGGCTTCGGCGGCCAGTCGTTCATCGAAGCCGCCATGCCCAAGCTCGCCGCTGCACGGCGGGCCGTCGACGCGTCCGGTCTCGACGTCTGGCTCGAGGTCGACGGCGGCATCAACGAGCAGACCATCGTCACGGCCGTGCGGAACGGCGCCGACACCCTCGTTGCCGGCAGTGCCGTGTACGGGAAGGCCGACGGCCCGACCCCGAACGAGCGCATCGCGGCACTTCGCCGTGCCGCGGGCCCGGTAGCGTAGTCGACGTGAAATCCTTCGACGACCTGTTCACCGAGCTCACCGCCAAGGTGCGCGACCGCCCCGAGGGCTCCGGCACCGTCACCGAGTTCGACGGCGGCGTCCACACCATCGGCAAGAAGATCGTCGAAGAGGCCGCCGAGGTCTGGATGGCGGCCGAGTACGAGGGCGACGTCGCGACCGCCGAAGAGATCAGTCAGCTGATCTACCACGTGCAGGTCCTCATGCTGGCCAAGGGCCTCACCCCGGCCGACATCTACCGACATCTGTGACTCGGCAGTAGAAGCGCCCCCGCCACTCACAACAGAATCGACAGACCACACATGCTCCGCGTAGCAGTCCCCAACAAGGGTTCCCTCAGCGAGACCGCAAGCCAGATGCTCACCGAGGCCGGCTACTCCGGCCGCCGCGACCCGAAGTCGCTCTACCTCGCCGACGAGCGCAACGGGGTCGAGTTCTTCTATCTCCGCCCTCGCGACATCGCCACCTACGTCGGTTCGGGCGCTCTCGACGTCGGCATCACCGGCCGCGACCTCCTGCTCGACTCCGGCTCCACCGCCGGCGAGGTCGCCCCGCTCGACTTCGGCTCGTCGACCTTCCGCTTCGCGGGCCCGGCCGGCAAGTACTCCACCCTCGAAGACCTCCAGGGCGTCCGGGTCGCCACGAGCTACGCCGGCCTGGTCGGCGACTTCCTGAAGGCACGGGGAGTCACGGCCGAGCTCGTCTCCCTCGACGGGGCCGTCGAGAGCGCCGTGCAGCTCGGGGTCGCCGACGCGATCGCCGACGTCGTCGAGACGGGCACCACCCTGCGAGCCGCCGGGCTCGAGATCTTCGGGCCGGTCATCCTGCAGTCGACCGCCGTCCTGATCGCAGCCGACCCGAGCATCCCCGGCCTCGAGGTGTTGCAGAGGCGCCTGCAGGGCGTGCTCGTCGCCCGCCAGTACGTGCTCATGGACTACGACCTCCCGCTGCGTCTCCTCGACGAGGCGACGAAGATCGCCCCCGGATTCGAGTCGCCGACCGTCTCGCCGCTGCACGACCCCGAGTGGGCCGCCATTCGGGTGATGGTCTCGCGGCACGACACAAACCAGATCATGGACGCCCTGTACGACCTCGGGGCGCGCGCGATCATCGTCACCCCGATCCACGCCGCGAGGCTCTGACGTGGCAGGCGACAGCACCCTCGCCGTCCGAGTCATCCCGTGCCTCGACGTGGCCGCCGGGCGCGTGGTCAAGGGCGTGAACTTCTTGAACCTCCGCGACGCCGGCGACCCCGTCGAACTCGCCCGCACCTACTACGAACAGGGCGCCGACGAGGTCACGTTCCTCGACGTGACGGCCACGGTCGAGGGCCGGGCCACGATGTACGACGTGGTGCGCGCCACGGCCGAGCAGGTCTTCATCCCGCTGACCGTCGGCGGGGGAGTCCGCTCCACCGACGACGTCGCCCGCCTGCAGGCCGCCGGCGCCGACAAGATCGGGGTGAACTCCGCGGCGATCGCGCGACCCGAGCTGCTCGGCGAGATCGCCGACCGCTTCGGCGCTCAGGCGCTCGTGCTCAGCCTCGACATCAAGCGCTCGGAGAGGACCCCGAGCGGGTTCGTGGTCACGACCCACGGCGGTCGCACCGAGACGGACCTCGACGCCGTCGCCTGGGCGCGCGAGGCGGTCGAGCGCGGCGCCGGCGAGCTCCTCGTCAACTCCATCGACGCCGACGGCACGAAGAACGGCTACGACCTCGAACTCGTGGCGCTGATGCGGGCACACAGCTCGGTGCCCGTGATCGCCTCCGGCGGCGCCGGCTCGGTGGACGACTTCGCCCCGGCGATCCAGGCCGGGGCCGACGCCGTGCTCGCAGCATCGGTGTTCCACAATGGAGAGCTGACGATCGGCGACGTGAAGAAACGGCTCGCCGAATCGGGTGCCATCGTCCGCTGACGCCCGCCCCGCGCATCCACCATCTCTCAAGGGAACCCCATGACCGACCAGCTCACCCGCGACACCGTCGAGCCCGTGGTCGCCCGGGCGCAGTTCGACTCCGTCGGGCTGCTTCCCGCGATCATCCAGCAGCACGACACGAAAGACGTGCTGATGATGGGATGGATGGACGAGGAGGCGCTGCGACGCACCCTCACCGAGGGCCGGGTCACGTTCTGGTCGCGCTCGCGCCAGGAGTACTGGCGGAAGGGCGACACCTCCGGCCACCGTCAGTACGTCAAGGGCGCCGCCCTCGACTGCGACGGCGACACCCTCCTGGTGACGGTCGAGCAGATCGGGGCCGCCTGCCACACCGGCGAGCACGCCTGCTTCGACGTCGACCCCCTCACCCCCACCATCGGCCACTCCTCGAGCGGCACGTCGACGAACGGCAGTTCTGATGAGTGACACCCGTACCGCACCCGGCAGCGCCGACACCACCACGCGCGCCCACTTCGACGAGCTGCTCGACGGGCACCGCGTCGTGCCCGTCGTCCGCAGCCTCTACGCCGACGGCGAGACGCCCGTCGGCATCTACCGCAAGCTCGCGAACGGCCGGCCCGGCACCTTCCTCCTGGAGTCGGCGGAGCAGGGCGGCATCTGGTCCCGCTACTCGTTCGTCGGGGTCTCGTCGTTCGGCGTCCTCACCACGGGCGCCGACGGCGACGCGGCCTGGATCGACTACGGCATGAACGCCGAACGCGCCCTGGGCGGCGCGACCGGAGCCCCCCTCGACGTGCTGTCCGCCCTGCACGAGCGCTGGAAGACCCCGACGATCGCAGGCCACCCGCCGCTCACCGGCGGCCTCGTGGGCTTCATCGGCTGGGAGGCCGTGCGCCAGCTCGAACACCTGCCGAAGGCGCCGCCCGTCGAGTTCGACGTGCCCGGCCAGGCTTTGAGCTTCGTCTCCGAGCTCGTCGTGATCGACCACCGCACCGGCACGGCCCTGCTCGTCGCCACTGCCCTGAACGACGGCGAAGACGACGCCGACACGCTGTGGGAGGCCGCTCAGCGCCAGCTCGACGCCCTGCAGTCGACCCTCGCCGGGCCGAGCGAAGCGCACCTCGCGACGATCGACCTGTCGATCGAGCCCGAGCCGCGCCGCCGTTCCACCGACGCCGAGTACGCCGAGGCCATCCGCCGCTCGAAAGAGCACATCCACGACGGCGACGTGTTCCAGGTCGTCATCTCGCAGCGCTTCGACCACGAGTTCACCTCCGAGCCGATCGACGTCTACCGGGTGCTCCGCACGCTCAACCCGAGCCCCTACATGTATCTGGTCAGCCTCGAAGACGTCGACGGCGAGCCGTTCTGGATCGTGGGATCCTCGCCCGAGGCCCTGGTCAAGGTCGACGGCACCCGCGTGTACTCGCACCCGATCGCCGGATCGAAGCCGCGGGGGGCGACGCCCGAAGAAGATCTCGCCCTCGCCGCCGCCCTGGAGCACGACGAGAAAGAGCGCGCTGAACACCTGATGCTCGTCGACCTGGCCCGCAACGACCTGCTCAAGGTCTGCCTGCCCGGCAGCGTCGAGGTGACCGAGTTCATGCACGTCGAGCGTTTCAGCCACATCATGCACCTGGTCTCGAGCGTCGAGGGCGACCTCGCCCCCGGCAGGAACGCCATCGACGCCTTCCGGGCCACCTTCCCGGCCGGCACCCTGTCCGGGGCGCCCAAGCCGCGCGCCCTCGAGATCATCGACGAGCTGGAGCCGGCCCAGCGCGGCGTCTACGGGGGAGTGGTCGGCTACTTCGACTTCGCCGGCAGCGCCGACGTCGCCATCGCCATCCGCACCGTCCTGCTGCAACCGGGGGTCGCCCGGGTGCAGGCCGGCGCCGGCCTCGTCGCCGACTCCGATCCGGCCACCGAGAACCAGGAGGCGCGCAACAAGGCCGCCGCGCCCCTGCGAGCCGTCGCCGTGGCGAACGCACTCGTGAAGGTGTCGCGATGAGCGCCGCCGGAGCCGTCACAGCCGGTGGCACCCCTCAGCGCACCCCCCGCAAGGTCAAGACGTACCTGATCCTCGCCGGCCTCGCCCTCTCGGGCCTCGTCCTCCTCGCCTACACGCAGAGCTGGGTCCACACTCGCGTCTCCTCGCCGCAGGGCGGCACCCTCGCCGTCACCGCCGCCGGCAGCGCGGCCGCACCGGCCCTGTCCGCCCTCGCGTTCGCCGGGCTGGCCCTCTTCGGGGCGATGACGATCGCCGGCCACGTCATCCGGATCGTCCTCGGCGCCCTCGAAGTGCTCCTGGGCGCCGGCGTCGTCGCCTCCGCCCTCACCGTGGTCACGAACCCGACCGGCGCCGCCCGCACCGCCATCACGAAGGTGACGGGTGTCGACGGCAGAGAGAGCGTCCGGGGGATCATCCTCAGTCACTCCGTCACCGCCTGGCCCTGGGTGGCCCTGGTCTTCGGCCTCGCCATGGCCTTCGTCGGCGTCGTCGTGCTCGCCACCTCCCGCCGCTGGCCGGCCGGCAGTCGTCGATACCAGGCCGTCCGCATCATCGACCCGGACGCCCCGACCGACCCCGTCGTAGCGTGGGACACCCTGACCCTCGGGGCGGACCCGACCGCGGCCGCCGGCAGTCGAGACGACGACGGCGACGAGGATGCACGGGGCCGCTCCCGCGCGTAGCCGCCCCCGCCGCACCACACCCGGTAGACTCGGACCACCACTGGCCGAGCATTTTCCAAGGAGCACCGTGAGCACGCAGACCGATTCGAACCGAGCCGACGACAACACCGTCGACACCCGTGCGGTCGAGCCCAGCACGTCCGTGAACCACGGGCAGTCCTCTCACGAAGAGGAGCACGACTCCGAGGGCAACTCCATCGCGGCGTGGACCGCCGTGGTCATCATGCTCGTCGCCTTCGCGGTCGGCACCGTCGCCTTCATGTTCAACGTGCCCGTCGTCGTCTGGGCGTCCCTCGGCCTCCTCATCGTCGGCCTCATCGTGGGCCAGATCCTCAAGCGCCTGGGCTACGGCGTCGGCGGCCACCGCTACGTCCCGAAGGCGCACAACTAGGTGCTCGACGATCTCTACGCGGGTGCCCTGGCCGACGCCGAGGCACGCCGCGAAAGCAAGTCCCTGGCCGAGGTCGAGCGCGAAGCGCTGGCCCGGCCCGCCGCCCTCGACGCCCGCCTGGCCCTCCAGCCGGCCGACAAGGTCAAGATCATCGCCGAGGTGAAGCGCGCGAGCCCGTCCCGTGGCGCCCTCTCCGAGATCGCCGACCCCGCATCCCTCGCCCTCTCGTACCAGACCGGCGGCGCCAGCGCCATCAGCGTCCTGACCGAGCAGCGCAAGTTCAAGGGGTCGCTCCGCGACCTCGAGGCCGTCCGAGACGTCGTGTCGGTTCCGGTCCTCCGCAAAGACTTCATCGCCGAGCCGTACCAGGTGTTCGAAGCCCGTGCCGCAGGGGCCGACCTCGCGTTGCTCATCGTCGCGGGTCTCGAGCAGAAAAAGCTCGTCGAGCTCCACCAGCTCGTCCTCGACCTCGGCATGACCGCCCTGATCGAGACGCATTCCGCCGACGAGGTCGTGCGCGGCCTCGACGCGGGTGCCACCGTGCTCGGCGTGAACGCGCGCAACCTCAGCACCTTCGAACTCGACCAGGACCTCTTCGGGTCCCTGGCCGACAGCATCCCGTCCGGCGTCGTCCGTGTGGCCGAGTCGGCCGTGAAGCACCCCGCCGACGTCGCCCACTACCGCCGCGCCGGAGCCGACGTCGTCCTCGTCGGCGAGGCCCTCGTCGTCCACGGCGACCCGGTCGACGCTCTCAACACCTTCCTGGAGGTCTGATGACCGCCCTGGCTGACGCAGTCGGTCCCTACTTCGGAGACTTCGGCGGGCGCTTCGTCCCCGAGTCCCTCGTCGCCGCCCTCGACGAGCTCGACGAGGCCTATCGAGCCGCCGCCGTCGACCCGGTCTTCCAGGCCGAGCTGGCGAAGCTGCACGCCACCTACACCGGGCGCCCCTCGATCATCACCGAGGTGCCCCGGTTCGCGGAGCACGCCGGGGGTGCGCGCATCATCCTGAAGCGCGAAGACCTGAACCACACCGGCTCGCACAAGATCAACAACGTCCTGGGTCAGGCGCTGCTCGCCCGCAACCTCGGCAAGACACGTCTGATCGCCGAGACCGGTGCCGGCCAGCACGGCGTGGCCACCGCGACCGCGGCAGCGCTCTTCGGCATGGAATGCGTCGTCTACATGGGCGAGGTCGACACCGAGCGCCAGGCGCTCAACGTCGCGAGAATGCGTCTGCTCGGTGCCGAGGTCGTCTCCGTCGCAACCGGCTCGCGCACGCTGAAAGACGCCATCAACGACGCCCTCCGCGACTGGGTCTCCAGCGTCGAGAAGACCCACTACGTCCTCGGCACCGTTGCCGGTCCGCACCCGTTCCCGACCATGGTGCGCGACTTCCACAAGATCATCGGCGAGGAGGCGCGGCAGCAGGTCCTCGACCTCACCGGCAAGCTGCCCGACATCGTCACCGCGTGCATCGGCGGCGGTTCCAACGCCATGGGCATCTTCAACGCCTTCCTCGACGACCCGGGCGTCGAGCTCTACGGCTTCGAGGCCGGCGGCGACGGCATCGAGACCGGTCGCCACGCCGCCTCGATCACGCTCGGCCGGACCGGCGTCCTCCAGGGCGCCAAATCGTTCCTCATGCAGGACGAAGACGGTCAGACCGTCGAGAGCCACTCCATCTCCGCCGGGCTCGACTACCCGGCCGTCGGCCCCGAGCACGCCTGGCTCGCCAGCATCGGCCGGGCCACCTACGAGCCGGTCACCGACAAGGAGGCGATGGAGGCCTTCCGCCTCCTCACCCGCACCGAGGGCATCATCCCGGCCATCGAGTCGTCCCACGCCCTCGCGGGCGCCCTGCGACTCGGCCTCGACCGCGGCCCCGACACGACCATCCTCGTCTCCCTCTCGGGTCGCGGCGACAAGGACGTGGCCACGGCGAGCCGCTACTTCGGCATCCTCGACGAGGAGGCGCAGCAGCTGTGACCACCACCACGCCCCGCGGCACCAGCAAGGTCGGAACGGCGATCCGTGCCCGGAAAGACGCCGGAAGCGGCGCCGTCATCGGCTACCTCCCCGTCGGCTTCCCCGACGTGTCGACCTCGATCGAGGCCGCGGTCGCCATGGCGAACAACGGCATCGACGTGATCGAGCTCGGGCTGCCCTACAGCGATCCCGTGATGGACGGCCCGGTCATCCAGGCCGCCACCCAGCGCGCCCTGGCCGAAGGCTTCCGCATCCGCGAGATCTTCCCGGCGGTCCGCGAGATCGTGTCTCAGGTGTCGTCACCCGTCGTCGTCATGACCTACTGGAACCCCGTCACGCAGTACGGCGCCCAGCGCTTCGCCGACGATCTGGCCGCCGCCGGCGGCGCCGGACTGATCACGCCCGACCTCATCCCCGACGAGGCCGCGGAGTGGATCGCCGCAGCCGACGCCGCCGACCTCGACCGCGTCTTCCTCGCCGCTCCCTCGTCGAGCGAAGCCCGTCTGCGGCAGGCCGTCGAGGCCAGTCGTGGATTCGTCTACACCGTGTCGACCATGGGTATCACCGGCGCCCGCTCCGACGTCGACTCCGCCGCATCCACCCTCGTCGCCCGGCTCCGCGAAGTCGGCGTCGAGAACGCCTGTGTCGGCCTCGGCATCTCGACCGCTGAGCAGGTGCGCGAAGTGCTCGCCTACGCCGACGGCGCGATCATCGGCTCCGCGTTCGTCCGGGCGCTGGCCGAGGGCGGCGTCGCCCGTCTGGCCGAGGTCTCCCGCGACCTCGCCTCGGGCAGCCGCCCCGCCGCAGATCAGCCGGCGTAGCCCCACCCGCTAGAGTTCTCGGTGGTCGGCTCGCCGACCACCTGTCCGTCACCGAAAGGCCCTCGTTCGTGTCCCTGCCCCTGAGCATCCCCAGCCCTTCCGCTGCGTGGCAGTACTTCGACGTGATCGCCTGGTTCAACGGCCTGTTCCACACCGACATCGACTTCAGCCTGCGCATCCACATGTACGCCGTGTGCATCCTCGTCGGCATCATCGCCGCCGTGCTGGTGACCAACGCACGCCTGAACCGTCGCGGCGCCGAGCGCTGGATCATCATCGACATGGCCATCTGGTGCGTGCCCTTCGGCATCGTCGGCGGCCGGTTCTTCCACGTGATCACCCACCCCAACGACTACTTCGCCGGGCAGGCCCTCTGGCACGTCTTCGCGGTCTGGGAGGGCGGGCTCGCCATCTTCGGCGCCCTTTCGTTCGGCGCGCTCGGCATGTGGCTCGGCTGCCGCCAGACCGGCCTCCGGGTCTCCGTCTTCGTCGACGCGCTCGCTCCCGGTCTCATGCTGGCGCAGGCTTTCGGCCGTCTCGGCAACTACTTCAACCACGAGCTCTTCGGCACACCCACGACGCTGCCGTGGGGGCTCCAGATCGAGACGTCCAACGCGGCGTACCCGGTGGGGCTCCCGGCCGGCACCCTCTTCCACCCGACCTTCGCCTACGAGATCCTCTGGAACCTCTTCGGCATGGCGGTCATCCTCCTGATCAACCGCAACGTGAAGCTGGAGTGGGGCAAGACCTTCGCCCTGTACCTCATCTGGTACGGCGCGGGCCGCATGTGGTTCGAGTCCATCCGCACCGACTACAGCGAGGTCTTCTGGGGCTTCCGCACCAACGTCTGGGCCGCGTTCCTGGCCGTCGGCATCGGCGTCTTCGTCTTCTGGTGGCAGACGCGCAACCACACCGGCGGCGTGCCGAGCGCCTACCGTCCGGGCCGCGGTCCGAACGACGAGGGGTTCCAGCCCGTCATCACCGGAGAGGTCGACCACCCTGAGCTAGACTCGGCAGACGGGGCATCCGCCTCCGACGCCGCCGACAAACCGGTCGTCGCCCGCAGCAGCACCGCCACGGCCTGACTCCGGCCACAGCTCCGACTGCTCCACAGCACCGCTCCCCGTACCGAAACAGCTCCGTACCGAAGCACCCCAGCACGACACCCCGCACCACCGCTCCCGCCCACACAATGGCGAGGGCGAGCATCCACACCGAACGGCACTACCGTGACCCGCTGGTGACTGCCACACCGTTCGGTTCTCCACCGAGCGGAATGCGAATCGGGCCATCGACGCCCCGCCCCGCACTAGGTTTCCTCTTCTAGTCGTTTCAGCACTAGTCCTAACTCGTGAGGACGGATCGACATGGCTCTCACGCCAGCGCACCAGACCTTCAGCAGCATTCCGGTCAAGCAGGGTCTCTACGACCCCGCCGAGGAGAAGGACGCCTGTGGCCTCGCCATGGTGGCGACCCTCCGCGGCACGCCCGGCCACGACATCATCGACGCCGCCCTCGGCGCGCTGCGCAACCTCGAACACCGCGGGGCCGTCGGGTCCGACGCCGGAACCGGTGACGGCGCGGGCATCCTCATGCAGGTGCCCGACGCCTTCTTCCGCGAGGTCGTCGAGTTCGAGCTGCCCGCCGAAGGCCACTACGCCGTCGGCATCGGCTTCCTCCCCGTCGACGACGAGGAGCGCGCGGAGATGAAGGCAGCCATCGAGGCCATCGCCATCGCCGAGTCCCTGCGCGTGCTCGGCTGGCGTGTCGTCCCGGTCCGCGCCGACGAGCTCGGCAACCTGGCGCGAAAGGCGATGCCCGCCTTCGAGCAGCTCTTCATCGCGTCCGCTCACGCCGAGACCGCCGTCGGGGGAGTGGAGCTCGACCGCCTCGCCTTCCGGCTGCGCAAGCGCGCCGAGCGCGAGCTGGGCTCGTACTTCACGTCCCTGTCGAGCCGCACCATGGTCTACAAAGGCATGGTCACGACGCTCCAGCTCGAGCCGTTCTACCCCGACCTCTCCGACGAGCGCGTCGCCTCCAAGCTCGCCATCGTCCACTCGCGCTACTCGACGAACACGTTCCCGTCGTGGCCCCTCGCCCAGCCGTTCCGCATGATCGCGCACAACGGCGAGATCAACACCGTGCGAGGCAACCGCAACTGGATGCGCGCTCGGCAGTCCCAGCTCGAGTCCGAGTTGATCGGCGACATCAAACCCCTGCTCCCGATCGTCAGCCCCGGCGCCAGCGACTCGGCCTCCTTCGACGAGGTCGTCGAGCTGCTCAGCCTCACCGGGCGCTCGCTCCCGCACGCCATCATGATGATGGTGCCCGAGGCGTGGGAGAACCAGGTCGGCATCGACCCCGTGCTCCGCAACTTCTACGAGTACCACTCGATGCTCATGGAGGCGTGGGACGGCCCCGCCGCCATCACGTTCACCGACGGTTCGCTCGCCGGCGCCACCCTCGACCGCAACGGCCTCCGCCCCGGTCGCTACCTCGTGACCGACGACGGCCTCGTCGTGCTCGCGAGCGAGATCGGCGTCCTGCCGGACATCGACCAGGCCAAGATCGTCCGCAAGGGCCGTCTCCGCCCCGGCAAGATGTTCCTGGTCGACACCGAGGCCGGACGCATCATCGAGGACGACGAGATCAAGCAGCAGCTCGCCTCGTCCGAGGAGTACGGCGAGTGGCTCGAGATGGGCCGCATCCACCTCAAGGACCTGCCCGACCGCGAGCACATCGTGCACACTCCCGCCTCGGTCACACGCCGCCAGCGCACGTTCGGCTACACCGAAGAAGAGGTGCGCATCCTCCTCTCGCCGATGGCGAAGGCCGGCGCCGAGCCCCTCGGCGCCATGGGCAGCGACACCCCGATCGCCGTCCTCAGCGACCGTCCGCGGCTGCTGTTCGACTACTTCACCCAGCAGTTCGCTCAGGTGACCAACCCGCCGCTCGACTCGATCCGCGAGTCCGTCGTGACCTCGCTCAAGCTCGGCCTCGGCCCGGAGCGCAACCTCCTCGCCGCGACGCCCGAGCACGCCCGTCAGGTCATCCTCGACTTCCCGGTGATCGACAACGACGAGCTCGCCAAGATCCAGCACATCGACCCGCGACCGGGCTCCCGCATCACGGCGACCGTCAAGGGCCTGTACCGGGTCGACAAGGGTCCGAAGGCGATGGAGAAGCGCATCGCGGCGATGTGCAACGAGGTCGACGAGGCGATCGCGAACGGGTCGCAGTTCATCGTGCTGTCCGACCGCGACTCGACGACCGACTTCGCGCCGGTGCCGTCGTTGCTGATGATCGCTGCCGTCCACCACCACCTGATCCGCACCGAGAACCGCATGAAGGTCGGCCTGATCGTCGAGGCCGGCGATGTCCGCGAGGTCCACCACGTGGCCACGCTGATCGGCTACGGCGCGTCCGCCGTCAACCCGTACCTGGCGATGGAGACCTGCGAGAACCTCGTGCGCAGCGGCATGCTCACCGGGCTCACGACCGAGCAGGCGACGAAGAACCTGATCAAGGCGCTCGGCAAGGGCGTGCTCAAGATCATGTCCAAGATGGGCATCTCCACCGTGTCGTCGTACGCGGCGGCGCAGGCGTTCGAGGCCGTCGGACTCAGCCAGGAGTTCGTCGACACCTACTTCACCGGCACGTCGACGCGCCTCGGCGGCGTGGGCATCGACGTCATCGCGGCCGAGAACGCCGAGCGTCATCTCAGCGCCTACCCCGCGGACGGCTCCACGACGCCTCACGAGCGACTCCAGACCGGTGGCGAGTACCAGTGGCGCCGCGAGGGTCCGCCCCACCTGTTCAACCCCGAGACGGTGTTCCGTCTGCAGCACGCGACGCGCACCAAGCGGTACGACATCTTCCGCGAGTACACGAAGATGGTCGACGACCAGGCCGAGAACCTCATGACGCTCCGGGGTCTGTTCACGCTGCGCACGGGCATCCGACCGGTCGTCCCGATCGACGAGGTCGAATCGGTCGAGTCCATCGTGAAGCGGTTCTCCACCGGCGCGATGAGCTACGGCTCGATCTCGAAAGAGGCGCACGAGACCCTCGCGATCGCCATGAACCGCCTCGGCGGCAAGTCCAACACCGGCGAGGGCGGCGAAGACACCGACCGCCTCCTCGACCCGGAGCGTCGCAGCGCCGTCAAGCAGGTCGCCTCGGGCCGCTTCGGCGTCACGAGCATGTACCTGACGCACGCGACCGACATCCAGCTGAAGATGGCGCAGGGCGCCAAGCCGGGCGAGGGCGGGCAGCTGCCGCCGTCCAAGGTCTACCCGTGGGTGGCCCGGACGCGCCACGCGACTCCCGGCGTGGGCCTCATCTCGCCGCCGCCGCACCACGACATCTACTCCATCGAAGACCTCAAACAGCTGATCTTCGACGTCAAGCGGGCGAACCCGACTGCTCGGGTCCACGTGAAGCTCGTCTCCCAGTCCGGGATCGGCGCTGTGGCCGCCGGCGTGACCAAGGCCCTGGCCGACGTCGTGCTGGTGTCCGGCCACGACGGCGGCACCGGCGCGAGCCCGCTCAACTCGCTCAAGCACGCGGGCACGCCCTGGGAGATCGGCCTCGCCGAGACCCAGCAGACCCTGATGCTGAACGGGATGCGCGATCGCGTCGTCGTCCAGGTCGACGGCCAGATGAAGACGGGGCGCGACGTCATCGTCGCCGCTCTCCTGGGAGGCGAGGAGTTCGGTTTCGCGACCGCTCCTCTCGTCGTCTCGGGGTGCATCCTCATGCGGGTGTGTCACCTCGACACCTGCCCCGTGGGCGTCGCCACGCAGAACCCCGAGCTGCGCGCACGCTTCTCGGGCAAGGCGGAGTACGTCGTCAACTTCTTCGAGTTCCTCGCCCAGGAGGTCCGCGAGTACCTCTCGGAGCTCGGCTTCCGCAGCCTCGACGAGGCCATCGGTCACAACGAGTTGCTCGGGGTCGACCGCGCCGTCGAGCACTGGAAGGCCTCCGGTCTCGACCTCGAGCCCGTTCTCGTGGGCCCGGCGTTCGACGACGACGAGCCTCGCCGCAACCGCGTGTCGCAAGACCACGAGCTCGAGAAGCACTTCGACAACCAGCTCATCGCGGCCGCCGCCGACGTCATCGAGGGCCGGTCCGAGCGCCTCGAGATGACTCTGCCCATCCGCAACACCGAGCGCGCCGTCGGCACCATGCTCGGCCACGAGGTCACGGTCCGCCGTGGCGAGAACGGTCTTCCGGCCGGCAGCATCGACATCACCCTCAAGGGGTCCGCAGGGCAGTCGCTCGGCGCCTTCCTCCCGGCGGGCATCACGCTCCGCCTCGAGGGCGACAGCAACGACTACGTCGGCAAGGGGCTCTCGGGCGGTGTCATCACCGTGCGTCCCGACGCGTCGTCGACCTTCCCGGCCGAGGACAACGTCATCGCCGGAAACGTCATCGGCTACGGCGCGACCCAGGGCAGCCTCTTCATCCGCGGAATCGTGGGGGAGCGCTTCCTGGTCCGCAACTCCGGGGCGAGCGCCGTCGTCGAGGGCGTGGGCGACCACGCGCTCGAGTACATGACCGGCGGTCTCGCCGTCATCCTCGGCGCCACGGGCCGGAACCTCGGCGCGGGCATGTCGGGCGGCACGGCCTATGTGCACAAGCTGCAGCGCGAGAACGTGAACGACGACGCCCTGGCCACCGGCGAGCTCCTCCTCCAGGAGCTCGGGAGTGCCGACGTCGAGATCGTGAGCGACCTCCTCCGGCAGCACCTGAAGGAGACGGGTTCGGTGGTCGCCGAAAAGCTCCTCACCGACATCGAGACCAGCATGGCCGACTTCGTGAAGGTCCTGCCCCGCGACTACGCGGCCGTGCAGCAGACGCGCGCCACCGCCGCCGACGAGGGACTCGACCCCGACGGCGACGAAGTCTGGAACAGGATCCTCGAGGTGACCGGTGGCTGACGTCACCGCTCCTTCGAGCCGACCCCGCGCATCCCTTTCTCTCTCGATCCACAGCAAGGAGGTGGCCCGTGGCTGACCCCAAAGGCTTCCTGAAGGTCCAGAAGCGCGAGCTTCCCAAGCGTCGTCCCGTCGCCGTCCGTCTCATGGACTGGAAAGAGGTCTACGAGCAGCAGGAGAGCGGTGAGCTCCGTCGCCAGGCCGGCCGTTGCATGGATTGCGGCGTGCCGTTCTGCCACCAGGGCTGCCCGCTCGGAAACCTGATCCCGGAGTGGAACGACCTCACCTGGCGCGACGAGGGTCGACAGGCCATCGAGCGTCTGCACTCGACCAACAACTTCCCCGAGTTCACCGGTCGACTGTGCCCCGCGCCCTGCGAGGCCTCGTGCGTCCTCGGCATCAACCAGCCGCCGGTGACCATCAAGCAGGTCGAGGTCTCGATCATCGATCAGGCCTTCGCGAACGGCTGGGTCACGCCGCACCCGCCGGAGCGCCTCACCGGCAAGACCGTCGCCGTGGTCGGATCGGGCCCCGCCGGTCTCGCAGCCGCCCAGCAGCTCACGCGCGCCGGTCACACCGTCGCCGTCTACGAGCGCGACGACCGCATCGGGGGCCTGCTGCGCTACGGCATCCCCGACTTCAAGATGGAGAAGAAGCAGATCGAGCAGCGTCTCGCGCAGATGCAGGCCGAGGGCACCCGCTTCCGCGCCGGCGTCGAGATCGGCAAGGACATCGCGTGGGACGACCTGCGCGCGCGCTACGACGCCGTCATCGTGGCCACCGGCGCGACCGTGCCGCGGGACCTCCCGATCCCGGGTCGCGACCTCGCCGGCGTGCACTTCGCCATGGAGTACCTGGTCCAGCAGAACAAGGCCGGGGCGGGCGACACCATCGCCGATCAGATCACGGCCGAGGGCAAGCACGTCGTCGTCCTCGGCGGCGGCGACACCGGCGCGGACTGCATCGGCACCTCGCACCGTCAGGGAGCCCTGAGCGTCACGAACCTCGCGATCGGCCAGCAGCCGCCGGAGGAGCGTCCGGCTCACCAGCCGTGGCCCATGGCGCCGACCCTGTTCGAGGTGTCCAGTGCCCACGAGGAGGGCGGTGAGCGCGTCTTCCTCGCGTCGACGGTGGAGTTCCTCTCCAACGAGGTCGGAGAGGTCCGCGCGATCCGCGTGGCCGAGACCGAGTTCGTCGACGGCAGGCGCGTGCCGAAGTCCGGCACCGAGCGCGAGATCCCGGCCGACCTGGTCCTTCTGGCCCTGGGGTTCACCGGCCCGGAGCGCGAGCACCTCGAGGAGCAGCTGTCGGTTCCGTTCGACCAGCGCGGTGCCATCGAGCGCGACGCGTCCTACGAGACCTCGCAGCCCGGCGTCTTCGTGACGGGCGACGCCGGTCGCGGCCAGTCGCTCATCGTCTGGGCCATCGCCGAAGGACGAGCCACGGCGTCGGCGGTCGACAAGTACCTGGAGGGCACGACCTCGCTGCCCTTCCCGGTCAAGCCGACCGACCGTCCGATCTCCGTCTCGTTCTGAGTTCCGCCGTCTCCTTCCGGTTTAGCCCGTTTCCGCCCGCCGTTTCCGCCCTTGTCGCCTGCGCGTCAGTGGCGGGTCGGCGGACGGGAATAGGCTGGGGTGACGCGAAGGGGCGTCCGCAGTGAATCCACTTCAACGAAGGAACACATGAGACGAGCAAAGATCGTCGCGACCCTCGGGCCCGCGACGTCGAGCTATGAAGACATCCGGTCCATCATCGACGCGGGGGTCGACGTCGCCCGGATGAACCTCAGCCACGGCACCTACGACGTGCACCAGGGGGTGTACGACAACGTCCGCAAGGCCGCCGCCGACTCCGGTCGCGCAGTCGCCGTGCTGGTCGACCTGCAGGGCCCCAAGATCCGTCTGGGCAAGTTCTCCGACGGCCCGCACGACCTCGCGGTCGGCGACATCTTCAAGATCACCGTCGAGGACATCCTCGGCACCAAAGAGATCTGCGGCACCACGTTCAAGGGCCTGCCCCAAGACGTCAAGACCGGCGATCCGCTGCTGATCGACGACGGCAAGGTCAAGCTCCGCGTCCTCGAGACCGACGGCACGGTCGTCACCACCGAGGTCGTGGTGGCCGGCACGGTCTCCAACAACAAGGGCATCAACCTTCCCGGCGTCGCGGTCAACGTGCCCGCTCTCTCCGACAAAGACGAGGCCGACCTCCGCTGGGGCCTGAATCTGGGTGCCGACTTCATCGCGCTCTCCTTCGTCCGCAACGCCGACGACATCGACCGGGTCCACGAGATCATGGCCGAGGTGGGCCGCAAGGTCCCCGTCTACGCCAAGATCGAGAAGCCTCAGGCCGTCGACAACCTCGAGGCCATCATCGACGCGTTCGACGGCATCATGGTCGCTCGCGGCGACCTCGGCGTCGAACTGCCCCTCGAGGCCGTGCCGATCGTCCAGAAGCACGCCATCGAGCTCTCGCGCCGCATGGCGAAGCCGGTCATCGTCGCGACGCAGATGCTCGAGTCCATGATCTCCAGTCCGATCCCGACCCGCGCCGAGACGTCCGACGTCGCGAACGCGGTCCTCGACGGTACCGACGCGGTCATGCTGAGCGGCGAGACGAGCGTCGGCGAGTACCCGACGATCACCGTCGCGACCATGGCCCGGATCGTCCAGTCGACCGAAGACCACGGTCTCGAGCGCATCCCCGCCCTCGGCACCAAGCCCCGCACCATGCCCGGCGCGATCACGCTGGCCGCAGCCGACGTCGCCGAGTTCGTCGAGGCGAAGTACGTCTGCGTCTTCACCGAGGGCGGCGACACGGTCCGCCGCATGTCGCGCCTCCGTCACGCGATTCCGATCATCGCCTTCACGACCGACGAGGCGATCCGTCGCCGCATGGCCATGAGCTGGGGTGCCCAGTCGTACATCGTCGACCCGGTCACCCACACCGACGCCATGTTCGCCCAGGTCGACGACGTCCTCCTCGGCAATGGTCTGGCTTCGCACGGCGACCGCGTCGTCGTCATCTCGGGTTCCCCTCCCGGCATCGCCGGCTCAACGAACGACCTGCGGGTGCACCGCGTCGGCGACGCCCACAACGAGGCGGCCCCGGCCTACGTCCGTTCGTAGCCCGAACGACGAAGTCGCTCGCTCCGCGCCAGGCCGGTGTCACCCTCGGGTGGCGCCGGCCTCGCGGTGTTAACGACTGGAGTCCGATTCGGGTCCACCCAGCCGTGATCCTGCTGAGTGCCCGACCGTCCCCGGCCTCCCGATCCTATGATCGAACAATGGCCGTCGACGGAACACACCCCGGTTGCTTCGTCCACGCGACGAAGCTCTACGCGGTGCCGTCCGATTCCGGTTTCACCGTCGAGCAGACGGCCGCCAGCTACGACGACGCCGCCCGTCTGACGCGTGGATCCCACCCGTCGATGACCCGCCGCAGCATCGTGGGCGGCGTCCTCGGTGGCCTGTTCCTCGTGGGCGAGGCCGTCTTGGGTGCGGGCCTCCGCGACGTCGGATCGCTGATCGTGTTGTTCTTCTTCGGGGGAGTGGTCGGCTTCGTCGTCGCCATCGGCCTCGGGCGTCAGCAGCCCAGGGCGGCGCAGGCCGTCGTCGTGCGGCTGCCCGCCGTTCAGATTCCCGGCGATGTGGCTCGACTCTCGCCCGACGACGCCACGGCCGACGAACTCGTGCTGTGGAGCATCCTCACCCAGCGTTTTCGAGCCGCGCAAGCGGCCCTGGCGAACCTGCCCTACGAGCAGGCGAACACGATCGACCCGATCGAGAGCGCAGAAACGTGGGATGCCGAGGGTCGCGACTCCGACGAGGCTCCTGGTCAGCGATCCCGAGCCGGCGCGGGCACCCTCTCGGCCGATTCGTCGAGCGCCCTGGCCGAGATCGCGTACGTCACCGCTCGGCACGACTTCGAGCCGGTCGCCCTTCTGCTCGGGCTGCCCCTGGCCGACTGAGGCGATGGCGGCTCCCGGAGGGCAGGGCCACAGCGTCGCCCGGAGGGCAGGGCCATGGCGTCGCCCGGAGGGCAGGGCCACAGCGTCGCCCGGAGGGCAGACGCAGAACGGCCCCGGTCAGCTTGCGCTGATCGGGGCCGTTCGGTATCGGCTCAGACGATGCTCGAAACGAGCACCGCATGGCCGAGAGGACTAGAGAACGCGGATGTTCTCGGCCTGGAGGCCCTTGTTGCCCTGAGCGGTCTCGAATTCGACCTT
Source organism: Frondihabitans cladoniiphilus (assembly GCF_039544345.1). NCBI lineage: Bacteria > Bacillati > Actinomycetota > Actinomycetes > Micrococcales > Microbacteriaceae > Frondihabitans > Frondihabitans cladoniiphilus. The sequence continues at coordinate 1,041,994 of NZ_BAABLM010000001.1, forward strand.
CTGGTTCTCTTCGAGGTTGCGGTAGCCATCGCCGGCGATCGCGGAGAAGTGCGCGAACACGTCAGTGGATCCGTCGTCGGGGGTGATGAAGCCGAAGCCCTTTTCGGAGTTGAACCACTTCACGGTGCCTGTTGCCATTTTTCTATTCCTTCAATCAGAGGTGTCCGATCTCGTCAGTCGAGATCTCTCGTCGCGGTGCTTACTTGGTCCGCTCCCTCTAAGAACGGCGACGGGTAGGCGAGAACCCGACCTCTCGATCGTGCCCCTGCTGACCCGTGCCGCGAAGTACAAATGCGTAACACAACAACCAGTGCCGCTCACACTAGCCCACATACGGGGGCGGATGGGGAGAAGTGGCCAATGTTGCGTGAAGCGCAGGCAAACGCCTCGCGGAGTCACAGCCGTTCGCCTGCTTCACGCGGCCCGACTCGTTCCTCCGGCAGCACGACTGTCGGCTATGCTGTCCTGCGCGCGAATGTGGTGGAATTGGCATACACGGGGCACTCAAAATGCTCTGCCGAAAGGCTTGCGGGTTCGAGTCCCGCCATTCGTACTTCACAATCCATTAGGCTTGCCTCCGTGAGTGACCAAGAAGCAACGCCAGCAGCGCCCCGTCGAGTCGTCGTAGCCGAGGACGAGTCCCTGATCCGTCTCGACATCGTCGAGATCCTCCGAGACAACGGTTTCGAAGTGGTGGGCGAAGCGGGTGACGGCGAGGCCGCGGTCGCCCTGGCGACCGAGCTGCGACCCGACCTGGTCATCATGGACGTCAAGATGCCCAAGCTCGACGGCATCTCGGCTGCCGAGACGCTCAGCAAGAACCACATCGCTCCCGTCGTCCTCCTGACGGCCTTCAGCCAGAAAGAGCTGGTCGAGCGCGCCAGCGAGGCCGGCGCCCTGGCCTACGTGGTCAAGCCCTTCACCCCGAACGACCTCCTGCCCGCGATCGAGATCGCTCTCTCGCGCTACACGCAGATCATCACCCTCGAGGCCGAGGTCGCCGACCTGGTCGAGCGGTTCGAGACGCGCAAGCTCGTCGACCGGGCCAAGGGCCTCCTCAACGAGAAGATGGGCCTGACCGAGCCCGAGGCCTTCCGCTGGATCCAGAAGGCGTCGATGGACCGCCGACTCACCATGCACGACGTGGCGCAGGCCATCATCGAGCAGCTCAGCGTCAAGAAGTAGGTTCCACACCTCTCTACGAGAAGCGGTCGGCCCCTCGGGTCGGCCGCTTCGTCGTCGGCCCGCCCGTGCGGGGTAGGCCGTGCATCCCACCGTTTCAGGGAGCGCCGGGCGCGTCGCGGAGGATGTTGGTGATGCGGACCGTCGAGAGGCGTCGGCCCTGCTCGTCGGTGAGCACGATCTCGTGCGTGGTGAGGGTGCGCCCCAGGTGGATCGCCGTGCAGGTTCCGGTGACGACTCCCGAGGCGATGGAGCGGCTGTGGCTCGCATTGAGCTCGATGCCCATGGCGATGCGACCGGGCCCGGCGTGCACGCTCGCGGCCATGGAACCGAGGGACTCGGCGAGGACGACGTGGGCGCCTCCGTGCAGGATGCCGACCGGCTGACGGTTGCCCTCGACGGGCATCGTCGCGACGGCTCGCTCGGCACTGAGTTCGAGCACTTCGAAGCCCATCTTCTCGGCCAGCTCACCCATGCCACGGCGGTCGTAGAACTCGCGGGCGTCGTCGCTGAACGGGGCGGTGGTGGACTCGGACACACTGTCTCCTCGGGGTGCTCCACCGTCGAGGCCGAGTGTCGGAGGGGGCCGCTAGGCTGACGGGGTGTCGGACCCAGCAAAGCCTACCCTCCTCGTCATCGACGGCCATTCGCTCGCATTCCGGGCGTTCTACGCCCTCCCGGTCGACAGTTTCGTCAACCGCGAAGGGCAGCACACCAACGCCATCCACGGCTTCATCTCGATGTTGCTCAACCTCCTCAAGGCCGAGAAGCCGAGCCACCTCGCCGTCGCCTTCGACATCTCGCGCTACTCGTTCCGCACGCGCGAGTACCCGGAGTACAAGGGCACGCGGTCCGAGACCCCCCACGAGTTCGTCGGGCAGATCCCCCTCCTTCAAGAGGCTCTGCACGCCATGGGCATCACCACGATCACCAAAGAAGACTTCGAGGCCGACGACATCCTCGCGACCCTCGCCGCTCGCGGCTCGGCCGGGGGTTACAAGGTCTTCGTCGTCTCGGGCGACCGCGACGCGATCCAGATGGTCAACGACGACGTCACGCTCCTCTACCCCTCGGCGCGGGGCGTCACCGACCTCACCCGCTACGACCGCGACAAGGTCTTCGAGCGCTACGGCATCGAGCCCCCGCAATACCCCGAGGTGGCCGCTCTCGTGGGCGAGACCAGCGACAATCTCATCGGCATCGACAAGGTCGGCGAGAAGACCGCCGTCAAATGGATCAACCAGTTCGGCTCGCTCGACGCCATCATCGAGCACCGCGACGAGATCAAGGGCGTCGTCGGCGACAAGCTCCGCGAGCAGTACGACCGCGCCGTGCGCAACCGCAAGCTGAACCGCCTCGTGACCAACGTCGAGTTGCCGGTGGGCCCGGACGATCTCGAGCGTCGTCCGATCGACGTCGAGGCCGTCACCGAGGTCTTCGACAGACTCCAGTTCCGCACCCTTCTCGATCGGGTCACCGCACTGGCCGAGGCATCGCCCACCGGTTCCGCCGGCACAGCGGTGCCGTCCGCCGACTCGAGCGACGCCGGCGGGCACACCGGTCCGATCGTCCGCACGCTCATCGACGAAGAACTCGCCCACTGGCTCCGTACCAACGCGTCGGCCGAGAAGGCCCCAGTCGGCGTCGCCGTCGAGTACGACCCGGCCGGGGGAGTGACGGGGCTGGGCATCGCCACCGCGACCGAAGCCGTGCACATCCCCTGGGCAGCGGGCCGCGGCGACTACGTCGCCCTCGAAGAGTGGCTCGACGACGACTCCGCCAAGGTGGTCCACGACGCGAAGCGGGCCTACAAGGCGCTGAAGCGCGTGGGCCTCACCCTCACGGGCCTCTCCGGCGATCCGCGCGTCGCGGCGTGGCTGCTCCGCCCCGGCCGCACGTCGTTCGCCCTCGGCGACCTGGTCTACGAACACCTCGGCGAACGGATGCCCGTGGCCGATCCCAATCAACTCGTCCCGGCCGAAGACGCCTCCGGTGTCGCGCTCGACGCCTGGTACACCCTTCGCGTCGCCGACGACCTCCTCGGCGAGCTCGACGAGGGCTCTCGCCGCGTCCTCACCGAGATCGAGATGCCGCTCGTGCCCGTGCTCGGCGACATGGAGCTCACCGGCGTCGAGACCGACCAGCCCGCACTCCAGGCCTTGTCGGCCCGTCTCGGTGACACGGCCGCCGGTCTCGCCGCGCAGGCGTTCGAGGTCATCGGCCGCGAGGTCAACCTCGGCTCCCCGAAGCAGCTTCAAGAGGTCCTCTTCGAGCAACTGCAGATGCCGAAGACCCGATCCATGAAGACGGGCTACTCGACCGACGCCGGGTCGCTGGCCGACCTCCAAGACAAGCACCCGCACCCCTTCCTCGACCTGCTGCTCAAACACCGCGACGCCACCAAGCTCCGGCAGATCATCGACACGCTCGACAAGGCGGTCGACGCGGGCGGCCGTATCCACACCACCTACGACCAGACCGGCACCACCACGGGTCGCATCTCCTCGATCGACCCCAACCTGCAGAACATCCCGGTCAAGACCAGCGTCGGCCACGAGATCCGCGCGGCCTTCCGTCATGGTCGCGACTACGAGACCCTGCTCACGGCCGACTACTCGCAGATCGAGATGCGCATCATGGCGCACCTCTCCGGCGACGAGGGCCTCATCACGGCCTTCACCGAGGGCGAAGACCTGCATCGCTTCGTCGGTGCCCGGATCTTCGGCGTCGAACCGGCCGACGTCTCGCCGACCATGCGCACCAAGGTCAAGGCCATGTCTTACGGCCTGGCCTACGGTCTCAGCGCCTTCGGCCTGTCCAAGCAGCTCCGTATCGACACGGCCGAGGCCAAGCAGCTCATGGGCGACTACTTCAGCCGCTTCGGCGCTGTTCGCGACTACCTCCGCAACGTCGTGGTGCAGGCCCGCGAGGACGGGTACACCGAGACGATCTTCGGGCGTCGACGCCCCTTCGCCGACCTCAACTCGTCCAATCGGGTCCTGCGCGACAACGCCGAGCGGGCAGCGCTCAATGCTCCCATCCAGGGTTCGGCCGCCGACATCATGAAGATCGCGATGCTCGGAGTCCGTGCCGACATCGACGAACGCGAGCTGCAATCGCGCGTGCTGCTGCAGGTGCACGACGAGCTCATCGTCGAGGTCGCCGGCGGCGAGGTCGACGCGATCGAAGAGATCGTCCGGCGTCGAATGGGGTCCGCGGCCGACCTCCGCGTGCCGCTCGACGTCTCCGTCGGTCTCGGCGAGAGCTGGGACGCCGCCGCGCACTGAGCACCTGTGCGGCAGACGCCGCGCCTCCGCGGGGGAGCAGGATGGCCGTGCAAGCACTTGTGTTCGTCCGGTCACGAAGGAGAGACGCCATGCCCACCCTCGACGGTTCCTCGGTCAAGAAGCTCATCGTCGCGTGCGACGCCGGCATGGGGTCGAGCCTCATGCTCGCCGCCACGCTCAAGAAGCAACTCAAGAAGGCGGGCGTCTCGGTGGAACACTCGGCCGTCGTCGACATCCCGTCGGACGCCGACGTGGTGATCACCCAGAACAATCTCGCAGCCAGGGCTCGCGACGTCGTCGGCGACGACACCCCCGTCATCCCCTTCCAGCTCTTCCTGGGCGACCCGGCCGTGACGCGGGTGGTGGAGGCGATCCAGGAGGGGCGCAGCATCGACTTCTGATCCTGTGCACAGGCGGCGGAGTTCGGGGGGAGTTCTCCACAGCCTCGGGCCGACATCCAGCCCGGGCATCCCACGCTCGCTAGGGTCGTTGCATGAGTTCCACCACCGAAGCCTCCCGCACCCCGACCGCCATCGACGCCATCGCCGAACGCTGGGTCGACACCCTGGTCGACCTCGACCCGGCCACCGCGACGTGGTTGGGCCGCCCGGGCCGGACCGGCGAGTACGCCGACCTGTCGCCGGCCGGCCATGCCGCCTACATCGCAGCCGCGACAGCCACGCTCGCCGAATTGCGCGCGATCGAGGCCGTCGATGCCGTCGACGTCGTCACCAAAGACGATCTCGAGTCCACGCTCGCTCTCGACCTCGAGTCCGACTCCCTCAAGCTGCAGCTGCGCGACCTCAACGTCATCGAGTCACCGCCGCAGCAGTTGCGCGACATCATCGACCTCATGCCGACCGACAGCGTCGACGCCTGGCGCGACATCTCGTCGCGTCTGGGCAACCTCCGCGGGGCGCTCGAGGGCTACGTGGAGACCCTGCGTCTCGGCATCCGTGAGGGGGTCGTCCCTGCGAAACACCAGGTCCGGGCCGTTGCGGAGCAGGCCGATCGTCAAGCCGCCGAGGACGGTTTCTTCGCCGGGCTCGTCGAGAATCCCGAGGGGGCCGAGCTTTCCGGGGCGGTGCTGGCCGAACTCCGCGCGAACGCCGACAGCGCCCGCGCCGCCTATTCCTGGCTGGGCGCCTTCTTGCGCGACGAGCTGCTTCCCGTCGCCGCCGAAGCCGACGGTGTGGGTCGCGAGGCCTACGCCCTGCATTCCCGGCGGTTCCTCGGCGCCACCGTCGACCTCGACGAGACGTACGAGTGGGGCCTCGAAGAGCTCGCTCGCATGACCGCCGAGCAGGAGGCCGTGGCCGACCTCATCGAGCCGGGCGCCAGCGTGGCGCGCGCGATCGAGGTGCTCGACGGCGACCCCGCCCGGCAGCTCGACGGCACCGACGCCCTCCAGCGCTGGATGCAGTCCAAGAGCGACCAGGCCGTCGACGAACTCGGCCGCACACACTTCGACATCCCCGAAGTCATCCGCACCCTCGAATGCCGCATCGCTCCGACGCAAGAGGGCGGCATCTACTACTCGGCCCCGAGCGACGACTTCTCCCGACCGGGTCGAATGTGGTGGTCCGTCCCCGTCGGCGTCACGCGCTTCAACACCTGGCGCGAAACGACCACCGTCTATCACGAGGGCGTTCCGGGCCACCACCTCCAGCTCGGTCTCGCGGTGTACAACCGGGCGACGCTCAACACGTACCGCCGTGCTCTGGCCGGCACCTCGGGTCATGCCGAAGGCTGGGCCCTCTACGCCGAGCGTCTCATGGAGGAGCTCGGTTACCTCTCCGACCCGGGCGATCGGCTCGGCATGCTCGACGGGCAGCGCATGCGTGCTGCGCGAGTCGTCCTCGACATCGGCGTCCACCTCGGCAAGCCGTTCCCCGGCACCCCGGGCGTGCCCGCCGGCGGTACCTGGAACGCCGAGAACGCCTTCGCCTTCATGAAGAACAACGTCAACATGGAGGAGGGGTTCGTCCGCTTCGAGGTCGACCGCTACCTCGGCTGGCCCGGCCAGGCCCCCTCGTACAAGGTCGGCCAGCGCATCTGGGAGGAACTGCGGGCCGAACGCGCCGAGCGCGAGGGCGACTCCTTCGACGTGAAGCGCTTCCACAGCGAGGCTCTAACTCTCGGCGGCGTCGGCCTCGACACCCTCCGACGCGCCCTGCTGGCCTGAGCGAGCGCATCCCCCTCGTCGGTCGTTTCAGGACGGCGACGACAAGCGCCACGGGTTGTCGGTGACAGGCCCATACCGTTAGACTCGGTTGGCGCAATCTGCGTCGAATCATCCGTACGCTGCGATCCCCCAACACCCGGACATCTTGCGATGCATCGTGAGCCCGTCCGGCCGGATCCCGGCCCGAGAAATGCCCAGCTGGAGCAACCACTACATGACAACCGTAACGACCAAGGCACCCAAGCAGGTCGCCGTCAACGACATCGGATCTGCTGAAGACTTCCTTGCCGCGGTCGAAAAGACTCTCAAGTTCTTCAACGACGGAGACCTCATCGAGGGCACCGTCGTCAAGATCGACCGCGACGAGGTCCTCCTCGACGTCGGATACAAGACCGAGGGCGTCATCCCCTCGCGCGAACTCTCGATCAAGCACGACGTCGACCCCAGTGAGGTCGTCAACGTCGGCGACACGGTCGAAGCCCTCGTCCTCCAGAAGGAAGACAAAGAAGGCCGCCTGATCCTCTCCAAGAAGCGTGCTCAGTACGAGCGTGCGTGGGGCGACGTCGAGAAGATCAAGGACGCCGACGGCGTCGTCACTGGCACCGTCATCGAGGTCGTCAAGGGCGGCCTCATCGTCGACATCGGGCTCCGCGGCTTCCTCCCCGCGTCGCTCATCGAGCTGCGTCGTGTCCGCGACCTCACGCCCTACCTGGGGCAGGAGATCGAGGCCAAGATCCTCGAGCTCGACAAGAACCGCAACAACGTCGTCCTCTCGCGTCGCGCTCTCCTCGAGCAGACGCAGTCCGAGAGCCGCACGTCGTTCCTCAACAACCTCCACAAGGGCCAGGTCCGCAAGGGCATCGTGTCGTCGATCGTCAACTTCGGTGCGTTCGTCGACCTGGGCGGCGTCGACGGTCTCGTCCACGTCTCCGAGCTCTCCTGGAAGCACATCGAGCACGCCTCCGAGGTAGTCGAGGTGGGCCAGGAGGTCACCGTCGAGATCCTCGAGGTCGACCTCGAGCGCGAGCGCGTGTCGCTCTCCCTCAAGGCCACTCAGGAAGACCCGTGGCAGGTGTTCGCGCGGACGCACGCCATCGGCCAGGTCGCTCCCGGCAAGGTCACGAAGCTGGTCCCGTTCGGTGCGTTCGTTCGCGTCGCCGACGGCATCGAAGGCCTCGTCCACATCTCCGAGCTGTCCGCCAAGCACGTCGAGCTCGCCGAGCAGGTCGTGTCGGTCGGCGACGAGGTGTTCGTCAAGGTCATCGACATCGACCTCGAGCGTCGCCGCATCTCGCTGAGCCTCAAGCAGGCCAACGAGGGTGTCGACCCCGAGGGCACCGAGTTCGACCCGGCGCTCTACGGCATGCTCACCGAGTACGACGACCAGGGCAACTACAAGTACCCCGAGGGCTTCGACCCGGAGACCAACGAGTGGCGCGAGGGCTTCGAGTCCCAGCGCGAGAAGTGGGAGCAGGACTACGCTGCCGCCCAGGCTCGCTGGGAAGCCCACAAGAAGCAGGTCGCTGCTTCTCTCATCGAAGAGCCCACCACGTTCGACGTTCCCTCCGGTTCGTCGTTCTCCAACGAGTCCGCCTCGGGCGCCGGCACCCTCGCCGACGACGAGTCGCTCGCTGCTCTTCGCGAGAAGCTGTCCAACAACAGCTAGTCGCACCAGCGTTAAGAGGAACGGCGGCTCACCCTTCGGGTGGGCCGCCGTTCCGACGTTCACGGCTCATACAGTCCGGCGCGGCAACACAGCGAGGCTGCGCAGCTAGGGTGGGGGAGTGTTCGTGACAGGGTTGACCGGCGGGATCGCGGCCGGCAAGACAGTGGTGGCCGGGCGCTTCGCCGAACGGGGTGCGGCGGTCATCGACGCCGATCGACTCGCCCGCGAGGTGGTCGAGCCCGGCACGCCGGGTCTCGCCGCCATCGCCGAGCGCTTCGGCACGGGCATCCTCCGCTCCGACGGCAGTCTCGACAGGCCCGCCCTCGGTGCCCTCGTCTTCTCCGACCCCGCAGCCCGCAAAGACCTCGAGGCAATCACGCATCCCGCCGTCCAAGAGCTCTCCCAGCGTCGGATGCGCGAGGCCGTCTCCGAGGATCCTGGCCGCCTGGTGGTCTACGACGTCCCCCTCCTCGTCGAAGCCCGCGGGGTGGGGGAGTTCGACTTCGTCGTCGTCGTGCAGGCGCCCCGCGAGATCCGACTCGAGCGTCTCACCGCCCTCCGTGGGATGGACGCGCAGGAGGCCGAGCGGAGGATCGACTCGCAGGCGACCGACGCCCAGAGAGCCGCTGTCGCCGACGCCATCGTCGACTCGTCGGGCAGCCTCGAATCGACCCTGGCGCAGACGGACCGCCTCTACGACGACCTGAGCCTCCGGGCCCGCTCCCACACCTAGGTGTACTCGGCCGTGACGGTGGTGGCACTTCTGGGCTTGTGACACAGGAGGACCCCCTGGCTTGATGGAGCTGTCGAGTTCTGCCGTCAGCCAGGAGGTCTCGTGTCCCACGCTGAGTCCCGAACCCATCTGCAGGGACGGCTGCTGATCGTCCGCCGCGTCGTCTTCGACCGCCGTCCCGGAAGCCCCGTGCCGCATCGGCGCCGCCAATCCACTGCCGCGCCTCGGAAGCGGCGAGGGCTCTAGTCCGCGGCGCGGTTCTGTGCCGCACGCGAGGGTCTGTGCCGCACGGAAGGGTCCGTGCCGCACGCCCGCAGCCCGAGTCACCAACCTGATGGCCCAGCACGCCTGAGACCACCGGCGGTCCGGCTCGAAGAGGGGGATGTTCGCTCCTAGCGGCTCCGGTCGACGCCCCCGACCGGACCAGTGTCGGTGGTCGCTCGTAGACTTGTTCTATGGAACCGACTCGCAGCGTCCGCCCCTTCGAAGTGGTCAGCGAGTACCAGCCCAGTGGCGACCAGCCCGCTGCGATCGCTGAACTCGCCGGCCGTATCAACGCCGGTGAGACCGACGTCGTCCTGCTGGGCGCGACCGGTACGGGCAAGTCGGCCACCACGGCGTGGCTCGTCGAGGCAGTGAACCGCCCGACGCTCGTCCTGGCGCACAACAAGACCCTCGCGGCTCAGCTCGCCAACGAGTTCCGAGAGCTCTTCCCGAACAACGCCGTCGAGTACTTCGTGTCCTACTACGACTACTACCAGCCCGAGGCGTACGTCCCCCAGACCGACACCTTCATCGAGAAAGACAGCTCGATCAACGCCGAGGTCGAGCGTCTTCGGCACTCGACGACCAACTCGCTGCTCAGTCGACGCGACGTCATCGTGGTGTCCACGGTCTCGTGCATCTACGGCCTGGGCACCCCGGAGGGTTACATGGAGGCGATGATCGCCCTCCAGGTCGGCATGCAGATCCCGCGCGACCAGCTGGTCCGGCGCTTCGTGGCCATGCAGTACCAGCGCAACGACATCGACTTCTCGCGGGGCAACTTCCGCGTGCGTGGCGACACCATCGAGATCATCCCGATGTACGAAGAGTTGGCCATCCGCATCGAGATGTTCGGCGACGAGATCGAGGCCCTCTACTTCCTTCACCCGCTCACCGGCGACGTCGTCCGCCAGGTCGATGCCGTTTCGGTCTTCCCCGGTTCGCACTACGTCGCAGGCACCGACGTCATGCACCGTGCCATCGGCACCATCAAAGAGGAGCTGGCAGGGCGTCTCGACGAGCTCGACAAGCAGGGCAAGCTGCTCGAGTCCCAGCGACTCCGCATGCGCACCACCTTCGACCTCGAGATGATGGAGCAGATCGGCTTCTGCAACGGCATCGAGAACTACTCCGCCCACATCGACGGTCGCAGTCCGGGTGAGGCGCCTCACTGCCTCCTCGACTACTTCCCCGACGACTTCCTCGTCGTGATCGACGAATCGCACGTCACCGTGCCGCAGATCGGCGCGATGTACGAGGGCGACGCCTCGCGCAAGCGCACACTCGTCGACCACGGGTTCCGCCTCCCGAGCGCCCTCGACAACCGGCCACTCAAGTGGGAGGAGTTCCTCGGTCGAGTCGGCCAGAAGGTCTACCTCTCGGCCACGCCGGGGCGGTACGAACTGGGCGTCACCGACAGCGTGGTCGAGCAGGTCATCCGTCCGACCGGCCTCATCGACCCCGAGATCGTGGTCAAGCCGTCCGAAGGCCAGATCGACGACCTCCTCGAAGAGATCAACCTGCGGGTCGATCGCAACGAGCGGGTCCTCGTCACGACCCTGACCAAGAAGATGGCCGAAGAGCTCACCGACTTCCTCACCGAGGCCGGCGTCCGGGTGCGCTATCTCCACTCCGACGTCGACACCCTGCGCCGAGTCGAACTCCTCACCGAACTCCGCCAAGGCGTCTACGACGTCCTGGTGGGCATCAACCTTCTGCGAGAGGGCCTAGACCTCCCCGAAGTGTCGCTCGTGGCCATCCTCGACGCCGACAAGGAGGGCTTCCTGCGGTCCTCGACGTCGCTCATCCAGACCATCGGTCGTGCGGCGCGCAACGTCTCCGGCCAGGTCATCATGTACGCCGACAAGATGACCGACTCCATGAAGCAGGCTCTTGACGAGACCGATCGCCGTCGCGAGAAGCAGGTCGCCTACAACCTCGAGCACGGCATCGATCCGACGCCGCTTCGTAAGAAGATCGCCGACATCACCGAGATCCTCGCTCGCGAGGGCGCCGACACGGCCGAGCTCTTGGCGGGCCGCCAGGGCTCGAAGCGGGCCCCCACGCCGAACCTGCGTCGTGAGGGCAAGGCCGCCTCGGCCGCTGGCGGAATCGAGTCGATCATCGCCGACCTCAACGAGCAGATGCTCCAAGCCGCTGCCGAGCTCAAGTTCGAGCTCGCCGGTCGCTTGCGCGATGAAGTGGCCGAGTTGAAGAAAGACCTCCGCGGAATGGAGGCGGCCGGCCATGTCCGTTGACGCGACCCCGACCACGTCGAGCGGTGCCGGTGGTGGAGCGCCCCGCAAGCGAATCGTCGTCACCGGAGCAAACGCCGGCCTCGGCTACTTCGTCTCCGAACAGCTCGCTGCCATGGGCATCCGTGTGGTGCTCGCCTGTCGCGACCTCGGTCGCGCCGAGCGGGCCGCCGACAGCATCCGCACCCGTGTGCCGAACGCCGACCTCGAGATCGTCGTCGCCGACCTGGCCGACCTCTCCTCCCTCGAAGAGGCCTCGGCCGCGATCGTTGCGGGCGGTCCTGTCGACGGGCTGGTGGCGAACGCCGGGGTCGTCGGATCCCGCAAGCGTCAGAAGACCCGAGACGGTTTCGAGTTGCAGTTCGGCACGAACCACCTGGGCCATTTCGCCCTGATCTCGCATCTGCTACCGGCCCTTACCGAGTCCGAAGCCGGCCGGATCGTCCATCTCGGCAGCATCAGCCATCGCTGGGCGCGCCTCGATCTCGACGATCCGATGCTGGTCTCGGGGTATCACAGTTATCGCGCGTACTCGAGGTCGAAGCTGGCGGTGATGAGCTTCGGCTTCGAACTCGACCGGCGGCTCCGTGCCAGCGGCTCCCGAGTCCGAAGCATCGTCGCTCACCCCGGATTCGCTCTCGAGAACCTGACCGAGAAGCGGCCCGGCATCGTCCGACGTCGCTGGCTGCCGGCGCCCGCCGTGGGCTTCCTCCGCACCTTCTCCCAAGGAAAAGACCAGGGCGCCAGGCCTCTCAGCTATGCGGCGACGGCCCCCGAGGTACAGAGCGGGGAATACTGGGGCCCTGACGGCTGGTTCCAGTTGACCGGTGCGCCCGCCCTCGTGAAGGCCAAGAAACACGCCCGTGCCACCAAGACCGCTGCCCGCCTCTGGAACCTCTCCAGTCGTCTGACTCGCGTCCAACCCGTGATCGAATCCAGCCCGGCCCGCCGCTAGGCGGTCGCCTCCTTGCCCACCGACGTCGCCCATCCCGATGTCCTGCTCTCCGTAGAATGGACAGAGTGTCGATTTCACCCGTCAACTCCCTTTCGAAGCTCAGCGTTCGAGGTGCCCGCGTGCACAATCTCCAGAACGTCGACATCGAGATCCCGCGCGATTCCCTCGTCGTCTTCACCGGCCTGAGCGGCTCCGGCAAGTCGTCGCTGGCCTTCGACACGATCTTCGCCGAGGGGCAGCGTCGATACGTCGAGTCCCTCTCGGCCTATGCCCGTCAGTTCCTGGGCCAGGTGGATCGACCCGACGTGGACTTCATCGAGGGCCTGAGCCCGGCCGTCTCGATCGACCAGAAGTCGACGAACCGCAACCCGCGGTCCACGGTGGGCACGATCACCGAGATCTACGACTACATGCGTCTGCTCTGGGCGCGCATCGGCGTGCCTCACTGCCCCGTCTGCGGCGAGAAGATCATGAAGCAGACGGTCCAGCAGATCGCCGACCAGCTCATGGAGCTCGAGACCGGTCGTCGCTACCAGGTGCTGAGCCCCGTGGTGTCCCAGAAGAAGGGCGAGTTCGTCGACCTCTTCAAGGAGCTCGCCGCGTCCGGCTATTCGCGTGCCATCGTCGACGGCGAGATGATCCAGCTGAGTTCGCCGCCGCTGCTCAAGAAGCAGATCAAACACGACATCTCGGTGGTCATCGACCGGCTGGTCGCCTCCGACGACATCCTGTCGCGCCTCACCGACTCGCTCGAGACCGCTCTCCGCCTGACGGACGGCCTCGTCACCATCAACTTCGTCGACGAGACCGGGCCCGCCGCGTTCCGCACGTTCTCCGAGAAGCTCTCCTGCCCCAACGGGCACCCGCTCCAGCTCACCGAGATCGAACCTCGCACGTTCTCGTTCAACGCTCCGTTCGGCGCCTGCCCCGAGTGCTCGGGCCTCGGCACCAAGATGAGCGTCGACAGCGACCTCCTTCTCGGCGACGACGAGCTGAGCCTCGCCGACGGCGTGATCCTCCCGTGGACCAACTCCGGTAAGGGCCTCTACAACTACTTCCAGAAGCTTCTCGAAGGTCTGGCCGGCGACCTCGGCTTCAAGCTCAAGACCCCGTGGCGCGACCTCTCGCCGGAGGTCCGGAAGGCGGTGCTCGAGGGCAACGACTTCGAGGTCACCGTCCGCTACAAGAACCGCTTCGGCCGCGAGATGAAGTACTCCACCGGCTTCGAAGGCGTGATGCCGTACATCGAACGCAAGTACGCCGAGGCGGAGACCGACACGCAGCGTCAGCGCTACTCCAGCTATCTGCGCGAAATCCCCTGCGTCGTCTGCAAGGGCAAGCGTCTCAAGCCCGAGGTGCTCGCCGTGATGATCCACGGCAACAGCATCGCCGATGTCTCCGAACTGAGCCTCGCGAAGGCCTTCGACTTCATGAACGACGTCGAGCTCACCGAGCGCGAAGCGCGGATCGCCGCGCAGGTGCTCCGCGAGATCCGCGTCCGGCTCGAATTCCTTCTCGAGGTCGGGCTCACGTACCTGTCCCTGTCGCGATCCGCGGGCTCGCTCTCGGGCGGCGAGGCCCAGCGCATCCGCCTCGCGACCCAGATCGGTTCCGGCCTCACCGGTGTCCTGTACGTGCTCGACGAGCCGTCCATCGGTCTTCACCAGCGCGACAACCGACGCTTGATCGACACCCTGGTCAAGCTGAAGAACCTCGGCAACACGCTCATCGTCGTCGAGCACGACGAGGACACCATCCGCACCGCCGACTGGATCGTCGACATCGGCCCCGGCGCCGGCGTCAACGGCGGCCGGGTCGTGCACTCCGGGGGCTACGAGGCGCTGCTCGCCAACACCGAGTCCTACACGGGCGACTATCTCGCTGGTCGTCGGTCGATCGAGACGCCGGCCGAACGGCGCCCGATCGACCTCAGCCGGAAGATCACGGTCGTCGGCGCCCGAGCCAACAATCTCGACAACGTCACGGTCGACTTCCCGCTCGGCGCCTTCGTCGCCGTGACGGGCGTCAGCGGGTCGGGCAAGTCGAGCCTCGTCAACGACATCCTCTACAAGGTCATGGCCAACACTCTCAACGGTGCTCGCCAGATCCCCGGCAAGCACACGCGCGTGACCGGGCTCGAGAACCTCGACAAGGTCGTGCACGTCGACCAGGCGCCGATCGGGCGCACCCCGCGCTCGAACCCGGCCACCTACACCGGCGTCTTCGACAAGATCCGCAATCTCTTCGCCGAAACCGTCGAGGCGAAGGCCCGGGGGTACCTGCCCGGCCGCTTCAGCTTCAACGTCAAGGGCGGTCGCTGCGAGAACTGCGCCGGCGACGGCACGATCAAGATCGAGATGAACTTCCTCCCCGACGTCTACGTCGCCTGTGAGGTCTGCGGCGGGGCACGCTACAACCGCGACACCCTGCAGGTGCACTACAAGGGCAAGAACATCTCCGAGGTGCTCGAGATGCCGATCAGCGAAGCGGCCGAGTTCTTCGCGCCGATCAGCGCCATCTCCCGGTTCATGACCACCCTGGTCGAGGTCGGTCTGGGCTACGTCCGTCTCGGGCAGAGCGCGACCACGCTCTCCGGTGGCGAGGCCCAGCGCGTCAAGCTCGCCACCGAGCTGCAGAAGCGCTCGAACGGCCGGAGCGTCTACGTTCTCGACGAACCGACCACCGGCCTCCACTTCGAAGACGTCCGCAAGCTCCTCCTGGTGCTGAACGGGCTCGTCGACAAGGGCAACACGGTCATCGTCATCGAGCACAACCTCGACGTCATCAAGTCGGCCGACTGGCTGATCGACATGGGCCCCGAGGGCGGTGCCGGGGGAGGGCAGGTCCTCGCGACCGGCACCCCCGAACACCTCGCAACCGTGCCGGAGAGCCACACCGGCCTGTTCCTCGCCGAGATCCTCGCGCAGAAGCCTGCTCAGAAGCGCCCCTCGGCACCCCGAGGCGCTCAGGCGGTTCCCGCGAGCCCGACGAAGAAGAAGGCGGCCGCGAAGAAGTCCACGGCCCGAGCCCTGACCAGGTAGCGGTCCATGAGCAACACCGTTTCCTGGCGCCCCAAGGCGGGCGACATCCCGACCGACCCCGGCGTGTACCGCTGGCGCGACGAGCGCGGTCGGGTGCTCTACGTCGGCAAGGCCAAAAACCTCCGACAACGGCTGAGCAACTACTTCGCCCCGCTTCCGTCGCTGCACGAGCGCACGCGCCGGATGGTCCTCACGGCGCGCAGCGTCGAGTGGACGGTCGTCGGCACCGACATCGAGGCCCTGCAACTCGAATACACGTGGATCAAAGAATTCGACCCGCCGTTCAACGTCAAGTTCCGCGACGACAAGACCTACCCCTTCATGGCGATCACGCTCGCCGACGAGGCACCCCGCGTCATGGTCTCGCGCAACACGAAGATCCGGGGCGCGAAGTACTTCGGCCCGTACCCGAAGATCTGGGCGGTCCACGACACCATAGACCTGATGATCAAGGTCTTCCCGATCCGCACCTGCTCCGACTCCAGCTACAAGAAGGCGATGCAGACGGGCAAGCCCTGCTTCCCTGGGCAGATCGGGCGCTGCGGCGGGCCGTGCTCCGGCAAGGTCACCGTCGAGGAACACCGCAAGATCGTCGACGAATTCGTCCGGTTCATGGCCAGCTACGACCGCAAGGTCATCGCCGAGCGTCAGAAGCTGATGAAGGTCGCCGCGGACGAGTTCCGCTATGAAGACGCGGCCAAATACCGCGACCAGGTCGGCGCTCTCGAGGCGGTGCTGGAGAAGTCGGCCGTGGTGCTGCGCGACTCGGTCGACCTCGACCTGTTCGCCGTCGTCGAAGACGAGCTGGCCGCAGCCGTGCAACTTTTCACGGTGCGAGGCGGACGCGTTCGAGGCGCCCGCGGCTGGGTCCTCGACAAGGAGATCGACATCTCCACGGGGGACATCGTCGAGCAGGCCATCCAAGACGTCTACGCCGCCGGGGGCGAACTGCCGCGAGAGATCGTCGTCCCCACGCTGCCCGACGACGCCGACGCCCTCGAGACCTGGCTCTCCGACGTCCGGTCGTCCGGAAGCACGGACGGCCGCGTGCGAGGGCGGGTGCAGCTGCACACGCCTCAGCGCGGCGACAAGGCCAATCTCATGCAGACCGCCACGCTGAACGCCTCGCAGTCGCTGATGCTCTACAAGACCCGTCGCAGCGCCGACTTCGCCACTCGCTCGACGGCCCTGGCCGACATCCAGGAGGCGCTGGGCATGGGCGAGGCTCCCCTCCGCATGGAGTGCTACGACGTCTCGCACCTCCAGGGCACCAACATCGTCGCCTCCATGGTCGTCTTCGAAGACGGCCTGCCACGCAAAGACCAGTACCGCCGCTTCAGCATCCCGGCCTCGACCGACGACACCGAGTCGATCTACCAGACGCTGACCCGTCGTCTCGCTCGCCTCGACGACGAGCTCGCCCCGGTCGAGGAGGTGGGGGAGCAGCGCAAGCGCTTCGCCTACCGACCCAACCTCCTGATCGTCGACGGCGGTCAGCCCCAGGTCGCGGCGGCCCAGCGCGCCATGGACGACCTCGGCGTGACGGGCATCCAACTCTGCGGCATCGCCAAGCGCCTCGAGGAGATCTGGCTCCCCGACGACGACTTCCCGGTCATCCTTCCGCGCAACTCCGACGCCCTCTTCCTGATCCAGCGGATCCGCGACGAGGCCCACCGGTTCGCGATCACGTTCCAGCGGCAGAAGCGCAAGCGGGACATCGCCACTCAGCTCGCCGACATCCCGGGGCTGGGCAAGAGCCGCACGAACGAGCTCCTCAAGCACTTCGGCTCGGTGACCCGCCTCAAGAAGGCCACCGCCGCCGAGATCGCCGAAGTGAAGGGCATCGGTCCGACCCTGGCCCGCAGCATCACGGAGACGCTCGGAACGGCACCCGAAGCCGGAGCCGCGGCGGAAGCCGAGGCCGACGTCGTGACCGAGGCCGTGCATCCCACGCTCTCGTCGGGCGTGTCGGCTGCCGAGTAGGATCGGTTGCGCCGAGGAGCAGGGGCAGATGACCAACAGCAGAGGGCGACGGCCGTGAACGACGTAGTCGAACAGCAAGACGTCCTGATCGTCACGGGCATGTCGGGGGCCGGAAGGTCGACGGTCGGCAACGCCCTCGAAGACCTCGGCTGGTACGTGGTCGACAACCTCCCGGCGCAGATGCTCCGGCCTCTGATCGACCTGGCCGAACGTGCGGGCGACTCGCTGCCGAAGATCGCGGCCGTCGTCGACGTGCGAGGCGGGAGGCTCTTCTCCGAGGCTCAGGAGGCCGTCCGCGCCCTTCAAGAGTCCATGCCGACGAAGGTCCGCGTGCTCTTCCTCGATGCCACCGACGCCGCGCTCGTGCGACGGTTCGAGCAGGTCCGCCGCCCGCATCCGCTGCAGGGCTCGGGCACGCTTCTCGACGGCATCCTGGTCGAGCGGAGCCGGATGGAAGAGCTGCGCGAGACCAGCGACATCATCATCGACACGTCCGAGCTGAACATCCACCAGCTCGCCTCGACAATCACCGAGAAGTTCTCCGCCCCCTCGACCGCGGGCGTTCAGGTCACGGTGTTGAGCTTCGGCTTCAAGTACGGTCTTCCGGCCGACGCCGACATGGTGGGCGACGCGCGCTTCCTGCCGAACCCGTTCTGGGTGCCCGAACTGCGGGCACAGAACGGTCTCGACACCCCCGTCAGCGAGTACGTGATGGCCCAGAACGGGGCCCGTCAGTTCATCGACGCGTTCGGCGCAGCCCTCGAGCCGGTGATGGCCGGCTATCAGCGCGAGAACAAGAGACACGCTACGATCGCCATTGGCTGCACGGGAGGAAAGCACCGCTCGGTGACTCTCGTCGGCGAATTGGCCGCTCACCTCCGTGGACTCCCGGGGGTGGCCGTCAGCGTCAAACATCGCGACCTCGGTCGAGAGTGACTTACGAGAGTCCCGCTGTGACGCTTCGCCGATCGCGCGTCTGAACAGCGCGCCCGACCAGCCCGCGCTCCACCGTTTTCAACCCGCAAAGGAACTGTCTTGGCCCAGACTGCCGACGTCAAAGAAGAACTAGCCCACGTCGAAGTGGCCAAGACCACCGTCCGGGCCGCCGAGGTCGCCACGATCCTCCGCTTCGCCGGGGGCCTGCACGTCATCTCGGGTCGCATCGCCGTCGAGGCCGAGCTCGACAGCGCCGTCCTCGCGCGGCGCGTCCGCAAAGACCTGGCCGAGCTCTACGGCGCCCGCAGCGACGTCTCGGCGATCGCTGCGACCGGCCTCCGCCGCACGAACCACTACCTCGTCCGCATCCACGAGGCCGGCGAGACCCTGGCGCGTCAGACGGGGCTCATGGACGCACGGCGTCGACCGGTCCGCGGCCTCCCCAACCGTCTCACCACGGGTTCCCGCGATGACCTCGCCGCGATCTGGCGCGGCGCCTTCCTCGCCCAGGGCACGCTCACCGATCCCGGTCGCTCAGCGGCCCTCGAAGTCGTCTGCCCGGGCAACGAGGCCGCCATGGCGCTCGTCGGCGCCGCCGGGCGTCTCGGCATCCCGGCCAAGGCCCGCGAGGTGCGCGGCATCCACCGCGTCGTCATCCGCGACGGCGAGGCCATCAGCGCCATGCTCAAGCAGATGGGTGCCGTGAAGAGCGTCACCGACTGGGAGGAGATGCGGCAGCGGCGCGAGGTCCGCGCGACCGCCAACCGCCTGGTCAACTTCGACGACGCCAACCTGCGCCGCTCGGCCCAGGCCGCGGTCGCCGCCTGCGCCCGGGTGGACCGCGCCATGGAGCTCCTCGGCGACGACATCCCCGAACACCTCCGCTACGCCGGCGAGCTCCGTCTCGCGCACCGCGACGCCAGCCTCGACGAACTCGGCCACCACGCCGACCCGCCGATGACCAAGGACGCGGTCGCCGGCCGCATCCGCCGTCTTCTCGCCATGGCCGACAAGAAGGCCGCCGACCTCGGCGTCCCCGGCACCGAGGCCAGTCTCCCGGCGGACCTCGACCTCGACTGACACGCCCTCGACCGGGGCCCCTCGAGCCGGGTTCGTTAGTGGGCATCGAGAGCGGGCTTCGAGAGCGGGCTTCGAGAGCGGGGGATGCTCGGACCGGTCCACAACAAAGGCTCGCGTCCGCAATACGGTACCTCCGGCACCGACGTTCCCTGAGCGTTGATGAAGTGAACGATCCCAGTCCGCTGTGCCGTCACTACACTGACCATGTCCCCCCGAGGTGGTGCCCTTCCGATCATCCCGGTCCGCGTCAGCGAGGAGAGCGACAATGGCTGAATACACCCTTCCCGAACTTCCGTACGACTACTCGGCCTTGGAGCCCAGCATCAGCGGCAA